>CAZLSP010000017.1:0-90648 GCA_964562145.1 uncultured Anaerolinea sp. | reverse complement strand
GCTTCCGGCGCCGCCATCTACACCCAAAGCTGCGCTCCCTGTCACGGCGTTACCGGCCTGGGAGATGGCGAACAGGCTTCCAAGCTGACCGTCAACGTCCCCGGCCTGGGCGTCGCTGAAATTGCCCGTCGGGCGGCCCCGGCCACCTGGTTCAACATCGTTACCCAGGGCAACATGCAAAACTTCATGCCGCCTTTTGCCAATGCCCTCAGCGATGAGCAGCGTTGGGATGTAGTTGCCTATGCTTACTCGCTGAGCGTGACCCCCGAAGAAGTTGCCAGCGGCAAGGCGCTTTATGAAGCCAAATGCGCCGAATGCCACGGTCTCGATGGCGCACAGGCCGCCAACGCCAACCTGGCCGACCAGGCCCAGATGGCTAAACTTTCGCAAAATGACCTTGTCGATTTTATCCGCAACGGGATTGCGCCAATGATGCCTGCCACCGAGCTCGCCGACGCCGAAGCCTTTGCGCTGGCCGCCTATGTGCGTTCCTTCACCTTTGGCAACGCCGCGCAAGTAGCGGCTGCGCCGCAAGCGACCCCCCAAGGCACCCCGGCTGCGGGCGACCCCACACCCGAATCTGGCGCAGCGGAATCGGCCCCGGCCGCCACCCCGGTTGAAAAAGTTGGCGTCATCAGTGGCGCGGTAACCAACGGCTCCGGCGGCGAAGTTCCTTCCAACCTGGTGGCAACCTTGCATGTGTTTGACCACAATATCGCCACCCAGGAATTCAAGGAAGGCGAATCGATCGAAACCCCGGTAAGAAACGGGAAATACACCTTCAATGATGTTTCGCTGGTCGAAACCCGCGCTTACTTTGTCACCGTGGAACATGCCGGAACCGTATACGAATCGGCCCCGGCCATCCCCGCCCAGGATGGATTGAGCGCCTACGATCTGCCCATTACCATCTTTGACACCACCACCAGCAAAGAATTCCTGGTCATTGCCCAGGGTCACATCTTGTTCGATTACTCCAAACCCGATGTCGTCCAGGTGGTCGAATTTTTGATCGTCACCAACAACGGGAAAGCTTCTGTAGTCGCCGAACAAGAAGGCGGCCCGGTGGTCAATATTGACCTGCCCGCCGGTTATACCAACCTGCAATTCCAGGATGGGGTCCTGGGCGGCCGTTACATCCAGACCGAAACCGGTTTTGCCGATACCCAACCGGTTGCCCCTGGCGTTGAGCAATACCAGATCGTCTTTGCCTATGACATGGCCTTGCCCAAGAGCAATTCCCCGCTCAATTTCTTTGGCGCACCCAAACTCGAAATTGTCCAGCCCTTCAGCCTGAGAGCCGAATCGGTTTCGGTGCTGGCGCCTGTGGGCGTCAAAGTTGAAGGCAGTAACCTGGTTCAGGGTGAAGTTCAAGATATGGGCAACGGCATCACCTACCAGTCCTTCTCTGCCGGGGCCGTCGAGAGTGGCAGCCAATTCAAAGTCAGCATTTCGGGCCAGCCCAGTGGCAGCCAGGCCGTTACCGGCAGCGACTCTACCCAGAACATCATCATTGGCGTTGGCGCTTTTGGCGTGGCGCTCATCCTCTCGGGAGTATTCCTCTTCCTGCGTGACCGCCGCATGGCAGCCGACGCAGAGACGGATGAAGAGGAAGAAGACGATGATGAGACTGAAGAAGATGTCGATATCGACAACGTTATGGATGCCATCATCGCCCTCGATGACCAATTTAAGGCCGGTAACATCACCGAAGATGTATACAAAAAACGCCGCGCCGAACTCAAAGCCAAACTGCAAAACCAAATCTAAACCAACCACTTATGATCGAAGTTCGCAAACTCGTCAAACGCTTCGGCCTTAAAACTGTCCTGCGCGGGCTGGATTTCACCGTCCAGCCCGGGGAATTTGTGGCCTTGCTGGGCCCCAACGGAGCCGGGAAAACAACCTTCCTGCGCATCCTGGCCTCGCTTTCGCGCCCCAGCCTGGGCCTGGTGACTGTGGCCGGGTTTGCGCTCCCCGCCCAGGCAGCGGCTGTTCGGCGTCGGCTGGGAGTGGTCTCGCACATGCCGCTTTTGTACGGCGACCTGACCGCCGAGGAAAACCTGCGCTTTTATGGCAACATGTACAACATCCCCGCCCTAAACAAGCGCATTGACAGCGTGCTCGACATGGTAGGCCTGACGGCCCGCCGCAACGACATGGTTCGCACCTTCTCGCGCGGCATGCAGCAACGCCTGGCCATTGGGCGCGCCGTGCTCCACGACCCGGATGTGATGCTTTTCGACGAGCCCTACACCGGCCTCGACCAGGATGCTTCGGAAATGCTGGATGGCGTGCTGCGCAGCGTGGCCGCCGCCGGGCGCACCGTAGTGATGACCTCGCACGACCTGGCCCGCGCCGAAGACCTGGCCACCCGCTTCGACATCCTATCGCGTGGCGTGATTGCCGCCTCGGCCACCCATGCCGACCTGAAAGACACCAATCTGTTGGCCTTTTACAAACAGGCGCTGGCAGGCTAACTATGGAAAACATTACCACCACGCCCCTCAAAGCTTCGCAACCTGCCACCTCCAATTACATTAAGGCGGTCCTGGCCGTCACCTGGAAAGACCTAGCCGCCGAACTGCGCTCGCGCGAGCTGCTTTCGGCCATGCTGGTCTTTTCCACGCTGGTTATCCTCATCTTCTACTTCGCCCTTGAATTGGATGTCAAGGCCCGAAATTCCATCACCGCCGGGGCGCTGTGGGTCACCTTCGCCTTTGCTGGAACCCTGGGCCTCAACCGCTCGATGGCTGTAGAAAAAGACCGGGGCTGTCTCGACGGCTTGCTGCTGGCCCCGGTAGACCGCTCGGCCATCTATTTTGGCAAAGTATTGAGCAACCTGGCCTTCATGCTCATCGTCGAGGTGATTGTCCTGCCGCTCTACAGCGTGCTCTACAACATCAACCTGTTCAACCTGGGATTGATCGGCGTAACCCTGCTCGGCTCCATCGGCTATGTGGCTGTTGGCACCCTGCTCTCGGCTATGTCGGTACAAACCCGCACCCGCGACGTGCTATTGCCCATCCTGCTCTTCCCGCTGGTCATCCCGGTGCTGGTGGCCGCCGTTAAAGCCTCCAGCGGCTTCCTGGTTTCGGCCGAAATGAGCGAAATCCTGCCCTGGATCAACATCCTGGTCGTGTACGACATTATCTTTACCGCTGTCTCCTTCATGGTGTTCGATTTTGTAGTTGAAGAATAATCCTATTCCTCCCAAGGAGTTTTTATGCCCGCACAACCCCGTCTCTTGCAAGTCCTGAATATCGTTTCCATCCTCCTGCTAGCCGCCGCCACAGTCATGGTTTTCACCTATGCCCCGGTTGAAAAAGTCATGGGCCTGGTGCAGAAAGTCTTCTACTTCCACGTTGCCACGGCCTGGGTCGGCATGCTTGGCTTCATCGCCGCGGCCATCACTGGCATCGTCTACCTGCGCACCAAAAACCTGAAATGGGATGCCATCCAGGTCGCCGCGGTAGAACTGAGCCTGGTCTTCTTCCTCATCGCCATCGTACTCGGCTCCATCTGGGCCCGCCCGGCCTGGGGTACCTGGTGGACCTGGGAACCGCGCCTGACCACCGCCGCCATTCTCGAAATGGTCTTCCTGGCCTACCTGCTCCTGCGCCAGGGCATTGAAGACCCCGAGCGCCGCGCCCGCTTCGGCGCCGTCTACAACCTGCTGGGCGGCCTTAGCGTACCGCTGACCTTCATCTCCATTCGCATCTTCCGCACCATCCACCCGGTGGTCATCGGCAACGGCGGCGGTGAAAGCATGAGCATGACCGGCTCCATGGTCGCCACCATGTTGTTCAGCATCGCCGTCTTCTCGGTCATCTTTGTCACCCTCTTCTGGCACCGCATCCGCCTCGGTGAATACACCGAAAAAGTGGAACAACTCAAACTCAAGCTCATCCAATAGGAAGCCCATGGAACCAACACCTGATACCCTAAACTACATGATCGGCGGATACGTCGTCTTCACCGTGGTCATGGTCGCCTATCTTGTCAGCCTCGTCACCCGCTGGAACAACCTGAAACGCGAAGAACAATCCCTTAAAGAAATTGATAAAAAGTAGCATTTTCGAACAGAGTACGCTATACTTTGAGCGTACTCTGTTCGTTCTTTCGGGGATTTTATGGCATATGTAAACCGTCCTTTAGGATGGATCCTCCTTTTTAGCGGTATCCTTGGCCTCAGCGCACTCTCCTCCCTGTTTATTGGCCCGAGGTTGGTTTATGCCGCCCCGGCCACACCCCTCCCCCCCCCCCCCGGTCCCGACCGCTTCACAAATGTAGATATCGAAGTCACCCTGCACGAGTGGTGGCTCATTGGTTGGGCCGACAGTCAGGTCTACTGCTCATTCTATGCCGACCATGAAGGCTTGCCCAACGGCAACGACGTTTATTCCGCCTGTGGCGAAGACATTTATATCGAATGGCTGGCCTACTCGCTGCCCTGCTACCAGCAAGATGTCAGCACCTGCATCGGCTACTACATGCAGGAAGTCTCCACTAAAAAAGAGAATCGCACCGTTCCGGTAAAACTCCCCGAGCCCGAAATTTGGGTCTCGCTTGAAAATTGCAATCCCGACCCGGATGGATGGTGTTCCACCCAACCCAACCTGGTTCTAACCGCTGAAGAACCCCTCCCCAACGAAACCATCACCAGCATTCACGGCCTGGCCGGGGCCGACCCCTACACCTGCGACGGCGACCGCTGCATGTTCAAGCTCAACGCCACTTCAGACGAGGGAGTGCGCCTGCAATTCTGGGCCTACTCCACTTACGGCGATTCCAGCGAGCCATACGAAGCCCTCATCCGCGTCGTTTCAGACAAAAACGCCGACCGGCTGGTAGAACGCTGGTATGTAGACATCATCAGCGACCAGTGGACCGGCAAACCGATCGCATCCTGCGCCGCCGCCTGGGAATCCTTCCCGCCCCCTGGCCCGCTTCCGCAGTGGCTAACCACCCCCGACAACCCCGAAAACCTGACCTCCCGCATCCCTTACACTTACCTGGCTGGCAAGTTGATTGCCCAGGGTGAAGTCGATGTCAGCGCCTGCGCCGATAGCGGCCTGCTCGAAAACGGCTCTGCCAGCCCCTGCGGTGTAGAAGCCTCCAGGCAAATTGTCGAGGCCTGGCAAAACCAGTTCAACAAACTCATCCTGCAAAACGCGCGCGACCGGGCTGTGCCAGCCCAACTGCTTAAAAACCTGTTCAGCCGCGAAAGCCAGTTCTGGCCCGGCGCAGAAAAACGTGGCCAGGATGTGGGCCTCGGCCAGTTGACCGAAAACGGCGCCGATACCGCCCTGCTATGGAATCCACTCTTCTACGACCAGTTCTGCCCGCTGGTTTATGACGAAGGCACCTGCCAGGGCAGCGGTTTCGCCAACCTGGACGAATCGCAACAAGACTTCTTGCGCCGCGCCCTGGTCGGCAGCGTCGATGCCACCTGCGCCGAATGCCCCTTGGGCATTGACCTGGAAAAAGCTGCTTTCAGCGTTTCCATCTTTGGGCGCACCCTGTTAGCCAACTGCGAACAAACCGGCAAAATCGTTGAAAATGTCAGCGGGCAAAAACCCGGTAACGTGGTTAGCTATGAAGACCTGTGGAAACTAACCCTGGTGAATTACAACGCCGGGCCAGGCTGTCTTTCCACTGCGGTCGAACAGGCCGCACTGACCTCGGGCGGTGTCATTGACTGGAACGGGGTTTCCACGGCCCTCGATGCAGCCTGCCCGGGCGCATCCAGTTACGTCAACGACATCAGCATCCCGGTCCAGACCACCGAGATTACCGCCACCGAAACGCCACCGGCCGAAATGGTGCCGGTTGAAACCCCGGCCAGCCCCTAAAACTTCTCCTATTTTGTCATACCAGGCGCGGATTATTCCGCGCTTTTTATTTACCCCATGCGGGTCATGGTAAAAAGATGAATTTTTTCAAAAAGATTGTGATAAATGTAACTAACGAGATTGTTAAGTTTATCTTATGATTAACAAGAGATTGTATTGTTTTCCTGATGAATAAGCACCATTAACAAAGATATCTCTGTTCACTGTTTTCTTATCTGGAGGAGGGCACGATGCTTAACATCTCCGAATTACGGGTTTTTGTCACCGCAGCCGAAGAACTTAATTTCAGTCGCGCCGCCGAACGATTGCAACTGTCACAATCCGCTGTTAGCCAGAATATCCAGGCGCTGGAGAAAAACTACGGGGTGGAGTTGTTCATTCGGCATGGGCGTTCGGTGCAGTTGAGCGAAGCCGGTCACACCATCTTGCCAAAAGTGCGTGAAGTGCTCAGCGCGGTGCGCCTGCTGGAAGATGCCCTGGTGAACTCAAAGGGGAAGGTTTCCGGCGACCTGGCGATTGGCTGCGCGACCACGTCCGGGCGTTATTTCATCCCCAACCTGCTGGCTTCATTCCAGAGCAGCTACAACCAGGTACGCACGCGTGTCAGCCTGATGAACCGCCAGACAGTCCTGGATGGTATCCTCGACCAAACCCTAAACCTGGGCATCGTTGGGCGGCCAATCGAACATCGTGACATTGAGAGCCAGCCGCTTTTTGAAGACCGGGTGGTCATGATCGTCCCAGCCCGCCATCCGTGGGCCAATCTCAAAGAAGTTGAGCCCAGGGATGTTCTCGAACAACCCTTTATCAGCCGCGAGAACAGTTCGGGCACTTACGAAGTCTTATTTGACCACCTGCGCCGCCACGGAATCGCCCCTGAAAACCTGAATGTCGTCACCGAACTCGGCGACGCTGAAGCCGTAGAAATGGCCGTCGAAAAAGGCATTGGCATCACCTTTATTTCTGAAGTGATGGCGGCCCGCAGCCTGGCCCTGGGACGGGTGAAGGAAGTGAGTGTAAAGGGCTTCAACTTAAAACAGCAAATCTACCTGATCCGGCATGTGGCCCATAACTTTACCTGCGCCGAAACCAAGTTTTGGGAATTTGTGCAAGCCAACCGCGAAAAACTGGCCAGCGATTTGCTCTACAACCTGGCAGATGTGACTCTGGCCGAATAGACTTGTGCTAAACTTGTTGCATGACTGCAACAAGACTCAACGAAAACGGTAACTCCCTGGTCGCCAGGTAGTTACCGTTTTGTTTTCGGTACGGCAAGAACAGTCCAAAGAAAAGGAGTTTCATTCCATGCTGACCCTCGTCGAAAAAATCCTGTTTGTGCTGGCTGTGGCCGTTTCACTCTACTATACCTGGCTGGGTGTGAAGCGCATCCTGACCAACATCGGCAGCGGTCAGGGCAAGCCTGACTGGAACCTGGTCACCCAAAAAGCGGCCGGGGCGCTGGTCAAATTCCTGACCTTCCAGCCGGTCTTCCGTTTTCGGCCCATCCCCTCACTGTTGCATGCTCTCATCGGCTGGGGCTTTATCTCTTTCCTGCTCATCAACCTGGCCGACTTAATTTATGGCTACACCGGCTGGCGCTTGCTTGAAAATACGGGCCTGTTTGGCGACCTGTACCGGCTGCTGGCCGATATTGCCAATGTGGCAATCTTAGTGGGGATTGTGGCGATGGCTGTGCGGCGCTTTATCCTGCGCCCGGCCACCCTGACCACGCGCGAATCGACCCTGCTCGACCCCAAGGCGCGGACCGGCATCAGCCGTGATTCGGCGATTGTGGCGGGGTTTATCTTCCTGCACAACTCGGCCCGTTTGTTGGGCGAATCGTTTGCGGTGGCGCTTAACGGGCAACCCGACAGCTGGCAGCCGTTTATTTCAATGGTGGCCCGGCTGTGGGCGGGGAGCGGTGAGACAACGCTGGTGGCGGGGGAACATGTCATGTTCTGGCTGTCGCTGGGTGCGGTAGTGGCCTTCCTGCCTTATTTTCCCTATTCAAAACACATTCACCTGTTTTTTGCGCCTATCAATTTTGCGCTCAAGCCCGAACGCAAGTCGATTGGGGCGTTAAGCTACATCAATCTCGATGACCAGAGCATTGAGCAGTTTGGCGCGGCCAAAGTAAGCGACCTGGGGTATGAGCAAATTATCGATAGCTACGCCTGTATTATGTGTTTTCGCTGCCAGGAGGTCTGCCCGGCCTATAACACCGGCAAGCTGCTGAGCCCGGCGGCGCTGGAAATTAACAAACGCTATAACTTTAACGCGGGCGGCGGAACGGAACGGCCGCTGCTGGAACTGATCCCTGAGGAAGCAGTGTGGGCCTGCACGAGTTGCGGCGCATGTGTGGATATTTGCCCGGTGGGCAATGAACCGATGCGCGACATCCTCGACATTCGCCGCAACCTGGCGATGATGGAAAGCAGCTTCCCCAAGCAGTTAGAGACGGCTTTCCGTGGCATGGAACGTAACAGCAACCCGTGGAATGTGTCGCAGGCGGACCGGGTAAAGTGGGCGCAAGGCCTGAACGTGCCGACGATTGAGCAAAATCCTGAACCGGAGCTCTTGTGGTGGGTGGGCTGCGCCCCGGCCACCGACCCGCGTGCGCAAAAAACCGCCCAGGCGTTTGCAAAAATCTTGAACGCGGCCGGGGTAAATTACGCCACCCTGGGGCGCAACGAATCTTGCACCGGCGATTCGGCGCGCCGCGCCGGGCGTGAGGATATTTTCTTTGGGCTGGCGATGGGTAACGTGGAATTGTTGAACGAGGTAAAGCCCAAGCGAATCGTCACCACCTGTCCGCACTGCCTGCACACCATCAAGAACGAGTACCCGGCCTTTGGCGGGAACTACGAGGTGATCCATCACACCCAATTGATCAATGAACTGGTGGGCGCCGGGAAAATCAAAATGGAGGTGACCGGCGAGGAGCTAAAGGTCACATTCCATGACCCGTGCTACCTGGGGCGGCACAACGGCATTGTCGATGCGCCGCGCGAAGCAATCAGGTCAGCCGGGCTGGTGACGGTGGAGATGCCGCGCAACAGCGCCAAATCTTTCTGCTGTGGGGCTGGCGGCGCGCAAATGTGGAAGGAAGAAGAAAAAGGCAGCGCCGCGGTCAACAAGACCCGCTACGCCGAGGCCAAGTCCACCGGCGCCGAAACGGTGGCGGTGGGCTGTCCGTTCTGCATGGTAATGCTGAACGATGCTTCAAAAGCCGAAGAAAGCCCAATGCAAGTTAAAGATGTGGCCGAAATTGTGGCCGAACGATTAAAATAACATCGCTGCAATCACTCGAATGCCACACCGGTCATTCGAATCATAAAAGGAGATACATCATGTCCAAACGCATCACTCTTATCCTGACGCTGGTTTCGCTGCTGGCGTTCACCTTTGCCACTGCTTTTGCACCTGTGGCGCAACCGCAGGCGACCAAATCGGTCAAGTTGATTTCGGTGGTATACCAACGCGAAAAAGGGATCGTTTTCCGCTTCCAGGTGACCGGTACTTTCAAGAAAAGCGAACTGACTGGCAAGATCCTGGTCGACGGCGACCAGCGCACCCTGTACTGCCCGCGCAAAGAAGCCAACGGGTTTGTGCTTTGCACGGCGCAGCGCGCCACCGCTAAATCGCATGCCGGGAAAAGCGCCACGGTGGTCTTTGCCGGGTTCTCGTTCCCGGTGGTACTGCCCGATAACCCCAACCGGTAGCAGCCCAGCCCCGAATCAAAACAGCGGTCCCCATAAAGGGGATCGCTGTTTTTGATTCCTAACCAAACAGGTATTCCAACCCTTCGACGCAGGCGTTGCGCCAGGTGGTGTAGTTGTGCGCGCCGCCGCTCTCACGATAGCGATGGTCGTAACCCTTCTCCGCCAGCAGTTGGGCCAGTTTACGGTTGGAGGTGCGCAGGAAATCCATTGCGCCGCAATCCAGCCAGATTTTCACATCCGGCCTGGGGAAATAGCGCACCATCTGCATGGCGATCGTCTCCTGCTCATCCATTTCAAAGGCCCCGGCCTGGCTGAGCGCCTTCCCAAACACATCCGGCGCTTTTAAGGCTGTAAAAACCGACATCAGGCCACCCATCGATGCGCCCATAATGCCATGCACGCCCGGGTTCTGCCTGAAATCAAGCAGGTTCATCTCTTTGGCGGCCAGGGGCAAAACCCGCCAGATCAAAAACCCCACCGTCGGTTCCGAACAGCCATATTCAACCATGCGCGCCGTGTAGCCGCCATTGTTCACAAAAGCAAGGGCCAGCGGGCGGATGCGCCTGGCTGCGATGAGATTATCGACAATCTCAGTCAGTTTTCCGCGCCGCAGGTAGTCGAGACCGTCGTAAACACACAGCAACGGCAGCGCCTCGCTCACTGGCGGGCGATAGAGATAAACCCGCCGCTCGGCGTCCACCGTCATAAATTTTGCGTCCACAGTGTGCCGGGTCAACTTGCCACGCAGGCCGCCGCGCGCCTGGCGCGCCAGGGAGGTGGCCCTGGCTTCGGGCATGTAGAAGTAGTGGTTATAGTTGCCAATGCCGTTATAAACCGTTTTGCGGTTCAACGGGTCACGAAAGCGCACTTTGCTGTGCGGGTCGTAAAAAGCATATTCGAAATAAGCGTCAGCAGCCAGTTCGAAAGAAATCGCCCACAGACCCGGCTCCACCTGCGTCAGCGGCTGGGGGTGGTCTTCCCAGCCATGCAGGTCACTGATCAGGTGCGGAGCGGCCTCGCCGCGCCAGGTAAGGGTGACCCGCTGGCCTTCAAGCGTGGGATTGATCAAGGTTGTTTTCATACGATTCTAGCCTCCATAACAAAGCCACACCGGTAGCCCTGGGCCTTAAACAGCTTGCTGGAGCTTTTTAGCAAACTCAGGCGAAGTGCTCTTTTGAACAACCAGGTTGCGGGCCTGGTGAAACTTCATAAAATCACGCAGGGCTACCGCCACATCCGCAACCAAGAGGTCGTCGGGCTCAATGCCCGGCTCAAGGGACAGGGCTTTTAAGACCAGGGTCCCGGTTTTGCGCTCCAGCTTGGGGTCGAGGCGTCCTACCAGGCGGTCTTTGTGCAAAATAGGCATCAAATAATAACCGTACAGGCGTTTCGGCTCTGGCACATACAGCTCGATCAGGTGCTGAAAACCCCACAAGGCCTCGTCACGATCCTGCGCCCACCAAAAGTTATCCCACGGATTCAAGAAAGTCGTCCGCTCGGCGCGCAAGTCGCCGCTGGCTGCCCGTTCCAAAAGCGGCAGGTTGTCACGGTGAACGATCAACGACTGCGGCCCGGTCACGGTCTCGCCGGTAATCTCCACCAGCACCCCGCTTTTAAGCAGCTCCTTCACAATGGGGCGACTGGTAGTGACATTCATCCAGGTGTAATCGCCAGGGTTGCGCGCCAGCCCCACGCCAATCGCCTTCGCGCCACGTTCCACAAAAAAGCGGTTACATTCGTCCCGGTCCGGTTCGGTTGTGTCCACCCAGGCAGGCAGCACACGTTCGGTCAGGTCGTACACGCGCTGGAACTTCTCGCGCCGGGCAATCATCAGGTCGCCATACGCATAAGCGTACTCCAGCGCCACTTTGGCAGGTTTCCAGTCCCACCAACTGCCGCGTCGTTGTTCGGGATGCTCAAAATCACTGACACGCAACCCGCCCTCGGCGCGAATGCGCTCAACAACCGCCGACACCATCTCGCGATTTTTTGCATCAGTAATCCACCTGGCATACCAGCTATGCCCATTCTCGCGCACTTTACGCTGGCGCGGCATTTGATAACGGTATTCGTGGATCGGCAGGTAACAGGCGGCGTGATACCAGCCTTCAAAAAGCCGCTTTTCGGTGGCAAAAAGCTCATCGATGGTGGCAAGGGGATAGGTCCCGTGCCTCGACCAGAGTGTGAGATAGTGGGCGCGCGCCACCATTTGGAGTGTATCAATCTGAACGGCCCCAAGCTGGTCTACCGTTTCATAAACGGAATCATGGCTGGGGGCGGGTTCGCTCCCGTTGGGGGTATCCAGTTTCTGGGTGTGCAGCGCCAGGGTGCGCAAGGCAGAATTCGGGTAGAGAGTCATTGCAAAACTCCGCTTGGGGTCAGTGCAAAAACAACAAGGCCACGCCGCCAATCGCAACGAGGGTTCCGGCAATCGATTGCCAGGTGAGCTTCTCTTTGTAAAAAAAGTAACTGACCGGCAGCATCACGACCGGCGGCAGAGCCATCAATGTACTGGCAACCCCCACTTCGGCGTTCTGGACCGCCAACAGCGAGGCCGAAACCCCCAGCACGGGGCCAAAGAACGAGCCAAAGAGGGCCCATTTCAACCCCAGCGGATGCGCGCGCACCATTTGCACCGTGCGCACAGCCTGTCCTTGCAGGACGGCCACCCCCCACAGGCTGGCAACCGCCGCAATCATGCGAATGAGGGTGGCGGCAAACGGCGAAAAGCCATCGCCGAGGGCCTGTTTTGAGAAGACCAACCCGGCCGCCTGGCACAGGGCCGCCAGCACGCCAAACAAGACGCCTTTGCGCCAATCATGGTCGCTTTGGCCGTCCTCTTCGCGGCGCGCAAAAACCACCCATGAGATCCCGCCCAGGGTCACAACAATCCCGGTCACCTGCAACAGGGTCAGGGTTTCGCCAAACAACAACCAGGCAATCGCCGCGCCAAAGACCGGGGCCAGGCTGAGCAACAGCAGCCCCAGGCGCGGACCCATATGACGGTAGCAACTAAACAAAAAAGCATCGCCCAGGGCCAGCCCAACCACACCCGAAAGCGCCAGCCAGCCCCAACGGGCAAAACCAGCATCGAACGGGATGGGCTTGGCGTACAAAACAGCGTTGATCATCACCAGGGCCAGCAAGGCCAGCACCACGCGCAGCCGGTTGGTTACCTGGGAGCCAAATTCGCGGGTGGCGCTGCTAAAACCCACCGCCGACATGGCCCAGCAAAACGAAGTAAACAACGCAGCAAGTTCACCGATACGGAGCATGAAAACCTATCCTGAACAACTTGAATTTTGTCGAGTATATCCCAGAATAGAACTGATGTGCTTATTTTGAAATAAAAGCTCCCCGGCTGTATGGCCGGGGAGCAAAAGTGACTCGGATTGGGTTCGCCGGGGCAGAACAACAGCGGAAGGTTTCTGCTGAATTCAGGGATAACGGTCTGGGGTGTGAAGGCCATCCTGGGCTCGTGGATACGACGATGAAATATGCGAGGATTCACGAGAATACGGTGGTAAAGGGGGACCAGGTGTGGCCGGGAGCGTCGCACCAGATGCTCAGGAAAGCCCCATTAAAAACGGTGCGACGCACTCATTGCACTGGCATAAGATTTGCCGGGAGGCTATCGCTGCAAGACGGGGAAGGTCTATCGCATTTACTCATCAAACCCAATCCATTCTATATACTGACGGCGTGTATGGTGTGCTTTCGGGAACGGATGTCAAAGGGGAAATTTCCGAGCTGGGCAAGGCTGGCAATTCCAGCACATCGGACGAGGTAGGCGAACTGAAAGCGCTTGTAAAACAGTTATTGTTGAAACTTGGGGAAAATGAGATTGGCTAAATGCCAACCTTAACAAATCGAAACATTAATTGCACCTTAACAAAAGTGCCAAAAGTGGGCCCGGCAGGATTCGAACCTGCGACCAAGAGATTATGAGTCCCCTGCGCTAACCGCTGCGCCACGGGCCCTGACAGATAAATAGTGAACAGTTATCAGTGACCAGTAAGCACACTGATGACTGATAACTGTTCACTGAAACGAGAGCGGGCAACGGGAATCGAACCCGTCTAAGTAGCTTGGAAGGCTACCGCACTACCACTATGCTATGCCCGCAAATAACTGCACAGGCTTATTGCTTGGGTGTGTATTCTACTCCAGAGGGGCGCGAGTGGTCAAGTTATCACCGCAAAAAATTCAATATTCAGCAATTGAAATTCAGTCTCTGAATATTGACAAACCTGGAGAGTCGCCTTATACTTTAAGCACAATAAAGTCTATAAAGTTAGTAGGGTTTATCCATGCGATTGTCCAAACGCGGTGAATATGGTTTGCGCGCCATGATTGTACTGGCCTCCCCCGGCCCGGATGGGCGCATCCCGATTGTGCAGATACGGGATATTTCGGAACGCGAGAAGATACCGTCCAAATTTTTGGAACAGATCTTACTGTCGCTCAAGAATTCTGGCCTGCTGCACAGCAAGATGGGTGTCGGCGGTGGATATTACCTGGCCAAACCCGCCAAAGACATCACCCTCGGGCACATTATCCGCGTCCTCGATGGCCCAATCGCACCCATCAAATGCGTCAGCCAGATTGCGTACGAATCTTGCGGATGCCCCGATGAGGAGACCTGCGGGCTGCGCATGGTCATGTTCGATGTGCGCGCAGCGATGTCCGCTATTTTAGACAAGACCTCGCTCGAAGATGTCACCAAACGCGTAGATATGCAACGCGACTTGCTCGGCAAAAAGTAAATACCCGCCGGAAAGCGGCTTTTTTTGCAGCGCAAAAGTCTACTAGTACTATAGACTTTATTATATATTCAATCCTATTTGGAGGAAATATGTACAAAAAATTCCAACTGTTGACAGCCCTGCTCCTGGCTGCTTCCATACTGCTCTCAGCCTGTGGCGCAAACCAGCCCGCCCCCAACACCCAGACCGGGGACGAACTGACAGGCACCATCACCGTTTCGGGCGCTTTTGCCCTTTATCCCATGATGACCGTCTGGGCCGATGAATTTTCAAAGTTACACCCCGGCGTCCAGTTTGATGTGCAAGGCGGCGGCGCGGGCAAAGGCATGACCGACATGCTGACCGGCGCGGTAGACATCGGCATGATCTCACGCGCCATCAAAGACGAGGAAACGGGCCAGGGCGCATATTGGGTTTCAGTCACCAAAGATGCCGCCTTCCCCCTGATCAGCGAGAAAAACCCGGTTTCAGCCGAAATCATCGCCCAGGGCATCAGCCAGGAAACCTTCAACAAGATTTTCATCACCGGCGAGATCAAAACCTGGGGCGAAGTAGTCGGCAAGCCCGAAATCACCGCCGAAATTCACGTCTATACCCGCTCCGATTCTTCGGGCGCAGCCGAGATGTGGGCCAAATTCTCGGGCGGCAAAGTGCAAGATGATATTCAGGGAATTGGCGTCAATGGCGAACCGGCGCTGGTCGAAACCGTGCTCAAAGACCCGCTGGGCATCGGCTACGCCAACCTGAACAGTGTCTTCGACCTGTCTAGCGGCAGCATTGTCCCGGGCATCCTCGTTCCGCCTATCGATGTAAACCAGAACGGCGTGGCCGAACCCGGTGACGAGTATTTCAAAACCAAAGATGAAGCCGTCCAGGCGGTCGCCACCGATCGCTATCCCTCGCCCCCGGCGCGCTTCGAGAACCTGGCTACCAGGGGCAAACCGACCGGTTTGGTGCTAGCCTTTATCGAGTGGATCCTGACCGACGGCCAACAGTATTTGGATCAGGCCGGATACGTGCCGCTCACCCCGGAACAACAGGCCGAATCGCTGGCAAAACTGAAATAAGGAGACTCCCGAGCGGCCTCGCCCTCCAAAACGAGGCCGCCCGGATAAATTGTATGAATCAAGACATCCTGACTCCCCAAAACAGGCTTCCCGAAAGCCGTATTCCCCAGGTTTCGGTGGCGCTTCGCCGTCACCAAACCGACCGAACCGCCCGGCGGGCTTTTTTCGTGATCACCCTGCTGCCGCTGCTGCTGATTGGGACTGTAACGGTGGCGCTGATCGTGCGCGCGTGGCCGATCCTGGCCGCCTACCCCCTCTCCGAACTGCTGCTGGGCCAGGTCTGGAAACCCAGCCAGGGATTATTTGGTTTCTGGCCGTTTATTGTGGGCACCTTTTGGGTAACACTGGTGGGTGTAGTATTGGCCGTGCCGCCCTGCCTGCTGGTGGCTATTTACCTGGCCGAATACGCCCACAGTTTTACGCGCTCGCTGGCCAAACCGGTGCTCGACCTGCTGGCCGCCATCCCGCCGGTGGTGTATGGCGTGTGGGGCCTGCTGGCAATCGTCCCGGTTGTCGAGACGGTATTCGCCCCGCTGGCAAAGCAAACGTTTGGTTTTATCCCCTTTTTTGCGGTCAACCAGCCCACTGGCTTTAGCATCCTGTCCGGCGGAATTGTACTGGCCGTGATGGTGGCCCCGCTGGTCATTTCAGTCATCTTTGAAATCTTCACCACCGTCCCCAGCGACCTGCGTAACGCCTCGCTGGCGATCGGCGCAACAAAATGGGAAACTATCCGGCGGGTGGTCATCCCGCAGGTGCTGCCCGGCATCATCGCGGGGGTGGTCCTGGGGGCCTCGCGCGCTTTTGGTGAAACCATCGCCGTTTTAATGGTGGTCGGCAACGTGCCGCAGGTTCCCGGCTCCATCTTCGACGCCGCCTACCCGCTCCCGGCGCTGATCGCCAACAACTACGGTGACATGATGTCGGTCCCGCTCTACGATGCCGCCCTGCTGTGCGCCGCACTGGTGCTGCTGGTGGTCATCCTTATTTTTAATATCATCTCAACGATTGTGTTGAAGAGGTTCGTGAAATGATAAAAAATCCCTGGAAACGACGCCACATCATTGAAACCCTGGTACGCAGCGCAATGTTCCTGGCTTTCATCCTGATTGCCGGTAGCCTGGGCCTAATCTTGTGGACGATTATTTCACGCGGCCTGCCTTCGCTGACCTGGGACATGCTGACCCAGACCCCCAAGGGCGGTTTTTACATGGGCAAGGAAGGCGGCGTGCTAAATGCTATCCTTGGCTCGCTGTACCTGGCCAGCGGCGGAACTTTGCTGGCGCTGGTCTTCAGCCTGCCCATTGCACTCTACCTGCAAACCTACCTGGGTACGTCAGATTGGGGCCGGTATGTGCGTCTCTCGCTGGATGTGCTGTGGGGCATCCCCTCAATCGTTTATGGCGCTTTTGGCTTTACCCTGATGATTGCCCTTGGCCTGCGCGCCTCGCTGCTGGCGGGCATCCTGGTGCTGGCGCTGGTCGAGCTGCCAATCATGACCCGCGCCATGGATGAAGTCATCCGCCGCATGCCTCGCGACCTGGAACAAGCCGCCCTGGCGCTCGGCTCCACCCGGCTGGAGGTAGCCCTGAGCGTCATCACCCGCCAAATGCTGCCCGGCATTGTCACCGCGGTGTTGCTGGCCTTTGGGCGCGGGATTGGGGATGCAGCTTCGGTACTGTTCACCGCCGGGTACACCGACCGGATTCCCACCTCGCTGATGAATCCGACCGCCTCGCTGCCCCTGGCGGTTTTCTTCCAACTGAGCACGCCCTACCCCGCTGTGCGCGAACGCGGCTACGCTTCAGCCCTGATCCTGACCCTCATCGTCCTGCTGGTCAGTTTTGGCTCGCGCTGGATTGCGGCGCGGTTGAACAAATACACCATTAAGTAAGGGCCAACCCAATAGGCTTGCCCGTGCAAAGGAAATAAACATGAATTCACACATCCAGGTACGCAACCTGAACGTTTTTTATGGCAAACAACAGGCGTTGAAAGACATCAATCTCGAAATCCCCCGCGAGCAAATCACCGTCATTATGGGTCCATCTGGCTGCGGAAAAACCACCCTGCTCAAGAGTCTGAACCGCTTCCTGGAACTCACTGATGGAACCACCATCCGTGGCGAGGTGCTGGTGGATGGGCAGGATATCTACGCCAGCCAGGTGGATGTCACCGAAGTGCGCAAACGCGTTGGGCTGCTGGCTCAGCGCCCTACCCCGCTGCCAATGTCCATTTACGAGAATGTTTCATATGGCATGTACATTCACCAGATGAAGAAAGACAAACGCGAATACAAAGAGGCCGTGCGGCATTACCTCGAACTGGCCGGGCTGTGGGAAGAAGTCAAAAAACGGATGCACGACCCGGCGACGAGTCTTTCCATCGGCCAGCAGCAGCGTCTATGCCTGGCGCGCGGCCTGGCGGTTGAGCCCGAAATCATCCTCGGCGACGAACCAACCTCGGCGCTCGACCCAATCTCCTCGCAACACATCGAAAAGAAACTGCTTGAACTGAAAAGCCAGTACACCACAGTGGTGGTTACCCACACCCTGCGCCAGGCCAAACGCCTGGCCGACCATGTCATCTTTATGTATTTAGGGGAAGTGGTCGAAGCCGGACCCGCGCAGGAGGTCTTTACCCATCCGCAGCAGGAACGGACAAAACAATACCTGGAAGGCTTGTTTTAAAACATAACGGTGCGAAGTTATTCCTCCGCACCGTTGAAAACCCTACCGGCTCACCCTGGCGCGTACCTGCCGCAAAATGAACTGGCGCAGGTCTTCGAGCAGGTCGCCATACAATAATTTTGCCAGTTCCGCCGCCGATTTGACCAGCGGGCGGGTGACGTAAAGCGAAAAAGCATAATCCAGCAGCACATCTAACACCAGTAGCTGCACTTCGGTAGAAAATTGCGCCACCCTGGCCGTAGAACGGATACGCTGCAACCACTGCGGCGGCGTTCCGTACTGGGCCTTGCTGCTGCTATCAATCTCCAACTGCACATCGGGGTGCGTAAAAACCAATCCGCCACGGATGAGCGGGCCAAAGTGGGTATTGCGCGCCAGGCGCAGGTTGAGCGTCTTTTCGAGACTGTCACGCTCATCGAGCCACTGCTCGTCAAAGGGCCGGGTGGGGTCCTCGGGGGCATCGCCACCCGCGCCTTCACGTTTCCAAACCCCGTTGCGGCAGCTAACACGCCCACGCCAGTGCTTGACCTCGAAAACCCAAATCCCGGTTGGGCCGACCAGCAATACATCCACATCCAGGCTTTTCTTAACCAGCAAACTACTCACAGCGATATAGTCATTGGGCAGGTTTTCGGAGAAATATTTCAGCAGGTTGAACTCGCCCAAATCGGCAGTGCTGGCAGGCTGGGTTGGGTCTGCACTGGAGATACCCTGCCACCACTGTTCGGTAATCTCTAAAGAGGCGGCGGGCTGCTCTGGCTGCGGAACCTCGCGCCCGAGGGCCGAAATCGTACGCAGCTTCTCCAGGATCGGCAGGAGCAGGGCTGCGCCTTGCAGGAAGTTAATCACCCCGGCGGGAATCAACAACCAACGCAAAGCCGGGAACTGTTCGATGAGCGAGGAAACCAGCGCCATCAGCGCAATCACCGCTGCCAGCAAAATCAGGATGAAGCGCAGGGTCTTCTTTTCATCCGCAATCTGGGCCTGGATAAACCCGGCAGCCCGTCGAACACCCTGCTCCTGGGCAAACGCCACCGACCGGGCCCACTGGGCCTCCCAATTTTTGAGCGCCTGTTGTTCCAGCTCGCGGGCCGCCTGGTAACCTTTGGATAAATTAGTCCACTCGGGTTTGATGATTCGCATGGGTCGAAACTCCGTTTTCATTTTACAACGACCGGGCCAAAATTCGACGCCAATGTTTAGTTAATCTTTTACTACTATAATGATGCAAAGAGGTTGACATGAAAGCATTGCGAATTGGCTTGCTCATCGGATTCCTGCTCCTGGCCTTTTCACCTGTGGCGGCGCAAGGCGAAACCCCGCAGGTTTTGGTCTTAAAGGCCGATGGGGTTGTGGCCCCGGCCATGAAGGAATATATCCTGCGCGGCATCGAAACCGCCGAAAAACGAAATTATGACCTGCTGGTCATCGAACTAAACACACCCGGCGGCTACATCAGCACCATGACCGATATTGTTACCGTTATGCGCGCCAGCCGTGTGCCCATAGTGGTCTACGTAAGCCCGCGCGGGGCCATGGCCGGCAGCGCCGGAACCCTGATTACCCTGGCGGCCCACGCGGCGGCGATGGCGCCCGAAACCATCATCGGCGCGGCCAGCCCGGTTGGGTCAGAGGGGGAAGACCTGGGCGAAACCATGAAGGCCAAGGAAACCGAAGTGCTCACAGCGCAAATCCGCTCCTTTGCGGCCCATCGCCCGCCAGAAGCAATCGAACTGGCAGAGGCCACCATCACCGAGGCGCGCGCTGTTTCATCTGCCGAAGCGCTCGACATCGGGCTGGTCGATTTTGTTGCCAGCGATGTGGACGATTTACTCCGCCAACTGGATGGGTTCACAGTTACCCTAAACGATGAAACGCAAACGCTGCGCACGGCAAACGCCGCCAGCACAGCGCTGCCAGCCTCGTTCATCGAACAATTGCTGGATATCCTGGTCAACCCCAACTTTGTCTTTTTACTGGTCACCATTGGGGTGCAAGCCATTTTGATTGAGCTTTCCAGCCCCGGAGGCTGGGTGGCCGGTTTTGTGGGGGCGGTGTCACTGACCCTGGCGGCCTACGGCCTGGGCGTGCTGCCGGTGAACTGGTTTGGTGTGGTTTTCCTGGCGATTGCCTTTGTGCTGTTTGTGCTCGACATCAAAGCACCCACGCACGGCGCGTTAACCGCTGCGGGGGTTGGGTCGTTCATTGTGGGGGCCTTGGTGCTGTTCAACTCGCCAGGGGTGCCGCAATTCCAACGCGTCAGCATCCCGTTGGTGGTGACAACCGGCATTTTGGTCGGGGCCAGTTTTGCAGTATTGATGGGTATTGGGCTGCGGGCGATGCGCGGGAAAGTCCAGACCGGGCAAGAAGCCCTGCTCGGAGCGGTGGGCACGGCACGGGGCGCGATTAATCCACGTGGACAGGCCCAGGTGCAGAGCGAGTTGTGGAGCGCGGAACTGGCCGAAGGCGCCGAACCGATCCAATCCGGGGAGAAAGTGCTGGTGACAGGCCTGGAGGGAATTCGCCTTAAGGTCAAAAAGTTGCCTTGACTCTGCCTGTCAACCGGACTAGAATGGATTTAGTAGAAGATTTTTATAAATATTCATCCTACTTACGAACAAACCTTCGTCCACTGACGAGTTTACCGGGACCCGCCCGTCAAAATAAAGCGAGGCAAGATGGAAAACAAACAATTCCACAAAGATGATTTTGGAGCCTTCCTGTTCAGCATGCAACAGGCGCGCAGCGATGAGAAGAATGATATGCCTGAGCGCATTATTTCAAGCATTTCTGGCTATAAAAAGGTCAAAATTACCCAGGTGATTGCGCGCTCCAAAGTCTCTTGGCAAGATTTCGACAAATTCCAGAGCACCATAAAGCACCTACACGAAGCTGGCTTGATTGAGATGGAAACCGACGGCGACGACGATGAAGAAGCCCTCTCCCTGACCGACGAAGGCCAGGTATGGGCCAACAATATGCACACCGGAGAAAAGGATCATGACTGACCTGGCCTGGCTCAATTGGGCTGTCGCGGCGGGACTGGGGGCTTTGATCGGCGCGGCGGAGATTATTTCGCTGCACCGCGACGAACCCGATGACGCGCTGCTAACGATCCCATCTTTTTTATACCTGTTCATCAATGCCCTGGCGTCTGCCATTGCGCTAGGATTGATCCAAATTTTCAAATGGGAATTTGGCATCACCGAGCCCAACCTGGTGGGCATTGGCCAAGCCGTTATTGCCGGTCTGGGTGCGATGGCGATTTTGCGCGCCTCGATTTTCAATGTCAAAGTAGGTGACGAGGTTGTCCCGGTGGGCCCCAGCCGCCTGCTGGACACGGTGCTGAACACCGTGAAACAGGCCGTAGACCGCAAACGCGGCGAGGCCCGCTCCGCGACGGTCAGCAAGATTATGCAAAACGTTGATTTCAAAAAAGCGCACATGGCCCTGCCCGCTTATTGCTTTGCGCTGCTGCAGGGTGTGCCCGAAGAAGAGCAAAAGAAGTTTGCGCTCAAGATGAACGCGCTCGACGGAACCGATATACGCCCCAAAATTAAGACCCTGTTGATGGGTCTGAGCCTGCTCAACCTGGTCGGCGAAAAGGTGCTGGCCATTGCCGTGCGCGACTTGAGTGAAGAAATGCAAACCGACCCTGAACCCGAAAACCCGCCCGTGGCCTAACACGACCGGCCCGGCTACCACTTTTTAGGAGTATCCTGTTCATGCCTGCCATCCCCACCAGAGACCGGGTCAACCCCGACGCAATCAACACCACCCCGCTGCGCCGCCCCGAGTGGATCAAAGTGCGCGCGCCCTCCGGCGAAACCTACGAACGCCTGCATACCCTGATGCGCTCCAAAGCGCTGCACACCGTCTGCGAAGAAGCCATGTGCCCCAATATGGGCGAATGCTGGGGCAGCGGAACCGCCACCTTCCTGATGCTGGGCGATGTGTGCACCCGCTCTTGCGTCTTTTGCGATATCAAACACGGTAAACCCAATGCCATGGACTGGCTGGAGCCAGAACGTGTGGCCCAGGCAATTAAATCGATGAATCTCAAACATGCGGTCATTACCTCGGTCAATCGCGACGAGCGTAAAGATGGCGGCGCGCCGATTTTTGCCATGGTCATCCGCCGCACGCGCGAGTTACACCCCGGCTGCTCGATTGAGGTGCTGATCCCGGATTTTAAGGGCTCGCTCGAGGCGCTCAAGATTGTCATGGATGCCCGCCCCGAAATCCTGAACCATAACGTCGAAACGGTTCCGCGCCTGTTCAAACAGATCCAGCCGCAGGACAATTACGATTGGGCCGCGGCCACCCTGACCAACGCCAAAAAGCTCGACCCCGAAGTGCTGACCAAAAGCGGCATTATGGTTGGGTTGGGTGAAGAAATTGACGAAGTGAAGGCTGTCATGCGTGACCAGCGCGATTGGGGCGTAGACATCCTCACCATCGGCCAGTACCTGCAACCCAGTAAAAAGCATTACCCGATCAGCCGCTATTACAGTATGGAAGAGTTTACCGACCTGCGCGAATACGGCTACAACCTGGGCTTTAAGTGGGTGGAAGCCAACCCGCTGGTGCGTTCGTCTTACCACGCTTACGAGCAAGTGCGCGCCCTGAGTGTTGTCCACCGCAAACTATACGGCGAAGAAGCCATGACCGCCTTCGAAGCGCCTGGAAGCCACACCAAATAGAAAAACAGAGCCGCCCAATAGGGCGGCTCTGTTTTTCAAAAGAACCATTACTTCTGGCCCATGAGGGAAAGCAGGCGATCCCAGCCTTTTTTAATTTCAAACGATTTCAATCGCCAGGTGCCAACAATGCCATAAGGAATGAACAGCACGAAGGCCACATAAATTGCGCCATTGATAAAACTGGCGCTCTCGCCGATATAACGGCGCAGGCCAAAGTCGAGCAGACGATAGACAATTGCGCCCACAAAGGCTCCATCCAGTGTGCCCACGCCACCAATCAACATAATCAGCAGGGCGGTGACAGTAAAGCCCATACTGGCAGTGTTGGGGCTGACAATCGGCTGGTAGAGGGCATGCATGGCGCCCGCCAGGGCCGCCGTCAGCGAAGACAGCAACAGGGCAGCCATCTTGAAGGTGAATGTGTTATAGCCGAGCATTCGGGCGCGGCCTTCATTTTCACGGATGGCGATGCACACGCGCCCGGTTGGCGAGTTGACAAAGCGCCGGTAGAGCAAATAAACCAGCACCAGAATCACCAGGGCCACAAAATAAAAGCGCAGGCGCTCATTGGCCGGACTGATAAAGTCGGGGACAATGACACCCTGCAAACCGACATCTGCGCCGGTGTAATCACCCAGTTCACGCGACATGACCAGGATGTGGAAAACGCTGCCCAGGCCGAGCGTTACCAGCGCAAAAGTGATGCCTTTGACGCGCGGGAGAACGATCCCGAACAACAACGCCTGGGCAATCGCCGCCAAAAAGACAATTCCCAGCGACTGCCACAGGTTCAGGCTAAAGCTTTTGAGCAGGATCCCGGTCAGGTAGGCCCCAACGGCGAAAAACATCGAGTGCCCGAAAGACAACAGGCCGGTAATGCCAAAAATCAGGTCAAAGCTGAGCGCGTAGAGGGCCAGGATAAAAATCTCAATCGCCAACCCCTGAGCGAATTTACTGGTGCCGCTGCCGTTAACCCAAACGGAGGCCGGGGATGCGCCATCGAACAGGCCAACAACAAAGGGAAGCAATAACAGCCCAAGCAAAGTCAGCAGGGATGCGCGGTTTTGGCGAAAGATGGCGGGAAGAGATGGCATAAGAACCTTTTAGACACTGATTTTTAATATGGGTCTGCCGTGGGTGCTACTCTTTTTTGCCCAGCAAGCCATTGGGCAAGATGAGCAGGATGATAACCATCAGCAAAACCGTCGAGGCCGGGACAATAGGCGGGGTAGGCTTGAATACAATCTCGGTAAAGGGAATGGCAATGCCAATTTGCCCGTATTTGATAATAAATTGCTGCAGCAAACCCACCAGCAACGAGCCAAGCGCCGCGCCAGGGTAACTGGTCAGCCCGCCAATCGCCAGTGCAATGAGAGCGTTCAGGAGCAGGCTTTCACCCATCGTGTTGGAAAGACCCATCGAAGGTGCGGCCAACACCCCGCCCAGGGCAGCCAGCCCAACCCCAAGGCCAAAAACCAGGGTAAAAACACGCCGCACATTGATGCCAAGCGCTTCGACCATTTCACGATCCTGTACCCCGGCGCGGATGACCATACCAAGGCGGGTGCGCTGGAGCAAGATCCAGACTGCAACCAGCACGATAACTCCCACCAGGGGGATGAAAATCTCGTTGTAAACGCGCACGCGCCCTTCCAGCAGGAAAACGATCGAACAGTTATGCTCCCACCAGGCGGCAAAACTGGTGGCCGGGCAGCCTTCGCCGGAGCCGCTGAACAGGGCCGGTTTGGGCATGGTGAATTCGGGGCGGCCCCAGATGGCGCGGACGACTTCGATGCCGATGGCGCTCATCCCGAGCGTGAGCATTAACTGGTAGATCGGGCGGCTGTAGAGCGGACGGATCAGGATCGATTCCATCAAGCTACCCAGGCCAACACCGCCCAGGGTGGCCACCAGGATGGCAACCAGGAACAGCCAGTTGTTGCTCAAGCCGGTCAGGAAGCCAGTCAGGGCCTGATTGGCGAAGAAAACCCCCAAGCCAACCAGCAACAAAACGCCGAAGGGTACAAAATCGCGCCAGGTGAGTTGAGCCGGTTGGGAGGGCGGGCTAAACAGGGACAGGCCAAAAGCGCCCAGCAAACTGGCCGCCAGGAGGCCAATGAGGGCCAGGAAGGGGTTGACCCTGTCAAAAGCGACGACTGGCAAGGCCAGCGGCGTACCCTGGTCAATCATCAACGAGAAGGTTCCGGGGCTTTGGGCGTAGTTTTCCAGGTCCCAGGCGGCAATAGGATAACGCGGGAGCAGGGAAAATCCCAGCAGGGCGGCCAGGAGCAACAAAGCCCAGGGCAGGATGCGGCTCATTGGCGCGGGGAACCGCAAGCGGGTCGAAAGAGTGGTCCACAGGCCGGAAAGGGTAAAGCCGCTTACCAACAAGGCCAGCGGAGTCAACAAATCTACAAAAGTATCGGGGCGGACGTAAACGGTCCAGCCGAGGTACGCGCCAATCATAAAAAGCGTGCCGTGGGCCAGGTTGAGCACATCGAGCAGGCCAAAGATGAGCGAGAAGCCGGAGGCAACCAGGAAGGTGAGCGAACCGACCGACAGGCCACGCAGCAGGGTAATGACGAAGTCTTTGCGCTCCATGCCTTGCCCGGCAGCGATAAAAACGACCAGGAAGGCGGCCAGGGTGATGAGCAGGACCAGGTTCTTGCGGAGGATGGCTTGGAATTGTTTCATGTGCCTTTTCCGGTTCAAAATATCGAACCGCGAAGGGCGCCAAGAACGCAAAGTTTTTAAGAGTTTCTTAGCGGTCCTGGCGGGCTTTGCGGTTAAATTTTATGCAGCGCCTAAATATCGGTGGATGGTGGCTTTATCTTGTTTCAGGTCAGACATTTTGCCGCTTTTGACCGAGCGGCCTTCTTCGATGATGACGTAGTATTCGGCAAGCTGGCTGGCGACCAGGAAATTCTGCTCGACGAGGACGATGGTCGATTCTTTAGAGAGCTGGCGAATGGCGTCCATCATGTGTTCGATGATGACCGGGGCCAGGCCTTCGCTCGGTTCGTCGATGAGCAGCAGGCGGTTATCGGGGACGAGGGCGCGGGCAATGGCAAGCATCTGCTGCTGCCCACCGGAGAGACTGGTTCCAGGCAGGGTAATCAGGCGCTTCAGGTCGGGGAACAGGCTAAAAATCATCTCACGCTTGCGGTCCAGGTCGCCTTTGCGGCGTTCGGCGATTTTCAGGTTCTCCTCCACGCTCAGGTCGCGGAAAATGGCGCGGTGTTCGGGGACAAAGCCGATGCCCAGCGCGGCGATATCGAAGGAGCGCATACCGTTCAGCTCACGACCTTCAAAAACGACCTTTCCCTGGCGCGGCGAGGCCAGCCCAAGGATGGATTTGAGCGTGGTGGTCTTGCCTGCGCCATTGCGCCCAAGCAGGGCGGTAATGCTGCCACGCGGCACATGCACATCTACACCCTGGAGGATGTGGTACTGGCCGATAAAGGTGTGAATGGATTGAACGTCGAGGATAGTGTCCATGAAATACTCTTTTTGTACACGGGTTTCACGGATTTGACGGATGAACATGGGTTTTTCCTGGTTTTATCCGTGAAAATCCGCGTTTTCCGTGTCATCCGTGTCCAGGGTTTTACACGTTTAACTCGTACAGGCCACCCAGGTACGCTGTTTGCACTTCTTTGTTGGCAGCGATTTCGGCAGGGGTGCCTTCGGCCAGGACTTTTCCCTGGTGCATGACAGTGATGGCATCCGAAACACTCATCACTACATTCATATTGTGCTCGACCAGCATGACGGTTTTGTTCCCGGCTTTTTGGATGTCCTGGATGAGCGCAATCAGTTCGGGGACCTGCTCGGAGGCCATCCCGGCGGTCGGTTCGTCGAGCAATAGCACTTCGGGGTCGGGAGCCAGGATCATGCCCAACTCCAGTTTGCGCTGGTCGCCATGCGGCAGGGTTTTCGCCAGGGTCGCGGCGCGTTCTTTCAAACCAACTTTTTCAATCACTTCCCAGGTGCGTGCTTCGTATTGTTTAAAAGCCGAGGCGGCCCGCCAAAATTTGAAGTTATCACTGCCAAGGGCCTGCGCTGCCAGGCGAATATTCTCGAAAACCGTCAGGTTGGGAAAGATGTTCGTGATCTGGAAAGAACGACCAATCCCAAAATGGATGGAGCGGTGAACCGGCTGGTGGGTAATGTCGCGGCCCTTAAAAATCACTTGCCCACTGGTTGGCTCAAGGTTGCCGCTCAGCAGGTTAAAAAAGGTGGTCTTGCCCGCGCCATTCGGCCCAATAATGGCATGCAGGCTATTCCGGCGCACCTGCATGCTCACATCTTCGACCGCGACAAGCGCACCGAATTGTTTTCGCAAGTTGATGGTTTCGAAAATAGTGTCCATAAGCCAGCTTTGAAGGTTGAATATAGAAAGTGAGAAGTGGAAAACCGACCAGGCCCGGGGCGCTGGACCGCTTTCTACTTGCCACTTTCCAATCAGGGTCACTCCATCCCCCACTCCAACAAGTGAAGTGAGGGATGGAGGCTGGATGAAAGGATTACTTCCCGCTCAGGTTGCCGTACGGCAGGCTTCCGCAGCGATCTTTGAGCGCTTCGGGCAGCAAACAAGGCGGCTCGGGGCGGGTGGTTTCAACGTATTCGTAGAAGTTGGCATCCGGATCGGTGATGTTGGTCAGTTTCAGGATGTACATATCCTGGATGGCAACGTGGTCTTCGGGGCGGATGTAGACGGTGCCCTTGGGACCTTCGAAGGTCATGCCTTCCATCACCTTGATGAGCGCTTCGCCGCTGGCATCGCCGCCGCTCAACTTGAGGGCTTCAACCAGCATGATGGCGGCGTTCATGCCATCGGCGTCGAACAGGTCGGGGTTGACGCCATAACGCGGCTTGGTGTTGGCGACCAGGAAGTCGTTGATGGGGTTCTTGGGGGCGCTGTAGTGATAGATGATACCACTGGTGCTGCCCACCGCATTGCCGTACCAGACCGGCATGAGGGTGTTGTCGATGAAAGTCGCGCCGAGCGCCAGGGTATCGGTCACGCCCTGGTCTTTAGCGGCCTGCATCAGCGGGACGAAACCGCCACCCGCCCAGCTTACGATATAGGATTCAGCGCCAGAATTAGCGATCTGTTCCATGTAAGTGGTGAAATCGGTGGTGTCGAGCGGGGCAAAGATATCATCGGCCACAAATTCACCACCCTGCAGCGAGCAGGCGTCGCGGAAGGCCGCCGCCGAGCCGCGCCCAAAAGCGTAATCGGGAGCGATCTGAACGAAGGTCTTGTACTGTTTGGTCAGGTACGAGCATTCGTTGATAGCGTCCTGGTAGTTGTTGCGGCTGGTGCGGAAGGTGTATTCATTGAAGTTGACACCGGTGATGTCGTTGGCAGCAGCGGGAGCGACAATCAGCGGGATTTTGCTCTCGAGGGCAATCCCCTGCAGGGTGGCAGTCGCGCCCGAAGAGACGGTACCCACCAGGATGTTAACTTTCTGCACATCGATCAGTTCGCGGGCCACGGTGGCGGTGTTTTCAGGATTGCTGCCGTCATCACGCACAAAAACCTGGATCTCGCAGTTGTCAATCTTAAAGGTGTTCTCCTGGGCGGCGGTCAGGTCAAACTTCTCGCCAGCCGAACCGGGAGCGCCGGCCACATATTCCATGCCGAGCATGAACGAGCGCAGGATGTGCGCGCCGTAAATCGCCAGCGCACCCGAAGCATCGGTAATGAGACCAACTTTAACCGGTTCGGCGCAGGTCAGGCCCGCCGGGGCGGGTTCAGCGGTCGGCTCGGCGGTGGGTTCGGGCGCAGCCGTGGGGGGAACGGCGGTCGGTTCGGGAGCCTGGGTCGGCTCAGGGGCGGGAGTCGCAGCCGGGGCACAGGCTGCCAGAAGCAGCGAGGCGGCAACGACAAGCAAAGCAAGCGTGCGAAACAGTTTCATGGTTTTTCTCCTCCAGAGAAAGATATCAGGCAAATGTTGGTTTGCCAGTTTTGTACGCAAGACGGGTCTCGCGTTACAACACGAATTGGATGACGGCCTGTGCCGCTGCAGCGGGAACTTCGATGGGGAAAAAGTGACCGGCCCCGGGCAGGATCACGACCCGGCTGCCCCCAATCTTGCCCGCCATTAAATCGGCATTGGCCGGTGGAACAACTTTGTCGTGCGCCCCAAACAGAATCAGCGTGGGCGCAGAAATTTGCGGTAGTTTATGCTCAAACGAGGCGGCCTCAGCCAGCAGCCCCAGCCCAATCGCCATCTGCGCCTGGTAACCAGCCACATCGATTGGGTTCGCCAGCCGCCACTCCAGCCACTCCTGGATGATTTCAGGGTGCGCCTCGGCAAAACCGGGCGCGGTGCTGACCACCAATCCGTTCTTGAAGCGCGTCAGCGGGTCGCTGGTCACATCTGAGAGCACGGCCATCGCCTCGGCCGTAATCGGCACATGCTGCGGCCCGCCGAAGTTGGTCGAGCACAGAATCAGCTTGCTCACCCGGCCCGGATACTCCAGTGCAAAGGCCTGGGCGATGAACCCGCCCATCGAGTGACCCATGATGACGGCTTTTTCGAGGCCGAGCGCATCCAGCAGACCGGCTACATCCGCCGCCAGCATTTGGGCGGTGTACGGCCCGGCGGGTTTGTCGCTCTGCCCCACACCACGGTTATCAAAGGTGATGACCTGGAACCTCTCGGCGAGATAAGGAACCATCTTATGCCATTCCCAGGCCGGGTAGCCCAACCCGGAAATCAGCACGAGCGGGGTTCCCTCGCCGTGTAATTCGTAGTAAATTTCGATTCCGTTGATTTGGACTTTGGGCATGACAATCTCCAGAAGTAAGGGCGACCCTTCAAGGCCATCCAGCGCCTTGTCAGGCCAGGGGAATTCGCCAGAAACAGTGATGTTCGGAGCCGGGCGGGTCGCCCCTACCGGGCCACAAACTTCTCCCGCAACTCCGCCTTAATCACCTTGCCATACGGTGAATACGGCAGGGATTCCACAAACTCGACCTGCTTGGGGACTTTATAGCGCGCCAGGCGGCCCTGGCAGTGCGTCAGCAACTCGGCGGCGCTGGCCTGCTGACCGGGCTTGAGCGCCACAATCATCAGGCCGACTTCGCCCCATTTTTCATCGGGCAGGCCAATCAGCGCGGCGTCTTGCACGGCGGTGTGTTCGCGGAAAACGGCTTCTACCTCGGCGGCGTAGACATTCTCACCGCCGCTGATAATCATGTCCTTGTAGCGCCCGGCGATGTAGAAATAGCCCTCGGCATCCTGCCGCGCCATATCGCCGGTGTGGAACCAGCCATCTTTCAGGGCCTCGGCGGTCGCTTCGGGGCGATGCCAGTACCCGGCGCAGACGTGGTCGCCGGAAATCAGCAGTTCGCCGGTTTCGCCGATGGGCACCTCGCGGCCATCCCTGTCCACCAACCGCATCCGGCTGTGGAAAATCGGCTTGCCAACCGAACCGATTTTGCGCAGGGCTTCTTCAGCGGTCATCGAGAAACAGTTCACACCCACTTCGGTCAGGCCATAACCCTGGCGCAGCGCCAGGCCTTTGGCCTGCTGCCAGGCTTTGACCAGCGCGGGTGAACAGGGCGCGCCGCCGCTGATAAAGAAATTTACCTGGCTAAAATCGGCCCCGGCGAACTTCGGGCTGTTCATCCAGACCTGGAACAGGGTTGGCACGCCCAAAATAACGCTGCAGCGCTCCGCCACGATAAGGTCGAGCGAGGCATCCGGGTCGAAGGTGCGCGGCAGCACAATCCGCCCACCCGCGTAAAAAAGCGGCACCAAAAAGACGAACAACCCACCCGAATGGAACATGGGTGTCAAAACCGGGGAGACATCCTTTTCGCTCAGGCCCCACGAAATAACCGTATTAATGGCGTTCCAAAAAACCTGGCGGTGTGGCAGGATGGCCCCTTTGGGTCGCCCCGTCGTCCCCGAGGTGTAGAGGAGGCAATAGGCATCCTCCTCGCTCAAAGCGGGTTGGAGCGGCTCCGCGCCGGAAGCCTGCTCAAGCAACGCCTCGTATTTCCTGGCCCCGGCGATTTCCGCCCCTTCGAGCGACACCAAAAACTCCACGCCGATTGCGCCCCGCATCTCATCCAGCACCTGGACAAATTCCGGGCCGACAATCAGCACCTTCGGCTGGCAATCGTTGACGATATAGGTCAACTCGCGGGCGGTCAGCCGCCAGTTTAACGGGGCCAAAATCGCGCCGATTTTGCCGACGCCATAGAGCAGGTCAACGTAGGCAACCGAGTTGTGCGCCAAAATCGAGACCCGGTCGCCTTTTTGCACGCCACACTGCTCGCGCAGGAAGTTGGCGGCGCGATTGGCGCGCGTGTTCAGGTCCGCGTAGGTATAGCGGATTCCGGTGTGAACCTCGTAGAGGGCTTCGCGGTCAGGAGTCAACCGGGCGCGATTGGTGAGCAGGTCAGCGGCGTGGGTCATATTGATATGCGTAGGGGCGCAGTATTGCTGCGCCCCTACCAAAATATTTATGTACCGACAACAATCCCGCCATCGACGCGCAGCGTCTCGCCGGTGATAAACGAGGCTTCGTCGGAGGCCAGGAACAGGTAAGCGTTGGCGATGTCGCGCGGTTCGCCCAGGCGGCCGAGCGGGGTGCGGGCTTTCATGCCATCCAAAATCTTTTCGGGCATGGCGGTCACCATCTCGGTGGCGGTAAAGCCGGGGGCCACAGCGTTGACGCGGATGCCGAACTTGCCCAGTTCACGCGACCAGACTTTGGTCATGCCGATGACGCCCGATTTGGTGGCAACATAGTTGGTCTGGCCGAAGTTGCCATCCAGCCCAACGATGGAGGTGGCATTGAGAATGACTCCGCCGCCCTGTTTAGCCATCACCGGGGCGACGGCCTGAGTGCAGTTAAAGACACCCTTCAGGTTGACCGAAATGACCAGGTCGAAATCGGTCTCGGCCATTTGCCCGACGAGTTGGCCTTCCTTGAACTTGATGAGTTGGCCGTCGCGCAAAATCCCGGCGTTGTTGACGAGCACATCGATGCGGCCAAATTTGGCAAAAACGTCATCAATCCAGCCCTGGACGGCAGCCCGGTCGGCGACGTTGACTTTGTAGAAGGCAGCCTTTTCACCGAGCAGTTTGACGGTTTCCTGTCCGGCGGCTTCGTTCAAATCACAGATGACCAGCGTCGCGCCTTCCTCGGCGAAACGCAGGGCGGTGGCTTTGCCAATCCCCGCCGCGCCGCCGGTGACGAGCACGACTTTTTCTTTCATGCGCATGGGAACTCCTTTTTAGAGAATAGAAAGTGGAAAGTGCTGACTTTCTACTTTCCACTTTGTAGCATTGAGTAGTTACGGCTCAGTTACAAAGCCTTGAAAGCCAGATAGGTCTTTTTGGCTTCGCCTTCGCCGAATTCGACAAAATCAACCGTCAGCGGCGCGCCAATCTGGATGGCGGCGGGCTGGAGCGGGTCGAGGCCGGTGATGCGCGCGCTGATGGAAGCGCCTTCCGCGAGCGCGACGATGCCAGAGATGTAAGGCGTCTTGCGGTCGAAGCCCTGTTCGACCATAAAGGTCGGGCCGCTGTAGATGACGGTGAAGGCGGCTAGTTTGCCCTGGCCGCTGGCGGCAACCCATTCCATCTGGTCGCTGTGGCATTTGGGGCAGATGGCGCGCGGCGGAACGTAATTCGCGCCACATTGGGTGCAGCGCGCCAGCATCAGTTGGCGTTCGGCGAGGTATTGGTCAAACGAGGCCGCCGTGAAGGGGCGGACGGTGGTGGTTTCGGTCATGGGGTTCTCCTGGAGGGTGCGTCGCACCTGGCGGGTTGCTGATGCCGTTAAGCGGGGGGCTATTCGGCTGGGAAAAATCCCATTTAACATGGTGCGACGCACTTTTTAATCGCGTCGCTCGTATACATGCACCACGCAGGTCGAGCCGGTGGCGCCGACATTGTGGGTCAGGGCCAGCGGCACGTCGCCGGGAACCTGGCGTTCGCCCGCTTCGCCGCGCATTTGCTTGAACACTTCCACAGCCTGGGCCACACCCGAAGCGCCAACCGGATGGCCCTTGGCTTTCAGGCCGCCGCTGGTGTTAATCGGTTTCGCGCCGGTCCGGGCGGTCATACCGTCTTCGGCGGCTTTGTAGCCCTCGCCGGGGGCGAAAAAGCCCAAATCCTCGCTGGCGATGACTTCGGCAATCGTAAAGCAGTCGTGCACCTCGGCAATGCGGATGTCCCTGGCCGTTACCCCGGCCATGGCGTAGGCATCCGCCGAGGCTTTTTTGGCGGCTGAGAGCGTGGTCAGCGCGGGCCGGTCGTGGAGCGCCGCGTCGGAGGCCTGGCCGGTGCCGATAATGTGAATCGGGTGGTCGGTGTAGCGCTGGGCCTGGTCAGCGGCGACCAGCAGCAGGGCGGCGGCCCCATCCGAAACCGGGGAGCAATCGAACAGGCGCAGCGGCCAGGCAATCATGGGGTTGCCGCCATCGTCGTGGAGGAAATCCCAAATGGTGGACCAATTGGGGGCCGGTTTGCCTTTTTTGACGGCGGCGGCGATGCGGCCTTCCATCCACTTTTGGATGGTGACGCCAAACTGGGCGTTGGGATTGAGCGCGGCGTTGTCGTGGTTCTTGATGGCGACGTTCATCAGGTGTTCGGGCTTCATCCCGTACTGATGCATATAGGCGCTGGCAATGGCGGCATAAAAACCGGGGAAGGTGAACCCGGCCGGGATTTCAAACGGCACATCGGCGGCAGTCGCCAGCGCTTCGGTGACAGCGGCAGTGCTCAGGGCGGTCATTTTCTCCGCGCCACCCACCAGCACCACATCCGCCATGCCCGAGGCAATCGCCATCACACCCTGGCGCAGCGCCACTCCGCCCGAAGCGCAGGCGTCCTCGACGCGGGTGGCGGGGATGGGCGTCAGGCCGACGGCATCGGCCAGGAGCGGGGCGGTATGGGCCTGGTGCTCGAACTGGTCGCTGGAGAAGTTGCCAACGTACAGGGCTTCGATGGCGGCCGGGTCAAAACCCTTATCGACCGAAGCGGACATGCTCTTGTAGGCTTCCACAAACAGGTCGCGGCTGTTTTTCTCGGCAAAAGCGCCGAATTTGGACATCCCGGCGCCGACGATGGCTACGCCGCGCGGGAGTTTGTTGAGGGGCATGAGGAACTCCTTGAGAAAATAGAAAGTAGAAAGTGGAACCAGCCACTTCCTACTTTCCAAAAGTTATTTCAAAACTTTGCTAAAAGCCTTCATAAATTCTTCCGGCTTTTCGATATAGGGGGTATGGCCGGTGTCGGCAATGACGACTTCCTCGAAGGGACCGTATTTTTGCAGGATGGCGCGGGTCTGGCCGACCATCGGCTGGGGCGGGTAGACTTCCTCGCCGGGCCAGCCGGGGACATAGCCCAGTTTGCCGAGCGTGCCCAGGTCAAAGAAGGAATTGTCGGAGACAATCATGTCCGAGTCGCCGCGAATCCAGAGCATGAAGGGTTTCGGGTCGGCGGCGATGAACCGCGTGACCGAATCGCCGACGTATTTGGGCGAAATCGCGTTAATCGGGCCGAATTTGCCGGGGGCGACGTTGGGCCAGTTGGCGGAGGGGGTCAGGTCGCCGGGGTATTTCTCGGGGCCGACTTTTTCGCTCATCAGCGAGGAGAGCAGGTCTTCTTCGCGGGCCGGGACGAAGGGCGGCTTCCAGTAGAAGGAATTCATCACCACGCGCGGCGAGGCCTGCGGGTTGTCGGTCGAGCGGTCGCCAGCAGCCATCAGTTTGGGGAATTCGGGGTTGACCACGCCGCCGCCGGAACCGGCGCAATCTTCGTAGCAGGGCGTGCCGTCGAGGTCTTTCGAGCCGCCGAAGCCGTAGGGTGAGCCGGGGTTGACCACGGTCCCGCTCAAAACACGGGCCGCAGCCGCCGCCACCAGATTAAAGACCAACGTTCCGCCCATCGAGTGACCGACGACGTGGGCTTTTTCGACCTTGAGCGTGTCCAGCAGCGCAAGGAGGTCATCCACCCAATCGCCCGCGCCGCGGGTAGCGTCAATCAGTTTGTCCTCGGTGTCGCCGTAGCCGCGCAGGTCAGGCGCGATGCCGCGAAAACCGGCCGGGAGTTTGAGCATAATCTCCTCCCAGAAAGTGGCCGACGAGGCGTTGCCGTGCAGGAACAGCACCGGCGTGCCGCTCTCGTCCCCGCTGAACAGGACGTGGGTTTTTATGCGCGGGGTGTCAATCATTTTGGAGGTGATACCGGGTAAAGTGGGAACGGTAGGCATAACAGGCTCCTTTTTTGAATGGTGAACCAATTTTAGAAAGTAGAAAGTGGACGTTTACTTTCCACTTTCTATGTATCTCGAACGCAACTCGCGCTTCAGGATCTTCCCCGCCGCCGAGATGGGCAGGGCCTCGAGAAAAGCCACCGACTTCGGCACTTTGTACTTCGCCAGGCGTGCCGCCATGAATTCGAGCAGTTCGGCTTCGCTGAAGGTGCTTCCAGGCTTCAAAACCACGCAGGCCTTGCCGACTTCGCCCCATTTGGGGTCGGGCAGGCCGATGACGGCGCACATGTGCACGGCAGGATGCTGGTAAATGACCTTTTCAATCTCCGCCGGGTAAACGTTCTCACCGCCGCTGATGAACATGTCCTTTTTGCGGTCGACGATAAAGAAATAGCCTTCGGCGTCGAAGCGGGCCACATCGCCGGTGTGGAAGTAGCCGCGAGAATCGACGGCAGCGGCGGTGGCTTCGGGGTTGTTGAAATAGCCCGAGCAGTAGGATTCGCCCTTCAAAACGAGTTCGCCCTCCTGGTCGGGGCCGAGGAAGTGGTTCTCGTCATCCACGATTTGCGCGTCGACGAAAAAGTTCGGGCGGCCAATCGAACCAGCTTTGCGGATGGCGTCTTCGGGGGCCAGGGCAAAGATGCCGGGACCAAACTCGGTCATGCCGAAGCCCTGCTTGAAGCGGATGCCCTTTTCCGCGGTGTATTTTTCCACCAGCGGAACCGGAAGCGGCGCGCCGCCCGAAGTGCAAAAGCGTAAAGCGGATAAATCGGCGGAATCCCAGTTGGGGGCGGTGGTCAGCATCTGGTACATGGTCGGTACGGCAGCGAAAACGGTCACTTTTTCGCGCTGGAGCAAATCCAGCACCTGGGCCGGGTCAAAAGCGCGGATGAGAATCGTCGTCCCGCCAAAAATGACCTGCGGCAGGGTGTAGACGAACAGCCCGCCGGTGTGGAACATGGGGAACACGTTGAGATAGGTGTCGTTGTGGGTCACGTCATGGATGACGGTGTTGAGCGTGTTCCAGGCAATCATGCGGTGCGAGACTTCGGCGGCTTTGGGCAGGCCGGTCGTGCCGCCGGTGAAAATCAGCGCGGCGGTATCTTCGGCTTCGAGCGTTTCGCAGGTGACAGGGGCGGCGGGGGAGGCTTGCAGGGTGGTTTCGAAGTGGAGAGAGCCGGGAAGGCCGGGGCCGTCTAAGTGGCAGGTAGAAAGTGGAAAGTGAGCGGTCAGTTGCTCAACATTGGCGCGGAAATCGTCGGAGAAAATCAGGATTTTGGGCGTGGTGTACTGGAAAATTTCGAGAAGTTCATGCCAATTCAGCCGCCAGTTGAGCGCGGTGTGAATCGCGCCCAGTTTGGAGCAGGCGAAAAAGCAGTCGAGATGCTCGTACCCATCGCGCGCCAAAATCGCCACCCGGTCGCCTTTGCCGACGCCCTGGCTTTTGAGCCACTGGGCCAGCCGGTTGGCGCGCTGGTTGGCCTGGCAGAAGGTCAGCCGCCATTCGGGAGATTTCCCGGCGTCGATGAAGGCCAGTTTGTCGGGGGAATAGAGTTCACGGCGGGCTAAATAGTCTCCGATATACATGAGTTACTCCTTGTTAACGAAAGAGGAAAGAAACCGTTCTTTCATCTTTCGTCTTTCATCGCACCGTCCACTTCCACACCGACGAGGCCATCGTAATCCCGCCGCCGCTGGCGCAAAACAGGATCACGTCACCAGGTTTTGGGCCTTTGCCCTGCGCAATGGCATCATCCAACGCCATCACCACACACGGCGAGCCGGTGTAGCCCCATTTATCCATCACCCAGTGAGTTTTGGAGATGGGCTGCTTCAACAAATCCATCATAAACTCAATCGTGCGCAGGTTCAACTGGGTAAAGTAATAGTGGCTCACATCGTCAAAGGTCAGACCGGCTTTATCCAACGCACCCTGCATCAGTTTGGGCCAGTATTCGGTGTTGAATGTCTTGGGGAATTTTTTGACAAATTCCACCTTGGGATAGTTCCCCTCGCTGGCGGGGCGGGAGGTGCCTCCGGTGTAAATCCCCAACGCATCGTGGAACGACCCGACTGCCAGCAGGTTGCTGCCCAAAAAGCCGGGTTCCTGGCCCACGCCGAGCACCACTGCCCCGGCCCCATCGGCAAACAGGTTGGCCGTTTTCTTGTCCGTCAGGTCGAGATAGCGGCTCATGCCGTATCCGCCCGCGACGAGGATATATTTCATTGACGGTTCGGTCAGCAGGTAGCGCGCGCCCTGGTCGAGGGCCGTTACCCAGCCTGCGCAGGCCGAATTGACATCGTAGCAACCGGCCTTCTCTGCGCCGAGTTTGTACTGCACCACCACCGAGGTGGACGGCGACAGGTAATCGGGCGTATCGGTCGAGACGATAATCAGGTCCAGGTCGGCGGCGGTGATCCCGGCGCGTTCCAGCGCCTTTTTGGAGGCTTCCACAATCAGGTCGGAGGTGACCTGTTCGGGGGCCATCCAGCGCCGTTCACGAATACCAACGTTTTCGAGCAGCCACTCCGCCGTGGACTGGCCCATCAGGGCATCCATTTCGGCGTTGGTGACGATGCGATCGGGGACATAACTACCAGTGGCGAGAATTTGCGGGTGACGGGGCATGGGCAATCCTTTAAATTGGCATGGTAGGGGCGGGGTAACCCCGCCCCTACAGGGAATTATCCTGTTTGGTTTCCAACGGCACATAACGCCGGATGAATTCGACAGCCTCTTCCCAGGCGTGGAAATGAATTTCCTCACGCGTCTGGATGTGGCGAATCTCGCCGCGATAGGCTTCTGAGGCCGGGTCGGTCACAAAACGGATCACGAACGATGAAATCGAAGGAGGGGTCGGGGAGTCCATCACCATCAGGATAACCGCGAGCGGTAACAGGGGGGTTACAAAAGTCCCACCCTGAATGCTTGTATCCGGGCAGCGAAAAGCCTACAATATCAGATAAGACTAGTCTAATTTAGGAGCGCAAAATGGCAGACCGGTTTAATATGTCGGGAGATTTTCGCGGGGCGGTGATCAATATCAAATCCACGCTGACCAACGTCCAGCAGAGTGTGGGTGATATTCGCAGCCAGGATGAAAGCGCGCGCAAGGAACTGGAGAAACTGATCGGGGAGTTGAGCGAAGCCCTGCAAAAGATTCCCGCTGAGGGCCAGGAGCAGGCCGAGGCGGTGGCCGAAACCGCCAAATCGCTGGTGGAAGCTGCCAAAGCCGAGAAGCCCAACAAAACCATGCTGCAAATCAGCGGCGAGGGGCTTAAACTGGCCGCCCAAAACCTGGCAACGGTGATGCCCTCGGTGGTGACGATTGCCAGCCAGATTGTTTTAACCGTAGCCAGGCTGACGGGCGCAGGCTAACCGCGCATGGCCGAGGGTTCCGAACCAAAGCGGACGCGGCGCGCCAGCGGGGACCAATACAATCTCTCCGGCGATTTTCGCGGCGCAGTCATCAACATCAAGTCGACCCTCGTCAGCAATGACGAGGTGCGTGAGCTTGAAAACCTGCCGCCCGAGCCGGGCGAGCCGCCATTCCAGGGTCTGCAATACTTCGATGAAAAAGACGCTGAGCGCTTCTTTGGCCGCGAAACGCTAGTGGCCAAAATTGTGGCGCGCCTGGCCGGGAGCCGCTTCCTGGCCGTCATTGGCGCTTCGGGCAGCGGCAAATCGTCGCTGGTGCGGGCGGGGGTCATCCCGGCCTTGCGGCGCGGCGAGCGCCTGGCCGATGGCAGCCTGCCGCCCACCGACAGCGGCCAGTGGGATCTTCGCATTTTCAGCCCTTCGGCGCACCCGCTGGAGGCCCTGGCGGCCAGCCTGACCCGCGATTCGGAATCGGTCACGGCGGCCACTGCCCTGCGCACCGACCTGGAACAGGATTCCAATTCCTTGGCGCTCGCCGCCCGGCGGCTTTTGGCCCAAAACGGACGCAAACACCTGCTGCTGGTCATCGACCAGTTCGAGGAAATTTTTACCCAGTGCAAGCAAGAAACCGAGCGTGAAACCTTTCTCGCCAACCTGTTGCAGGCGGTTGACCCCCAAAATCCGCAACCGGTCAGCCTGTTGCTGACCCTGCGCGCCGATTTCTACGCCCAACTGGCCCAGCACGAGGCCTTGCGCGAGCTCGTAGCCCAAAACCAGGAATTTATCGGCGCAATGAACCGCGAGGAGTTGACCCGCGCCATCTTGCAGCCTGCCGCCCTGGGCCAGTGGAAAGTCCAGGCCGGGCTGGTGGAAGTGCTGCTCGACGACCTGGGCAGCGAACCGGGCGCGCTGCCGCTGCTTTCGCACGCCCTGCTCGAAACCTGGAAGCGCCGCCGCGGCCGGGTCCTGACCGTTTCGGGCTACACCGCAGCGGGCGGGGTACAGGGCGCCATTGCCCAAACCGCCGAAACCGTTTTCAGGCAGCGCCTGACCCCGACGCAACAGCCCATCGCGCGCATGATTTTCATCAAACTGGCCGAAATGGGCGAAAGCGCGCTCGACACCCGCCGCCGCGCGGCTTTTTCGGAGTTGATTACCCGCGCCAGCGACCCCGCCACCCTCGACGCCGTGCTTGGCATCCTGGCCGATGCGCGCCTGGTGACCACCGGCACACTCTCGCCGGGCGAGGGGCGCGTGGTGGAAGTGGCCCACGAAGCGCTGATCCGCGAATGGCCGACCCTGCGCGAGTGGCTCAACCAGAACCGCACCGGGCTGATCTTGCATCGCCAGCTAACCGAGGATGCCAACGACTGGCTCAAACTGGAGCGCGACAGCGGCGCCCTCTATCGCGGCGCGCGCCTGGCGCAAACCCTGGCCTGGACCAAAGACAATCTGGATTTAATCAGCCTGCTGGAACAGGAATTTCTCGACGCCAGCCAGGAAGCCGCCCGCGAGGAAAACAACCGCAGCCGGACCCTGGCCCGCGCGCGAGTGACCCAACTGGCCCTGGGGGGCGCGGCTGCGCTGCTGGGAATCGCTGTACTGGTGGTTTTAATGGCCGCCAATGGCGTTTTTGCGCCGCGCCAGATGACCGGGGCCTTTAATATTGCTGTGGCTGAATTCGGGGAGCTGGGGGCCGATGGAGTGATTCGCGCCTCTCAAACCGGGCAGCAAATCAGCGGCTGGGCGCTGGACTACCTGCGCCAGGACCTGCAAGACGACCCCACCCTGCAAATCTGGCCCAACGACGGCAACCTGTTTAACCGCACGCGTGTGGCGCTAGTCACCGCTGAAACCGCCGAACAGACCACCAGCGAAATCAACGCCAGCCTGCTGCTGTACGGCTACATTGACCGGCGCGAGAACCCGCCCCAACTGGTGCTCCAATTCCGGGTTGCGCCCCAGGCCAGGTATCGCTTCGAGGATATCCAGGGCACTTACAGCCTCGGCGAACCAATCCGGATTGCCGATCTCGAAAATCCCGGACCGAGCCTGCAGGGCGAGTTGGGACGGCAGGCCAGCGCGCTGGCCTGGGTCTCGCTTGGGTTGGCGCAAGAGCAGTTGGGCCAAAACCAGGATGCGCTCGCAAACTTCCAAAAAGCCGCCCAATCCGCGCCGAATTCGGCCCTGGTGCAGTTTTTCATCGGGCGCGCGTACCTGTTCCTGGCAGACTCGCAACCACAGGAGCGCGAAGCCAACTGGCAAAACGCTGAAACGGCCTTCGCAAAATCGGTCGAACTCGATCCGCGCTTTGCCCGCGCTTACATCGGCCTGGGCAGTGTCCACTTTAAGCGCGCGGCTTTTGGGCTGGATGCCGCCCTGGTATCCGGGCAGGCTCCCGACCCGCAGGCGGGTCAGTGGGCCGAAAAGAGTCTCGCCGCCTACCAGCAGGCGCTTGACCTGAACCCGGACCCGGCAGAATACGGCAACCCGGTGGCCGAAGTGGCCCTTCTCGCGCTGGGGAATGCCTACCGGCTGAAAGGGGCCATCGCTGTGGCAGCGGGCGATGCCACTGGTGCGGAAGCCATTCAAAAGGCAATCGCCACCCTCGAGCCGCTCATCCCGTTTTTTGAAGCGGCAGCCCAGGAGCACGAATCGCAGCGCCGCTACCTGGCGCAGGCCTATGAGTATCTCGGGCTGGCTTATCAGTGGCAGGGCACGCTCCTTGAGCGGGAGCAGGCTTACGGCGCGGCGCTGGACTCTTACCAGCTGGCGTTAGACGCTTTTAACGGCTGTATCTCCCAGGCCGAAAACAGCCTCGACCTGGTCATCCAAAATGAGATTGTGGCCCAAAGCTGCCAACCTTATTTTGAGCAAACCCGGGAAATTTACAACGCCCTGAACGGAGGGCAATAATGCGCGCAACCCTGTTCTTAACCCTCGCGCTGATATTTTCAGCCTGTTCCCCGGCCACCGAACCGCCACCGACGCCCCAGCCCGAGCCGAGCGCCACCCCATTGGTGATGGTTGAACCCAGTGCCACGCCGTTTTCTCCCGAGGCGACCAATACCACGCCGCCGGAAATTGCCCCCACGGCCACGGAACCCGGCCCAACCTGTACCGTGCTCCAGGATTTGAACCTGCGCAGCGGCCCCGGCACCGCTTACCGCCCGCCGCTGCGGGTTTTCCCCAAAGATACCGTGGTCACGCCGTCTGGTTTCAACCCGACCGGCATCCCCGGCGGGAGTTGGGTATTCGTCACCGACCCGAGCGATGGACAGCAAGGCTGGGTCAGCGCCGGGAGCCAGTATGTCAATTGCGACCTCGACCTGGCCAGCCTGCCTGCCATAGCGGTTGGCACGCCGATCCCGCCGCCCCTGCCGCGCAGCGCCATCAGCTCCACCCCGGAGGGCAGTTGTGCCGATGAGGGCGTGGAATACGTCTGCGAGGTGGTTTTCTCAGACGAGGCCTGGATTCAGTTTAAAATCTTGCAAAATGGGCAGGAGTTGGGACAGGAGGCTGGCGTGGAGAACGTCACCTTCGAAGTGTTGGATCAAAACGGGAATGGGGTTTACAACATCACAGAACAGGCCAAAGATTATTGTATCTTTGGCGGCAACGGCCCGTGCAACCCGTGGGTCGTGGAAAATTATGGGTATCGGTGGCAGGCAGGGGGATCGGCGGTTCAGCCGGGGGTTTACCTGGTCAATATCCAGGCCAATGTCAACGGAACGCTGCTGACCTGGCACGCCAACTTTACCGTCAGCCTGCCTTAAGTGCCCAGCACCAGTTTTTCGTACAGCTTTTGGGTTTCGGGTGCCGGGCTGACCTCCAACTCGTCACGCAGGGTTTGTACGCAGCGCTGGTAGGCGCGCCCCACCTGCCCGCGGTCGCCCAGTTTATCGTAAGCCAGCATCAGGTGGCGATAAGCGCGTTCCCAGCAATTGTCCTGGGCCAAAACGCGCTGGCACAGGTCAATCACTTCGGGATAGCGCCCCCCCTGCAAGAATAACTCCACCAGGTGGTCAGAAATTTCAAGGAAAAGGGTCGCCAGGCGCTCACGCTCCTCGGCGGCCCAGGTTTCATACAGGGTATCGGGCAGGTATTCGCCGCGATACAGGTTGACAGCTTTCTCCAGCCCGTAAACATCGTGATACGTGGACTTGACCGCCCGCCGAACGGTGGCGACAAAATCCTCGGCATCAACCCACAGGTCGGCAGACGGTCGCAAAGCGTAAGTGCTGCCTTCACGCAAAATATAAGCCGATTCGCTGCCCGGGTCGCGCTCGGGTTCGAGCACCTGGTACAAGGTGTTGAGCGTAATTTTGAAGTTGCGCTGCGCGGTGGGCGGGTCGGCCTCGGGCCACAGGTACTCACAAATCTGGTCGCGGTCAAGCGGTGAATGCCGGAAAGTGATCAGCAATTGGAACAATTGCCGCGCCTTTTCGCGCCGCCAGCCATTGGCCGGGATCAACTCCTCCCCGCGCCAGACCTGGAATCCGCCCAACGCTTGCACCCGCAACTGGTAGCCGGGATGCATCTCAACCCCCGATAGCCCCAGGCCATCGAGCAGGCGCGCAACATAAGTCGCTTCCCAGCTTTTCTGGCGCGCCAAAACCAGCAGGGGCACAAAACTACGCTCGTCGAGCGCGCCCACAAAGGTCGGGCGCAGAAAAAGGAAATCGTATCCGTTGGCGCGACAGGTCGCCAGCACTTCCGGGAGAATCTGGGCCAGGCGTTCGGACTGTTTTTGTTTGAAATAGCCCAACGCCAGCCACAGGCGCGCCGCGCTGCGCCCAAACGGGTCGCTGCACTCCTGGAAACCGGCCACGGCGCGGTTGAGCCATTGCTCAGCGGCCTCGTAGCGCGCCGCCAGCATCAGGCTGGCACCCATCGCCAGGCGCGTCAGCGAGGCAATCCACTCATCCCCGGCCTGATCGGCAATTTCAATCGCTTCCTGGGCATATTGCTGGGCTTTCACCAGGTCGCCGAGATACCCGTAGGAACGGCACAGCCCCCAGCCCGATTCGACTCGCAGGCGCGCAACGGCCAGCGTGCGGCTGATTTCGATGCTTTTTTCGTATTGCTCACGCGCTTTCAGGTAGTTTTCCACCCCGCCGAGCATCATCAGCGCGTGCCCCTGGCGCATCTGGCCGACCGCGGTGACAAACGGTGATTTCAAGTCATCGCCGCGCTGTTTGCCTTCGCGCGCGGCCTGGTAAGCCTGCTCGCCCAACCCCATGAAGGAATAAATCAACGACAGGATTAACATCGTCTCACGGTGGGCGCGCGGCGTCTGGACCGGTTCCCGTTTTTCGGCTTCGGCGCGGCCTTCCAACCCGTGGCGGGCTTCGGCCAGGCGACCGGTGCGCAGCCAGACCCGAAACAGGAACTGGTCGTGGGTGGGGCCTTCCAGGCGTAATTCCTCGGCGCGCTGGCGCAAGCGTTCAGCCTCCTCGACCCGCCCGGCGTTCAGTTTATTCTCGGCCAGCAGTTCGAACAAACGCACCTGGGCCTCACGGTCCTCAAAACCGTCGCTCAAACGGATGGCTTTCTCGAGCAATTCCTCGGCCTTTGACGGGTTGACCGTGTCGAGATAGACGCGCGCCTGGCCGCGCAGGGCGCGGGCCGTGCCGTCTTGCTGGCTATGGGCGCGCCAGAGCATCTCTGACTGGGTGTACCAGCCGAGGGCCTCGTCGAAGCGGCTGTGCAGGCGGGCCAATTCTCCCAGGGTGAACACAAGCATGGGGTGCTGGTGCAAAGTTTCAGGGGGCAAGGCATCGATATAAGCCGCCAGCGTATCCAGACGCCCAATTGCCAGTAACGTGGCTGCATAGGAATCCAGCAAATCGGCCATCTCTGCCCATGCGCCAGCCTCTTGTAGATGCAACAAGGCTGATTCAGGATTGTTTTGTTTCAGGAAATAGGCTGCCGCAGCCCGATTCCAGCCTTCACGCTGCGCAGCCGGGGATTGCTGGCGCAGGAAGTTGTGGAAAATGTGATGATAGCGTAACGCGCCCCCGGCGGTTTCGACCACGAACAAATCCTGCCGTTTCAGGTAGGCCAGCATCGACGCCGAATCGGATGTGCCGCGCCCCGTGCTGGAACCGGGACTATTTCGAATGGCGTCACAGGCTTCGGGCGGCAAGTCACGCAGGGTGGCCGTGACCAGTAAAAAGTCGCGCACATCCTGGGGTTGGCGCTCAAAGACCTCGCGCGTGAGCACGTCGAACAATACTTCGAGCGAACCGGCCTGCCAGCGGCGTGAAAAATCGAGAATGGTCTGGGTGCGGGTGCTTTGCCAGATTAATTGCAGGGCAATCGCCCAGCCCTCGGTATAGGTAATGAGCGCGTCAATCTCGTCGCTGGTCAGTTCGATGCCATAATGGGCCGAAAACAGGCTGGAAATTTCGGGGGAGGTAAAGGTTAGCGCAGATTGGTCGAGCAGCAGCACATCGCCCTGGGCGCGCCAACGCGCCAGGGTTGGCAGGGTAATGGTGGGACGCCCGGCCAGCAAAACATGCAGGTGCGCAGGCGCGCGCCCAACCAACCGGTCGAGGATATGGACGGCCTGCGCCTCGCCGATTTCGGTAATGAGATGGGCATCGTCGATGACCAGCAGCGCAGGCGCGTTAAGATGTTCGCTGAGGGCGTTGATAAACTGGTCGAGCACCCCGCGCCAGGGCAACGGGCCCTGGGTGCCATCCCAGGCTTCGAGATAGGTGATCGGCAACCCGGCGATGCCAGGCAGCGATTGGGCAGCCGCATGGCACAGGTGCAGCAAGAAAACCAACGGGTCGTTATCTTCCTCGCTCACCTGGTACCAGATCAGGGGAGAAATTTCCCCCGCCAGTTCGGCCAGCGCGGTGCTTTTTCCGTAGCCCGCCCCGGCTTGCAGCAGGGTCAGGCGATAATCAAGCGCTTCCCTTAAAGCGCTGCTGACACGCGGGCGCGGCAGGGTGCGCGCATTGCGCGGCGGGGGAATCAGTTTGGTTCGCAGGATGGAACGAGAATTGAGCACGGTGCCGCTATTTTAATCCGTTTGCAAAGATTAAGGTACGCCGAAGCCACTTAAACCGTTTGCCAGATCTGAACCCCCGCCGGAATCTCGGGCAGGGACAGGTTCCCGGCGCTCACACGCAGCGTTTGACCTGAAAACAATTCCTTAAACACCACCCCGTCCGAAATCCCGCCCAATGCAACAGGCAGGGGTCCGGCCGGGCGCGCGGCCGGACCGCGGTTGCCAATCACAATCAGCTTTTCTTCATCCGTGTCACGCAAATAGGCCAGCAGGTTCTCCTCCGCCAGCAGCACCTGGAAGCCGCCCTCCACCAAGGCCGGGGAGCTGCGCCGCAAGTGAATCAACTGCCGATAAAAAGCGCGCAAGCCTGCGTCCCATTGCGCCTGGTCCCACACCATGCAATCGCGTGCGCCGAGCGAATCCCCGGCCTGCATCCCAATCTCGTCGCCATAGTAAATGCACGGAACACCCACATAGGTGAGCAAGAAAGCCACCGCCAGGCGATTCCGGGCGACATCCCCACCCACCTGGTGCAAGACACGCGCAGTATCATGCGACCCCAACAGGTTAAACTGCTGCCGGGCAATCACCCACGGAATTGCTGCGCGACTGGCTTGCCAGGTATCCACCAGCGCCTCGGTCGTCCACGGGATGGCCGATTCGATATGGTGAGGTTCTGCATGCTGGCCGACCTGGAACTTATTCAGCCAGTACAACAGCGGGTTGGTAAACCCGGCATAATTCATGGTGGCATCCAGGTTATCTCCCTGCAATTGCGACGAACCATCGAAGAAATTCTCGCCCAGCAGATAAGCCTGCGGATTTTCGGCCTTCACCGCCTGGCGAATCCCGGCCCACACTTCCGCTTCGAGCTGGTCTTTTCCATGCCGGGCCAGCATGTTGGCCACATCCACCCGCCAGCCGTCAATGGCATACGGCGGCCGCAGCCAGTACCGGAAAACCGCCTGCGGTCCGGCATAAATCTTCTCGCGCAGGGCCTGGCTGCGATAATTCAGTTTGGGCAGGCTGCGCACGCCCAGCCAACACTCATAATCTTCAGGGTGATTGCGAAAGGTGAAAAAATCAGCCGTGGGGTGCGAAGCCTGTGCCTGGGCAGCCTGGAACCAGGGGTGCATAAACCCGCAGTGGTTGGGCACAATATCCAGGATGTAGCGCATCCCGCGTTCAGCCAGGGCGCGGCGCAGCGATTCCAGCGCGGCATTGCCTCCCAGGTGCACATCCACATTTTCATAATCGGTCACATCATAGCGGTGGTTGCTGTAGGCGCTAAAAACCGGGTTGAAATAGATGGCATTCACACCCAGGTCGGCCAGGTAATCGAGATGTTGTTCCACGCCGGGCAGGTCGCCGCCATAGAATTCGACCATCGCCTGGGGCCAGGAACTTTGCGGTTCGCCCCAGGCCCGCGCCCGGGCCGGGACACCGTGATATTCATATTCCCCATCCTGAATATTGCTGGCCGGGTCGCCATCGGCAAAGCGGTCTGGGAAAATCTGGTAAAAGACACTATCCCGCACCCAGGTGGGGGCAGCATAATCGGCCAGCAGGCGAAAATCTTCGGCATCGGTCGGCGTGTGGCGGTGCGGACCGCTGGCGTTGTACCACCAGGTCCCATCGCTGCTAAAGATCAGGAAGCGGTAAGCCGTTACCGGCATCGACAATTTGAGCGTAGCCTGCCACCAGCGGCAGGCTGCATCGGGCTGGTGCTCCGCCGGGAACATTTCGACAAAAAGCTGCTCGCCATCGGGGCAGGTGCGCAGCAGCAGCCGTTCAATCGGCGCATCGGGCGCGGCGCGCAGGCGCAGGGTCACTTCATCGCCCAGGCGCAGATCGGCGTGAGCAGAGCGGACATATCGTTTGGAACCATCGTGATGGATAGAGATCAGGTAGGAAAGATTCATATTAAGGCAGGCTTTATGGGGGAAGAATAAAATCGCCACGAATCCTGTTTAGAGCTTCATGGCGATCGGTCGGTACGAAAAGTTTATCACAGGTTGGCGAGCAGGAACTCGAGCGGGATATGCACTCGTTCATGCCATGAACGTTCGGAGTGTTCAGCGCCTTCAAACTTGAGCGTCAGCCAGTCTTGGCGGGGCGTAAAAGCCGCCCGGCGCAGGTGGTCGTCCATGCGCAGTTGGAAAGGCTCGTAGGCGGCATCGGCTGTTTCGGTGCCATAGTCAAAATACAATTTGTGCGCTCCCGGCCGGGGCAGGGCCGCGCCGAAATAATCCACCATCTGGTTCTCACCCGCCACCCAGTGCGTAGAGAGGCAACCCGCCCCGCCAAAAACCTGCGGATACTTGCACAGGGCATACAGCGAGATCAGACCGCCCATACTGGAACCCATTACAAACGTATGCGGCTGGCCCGGCAGGGTGCGAAAGGTAGCGTCGATAAAAGGCTTCAATTCTGCGACCAGGAATTCCAGGTAAGAATCGGAATACACTGCCCCTGGAAGCCGGTCGGCGAAACGAACCATAAAAGCACGCCCCTCGGGTGTTTCGGCCGGTTTCTGGGGCAGGTACTCGCCCCAGCGGTTGGCGCCAGCATTCCAGACCCCAACGACAATCACCCCGCGCAGCTTCCCTTCAGCCATCAGCCGCGCCACAACCTGGTCGACTCCCCAGGGAATGCCGCCATAGGAATAACCCGGCAAGAACAGGTTTTGGCCGTCGTGCATATACAGGACCGGGTAACGCCCCAGCCCTTCATCGTATCCCGGCGGGAGCCAGATATCGATGTGGCGCGACGGGACGCGCCCGGAAGGGAAATCTTCGTAGCGCAGGAGTGAGCCAGGAGTGTGGTGAAGATTAACAAAATTCATTGGAAAAAATCCGTCCGGGCGGGTTACACCAAAAATGCGCCCGTTTGCGGGGGCAAATCTACCAGGAGGCCCTCTTCAACCGGTGTGACTGCACAGGCGTCGAGCGCATCGCGCAGGGGCGGCACCCCCGGCAGGAAAACCTGGCGCGGCTCGAGAGACAGGTTGAAAACCACCACCACCCGGCCCTCGGTCGATTCACGGGCATAGGCAAAAGTCTGCGCCTGTGAATCGAGATGGAGCCGCCGCCGGGAGCTGTTGAGCAGCAGGCGCTGCTGGCGGCGCAGGTGCAGCAATTGACGGAAATAGTCACGCAACCCGGCATCCTGGTCGGCCCCCCACTTCATAGGCAGGCGCGCTTCTTCAAAGATTCCAAAATCATTCTGGTGAATCTGGCGCTCCTGCGAAACCCCCACCTCGGTGCCGTTATAGATAATCGGCGGGGCCGAGAGGGTGAACAGCGCCAGAGCGGCCAACCTGACTTTGCGCGTATCGCCGTTGGAGATAAACAGGATGCGGTTCATATCATGGTTATCAAAAAACGCCGGGCGCGAAAAAGAAGCCGGGAAATAGGCCTCGTGCTCAGCCAGGAAAGATTCAAAGCGTGCCAGGGTCCAGTTGCCATGCGCAAAAGTCTCGCGCAGGGCGCGGCAAAGCAGGAAATCGAGGGTTCCGTCCATCGTCCCGGCATAAGAAAGCTGCTGGACGGGGGTGTGGATAATCTCGCCAAACAGCCAGCTTTCGGGGTTGGCTGTGCGACAGGCGCGGCGAAAATCGGACCAGAAATCGTGCGAGGGCCCGTAGGCATAATCGAGGCGGAAACCATCGACACCCAGGCCCAACCAGAATTTGGCGCTTTCGAGCAAATAGTCACGCGCCGGGCCGGGTTTCAGGTTAAGTTGCGGTAATTCGCGCACGCCAAAATAGGTATCGTAGTCATCCGGCCAATGAGACCAGGTGAACCAGTCGCGGGTGGGGCTTTCGGGGTCTATTTGGGCAGACTGGAAAGCCGGGTGCTGGTTGGAACAATGATTGGCGACAAAATCGAGGATGACGCGCAAACCGCGCGTGTGGGCCTGGTGCAGCAATTCCTTAAATTCGTCCAGCGTGCCATAACGCGGTTCAATGGCAAAATAATCGGTAGCATCGTACCCGTGATGGGTGGGGCTGGGGAAGATGGGCGAAAGCCAGATGGCGGTAAAACCCATCTCGCAAATGTAATCGAGCTTTTGGATGACACCGCGCAGGGTGCCGCCAAAAAAACCGGACAGGGTATCGGGGATTTGCCAGGTCTTTCCGTCACCGGGATAAAACCGGTCGACGAAAATGTGATACACCTGCGCCTCGCGCGCCCAGGCCGGGATGTCGTCCTTCGCAACCCAAAAGGAGAACCGCGTGGCCTCCTGGGCAGAGTGTGACTGGTTATCGGCGTAAATCCACTCATCCGTCCCGGCAACATGCGCAGCCAGGCGATAACGCACCATCGTCCCGACGGCCTGGGCAGGCAGGGTGACCTTCCAGACACGGATGTAATCACCCAGGGCATTATCCCAGGTTATTTTGACGGAAACCAGCTCGAGGTCCGCTTCCGCGCCCCCCTCGGGCTGGTACCAACAGTGGACACTGTCGAACGGCTGCGGCCCGGAGGTGGTGACGGTCAATTCAACCGGCTGACCCGGCCTGGCATCCAACGGGTCGCGCCGGATGAGGTGCCGCACGCCCGTCAACCCGGCCTGGTGCATCGCCAGGCGGGTTTCGGGGTCGAACAACTGGCCAAAAATATTGTCACGGTACGACATATCAGCCTTTCACGCCCCCGGCCGTCAGGCCCGACTGCAGGAACTGCTGCAATGACATAAAAACGACGATGGTAGGCAGGATAATCAGGATGGCGCCAGAGGCAAAATATCCCCACGGCACGCTCTGGCTGCCAGCCAGGCTGAACAAGCCGGGGACAACCAGTTTCATGTTGTCGGGAGCGGGGACCAGCACGGAGGAAAAGACGAAATCGCCCCAACCCGAGAGGAAGCCAAACAGGGCAGTGATGGCAATGGCCGGGCGAGCCAGCGGCAGGGCCACCAGGATGAATGACTGCACCGGGCCGCAGCCATCAATCATGGCGGCTTCTTCCAATTCAACCGGGATGGTGTCAAAATAGCCTTTCAAATTCCAGGTGCAAAAGACCAGCGTGCTGGCTGTAAAAGCCAGGATCAGGCCCTCGTGCTTGCCAAACAGCCCAAAAGCGGTTAACACCTGGGCAATGGCCACCAGCGAAAGCACGCCAGGGAAAGTTTGGACAGCCAGCAAGAAGGTCAGGGTAAATTCACGGGCGTAGAAGCGAAAACGTGAAAGCGCAAAGGCCGCCGAAGTGGCGACCACCACTGAAATAACGGTGGTGACACTGGCTACGTAGGCGCTATTTTTGAGCCAGGTGAGCAGCGGCTTATCGAACAACATGGCGCGATAGTTCTCAAAAGTCCACTCGGTGGGGATGAACATCCCCAGCAGGTTGAGGGTATAGAGCCGGTCACCCAGACGGCCCGAGGCCAGGATTGCAAACCAGATGGGATAAAAGGCAAAGGCCGCGGCCAGGATCAGGATGGCGTACTGCGCAATTGCGCCAAGACGGGAAGGTTTGCGGTTCATTCGGTCACTCCTTTGGTGGCGCGGCTCATACGCAGGCTGTAAAGCGTAGCGCCGAACAGCATGATGAACAGGATGACGGCAAAAGCAGTTGCACGGCCATAGTTCTGGCTTTGGAAAATTTGTTTATAGGCATAAATCATCACAAACTCGGTCGCACCAGGCTGGCCTGCGCCAGTGCTGGGGCCACCCGTTGTCATGGCATAGGCAGTTCCAAACATCTGGAAGGCGCTGATGGAGGTCAACACGATGGCCGGGAGCACGGCAGGGCGAATCAGCGGCAGGGTGATGCTGAATAATTGCCGCCACCAGCCCGCCCCGTCAATCTCGGCAGCTTCATAGATTTCGCTGGAGATGGATTGCAGCGCCCCAAGGATGGTGACCATAAAGAAGGGATACGAGAACCAGATGTCGGCGACCAGGATGGCAACCAGCGCCCAAAACGGGTCCTGGAGCCAGGCCTTGCCCTCGATCCCGAAAATCTTCAGCACCTGGTTGATGGTGCCCTGCTGGCGAAAGAAGAACTCCCAAACTTTGGCCATCAAGATCGCCAATGAGGAAGCCGCCCACGGCAGGAACAAAATCACCCGGAATAAAGTACGGTAGCGAATGTGCGGGCTATTTAAGATGACTGCCAGCATAAACCCGATCGCAAACGTGATTGGGACACGAATAATCACGAACAAGAGGGTGCGAGTCAACACTACCAGGAAATCGCCGGTTTGCATGAGGGTGGCGTAAACGGCGGGCAGGTCAATAAAAAACGCCGCCAACAGGGTCGCCACAATTGCATACAGCCAGACCATCCCTGGCGAGGCCAGCGCCAAATCTGATTTGGTTTTGCGGCCGTTGAAATAAACTGCCAGGATAAGCGGGATAAAGACGAGGGCCAGGCGCGCCAGGGCCAACATGGCCTCGGCTGAAAATAACTTGCCAAACAAGTCAGCATAGTTTTTGAACAAAGGATCAGCCAGGCGATACGGCTCGGCCAACCCCACCGGGGCCTTGTCACGAAAGACCGGCCAGCATAACGGATCGAGCAGGCCGGTCAGCCCCACTGAACAATCGGGGTTAGGATGAACTTTGTTGCGGTTGGTGAATGAGACATACGTGTTGAGCAGGATGGGATATACATTAAAAATCATCACTGCCAGCAAGGTCGGAGCCAAAAATAAGAAAATGGTGAGGTTCTTGCGTCCGCCAGACCGAGCAAACATTGCGCACCTCCTGGAAAAGTTGATGAAAACGTTCGGCGGATGACCAACCCCGCCCCAGTTTGCCCTAACCCGGTCAGACTTCTACAGATTCGGGGCTGTAACTGGTGTGGGAAGGGCAGGCCGAAACCCGCCCTTCCCAAAGGAGAATAGAGAAATTCTACTTCATCTGCGCAACAGCGTCATCGATGGCCTTTTGGGCCGCCGCAAGCGCTTCGGCAGGGGCTTGCGCACCATTCCAAATGGCTACGCTGGCATCACCCACCGGTCCCCACTGGGCAGAGGCAAAGGGTGTATTCGCCATCGGGACACCGGCATTCAGGGCCGCGCCAAAACCGGCCAGGGTGGGCAGGGCAGCCACTTCAGCATCCTGCACGGCGGCGGTGGCAGCCGGGATGGTCTTGTTGACCAGCGCCAGGCCTTTTTGAACTTCGGCGCTGGTGAAATACTTCATTACATCCAGGGCCACTTCAACGGTGTTGCGATCGACAGCGTTTTTGGTCAGCATGAGGGTTTTGATCCCGACGAAAGGTTTACCCATCGCCATGATGCCATAGTTAATCTGGTCTTCTTCGACACCGGCCACAGCCCACGGGCCGGTCCACCACATCGCCACTTTGCCTTCCTTCAGGCTGGCTTTGCAGATGTCGTAGGTCTGTTCCTTGGGCGAAACCTTGGCAAATTCCACCAGCCATTCGGCCGCTTTTTGGGCTTCGGGGGTGTTCATGTAGGCGGTACCGGCATCATCCACATAGGCCGGGACGCCAAACCCAAAGTAAACTGGCGCAACATGGTAGGCATCGGCGCCGCCAAAGCCCTGGTTGCAAACCAGATACTTATCGGGGTTGGCTGCGTTGAAAGCCTGGGCCTTGGCCAGCAGGTCGTTCAGGTCGCCCGCTTTGGGCATGAATTCATCGGTCAGGACATCTTTGTTATAGATGAGGGCAATGCCTTCCTGGCTTTCGGGCAGGGCCCAGATCTTGTCTTTCCAGACCACGCCATTGACGGCGGCCGGTTCGTAGGTGCTGGTCAAGAAATCCATCGTGACGCCGTAATCGTCGAGGGCCACAATGTTGCCCGCCAGGGCCGACTGGCCGATCTGGTCGTTGGCCCAGCCGATGATATCGGGGCCTTCGCCAGCCGGGATGGCTACTTTGAGGGCGTTGCTGACATCTTCAGGCTTGGAAAGGTCGATCTTGACGTTCGGGTGGGCTGCGGTATAGCCATCGAATGCTTTTTGGATGGCTTCGAGGTATTTGCCATCCCACTGGTGCCAGACGGTAATGGTCACCTGCTCGGCGGCAGGAGCTTCAGCGGGGGCTTCGGTCGCAGGAACCTCGGCAGCAGGGGCTTCAGCGGCGGGGGCTTCGGTGGCCGCCGGAGCGCCACAGGCTGCCAGCAACAGGCTCACCGCCACGAGCAGGGACAAGACGAGGGACAGTTTACGGAACATATTCTTCTCCTTTTTCGGTTTTGAATGGAACCTTCCAAATTATAAAAAGTCACCGTTGCGCAGGCGTTGCGCGGACGTTGCGCTGTGAAGAGAATGTCCGGACAGGTCGCCCCAACCCCGGGTAGAAGGTATAATTTTCACATGACCCGCCTTATTCTGCGCTTATTTGGCCTGCCACGCATTGAGATCGACGGGAACGCGATTGTCACCGACCGTCGCAAGGCCCAGGCGTTACTGATTTACCTGGCCGTTAACGGGCTGGATTACAGCCGTGAAACGCTGGCCACCCTGTTGTGGCCCGACCAGGATACCAGCCATGCGCTGGCCTACCTGCGTCGAACCTTATGGGAAATCAACCAAACCTTTGGGCCCGGCTGGGTACGCACCGAACGGGATGTTGTGGGCCTGCACCCCGATGCGCGCCCGCAAATGTGGATCGACGTGAGCCGTTTTCGCACCCTGGTCTTCCAAAGCCGGGAGCGCGATACCCACCGTGATCTTGTGCCGCTGCTCGACGAAGCCGTGATGCTTTACCAGGATCACTTCCTGGCGGGTTTCAACCTGAAAGATGCTTCTTTATTTGATGAATGGGTCAGTACCCTATCCGAGTCGCTTAAACGCGACTTTTTTCTTTCCCTCGAGAGTCTGGCGCGCATCCATGCCCGGCGCGGCCAGGTGAACGAGGCGCTGGTGATCGCCGCCAGGTGGGTGGAGCAAGATGCGCTAAACGAAGCGGCGCATGGGCTACTGATGGAGTTGTATGCCCGCAACGGGCAGGTCAGCGCCGTCCTGCGCCAATACCAGGAATGCGCGCGCATCTTGGAACGCGAGTTGGGCGTGTCACCCTCGGCAGAGACGCAAAAGCTGTTTGAACGGTTCAAACAGGATGCCGGGAAGAAAGCCGCCGAACCGGCCCCAGGCGGGGACAAAGCACCCACACGGCAATCCCTGCCAGATTCAGCCTATCCCACCTCCTTTTTTGGCCGCCGCAGCGAACTGGCCGAATTGGAAAAACTGCTGCGCGACCCATCCATCCGCCTGGTGACCATCCTGGGGCCGGGCGGGGCCGGGAAAACCCGCCTGGCGCTGGAGGCTGGCCGCATTAACAGCCTGTTCTTTGAGCATGGAGCCTGTTTTGTGCCACTGGCCTCGGTCAGCCAGCCAGAATATGTGATCTCTGCGATTGCCAACGCACTAGGGCTGGAATTTGTGGCGGCGGAAACCCGCTCGCAGCCCGAACAGTTGGGGGAATTCCTGGCCGGGAAGAACCTGCTCATCATCCTGGATAACCTGGAACACCTGCTGGCGGTACCCAATACACTCGACCAGTTTTTAGAATCCCTGCTCAAAACCGCCCCGCGCCTGACCCTGCTGGCAACCTCCCACGAGCGACTTAACTTGCAACAAGAATGGGTGCTCAATGTGCAGGGCATGCCTGTGCCAGCCTCCGATGCCCTGGACTGGGAGCACTACGGGGCGGTGCAATTGTTCATCCAGAATGCGCGCAAAGCAGCCGGAACCCTGCGCCTGACCGAAGCCGACCGGCGCGCCATCATCCGCATCTGCCACCTGGTAGGCGGGTTGCCGCTGGGGCTAGAACTGGCCGCCACTTGGGCCAAAATGCTCTCTTGCGAGGAAATTGCCCGCGAGATTGAACGCAGCCTGGATTTTTTGAAGACCCCGCTCAAAAATGTGGTCGGGCGTCACCAGAGTCTGCGTGCCACCTTCGAGTATTCGTGGACCTTCTTAAGCGAGGCCGAAAAACTGGCTTTTTCGCGGCTGGCGGTATTCCACGGCGGCTTCGGGCGTGATGCAGCCCAGGCCGTTGCCCAGGCCCCGCTGGGCACACTCTCCGAACTGGTCGATAAATCGCTAATCCAGCGTGATGACAGCGGGCGTTTCGACATTCACCAGGCGCTCAAACCTTTTGCGCTCGAAAAGTTAGCCCTCGACGAAACGCTGCAAGCGCGCGCCACCGAAAGCCACGGACAGTTCTTTGCAGCCTTTATGCAAGAGCGAATGTGGCTGCTGCGCGGGCACGGCCAGCGCAAAGCGCTCGATGAAATGACCACCGAACTGGATAACATCCTGGTCGGCTGGCGCTGGGCAATTGCCCACGGGGGCGAGCCGGAGGTGCAGGCCTACATCGAGGCGCTATACCGCTATTTTGAGATTCGCAGCCGCCTGCACGATGCCGAACAACTTTTTGGGCAGGCTGTGGAGGTCTGGCAACAGCGCAAAGGGACCGAAAACGCCACTTATGGGCTGCTGCTGGCCTGTCATGGCTGGTTTTGCAACCGCATTAGCCGCATTACCCGCGCCCACCAGCTCCTGCTCCAAAGCCTCGACCTGCTGCGGCGTCTTAATGCCCGCCCGCAATTGATGTTTGTCATCAGCCTGGCCTTGTACGTCGTCCCAATGATGAATGACATGGCCGAAGTGGACCGAATTGCGCAAGAAAGCCTGGCTTTTTACCAGGAACAAAACGACCGCTGGGGCATGGCGCAGATCCTGCCGTTCTTCCATCGGATGAAAGGCCCGGCCAAATTACAGGAAGCCATCCGCCTGCACAACGAGACCTTGCAAATCTACCGTGAAACCGGTGATTCGGCCGGGTTGGGCGCTACTTACAACTCGCTGGGTGAGCTGTTTCATTATGTGGGCGATTTTGAAAACGCCCGCCGCTGCCACCAATCCGGGCTGGAAATTGCCCGCGAGCTCAACGACCGGCGCGCCATTGCCGCCTCGCTGGACTACCTGGGCTATATCAACCGCCAGTTGGGTGAATTTGAATTGGCCCGCAGCCAGCACCAGGCCAGTATGGAAATTTCACAGGAACTGGATGACCAACTGGGCGTGGCCGGGTCCCTCGACAACCTGGGCATGATCGCCCTGGACCAGCACAACGACCCCGAGGCGGCGCGCCTGTTCCAACTGGCCTTGCCCCTCCGCCGCAGTTCAGGTCAAACTGGCTCAGTCGCACTGTCTTTGGAACACGTAGCCTCCGCCGCGCTAAATTTAAACGACCTGAGCCTGGCCGAAACCTGCCTGCAAGAGTCACTGGTCATCTACTCCCAAAACCCGGAATGGGCCCTGTCTTCGCGCGCCAACTGTCGCCTTAGCGACTTGCAACGCCTGCGCGGCGACCTACCGGCGGCCCTGGCTACCTGCCAGGCCGCCTTGCGTGAGGCCATCCAACAGCAAAGCCACCTCGTTATTCTCGATTGCGCGCTGCGGCTCTCGTGGTTGTCTGCGGCACTGGGGCAGACCACCTTTGCCGTAGCCCTGGCAGCCTTTGTTGAACAACACCCCGCCAGCGAGTTTGCCCTGCGACGCGATGCCCGTCAACACCTGGGCACCCTCAGCCCCACCCTCACCCAGGCCACCTTCTCTGACGCGGTCTTGCGAGGCAAAACCGCCGCCACAATTGAAAATCTGCTCGAAAAACAGTAAGATACATTCCATGCCAGAAAAACAAGAAATCTTCTCCCGCGATGGCAGCCTGAAAGCTATCATCACGCCCCGCGCCGACGGTAAACAGCAGGTGGAGTTTTACATGCTGCACCGTGAAGACAATCCCGAAAGCGGCCCCAACCTCACCTGGGACAAAATCCCCGGCCTGTCTGTGCTCGAAACCCTGGCCGACGCCATCGAACTCGCCAGCCGTCATGTAGGCGCTGGCAGCGAAGATTATTTCGGCGAGGGCGACGAATGACAACCCGCCCCGATTGGTTTGCGCGCGTCCCCAAAGTCGAATTGCATATCCACCTGGAAGGCGCCATTCCCCTGCCCGCCCTGTGGATGTTGCTGCATAAATACGGCGGCGACGCGCAGGTCCCCGATCTCGCGGCGCTGGAACGCCGCTTCACCTACAGTGACTTTCCACACTTTATCGACACCTGGATCTGGAAAAACGGTTTCTTGCGCGAATACGAAGATTTCACCTTCATCGCCGAGGCAGTTGCCCGCGACCTGGCCGCGCAACACATCCGTTATGCAGAGATGTTCTATTCGCCGCCCGATTTTGCCCACCACGGCCTGACGCTCCAGCGCCTGACCGAGGCCATTCGGCACGGGCTGGACCAGGCTCCCGGCATTGAGATTGCGCTTGTGGCAGACGTGGTGCGCCACTCCACCCCACAGCAGGCAATCCTAACCGTCCAGCAGGTGCACGAGGTGCAAGCGTTGGGCGTGATCGGCATTGGGCTGGGCGGCTCGGAACAAAAGTTTCCGCCGGGGCCGTTTAAGCCCGTCTACGAGCTGGCAAGACGCTACGGGTTACATGGCAATGTCCACGCCGGTGAAGCAGCCGGGGCCGCCAGCATCTGGAGCGCGCTGCGCGACCTGGGCGCAGAACGCATCGGCCACGCCACCCGCGCCAGCGAAGACGAGGCCCTGCTCGATTTCCTGGCCGAGAAACAAATCCCGCTTGAGATGTGCCCGCTTTCGAACCTGCGCACCGGCGTTGTACCCACACTCGAGTCCCATCCTATTCGCAAGTTTTTCGAGCGCGGCCTGCTGGTCACCGTCAACACAGACGATCCTAAAATGTTCAACAATTCCCTGGCCGAGGAATTTCACTTGCTCGAAACCCGGCTTGGCTTCTCACGTGATGAAATTCGCCAGTTAATCTTGCAAGGCATTCGGGCCGCCTGGCTGCCCGAAGAACGCAAACGCACCCTGGTCGATTCTTTTTGCATGGACCCCAACTGGCTCAAGTAACTGCGTCCACCCTTCCCCCTTAGGAGAACCCGATGGCCCTTGACCTCGCCCTGATCCGCAGCCAATTCCCGTCCCTTGACCGGCCTGCCATCTTTTTTGACAACCCCGGCGGCACGCAAATTGCCCGGCAGTCGCTGGACCGCATCACCCGTTACCTGCTGGAATGCAACGCCAACCACGAAGGCGCGTTTGCCACCAGCCAGGCTTCCGATGCCGTCCTCGACGAAGCCCACCGCGCCATGGCCGACTTTTACAACGCCGCCAGCCCGGAAGAAATTATCTTTGGCGCCAACATGACCACCCTGACCCTGCACATCAGCCGCTCGCTCTCACGCAGTTGGAATGCAGGCGATGAAATTGCCGTGACCCGCCTCGACCATGATGCCAACGTCAGCCCGTGGGTGCTGGCCGCGCAAGATCGGGGTGTCACCGTCAACTGGGTCGATTTCGATGTTGAAGATGGCACGCTCAAGCTAGACAGCCTGCAAAAAGCGCTCGAGCGCAAACCCAAACTCCTGGCGGTGGGCTACGCTTCCAATGCCCTTGGAACCATCAATCCGCTGGCAAAAATCATCGAAATGGCACACGCGGCCGGGAGCCTGGTGTATGTCGATGCGGTGCAGTATGCCGCCCATGGGCCCATCGATGTCCAAAAATTGGATTGCGATTTCCTGATTTCATCGTCTTATAAATACTTTGGCCCGCATGCCGGTATCCTATATGGAAAACAAGCCCTGCTCGAGCCGTTGTTCGCTTACAAGGTGCGCCCGGCCTCCAACCACCTGCCCTACAAGTTTGAGACCGGCACCCAGAATCACGAAGGCATCGCCGGGGTGCTGGGCGCCATCGAATATTTTGAATGGCTCGGCCGTCAGTTTGGCAGCGAGCACATGGAAGGCCTGGCCGAAGAAGGCTACACCGGCCGCCGCCTGGAACTCAAAAAAGGCCTGACCGCCCTGCGCGCCTACGAATTTGAGCTAAACCGCGCCCTGCTGGCAGCCCTGCAATCCATCCCCGGGCTGGAACTCTACGGCATCACCGACGAACGCAAACTGGACCAGCGTGTGGCTACCTTCTCCTTCCGCCTGAAAAACCTGCCCCCGCGCCTGGTGGCCGAAAAATTGAACGAACGCGGCATTTATGTCTGGGATGGGAACTACTACGCCATCAACGTCACCGAGCGGCTCGGCCTGGAAGAAATGGGCGGCATGGTGCGCGTCGGCGCAGTCCATTACAACACCCTGGAAGAAGTGGAAAAACTCCGCCAGGCCCTGCTCGAGATTAGCCAGGAATAACCCTGCGCCATGAGCACAAAACATCTCGACAACAAAGAACTCCCGGCCCTGCAGCCTGCGCACGCCCTCTGGCAGCGCTACCAACCGGAGCAAGCCCCCTACGCCTTCCGCGCCCAAAGCCTGGCAGAAGCACAAACCTGGCAGGCTGAAACACGCCAGGCCCTGGCGCAAACCCTCGGGGTGCGCCCCGCCGACCAGCCGCTACACCCCCGGCAGGTTGAAAGCATCGACAAAGGCGACTACATCCGCGAGAAAATCCTGTTACAAACCGGCCCTTTTAGCCTGATGCCGGTCTACCTGTTACTGCCCAAACAAGCGCAGCGCCCGTTGCCGGTGGTACTGGCCTTCCACGGGCACGGATACGGGGTCAAAGATATTGTCGGCCTGTGGGAAGATGGACAGGAGCGCGACACCCCCGAGGGGTATCACAAAGATTTTGCCGTGGCGCTATGCCGGGCCGGGTTTGCCGTGGCTGCGCCCGAAATTGCCTGTTTCGGTGAACGACAAACCGATTTCTCAGCCCTCAACCCGCTGCTCGACCAGCCCGTGCCCAGCACTTGCGCCCACGCCGCCATGCTGGCCTTCCACCTGGGCAGCTCGGTGCTCGGAATGCGCGTCTCTGACGGAATGCGGCTGGTTGATTACCTGGAAACCCGCCCCGAGCTGGATGCGCGCCGGTTGGGGGCAATGGGCATCTCGGGCGGTGGGATGCACACCTTTTTCTCCACCTGCCTCGATGAGCGTATCCGCGCCTGTGTGGTCAGCGGTTATTTTTCCACCTTCCGCGACAGCATCCTGGCGATGGCCCATTGCGCCTGCAACTTTGTCCCCGGCCTGGCGCAGTTTGGTGAAATGCATCACCTGGCCGGGCTGGTCGCGCCGCGCCCCATGTTAATCGAATCGGGTAGTTACGACCCCATATTCCCGCGCACCGCCGTCGAGGCGGGAGTAGCCGGGGCCAATATGGTTTACGCCACCTTTGGTGCCGGGCCTCTCGAAACCGATTATTTTGAAGGCCGCCACCAGATCAGCGGCCAGAAGGCCTACACATTCTTAAAAAATGCCCTGGGATAGCAAAAGCCGCCCGGAGAGAATTTTTCCGGGCGGCTTTTATTTAGGCAGGCATTATCGGGCTTTGATGTTAATGGTCTTGGGTTTGACAGCTTCGGCTTTCGGCAGGGTGATGGTCAACAGACCGTTTTCAAAATCAGCCTTGGCCTTATCGGTCTGGACATCGGTGGGGAGCATGACCGAGCGTTCGAACACGCCAAAGCGCTGCTCACGGATGTGGTAAGTGGCTTCCTTTTGTTCATCCACCTGTTTCGATTCGCCGCGCAGGGTGAGCACATCGGCCGTGACCGAGATCTGCACTTCCTCGGGCTTGAGACCCGGCAGGGCCGCTTTGACCACGACCGCATCGTTGGTCTGGTACATATCGATAGCAGGAACCGTGGAGACTCCCCGCAGGCTGATGGGGCGGGTGAACGCGTCATCAAACAGCCGGTCCATGGCCTCCCGCAGAGTCATCATTTCGCGCATCGGCTCCCAACGAGTAAGATTGGACATAGTGAACCTCCTTTTGTAATTGAATGGGTAATTGGGTGTTACGCCCTTAATTTAATTTCCAAATGTATGAAAAACATCAAAAGAAGTTATGAGAAGCGCTAGAGATTGGTATAAAATCGCTGATGATTTTCTAACATTTCTCTAGCCACACATTGACATCCCCGCTATAGAATCCATCCGAATCACGAGCTTGTGGAGTGATCTAATCAATTTCTCTACATTTGCAGGAGGCAACCCAATGACCGACACCAATCCATCTGCCCAGGCCGAGGCGCAATCCTATACTTTTAAGGCCGAAACCCGACAACTGCTCAACATCCTGATCCATTCGCTGTATAAAGACCGCGAGGTCTTCCTGCGCGAGCTGCTCTCCAATGCGTCAGACGCGCTTAACCGCCTGCGCTTTGAGATGCTGACAAACCAGAATGTGCTCGATGCCGACAAAGAGTTGCGCATTTCGGTTCGCGCCGACAAAGACGCGCGCTTGCTCACTATTCAAGATACCGGGCTGGGAATGACCCGCGAGGAAGTGATCGAAAACCTGGGGACGATTGCCCAATCGGGGGCGCGGAAATTCCTGGAAGCCGCCAAAGACAAAAAAGCCGACTTTGCCCAGGTAATCGGCCAGTTTGGGGTGGGCTTCTATTCAGTCTTTATGGTCGCCGAATGGGTGCGGGTCACCTCCCGCTCACACAGACCAGAGGCCGAAGCGGTGAGTTGGTACGCCACCGGAGAGGAGAACTACCAGGTTGGCCCGGCAGAAATGAGCGAGCGTGGCACCAAAATCGAAATCCAGCTCAAAGAAGATGCGGCCGAGTTTGCCGAGGAATATCGTCTTAAAAATATCATCCACAAACATTCCGACTATATCGGTTTCCCCATTTACGTGGGCGAGGCAACCGAGCCGGTCAACAAACGCACTTCCATCTGGCGCACTTCCAAACAGGAAGTCACCGAGGAACAATACAAAGATTTTTACCGCCAGACCACCCTGGACTTTGAAGACCCGCTGCTGCACATTCACTTTGTCACCGATGCGCCAGTACAGCTATATTCGCTGCTCTACATCCCGCGCAAAGCGGAACGCGGTATGCTGGCGCTGCGTAAAGACGACGGGCTGAAGCTGTACTCGCGCAACATCCTGATCGATGAATATGCCAAGGACCTGCTACCCGAATACCTGCGCTTTGTGCAAGGCGTCGCCGACTCGGAAGACCTGCCGCTGAACGTCTCGCGTGAAACCGTACAGGCCACCGGCCTGATGGCGCGCCTAAAAAAAGTGCTCACCAACCAGGTGCTTAAAGAGCTGGAAACCCTGTCGAAAAACAATGCCGAAGCTTACCAGGTCTTTTGGGAAGAATTTAGCGATTTTATCAAGCAAGGGGTGGCCTCGGCCCCCGGCGAAGCCGACAAATTGAACGCCCTGCTGCGCTTTAAGACCAACCTGCACCCCGAAACCTGGTCATCCCTGGAAGATTACACCGGTCGCATGCAGCCTGAGCAAAAAGTGATTTACTACCTGGTGGGCGAGGACCCCAAATCAATCCTGCGCAGCCCGCACCTCGACACCTTCCACGGGCAAGGCACCGAGGTCCTGCTGCTAACCGCCCCGATGGACTCTTTCATGCTGATGGGCTTGCGCAAGTACAAAGATTTTGAACTGCAAAATATCGCCCAGGCCGATGTAAAAACACCCGAGAAAGCAGCCGACACCCCCGAAGCGGAAAAAATTGCCGAAACCGACTTTGGCGTGCTGATTGAAACCTTCAAGATGGTACTGGGTGAGCGTGTGACCGATGTGCGCAGCAGCACGCGGCTCTCGCAATCGGTGGCGCGCCTGGTGGACCCAGACGGCAGCCTGAACCCGGAGATGCAACGTGTTTACAAATACCTGGGCCGTGACTTTGAAAGCCCCAAGAAAATCCTGGAACTCAATCCGGGCCACGCCATCCTGAAGAATTTGCTGCAACTGGAAGCGGGTTCACCCCTGCAAACCCTGATCATTGAACAAATCTTCGACAGCGCCCTGCTGGTGGAAGGCCTGCATCCCGACCCATCCAGCATCGCCCCGCGCGTCCAGCAGATTATCGAAGCGGCGCTGGCCAATACACCAGGCAAAAAATAGCCATGAGTGTTAAGGGAGCCCAGGCCGCGATCACCCAAACTGCCTGCGGGTGGGAAGGTGTCACCGTCCAGTCACACCGCTTCGGCGGCGTGGAGTATGTGATTGGCAAGCGCGAAATCGGACATATCCACGGCGACCACCTGGTAGATATTCCCTTCCCCAAAAAGGTACGCGACGAGCTCGTAGCCGCCGGACGCGCCGAGGCCCATCACATCCTGCCTGAGACTGGCTGGGTCAGCTTCTACTTGCGCCAACCCGAAGATGTGGAAAAAGCCATCGCCTTATTGCAACAGAGTTACCAGATTGCGCAAAAGCAAAAGGGGAACCCCCCTCCGGCGCAGGAACCCTGAAGCCAGGCCGGTATTAAACATCAAAGTCGCCGTATCTATGCTAGATACGGCGACTTGTTTTAAGGGTTGTTTAGCCCATCTTACCGGTGATGTACGATTCGCTCAATTCCTTTTTAGGACGCGTAAACATCTCGGTCGTCGCGGCAAATTCGACCAATTCTCCCAACCAGAACAGCCCGGTGAAATCGGAAACGCGCCCAGCCTGCTGCATGTTGTGGGTCACAATCACGATGGTGTAATCTTTTTTCAGGTCAGCAATCAGGTCTTCGATACGGCCAGTGGCAATTGGGTCAAGCGCGGAGGTGGATTCATCCATCAGGATGACTTCGGGCCGGGTGGCCAGCACACGCGCAATGCACAGGCGCTGCTGCTGTCCCAACGCCAGGCTAAGGGCGTTATCGTTCAGGCGATCCCTGACATCTTCCCACAAGGCAGCCGCCTTCAAACTGGCTTCCACGGTCCCATCCAAATCGGTCTTGTTGCCAGTGGTGCCCAACACACGCGGACCAAAAGCAACATTATCGTAAATAGATTGCGGGAACGGGTTGGGCTTTTGGAATACCATGCCCACCCGTTGTCGCAGGTCAACCACATCCACATCGGGGGCATAGATGTTCTTTCCATCCAGCAAAATCTGGCCTTCCACGCGCGTACCGGCAATCGTATCGTTCATTCGGTTGAGGCAGCGCAAAAAGGTCGATTTTCCGCAGCCCGAAGGACCGATCAACGCGGTGACTTTGTTAGGTTCAATCTCCATGTTGATGTCGGACAGGGCCAGTTTTTGGCCGTAGAAAAAACGCAGGTTACGGACGGAAAAAACATTGTGGTTGGTCATGGGGCGAATTTTACATCAAATTCCAGGTTAACAACTGGTTAACGATATAATTCGCCGCGATGAAACGCGCCTGCCTCCTTCTTTTACTATTGGTCTTCCTGGTTACAGCCTGCGCCCCGGCTGCCAACCCATCCTCCCCCCAAACCGACTCGGTCTATATCGAAAATAAAGGCTCAGATACCATCGTTAACCTGGCGCTGGCCTGGGCCGAACAATACCAAAGCGACCACGCCGATGTGCGCATCTCGGTTACGGGTGGCGGCTCTGGCACGGGAATTGCGGCGCTAATCAACGGCACGGTCGATATTGCCAATGCCTCGCGCAAGATTAAAAGCGAGGAAATCGAGGAAGCGCAATCCAAGGGCATCGAACCAGTAGAACATATCATCGCCCGCGATGCGATTGCGGTTATCGTTCACCCCGAAAACCCCGTCAGCCAGCTCACCCTCCAGCAAATCTCCGACATTTACAGCGGCAAAATCAGCAACTGGAGCGAAGTGGGCGGCGAAGACCGGCCGATTGTGCGCCTGTCACGCGAAACCAACTCTGGCACACACGTCTATTTCCTTGAAACGGTGCTGCGCCTGGGTGAAAAAGAAAACAAGACCCTTTTCTCCACCGATACCCTGCTGCTGCCATCCTCGGAAGGCATCATCAACGAAGTGCGCCAGAACCCCAACGCCATTGGTTACGATGGCCTGGGATACGTACCCGATGACTTAAAAACCATCGCCATTGCCAAAGAAACCGGCGGCGCTTATGTGCTGCCCTCGGCTGCAACGGTGAACGACAAAACCTACCCGATTGCCCGCGACCTGTACATGTATACCGCTGGCGAACCAACCGGGATCATCAAAACTTATCTGGAATGGCTTCTCTCGACCCAGGCCCAAACAATCGTAACTGAACTCGGCTTTGTGCCTATCGAATAACAAAGTAGGATCAGGCGCACCCGGCCAAAAATTTATTTTAGATGCTACGCCCAAATCCTACACATGGTGAGACATGGAATCCAACCTTTCTTGGCGTGAATTTGCAATTACGCGTTTAATTAAAGCCTCCGGCTACTCGGCAATCGTCTTTGTGGCGCTCATCTTCTATTTCCTGCTGCGCGAAGGCCTGCCCACGTTTGGAGAAGTTCCCATCGGCGACCTGCTGGCCGTTCGCTGGTATCCCATCGAAAACTATTTTGGCATCCTGCCGCTCATTACCGGCTCGCTTGTGGTCACCCTCGGCGCGGCGCTGGTGGCGGTTCCCTTTGGGATCGGGACAGCCATCTTCATCGCTGAAATTGCCCCACGCTGGGCGCGTGAAATTCTCAAACCGCTGGTAGAACTGCTCGGCGGGCTGCCATCGGTGGTGCTCGGGTTCCTTGGCATCCTGGTTCTTTCACCCTACCTGCGTGAACTGCTCAACCTGCCCACCGGCCTGACCGCTTTCACTGGCTCGCTGCTCCTGGGCGGTATCGCCGTCCCAACCGTCGTTTCGGTAGCAGAAGATGCGCTCGACTCGGTGCCGCGCGCCTATCGCGACGCCGCCCTGGCCCTGGGCGCCACTCGCTGGCAGACCATCTGGCGGGTCACACTTCCGGCCGCCCGTTCGGGCGTCCTGACGGCAGTGATGCTGGGTGTGGGCCGCGCCATTGGCGAAACCATGACCGTTATGATGGTCACTGGCAACGCCCCGGTCCTGGCCACCAAACTCGGCTCACTGTTCTCCCCTGTGCGTACCATGACCGCCACCATCGCCGCCGAAATGGGCGAGGTCGCCAACGGCAGCATCCACTACCACACGCTTTTCTTCATTGGCATGGTGCTGTTCATAATTTCACTCATCGTTAACATCACCACCTCAGCAGTGGTTTTCCGCACCCAAAAACGCGCCGAAAGGGTACTCTCGTAAGATGGGTAAGCGCAAATGAAAAAATACTTATCCCTCGACCGCAACCTTGCCCAACGCCTCGGTTTTGGCCTGCTCTCGCTGATGACCACCATCACCGTCCTGCCCATCATCGGCGTGGTGATCTATATCATCGCCCAGGGCGGCTCGGCCATCTCTGCCGAATTCCTGACCGGTTTCCCGCATGACGGCATGCGCCAGGGCGGCATTATGCCCGCCATTGTTGGAACCTTTTACCTGACCATTGGCACAGCCCTGTTCTCCGTTCCGCTTGGAATCGCCGCCGCCATCTACCTTTCAGAATACGCCTCCGACACCTGGCTGACGCGCATTATTCGCATTGCTATCATTAACCTGGCAGGCATCCCCTCGGTGGTGTATGGACTCTTCGGCCTGGGCCTGTTCGTCTTGTTCCTTCAATTTGGGACCAGCATCCTTTCGGCCTCGCTGACCCTTTCGATTATGACCCTGCCGGTCATCATCTCCACCTCGGAAGAAGCGCTGCGCGCCGTCCCGCAAGCCTTTCGGACCGTTTCAATTAGCCTGGGCGCCACCCGCTGGCAAACCATCCGCCGCATTGTGCTGCCCGAGGCCCTGCCCGGTATGATTACCGGCGTCATCCTCGGCCTGGAACGCGCCGCCGGGGAAACCGCGCCAATCTTGTTTACCGGAGCCGCCTTCTTCCTGCCGCGTTTACCGGGCTCGCCCTTCGACGCGACCATGGCCCTGCCCTATCACCTGTTCGTCATCTCCACCCAGGTTCCCGAAATGCCGTTCCAGATTCAGTATGGCACAGCCCTGGTACTGATCGCCTTCGTGCTGGGAATGAACCTGATTGCAACGGTTATTCGCTCGCGCGCCCGGGCCCGGAGGCAGTGGTAATGGACAAAATCACAATCGACTCTCTCACCATCCAGTATGCCGATGGGACCGAATCGCTACGCAACATCAGTATGGGCATCCGTGAAAACGCCATTACCGTGCTGTTTGGCCCGGCAGGCGGCGGAAAGTCATCGTTATTGCGCTGTCTTAACCGGCTCAACGACATGGCCGACATTAAGACCGTTTTTGGCCGCATCATGCTCGATGGCGACAACATCCTCGACCCCAAGACAGATGTCATCAGCCTGCGCCGCAAGGTAGGGATGGTGTTTGCCCGCCCGGTGGTGCTGCCCTTTTCCATTCGTGGCAACCTGACCTACGGGTTGGAAGTGATGGGCGAAAAACGCAAATCGCGGCTGGATGAAGCCGTCGAGCGTTCGCTTAAACAGGCCGCCTTGTGGGATGAAGTCAAAGACCGCCTCGATGACCAGGCCATTGCCCTCTCAGGCGGCCAGCAGCAGCGCCTGTGCATGGCCCGCTCCCTGGCGCTGGAACCGGAAGTGATCCTGCTCGACGAACCCACCAGCGGCCTCGACCCAATTTCGACCGCCAAAGTGGAAGCCTCGTTACAGGAATTGAAAAAGAATTACACCGTCCTCCTGGTGCCGCACTCCGTGCAACAGGCAGCCCGCACAGCCGATTACGCCGCTTTCTTTTTACAGGGCGAGCTGGTGGAATACGACGAAGGCAAGACCCTGTTTACCGCGCCGCGCGAAAAACGAACCGAAGATTATGTCACTGGGAGATTTGGGTAATCCCGCAACCCAAACTTGAGTCGTATACTGTTGATATATTAAGAAGTTGAGGTGGCTATGTTACGAAAAACATTCGAAAACGAAATCCAACAATTAAGAGACGGTGTGGTTGTGCTCGGCAGCATGGTCGAACAATCCCTGCTAGATTCTGTGGATGCGCTCAAAAAGCGGGATGCGTCGGTTTCACACCAAATCATCGAACGCGACCGCCAAATTAACGAAAAACGGTTTGCGCTCGAAAACCAGGTGATGATTGTCATCGCCACCCAACAGCCCATGGCGCACGACCTGCGCCTGCTGGCCTCGCTGCTGGAAGTCATCAGCGAGCTGGAACGCATGGGCGATTATGCCAAAGGCATCGCAGTAATCAACATTCGCATGGGTGACCAGCCGCTGCTCAAACCGCTGGTCGATATCCCGCGCATGGCCCAGAAAAGCGTCGATATGCTCCACCGCGCCCTGACGGCCTTTATTAACGAAGATGTCCAGGCCGCCAACAACATCCCGGCCGAAGATGACGAAGTAGATATGCTCTACGACCAGGTCTACCGTGAACTAATGACCTACATCATGGCTGACCCCAAAAACATCGAGCGCGCCAACTGGCTGTTATGGGTAGCCCATAACCTGGAGCGTTTCGCCGACCGCGTCACCAACATCTGCGAACGGACAGCCTTTGTTGCCACGGGCGAATATAAAGAAACCAATGATCTCAAAGACGGTTGACGGATTGTTGGCTGACGGGTAAAATCACGCCCATTATGAAACGAACCTTTGCGCTCCACCATCATCATCTGTTGCGCCCCCTGCCTGACCAGAGAGCAGGTTAGTTTCGTTTACTAACCACACGTAATCCCAAGCCCTCGGTCAGTGACCGGGGGTTTTCTTTTTGGTAATTGGCCTATGCAACAGCCAATTACCGAGCAACCCTTCATCGAGGTTTTATGTCCCGTCCTATTCGTCTCTCTTTGCCTTCCAAAGGCCGCCTGGCTGAAGATTCTGCTGCCCTGCTCGCGGCCTGCGGATTGGATATCTACAAGCCCAATCCGCGCCAGTACGAGGCCACCATTCCGTCGATTCCGGGCCTAAATGTGCTCTTCCAGCGCCCCGGCGATATTGTCATCTCGGTCCGCAACGGTAGTGTCGATTTTGGCATCACCGGGCTGGATGTGCTCGCCGAACATCGCGGCGAAAACGGGGATATCCTGGTGCTGCACGAAGCCCTGGGGTTTGGAAAATGCTCCCTGACCGTGGCCGTGCCCGAGGGCTGGACCTCCGTCGAAACGGTGGACGGGCTGCGGGGCATGGTTGAGTCGCTCGGCCGCCCGTTACGGGTGGCAACCAAATTCCCGGTGCTGGTGAAACGCTTCTTCGCTGAGAAAAATATCCCAATCTCCATTGTCGATGCCGAAGGCACGCTCGAGATTGCCCCGGCCATTGGCTATGCCGACCTGATTGCTGACCTGGTCTCAAGCGGGCAAACACTCAAGGATAACCGCCTGCGCCCGCTGGAGGATGGGGTTATTTTGCGCTCACAGGCGGTGCTGGTGGCGAACAAAGCGGCCCTGAGCAAACCGGAAGTGCTGGCTGTGGCGCGCCACTTGCTGGAATTTTTCGAGGCTTACCTGCGCGCGCACAACAACCTGTCGATCTTTGCCAATATGCGCGGCGAAAGCCCGCAAGCCATTGCCGAGCGCGTTTTTTCGCAAAAGACCATCGGCGGGTTAAACGGGCCAACCGTCAGCAACATTATCCACCGTGACGGTGACCCAAACTGGTATGCCTTGCATATCATCGTCCACCGCGATGAGTTATTTAACGCCATCAGCGAACTGCGTGCCATTGGCGGCAGCGGCGTGGTGGTGGCCCCGGTAACGTACATCTTTGAAGAAGAGCCGCCGAGGTATAAAGCGATGCTGGTTGCGCTAGAAAGTGGAAAATAGAAACCGCCACTTTCTACTTTCTATGTTGATCAAGGAGCCATTTATGTTAAAAATCTATTCTGTCCCCGAAGCCCGTCAATCCATCCTGAAACGCATCCCCCCTGACGAAACCGCCGTTCCCCCCATCGTCCTCGACCGCATCGAAGCCACTTTCGGCGAGCGGATTTCCGCCGAGGAGGCCGTGCGGCGCATCCTGCGCGACATCCGCTCCCGGGGCGATGCCGCCCTGCGTGAGTGGAGCGCCAAATTGGACGGTTTCCCCGCCGACGCTCCGCTTCGAGTCCCGGCTGAAGCACTCTCCGCAGCTTTAGCCGCACTCGACCCTGAAACCCGCGCCGCACTCGAAGTGGCTGCGGACCGCATCCGCGAGTTTTACCGCCGCCAGCCCCTTACAAGCTGGTTCACCAACGACCTGGGCGGCACGCTCGGACAATTCATCCGCCCGCACGGCCGCGTCGGGTTGTACGTCCCCGGCGGCACCGCCCCATTGCCTTCCTCTGTGCTGATGTCCGCCGTACCGGCGCAGGTGGCCGGGGTAAAAGACGTGGTCGTTGTCGCCCCGCCCGTGCGTGGAACCGGCCAGATTGCCGAAATTACGCTTGCCGCCTGCGCCCTCGTCGGCGTGACCGAAGTTTATGCCCTGGGCGGCGCACAGGCCATCGCGGCCCTTGCATATGGAACTGACACTGTCAAATCCGTTGACAAAATCTTCGGCCCCGGCAACCTGTTCGTCACCCTCGCCAAACGCCAGGTCTTTGGCGCCGTCGGCATCGACGGGTTGGCTGGCCCGACTGAAACCGTCATTATCGCAGATGCCAATGCCAAACCCGCCTGGGTTGCCGCCGATTTGCTGGCCCAGGCCGAGCATGACGTGCTTGCCAGCGCCATCCTGCTCACTCCCTCGCGTGAATTGGCCGAAAAAGTCCAGGTGGAAGTGGCCCGCCAGATGGAAACCTTGCCCCGCGCCGACATCCTGGCCCAGTCCCTGCCCGGCCAGAGCGGAATCGTCCTTACCCGCGACCTGGACGAAGCCGCCGAACTGAACAATCTCTATGCCCCCGAGCATCTCTGCCTGGCCGTGGCGGACCCCTGGGCCTTGAGCGAGAAAATCACCAACGCGGGCGGCATTTTCATGGGCGAGCACTCCTTTGAAGTGCTTGGCGATTACGTCGCCGGACCGAGTCATGTCATGCCTACCGGCGGCAGCGCCCGTTTCGCCTCGCCGCTCAACGTCTGGGATTTTGTCCACATCGTCAGCCTGATCGCGCTCAACCCGGCCACCACCGCCCAAATCGCCCCGCTCGCCGCCCGCATCGCCCGCGCCGAAGGCCTCGAAGCCCACGCCCGCTCGGCGGATTGCCGGGTAGAAGGTGGAAAGTAGAAAAACCACTTTCTACTTTCTATGCCGCTTATGAACCCGATTACCCTACCAACTCACATCGCCTCCCTGCCTCCCTACACCCCGATTGAACCCTTTGAAGTTCTCTCGCAAAAAGTAGGCCGCGCGCCCGAGGACATCATCAAACTCGACGCCAACGAGAACCCCTACGGCATGTCGCCGCGCGCCCGCCAGGCCCTGGCGAACCTGCCATACGGCCACATCTACCCCGACCCGGAGAGCCGCGCCCTGCGTGCCGCCCTCGGCCGTTTTACCGGCGCGCCCGCCGAGAACCTGCTCGTCGGTGCAGGCGCAGACGAACTGATCGACCTGATTATGCGCGTCACGCTCAATCCCGGCGACGCCATCCTCAACTGCCCGCCCACCTTCGGCATGTACGCCTTCGACGCCGACCTGAACAACGCCAGGGTGGTCAACATCCCGCGCAACAGCGATTTTTCATTGGATTTAAAGGGGATTTTGGAGGCTGCTGAAAAATTTTCTCCCAAGTTGATTTTTCTCACCTCCCCCAACAATCCCGATGGCTCGCTGCTCCCGCCGCCGGTCTTGCAAAAACTATTAACCTTACCCGCGCTGATCATCCTCGACGAGGCCTACATCGAATTCTCCAGCGTAGAATCCCAAATTACCAACGTCCCAATTACCAATAACCTGATTGTCCTGCGCACCTTCAGCAAACTGGCCGGGCTGGCTGGCTTGCGCGTCGGCTATGGCGCTTTCCCCTCCTGGCTGATGCCCACGCTCTGGAAGGCCAAACAGCCCTACAACGTCAACGTCGCTGCCAGCGAGGCCGCCATCGCCGCCCTCGACGACCCGGAATATCTCGCCTGGACGGTCAAAACCCTCGTCGCCGAACGAAACCGCCTCGCCGCCGCTCTTTCATCTTTCCACTTTCTAACCGTCTACCCCTCCGCAGCCAATTTCGTGCTCTGCCGCGTAAAGGGAATCGACGCCGCCCAACTCAAAGCGGATTTAGCCCAAAAACACGGCATTTTCATCCGCTACTTCAACAAACCCGGCCTGACGGATTGCATCCGCATCAGCGTGGGCAAACCCGAACAAACGGATGCCCTGCTGGCGGCGCTACAGGAGTGCGTCGCACCAAGATAAACGGAATATTTTCCAGCGAAAACTGATACCGTTTAACGGGTTTCCTCCAAAAGTCTGGTGCGACGCACCCTCACCACAAAGGATTTATATGCGTACCGCTTCCATCTCCCGCAAAACCAACGAAACCGACATCACCATCGAACTCAACCTCGATGGCTCCGGTCAGCATGACATCGCCACCGGCGTCGGTTTTCTCGACCACATGCTGACCCACATTGCCGTGCATGGCTTGTTCGACCTGACCGTCAAAGCCAGCGGCGACCTGCACATCGATGTTCATCACACCGTCGAGGATGTGGCCCTGGTGCTGGGTTCCGCCTTCGACCAGGCCCTCGGCGACCGCAAAGGGATTGTCCGCATGGCGAGTTTTTACGCCCCGATGGATGAAACCCTGGCATTTGTTGCTCTCGATTTATCGGGCCGCCCCTACAGCGTGATCGACGCCGAATGGGGCAGTGCCCCGGTTGGGCAGATTCCCACCAGCCTGTTCCCACACTTTTTCGAGAGTTTCGCCGTCACCAGCCGCTGCAACCTCCATGCCCGAATTCTCTATGGCCGCGACGATCACCACAAAGCCGAAGCGCTATTCAAGGCGCTGGCGCGGGCGTTGGATGCGGCGACAATGATGGACGAAAGACGAAAGACTGTGCCAAGCACGAAGGGTACTTTGACAAAATAAAATGGGACACGGATTACGCGGAACACACGGATTGGCACGGAAAATTAAAGAAAAAATCCGTGTTACTCCGTGTAATCCGTAAAATCCGTGTCCAAAAAGGTTTTCTTAATGCCACTCTTCACGATATTTCCAGCGATAGACCTGCGCAACGGCAAAATCGTCCGCCTCGTGCAGGGCGACCCGAACCAGCAAACCACCTACGGCGACGACCCACGCGCGCAGGCTGAGCAATTCAAGTCCGAGGGCGCTGAATGGATTCACGTTATCAACTTGAGCGGCGCCTTTGGCGAGGAGGCCGCAGCCAACCTTAAAGCCCTCGAAGCGATTCTCAGCGTTGGTCTGAAGGTCGAATTCGGCGGCGGTATCCGCGACGAAGAAACCATCCGCATCCCGCTCGAAATGGGCGTGGAACGGGTTTTCCTTGGCACCGCTGCGATCCAAAACCCGGCACTGGTGGATTGGGCGGTTGCCCGCTATGGTTCCACCCGCATCGCCGCCGATATTGGCGTGCGCGATGGGCTGGTGATGATCAAAGGCTGGCAGGAATCCACACCGCTGACCATGCTCGAAGCCGGGAAACGCTTCAAGGCTCAGGGCCTGGAGTGGTGTGTCTTGACGGATGTCCGCCGCGACGGAGCAGGAACCGGCGTCAGCGTGGAATCTGCCGTGGAATTGCAAAACGCTACCGGGTTGAACGTGGTCGCTTCGGGTGGCGTCTCCAGCGTGGAGGATGTCATCCGCGTCAAACAGGCCGGGCTGGCGGGCGTCATCATCGGCAGGGCGCTGTATGAAGGCAATTTTCGATTGCGCGATGTGATCAACCTCCCCCAGAACAGGCTATAAGATGCTTTATTCCTGTTCACCCTTGAGCCCAAAGACCATCAACTCGCCCAATTCGCGCACCAGGCCGGGGTTTTGATGGGAGCGGTGCTGGAGTTGTGGATGGGTGAACATATCCATGAAGATGCCAAAATAGATCCCCAGCGCTTCGTCCGACAGGTTGGGATTGACCTGTCCCTGCTGTTTACCTTCCTGAATCAAATCCAACAGCAGCGCCGACATTTTTTCTTGCGCGTCGGCGCGAATTTTCTTGATTTCCGGGTCATTTTGCAAGTCAACACTGCTGAAAATGGCGCTTTCAGCAGCCGAGGGCTGGCCGTTTGCCAGCATTTCGGAAATAAACTGGATGACCGCCGCCATCTTTTCACGAAACAGCATTTTGGGCGTTAGCAATTCCTGGACACGGGCCATCAGATGTGCCACCGCCATCGTCACGAACTCACGCGCCAGGGCATCTTTGCTGCCAAAGTTGTTGTAGATGGTGGCCTGCGAGACGCCCGCCTTGCGGGCAATATCCGCGATGCTGACCTTGTCCACGCCAAACTGGCTGAACAGTTCCCAGGCTGCCTTGCGGATGTCTTCCTTGCTCTGTTCTTTCCGGCGTTCAAACCCGTCCATAATCTGCTCTCCAGAGAGATATTTTGTAAATTTTAGAGTATAAAGCATTGACAATTACAAAATTATGCCTATAATTCTGAAATCTTTGCATGATTATATTCTAAAATTACAAAAATTTCTACCGGAGTAAACCTTCCATGAGCACGATTTTCCCCTTCACTTCATCCACCCTTCCCGCGCTTGACCAGGCGGGCGGCAAAGCCCTGGCGTTGATGCAGATGACCGCCGCCGGGATGCCCGTCCCGCCCGGGCTGGTGCTGACGGTGCGCTTTTTCGAGCCGTGGATTGAGTCGCTGAAACAATCCCAGGCCTGGGGCGGGCTGACCAGGGGCGAGGACATCGCCCAAACCGCCAGGGCGCTGCAAACCTTGTGCCGCTCGCTGGAACTGACCCCCGCCCAACGGAGTGAACTGGAAGCCGCGCTGGAAACTTTCCGCGCGGAGCATGGCGCAGGGCTGTTCGCGGTGCGCTCATCGTCGCCGGAGGAGGATTTGGAAGGGGCGTCCTTTGCCGGGGGGTACGAGACCACCCTGGGGGTCAGGCTGGAAGGCCTGGAAGCGGCCATCCGTCATTCGTTTGCGTCCAGTTTTGATGAGCGGGTCTTTATATACAAAAAAGAGCGCGGTTTTCGTATGGACCAGCCGCGCATTGCAGTCGTAATCCAGCAGCAGGTGGATGCCGAGGCCGCGGGTGTGGCCTTTTCGCTCAACCCGCTCAACAACTGCTATGACGAAGCCGTCATCAACGCCAATTACGGGCTGGGTGAATCGGTGGTGGCCGGGGAGGCAGACCCTGACCTTTTCGTGGTGGACAGGCTGCGGGGCGAAATCATCGAGACCCGCGTAGGGGCGAAGCAGTCGGTGATCCGGTTAAATGCCGAGGGTGGCACCGTTCAATCCATCCAACCAAACCAGGCCCAGACCGCCATCACCCCCACCCAGGCGCTGGAACTGACCCGCCTGCTCGAAAAAGTGGAAGCGTATTACCAGAAACCGGTGGATATTGAATGGGCGCTCGCGGGCGGCAAAATTTACCTGCTCCAGGCGCGGCCTATCACCGCTTACCTGCCGCTGCCGCCCGAGATGGTCACTGCGCCGGGGCAGCCGAAGCGCCTGTACGCCAACTCCACGCTGATCGAGCAGGGCCTTCAGGAGCCGCTCTCGGTGCTGGGGACGGATTTTCTGGGTCATGTGCTCAACAAGGTGGGCGGGCCGGTGGCCGAGGGCGCGATTGGGCTGGATGGCGTGACGTTTACGGCGGGCGGCGGCTATTACATGAATGTCTCGCACGCCATGATGATGGGCATGAAAAATGCGGCGCTTGCGCCGGGCAGCATGGGTGACCCACGGGTGACGGAAACCCTGGATGGGATTGACATGCGCCAGTATACGCGCGGCGAACTGCCCCAAAAACTGAAAGCCATGCGCGGGCAAATGGTTTTCAAAATGCTGCCGATGGTCAAGGGTGTGCTGGAGGCTTATTTCCGCCCGGCGCAGGTGCTGGCGCGTTACCAGGCCGCCCTGCCCGAGGAAAACCGGCGGCTGGATACGTTTGCCGCCGATGGGCTTTCGCTGGCCGGGCAGGCTGCTGCCCTCACCAACCTGCTGACCTTTTTCTACGGCGATTATGGCATTCCGATGATCCTGGCCGCGCAGTTGGCCCAGCAGCGTATCAAAGGTTTGTTCAAGGCCGAGGCGGCGCAGGTGCAGGACCATCTCATCAACCTGGGGATTGCACTGCCGGGCAATAAAACCACGGAAATGGGCGAAGCGATGTACGCCCTGGCGGCTGACCCGGAACTCAAGCGGTTTGACGGTGCCGCGGATTTCCTTTCCGCCCTTAAGCAGGGCTCCGTTGCCCCGGATTTTGCCCGCCACTGGGAAACTTTCCTGGCTGAATTTGGCTTCCGCTGCCCGGGCGAGATTGACCCTGCCACGCCGCGCCCCTACGAAAACCCGGCGGGCCTGTTCGAGCAACTCAAATCCATGCACGCGGGTGGTGAAACATCCTTCTTTGACGCGGCCCGCGCCAAACGCGAAGCCGCCTACCAGACGCTGTACGTCCTTGCCCGTCAAAAAGGCAAAGCCCGCGCCTTTGAGCGCTACTACAAGCGCTGGCTGACCTTTGGCGGCTACCGTGAAACGCCCAAATATTACATCATCAAAGTGGTTGACCTGTTCCGCCGCCAGGCGCTGGCTGTGGCGCGAAAGTTTGTGGCCGCCGGGCGGCTCGACACCCCCGAACAAATCTTTGACCTGACCATCGCCGACATTGACCGCGCCGTGAATGACCCGTCACTGGATTTGCGCGCGCTGGCGCGGGAACGCTCGGCGCCGATTCAGAAAATCCGCAAAAGCAAACTGACGGCGCGCATGATCGACTCGCGCGGCAAAATCTTCTACCCGCCGCGCAAAGCCGCCGCGGATGGCGCGCTGAGCGGCGTGCCCATTTCTCCCGGCGTGGCGCAGGGGCGCGTCAAGGTGCTGCACGCGGCCAACGAAAAATCCCTGCTCCCCGGCGAGATTCTCGTGGCCCGCGCCACCGATCCGGGCTGGACGCCGCTGTTCATCAACGCCGCGGGCATTATTCTCGAAATCGGCGGCGCGCTCCAGCATGGCGCGGTAGTGGCGCGTGAATATGGCATTCCCTGTGTCTCGGGGCTGGATGACGCCACCCACCTGCTTAAAGACGGTCAACTGGTGGAAGTGGATGGCTCGAATGGCGTGGTGCGGGTGCTGGAATGATGATCACGAAAACGCTGAAACTGGTTTTGTCATTATTCCTTTTGACGCTTTCACCCCTGGTAGTTGTTGCCATCGCAAGCGCCATGATTATCGCCATTCAATTAGCAAATGGCAAAAGTCTCTCAGCTGGAATCCTTATCATCAGGGAAATCTTTCAGAATCTGTATCCCTTCCTGCCATACATTACCGGAATACCTGCTGTGCTGGTTGTATTGGCAATCGCTACCAAAAACCATCGCAAGATCCAAAACTGGTTTGCGAATTTAAAAAAATAAAAGTTATTACAGGATTCTCGAAGGAAACCTATGAAACCTATCCAACGCTTACAAGGCTTGCGGGCCTTCTACGCCCTTCTCGGCGGGCAACTCATCTCGGTCATCGGCTCCGGCATGACCCGTTTCGGCTTGGGCGTTTGGGTGTTGGCAGAAACAGGGGACACCACCGCCTACACCACCATGATGTTCTTCGCGGTCTTCCCGGCCGGGCTGAGCGCCCTGTTTACCGGGCCGTTCATTGACCGTTGGGATCGCCGCAAACTGTTCATTGGCGCGAATTTGGTTGCCAGCCTCGGCATCCTGGCGATGGCAATCTTGTATTTCATCGGTTCACTAACGCTCTGGCATCTCTACGTTGCCATGTCCATCAACGGGATTGCCAGCGCCTTCATTTCCCCGGCCATGCAATCGAGCGCGCGCCTGCTGGTGCCCAAAGATCGATTAAACCGCGCTTCCGGGCTGAGTCAGTTGCTGCGCCCGATGGAAGCGATCCTCGCGCCAGGCCTGGCCGGGTTCATCGTCGGCGCTTTCGGTCTGGAAGTCGTGTTCATCATTGACGTCATCACCTTCGTCATCAACATCCTTATCCTTTCGCTGATCCAGATTCCGCACCCGGCGCAAACAGCAGAGCGCTCTGGCCGGATGATGTTTTGGGCGGAGTTGTCCGAGGGTTTCAAGTACATCAAGGAGCGCCCTGCTTTTGTCACGTTAATCAGCCTGTTCACGCTGACTTTATTTCTCCTGCCGGGGATGGCTTATTCGCTGATCACCCCCCTGGTGCTGAGTTTCGACACTGAAAAAACCTTGGGCCTGATCCTGGCTGCGTATGGGGTCGGCTCCATCGTTGGCGGCGTCTTCCTGGCTTCCCGGCGCGAGAATTCTCGCCGCATGAACAGCATCCTGGCGGCCCTGGTGTTTGCAGGCCTGGCAACGATCCTGATGGGCCTTTGGGAAAATCCGTGGACGATTGGCTTGGGCGTTTTCCTGATTGGGCTGAGTTTTGTTTTCGTGACCGGGTTGAACCAGGTCATCTGGCAGGTCAAGAGTGCGCCTGAAATGCAGGGACGCTTGTTTGCCATCCTGGGAACGCTTGCCGTGGGGGGTCAATCGCTGGGAATCCTGTTTGCCGGTCCGCTGGCGAGCCGGGTGTTCCAGCCCATGCTGGAGCCGGGGGGCGCACTGGCTGATTCGATCGGTATGCTAATCGGCGTCGGCGCAGGGCGCGGCATGGCCTTCATGTTCATCCTGCTCGGGCTGATTGTTTTGGGTATGGCGCTGGTCTCGTGGCTGAATCCATCCGTGCGCTTGTTGGAAGACCAGCTCCCTGATTACGAAGTAGAAAAAATTCCCCTGAAAGGAACGTCATCATCACTATGATTACACTTGTGGATTACAAAGCCGGGAACCTGACCTCTGTCCGAAGGGCGTTAACCCACCTTGGCATTCCCTGCCAAATCTCTGCCGACCCGGAAGTGGTTCGCCGCGCCGAAAAAATCATCTTCCCCGGGGTCGGAGCCGCTGGCGCGGCCATGAGCATTCTCCATGAGCGTGGGCTCGATTCGGCGCTGAAAGAATCCTTCGCCGCCGGAACCCCCATCCTCGGCATCTGCATCGGCTGCCAGATTATCCTGGACTCGTCAGAGGAGGATGACGCCACCTGTTTGGGGCTTTTGCCGGGCAAAACCATCCGTTTTTCCGTTCCCAATCCGCTAGCGCATTCGCTTAAAATCCCGCACATGGGCTGGAATGCCGTCAGCGTCACCCGACCGCATCCACTGTTGGCGCACCTGCGTCCTGGCGACGAGTTTTACTTCGTCCACTCCTTCTATCCCCAACCGGCGGACAAATCCCAAATCTACGCCGTCAGCGATTACGGCGGCGAATTCCCCGTGGCGATTGGGAAAGATAATCTATTTGCGGTTCAGTTTCATACTGAGAAAAGCGGCCCGGTGGGCTTGAAATTGTTAGAAAATTTTGCAAATTGGCAAATGTAAGGGCGCAGCAATGCTGCGCCCCTACGGGAGAAATAAATATGCTCTCAAAACGAATTATTTCCTGTTTGGATGTCCGTGACGGCAAACTGGCCAAATCGGTCAAATTTGTGGATACAAAAGACATCGGCGACCCGGTGGCGAAGGCCAAAGAGTATTACACCCAGGGTCTCGACGAACTGGTTTTTTATGACATCACTGCTTCCAGCGACAACCGCGGCATTATGCTGGATGTGGTCAGCCGCGTGGCGGAGCAGGTTTTTATCCCCTTTTCGGTGGGCGGAGGCCTGCGAACGGTGGAAGATTGCAGCCGCGTGCTGCTGGCCGGGGCGGAAAAAGTCAACGTCAACAGCGCGGCGGTCAAAAATCCGGGCCTGATTGCCGAAGCCTCGAAAGCATTCGGGGCGCAAGCAGTCGTTTTGTCGATGGATGTGCTGCGGGTCCAGCCATCCGTTACCATCCCCAGCGGATACGAGATTGTCATCAACGGCGGCCGCACGCCGATGAGGCTGGATGCCATCGAATGGGCCAAACGTGGCGTGGACCTGGGCGCGGGCGAGCTGGTAGTCAATTCGATTGACGCCGATGGCACCAAAGAAGGCTACGAACTGACCCTGACGCGCCTGATTGCTGAGGCCGTTTCGGTGCCGGTGATTGCCTCGGGCGGCGGCGGCAAGCCCGAGCACCTGTACGACGTGCTGACCGAAGGCAAAGCCGATGCCGCGCTGGTGGCGTCGATGCTGCATTTTGGCGAGTACACGGTGGGAGAGATTAAAGCGTATCTTTCTGAACGCGGTTTGAAAATTCGCATGGTTGATGCTGCGAAAGAAAGATGAAAGGGGAGAGAATGAGCGAAAATCGACATCTTTCATCTTTGGTCTTTCGTGACGGTCTTATCCCCGCTGTTATTCAGGACTCCACCACCAAAGACGTGCTGATGCTGGCTTACATGAACGCCGAATCGTTGGCGAAAACCATCGAAAGCGGTGAAACCTGGTTCTGGAGCCGCTCACGCCAGGAGTTGTGGCACAAAGGCGGAACTTCTGGAAATATTCAGAAAGTCGTCGAAATCCGCTACGACTGTGACGGCGACACGCTGCTGGTGCTGGTGGAACCCGCCGGTCCGGCCTGCCACACCGGGGCGATAACGTGCTTCTACAGGAAAGTAGGAAGTGAAAAGTAGCGGTTCTTCCACTTTCTACTTTCTATTCAACATAAACAGAGGATATCCAATGAATCTAAACGAACTTTACGCAACAATATTAGACCGTAAAAACAACCCCAAACCCGGTTCTTATACCAATTCCCTGTTCGACTCTGGCTTGCCGCGCATGGCCCAGAAAGTGGGCGAGGAGGGCACCGAGGTGGTAGTCGCCGCACTCGCTCAAGAAAACGCCCGATTGGTGGAGGAAATCGCCGACCTGGCGTATCACACCCTGGTGTTGATGGCCGCCAGGGGGTTGACTCCCGCCGACATCCAGCAGGAATTGGAAAGACGCATGCAATAAACCATGACAATGTAACATAAAGATATTGCATATCTCACACTTGCACAATGACATTTGTTTTCCTATACTCATAGTAATTCTATCTACTTTGGCAGCATTGACCCGGACCATCCTTAACTTGGTCGCTTGCGTTATTACGCGGGATGCCGGCGAGCTAGTAGCGAAACCGGCCACCTATATTTATTGGTGGTCTATTATTTTGTCCGTACTACATGAGGAGAACAGATGATATCCAGACGAGATTTTCTCAAGTTGTCTGCGCTGACGGGGGCCAGTGTGCTGCTTTATAGCAGATGCGCTCCTCTTCAACGCATGTTCATCGAGGCCAAGCCCCCGCTCGATGTTGAACACCTGCCCAAATTTGTCGACCCGCTCGTCATTCCCCCGGCTATGCCACGCACAGCCGAAAATGCCGACCATGATTATTACGAAATCGCGGTTCGACAGTTTGAACAGCAGGTCCTGCCAACCGGCTCCCCCAAAACCACCGTGTGGGGCTATGGCTCGGCCAACCACCCCGAAACCTTTAACTACCCATCCTTTACCATCGAAGCCATTTATGGCCGCGCTACACGCGTCAAATGGATGAACCAGTTAGTGGATGCGGATGGCAAATACCTGCCCCATCTTTTACCCGTAGACCAGACCCTGCACTGGGCCAACCCGGCCGGGCCTGAAACCGATATTCGCCCGGTCTTTACCGGTACGCCCGAGGCCTATACCGGCCCGGTCCCCATGGTCACCCATGTGCACGGTGCGCACGCCCACGAAGAAAGCGACGGCTACGCCGAAGCCTGGTACCTGCCTGCCGCCAGCAACATCCAGCGCTACAAATCGCATGGCAAATGGTACGAACGCTTCCAGGCCAAGTTCAAGGAAAAATTCGGTGTTGAGTGGGAACCCGGCACTGCCACATTTGACTACCCCAACGAACAAGACGCCGCTACCCTTTGGTATCACGACCATGCCCTGGGCATGACCCGTCTCAATGTTTACGCCGGACCCGCAGGGTTCTATATGCTGCGCGGCGGCGACCGTGACCTGGTTTCGGGCGAACTGCCCGGCCCGGCGCCCATGCTGGGAGATGCGGCCGGAACCCGCTATTACGAGATTCCGCTCGCCATCCAGGATCGCTCCTTCAACGCCGACGGCTCTCTCTTCTACCCGGCCAGCCGTGAATTCTTCGATGAGTATCGCGGCCGTGTCGTTCCTCAGTCAGATGTGCCGCCCATCTGGAACCCGGAATTTTTCGGCAACACCATGCTGGTCAACGGCAAAACCTGGCCCAAGCTCGAGGTCGAACCACGCCGCTACCGCTTCCGTGTGCTCAACGGCTGCAATGCCCGTTACTTGCTGCTCAAATTCAGCAAAAAAGTCCCGGTGTGGCAAATTGGCGCCGAGGGTGGCTTCTTACCGCAACCCGTAGAACTCGACATCATCCAGATGAGCCCCGCCGAACGCGCCGATCTCATCGTCGATTTCGCCGGTCTGGCTGAAGGCACCGAGATTACCCTGCTCAACGTTGGCCCCGATGAACCCTTCAAGGGCTTTAACCCCGATGGAACCCTGTCCGACGGCGAGGGAGGCTCACTCGAAGCCGCCCACCCCGACAGCACCGGCCAGGTGATGAAATTCATTGTGGTGCCGCTGCAAGGCAAAGATACCAGCACCCCACCCTCCGAACTGGTCCTGCCAGAGTTGAAAAAACTCCCCAAAGAGAGCAATACCCGCGCCGTAGCCCTGATCGAAGAAATGTCGATGTTCATGGAAGAAGCCGATGCCATCCCGGTGGCAGCGGTACTGGGCACCTTCGATGCCTCCGGCCAGCCGGAAGGCCGCATGTGGAAAGATGAAATCACCGAAACCGTGAAGCTAAACTCCACCGAAATTTGGGAAGTGCACAACTTCACCGCAGATGCTCATCCTATCCACATTCACGAAGTGATGTTCGAGGTTGTCAACCGTGAAAGCATGGGTGATAAAAGCGTCCGCCCGCCCGAACCGCGTGAAATGGGTCGCAAAGACACGTTCACCGTTTATCCCGGCGAAATCACCCGCGTTAAAGCCACCTTTGATTACCCCGGCCGCTACGTCTGGCATTGTCATATCGTTGAGCACGAAGACAACGAAATGATGCGCCCCTACGACATCGTATAAAGACCCCGTCCCAACTCGCGCCGGGATTGTCACAACCGACAATCCCGGCGCGTAACGTTATGATAAAAATATGATTACAATCAGGAAACTGCTTGCCTGATGTTTCGCTTAGTGCTAAACTGAGATAGACTTTTTCGCCGAGACAACCCTATGCCTGAAAAAATCCTCATCATTGACGACGACCTCGACACCCTGCGTCTGGTAGGCCTGATGCTCCAAAAACAGGGCTTCCAGATCGTAGCGGCCAGCTCCGGCCCGCAAGGGTTGGAACTGGCCTTTAGCGAACTACCGGACCTCATCTTGCTCGACGTGATGATGCCTGGCATGAATGGCTACGAAGTAGCCCGCAACCTGCGCGCCAACGAAAAGACCGTAAACATCCCGATCCTGATGTTTACCGCCAAAAGCCAGCTCGATGACAAAGTCACCGGGTTTGAAGCCGGGGCCGATGACTATCTCACCAAACCGACCCACCCCACCGAACTCCAGGCACACGTCAAGGCCTTGCTGGCGCGGTCCTCTAAAAGCAAAATCAACCCGCCCACCGGCCCCATCGACCAGCCCGGTTACCTGATTGGGGTGCTGGCTGCACGCGGCGGGCTGGGTGTCACTTCCGTGGCCTCCAACCTGGCCGTAGCCCTGCAAAAAACCACCGATGAAGCCGTCATCCTGGCCGAATTCCGGCCCGGGCAAGGCACCCTGGCCTTTGACCTGGCGCTGGTCAAAAGCAGCGGCCTGACCGAACTGCTGACCGCCCGCACCACCGACATCAATCGCCAGATGGTCAAAGAAAAACTCATCGCCCATCCTTCCGGCGTAGACATCCTGGCAGCCTCCCCGCGCCCCAAAGAGGGCCAGTACCAGACCAACATCCAGCACTTTGAGATTATTCTCAACCGCTTGCAATTCATGTCACGCTATGTCGTGATCGACCTGGGCACCGGCCTGACCCCTGCCAACCAAAAACTGGCGCCCATGCTCAACGAGGTGTTGGTCGTCATCGAACCCTTCGACAACTCCCTGCAACACTCGCGCGCCTTAATCGATGACCTGGGCGAAATCGGCGTTGAAAAATCGCGCATCCGAGCCGTGACCAACTACCGCCTGCGCTCCGAAGCCCAACTCTCAGTTCCTCAGGTACAAGACAAATTACGCTACCCCATCGAAGTCACCTTCACCCCCGCGCCGGAGCTGCTCTTGCAGGCCATTCGCGTCAAGAATATGGCTTACCTGGCTCAAAATGAAAGCCTGACCCGGCAGCAGTTCTCTGCCCTGGCCGAAAAAATCCAAACCCGTGCCCCCAAATCCGTAAAACGATGACATCGTTCTCCAGTCAAACACTGGAAGCAATTGATTACGCTGCAGAGCTTGTTCAAAAGGCCCGCCACGCTGTGATTCTGACAGGCGCGGGCCTTTCCACGCCTTCTGGCATCCCCGATTTCCGCTCCGAAGGAACCGGCCTGTGGTCGCGCGACGAACCGCTTGAAGTGGCCTCGCTTTCTACATTCCGCACCCATCCCGAAAAATTCTTTGCCTGGTTTCGTCCGCTTGCCAGCCAGATCTTCTATGCCCGCCCCAACCCTGCCCACCAGGCCCTGGCAGACCTGCAAAAGCACAACCACCTGCACGCCATCATCACCCAAAATATCGACATGCTGCACCAGAAGGCAGGTTCGCAACGCGTCATTGAAATGCACGGCACGCTCCAAACCCTGTCGTGTACGCGCTGCTATCATCAATTTGGATACGAAGCCTACCTGCCCCAATTTGTCGACCGGGGAGAAATCCCCCACTGCCCCGACTGCGGCGGCATCTTAAAACCAGATGTCATCCTCTTTGGGGAGCAACTGCCCCAAAAAGCCTGGTACGAAGCCCAGCGCGAAGCCCGCGCCTGCGACCTGATGCTGGTGGCAGGTTCCTCGCTGGAAGTGTTGCCCGTTGCGGGTTTGCCCATGCAAGCCATTGACCGCGGCGCACATTTGATTATTATTAATAACAGCCCAACTTATTTGAATGTCCGCGCCGATATCATCCTGGCTGACGACATCGCCTCCATCTTACCGGCAATCACCGAACGGGTACTCCGCCATGTCTGAAACCAATAAAAACATCGACCGCTATAAACGCCTGATCGACATCTCACGCGATCTGGCTTCAACCCTCGACCTCGACCGCCTGCTCAACCGCATCATTCTCGCCGCCCGCGACATCACCGAAGCCCAGGCCGCCTCCATCCTGCTCTACGACGACGCCGCCAGCCAGCTCTACTTCCAGGTTGCCACCAACATGGACCCCACCATGCGCGGCATGGTCGTCCCGCTCGACAGCCTGGCCGGGTGGATCGTTCTCAACCGCCAGCCGTTGCGCATTAAAAACGTCCACGAGGACACACGCCACTTCAAGAGCGTTGGGCAAACCCTCAGTTTTGATACCACCTCGCTCATGGGCGTTCCGCTCATCACCAAAGACAAGGTGGTTGGCGTCCTGGAAGTGCTCAACAAAAACAATGGCGAATTCAGCGAAACCGACGAAGAGATGCTGCTGGTGCTCGGCGCCCAGGCGGCTGTCGCCATTGAAAACACTCGCTTGTTCCAACAATCCGACCTGATCGCCGAATTTGTTCACGAACTGCGCACTCCGCTGGCCTCACTCAGCACCGCCACCTACCTGCTGCTGCGCCCCGAAATCTCACGCCAACAGGCCGAACAAATCATCACCAACATTCACCAGGAAACCCTGCGGCTCAACTCGCTGGCTTCATCTTTCCTCGACCTGGCCCGGCTGGAATCGGGTCGCGTACAGTTCCAAAAATCATCCTTCCCCATCCTGCCCCTGCTCGAAGAATGCCGCGGCGTGATGATTTCCAAAGCCGAAGAAAACCACATCACCATCGAAATCAAGGTCCCATCAGATATGCCCGTCGTCGAAGCCGACCGCGACAAACTCAAACAGGTGATGCTCAACCTGGTCAGCAATGCCATTAAATACAACCGTCCCAACGGGAAAGTCATCGTCAGCGCAGGCATGGAAGAGCGGCACTGGTTCATTAGCGTCGCCGACACTGGCCTGGGCATCCCCGAAGAATTCCTGCCCAACCTGTCCCAAAAGTTTTACCGCGTCAAAGGCATGGAAACCAAAGCCGCCGGAACCGGCCTGGGGCTATCCATCTGCAAACAGATTGTCCAGGGTCACGGCGGACGCATCGAAGTAAAAAGCAAGGTTGGCGAAGGCACCGCCTTTATCGTTCAAATTCCCCGCAAATAGACCCGCCTGAATTTATAAAAATTCTCCGGCATGTGTATGCCGGAGAATTTTATGTTTAATCGCTTTGACCTGCCGCTAAACGGGCAAGGGTGGGCCACATTTTTAGTTGGGGCGAATCAACACCTTCAAACTACCCCGCTGTTCGGCTTCTTCAAATGCCTTCAGCGCCTCATCCAGCCTAAACTGGGCCGAGATCATCGGGGTCGGATCGATTTCGTGTTTCTCCAGCAAGATCAGCGCCGGGTCAAACGGCCCGCAACGTGAACCGACCAGGTTAATTTCATCGACCACCAGCGACGACATATTTAGCGTCAGATCGCCCTTATAAGTGCTTTTCATAACAAAAGTCCCGCGCGGGCGCACCGCTTTGCGCGCCAGTTCAAACCCGGCGGTCGAGCCGGTGGCTTCCACCACAACATCGTAACGCCAGGCCTGCACATCGCCCTCATCAATTAACCAGATGCCCCGGTCTGAGAGCAACTTGCGCTGCAACGGGTGCCGCGCCACCACCCGCAAATCGGCCCCGGTAAGCGCCAGCACCTGCGCAATCAATTGTCCCAGCCGCCCCGCACCCACCAGCAAAATACGGTCGGCGGGCCGCACCTGCACCTGCTGCAAAATTTCCAGCGCCGCGGCCAGCGGTTCGGCAAAAACGGCCGCTTCATCAGGGACCGAATCGGGCACAAGGTGCAGGTTCTCAAACGGCAGGCTGACATATTCAGCAAAGACTCCATCGCGGGCCTTCATACCCAGCACCGTGCGATTTTCACAATGCGTTGGACGGCCGCCGCGACACTGTTCACAAAACCTGCAACTGGCATTGATTTCGCCTACCACGCGTTTTCCCACCCAGGCCGCAAAATTGGGGCTGTCATCGGTGCTGCCGACCAGTTCACCCACAAACTCGTGCCCCAAAATACCCGTAAACGGATAGTAGCCCTTCACCATTTCAAGGTCAGTGCCACAAATCCCGGCGAGATGAACCTTTACCAGGGCCTCGCCGGGGCGAGCGGGCAAGGGGGCATCTTCGCGCACACGAATCTGGTTATTTTCCAGCCACAATGCCTTCATGGTCTTCTCCACTAGCGCGCTCCTCGCCGCCCAAACTGCCGCTCGAGCATATCCACCGACAGGTGAATCATCGTTGGGCGGCCATGCGGACAGGTGCGGGGCGAATCGCAATTTTCAAGGTCAGTTAACAGGGCGCGCTGCTCATCCGGGTTCAACACTTGCCCGGCCTTTACCGCCAGCCGTTTGCACACCCGCCCGGCAATGCGGGCTTCAATCTCGTCCTGGAGCGGGGCTTCGTCTTCTTCAAAGTCTTCCACCAGTGCGCGCAAGGCCGTGGCCGGGTCGGCGCCGCCAAACAAGACCGGCATGGCGCGCACCTGGAAGGCATTGGGCCCAAATGGCTCGACCTCGAACCCAAATTTTCCCAACACGGGCAACTGACTGCTGATGACGGCTGCGCTGCCCGGCGGCAAGGTCACTACCACCGGCGTTAGCAGCGCCTGCGAGGCGATATTCTTTTGCTCATGCTGGGCCATCAACTTCTCGAACAAAACGCGCTCGTGCGCGGCATGCTGGTCAATCAGGTACAAGCCATCTGGCCCTTCGGCAATCAGGTAAGTTGCGCCAATCTGTCCAATCAGGCGCAGCAGGGGCAGGCTAATCAGCGACGTGCGAGCCGAGACTGGCGCTTCTATCGTTTGCGGCGGCAAAACCGCCGATTCGTCCCTGGGCAGTTCCGTCTCGGGCCTGGTATCGTGCCCAATCATCCATTCCAGCCCGGACCCCTGAGAATAGTTGGCCAGTGGCTGAGAACTGACGCCGCCCCACAAATTTTGCGTTGGCGGCAGCGAGGGAACCGGCGAATAGGCCAGCAGGGCCCGGCGCGTAGCGCGTTGGACGAAGCTAAAAACCCGCTCCTGGCTGCGAAAACGCACCTCGGCTTTGGCCGGGTGCACGTTAACGTCCACTTCCTCGGGGTCAATTTCCAGGAAAAGGGTTGTCAATGGGTAACGGCCGACCATCAGCAGGGTGTGATACGCCTGGAGCAGCGCCTGGGTTAGCGGGGTATCTGATACCCAACGCCCATTGATAAAAAAGGTCATCTCGCGCCGGTTCGAGCGCGTCAGCGCCGCCGGGGAGATGTAACCGGTGAGTTTAAGACCCTCTTCTTCGGCCAAAACTTCCAGCATTTGTTTGGCCACATCGACCCCATACAGGGCCGCCAAAATCGCGCGGCGATCACCGTCGCCGCTGGTTTGCAGCGTGGGCGTGGCCCCATCGGTTAAACGGAAGCGCGCCCCCGGGTAGGCCAGGGCATAACGGGTAAAAAGCCCATCGATGGCGCGCCGCTCGGTCATATCCTGTTTCAAAAATTTCAGGCGGGCCGGGACGTTGTAGAATAAATCTTCCACGCGGATGACGGTGCCGACAGGCGCACCCACTGCTTCGACTTTTGCCGCAATACCGCCCTCGACCCGGATGCGTGCTCCCGCGGCGGCGGCCGCCACCCGGCTGGTAATTGTCATCCGCGAGACCGAGCCAATGGAGGCCAGGGCCTCGCCGCGAAACCCGAGCGTGGCAATGCGAAACAGGTCGGCGGCGGCGGCCAGCTTGCTGGTGGCATGCCGCTCCACGGCCAGCGGCAGCTCGGCCGCCGGAATGCCAGAACCATCATCGGCCACTTCGATCAGGCGGCGACCGGCTTCCTGGATGGTGACGCTGACCGATTTCGCGCCCGCATCAAGCGCGTTTTCGACCAGTTCCTTCACCACCGAGGCGGGCCGTTCAACCACTTCACCTGCGGCAATTTGCGAGGCAACTTCTGGGGCAAGTAATCGGATGGGCATAGGGTGATTATACTATCAGCCGTGGTTGCCCCCTAAGGTATAATCGCCAGATGAATTTTTCCACCCTCTTCTTCGACCTCGATGACACCCTGTATCCGGCCAGCAACGGCCTGTGGCAAGTGATTAAAGAACGCATCCGCCAATATATGCGCGAGCGCATGGGTATTCCGGCAGAAAACGTGAACGCCCTGAGCAAAAAATATTTCGAGCAGTATGGCACCGCCCTGCGTGGGTTGCAAGCCAATCATGAGATTGACACCGCCGATTTCCTGGCTTTTGTCCACGATGTGCCCCTTAAAGATTACCTTGCACCCAACCCGGCCATTCGCTCAATTCTCGAGAGCCTGCCCGCCCGCAAGTTCATCTTCACCAACGCCGACGCCAATCACGCCAGACGAGTTTTACGGGTGCTGGAGCTTGAAAATCTCTTTGACGGCATTGTGGATGTGGTTGCCATTGACCCGTACTGCAAACCCATGCCCGAATCGTTTGGGATTGCCATGCGCCTGGCCGGGGAAAGCGACCCGCGCCGTTGCGTGATGATCGATGACCTGCCACGCACCACCCGCGCCGCCCGCCAGCAAGGACTTTTCTCGTTGCTGTACGGCGTTAGCGAACCACACCCCGATGCAGATGCGGCCTTTTCAGATTGGTCGCTTTTACCCGCCTTGCTCAATGGGAGGCAAGCATGAACCCGGAGAAAGTTTGGATTGTAATTGTCCTGCTTATCGTCATTCTGGGAGTCTCCAACCTGGCCATGTACGGCTTGGTACGCGGGTGGATGCCGCGCAAGGGTCAAAAGGATGTCATCCAGCACCTGACTGATTTCTCGAAACCGCTAAAAAAAGAGAATGATCGCTTTAAGGAACTCAACGAACGGGTTAAGGCGCTCCAAAACGACCCGCAAGACGAAGACTGACCCACCCGCCGGGGCGTAAATCTCTTACAGGATTCTTACAAGGGCGGGATTTAATTTCATCATGATTTAATCCATCGATGCTAACCTTAAGCTCATCTTTTGGAGGTAGCTGTGAATAAAATTGCCAGATTTTCGCTCATTGGGTGTCTAAGTGTGTTACTGCTCATTGGCGCCTTTGCCGGTGGGCTGTTTGTCGGGCACCTGAGCTCGAGTGGTTCATTCAATCTGCCCTTTGTCAACATGCCCGCCGTACCGGGCGTCGGTGCGCCTTCGGGCGGCGCAACCCCCGAAGAATACCAGACCCTGTTTG
>CAZLSP010000016.1:65210-95893 GCA_964562145.1 uncultured Anaerolinea sp. | reverse complement strand
TCGCGCTCGCCGTCATGGTCAACGTCCATCAAACCCTCGCCCACGCCGCGCTCTTTTATGCCATCTCCGATATTCTGCTCGATAAAAATGACCGCGACTGGTCATCCGAATTTCAGATGGTCGCGCAGGGATACATGGCAGAAGTTAAAAATCAGGTGGATGAAACCCGCCTCAAACGTGACCCGAACCTGCCTCCGTCCATCGGGCTTGACTCTTTCGCTGGGACATTTTCCAACGACCTCTACGGCGAGATGACCGTGACCCACAAAGATAACGCGCTACAACTCACCTACGGAGCCAACACCGCCACACTCGAACATTGGCAAGGTGACACCTTCCTCGCGCATTGGAATCTCGGCGCGTTCATGGACGACTCGATGATCGCCTTCTCGCCCGATGGCAAATCCATGACTCTGCTCAACGACCACGCCGAATACAGCAAAAGATAGCTTCTACGCGATAAAATAGACGGAGTTCATAGCATATCTCCATTCCATCAGACTCCGTTTCTTTCTTACAGGTACCCTATGCCAAACCGGCTCGCTCACGAGAACTCCCCCTATCTCATCCAACACGCCAACAACCCTGTCGACTGGTATCCGTGGGGCGCAGAAGCCCTGTCTCGCGCTCACGCCGAGAACAAACCCATTTTTCTCAGCATCGGTTATGCCGCCTGTCACTGGTGCCATGTGATGGAACATGAATCCTTTGAAGACCCGGTCGTTGCCACGTTGATGAATGAACATTTCATTAACATCAAGGTTGACCGTGAAGAACGCCCCGACCTCGACAGCATCTACATGTCCGCCACCGTCGCCATGACCGGCTCAGGCGGTTGGCCCATGTCGGTCTTCCTGACCCCTGACCTGCGCCCTTTTTACTGTGGGACCTACTTCCCGCCCAGCCCGCGTTACAACATGCCCTCCTTCCGCGACCTGCTAACCTCCATCGCGCGCGCCTGGCGCGAGGAACCCGCCGAGGTCGAGCGCGTCAGCCAAAAAGTGGCCGAACACCTGCGCCAATCCAGCCAATGGGGCGGCACTTCCGCCTTCCCGCTTACCCATTCCCTGCTCGATAACGCCGCCGACCAGCTGGTCCAATCCTACGATTGGGGCTTCGGCGGCTGGGGACAGGCCCCCAAATTCCCACAGCCCATGACCATCGAGTACCTGTTGCGCCGTGGAACCCAGCTCGAAGCCTCCGGTGAAACCAGGGATCGCCCCGCCTACATCAAAACCGCGGCCCATGTGCTGCACGCCATGGCCCGTGGCGGTATGTACGATGTCGTTGGCGGTGGTTTTTCGCGCTACAGTGTCGACAACCTGTGGCGCGTACCGCACTTCGAAAAAATGCTCTACGACAATGCCCAGCTGGCACTGGCCTATCTGTACGGCTACCAGGTTACCGGCGAAGAAAAATTTCGCCAGGTGTGCCAGGAAACGCTCGATTTCGTCTTGCGTGAACTAACCCACCCCGATGGCGGCTTTTACAGCAGCCTCGATGCCGATTCTGAAGGCGAAGAAGGCAAATTCTACGTTTGGGACTATGCCGAACTCGAAACAACCCTCGGGCCTGATTTTGATTTCTTCAAACTGGCCTACGGCTTGACCCCCGGCGGCAACTGGGAGGGAAAAACTGTCCTCCAGCGCGCCCTCGACGATAAGACTCTCTCCGCCCGCACCGGCCTGCCCGCAGCCGGGCTGAGCGCCAAACTGGCCGAGTGCCACGCCCGGCTTCTCGCCGCCCGCACCCGCCGGGTTCGCCCCGGCACCGATGACAAAGTCCTCGTCGGCTGGAACGCCCTGGCCCTGGAAGCCTTCGCCGAAGCCGGGCGCATCTTGCAGCGGCAAGATTATCTCCACGCCGCCGCCCGCAATGCCAGCTTCCTGCTAGAGAATTTATCCAGTGATGGCCGACTGCTGCGCTCCTGGCGCGCCGGGCAAGCCCGTCACAATGCCTATCTTGAAGATTATGCCAGTCTCAGCCTGGCCCTGCTGGCCCTATACCAGGCCGACCACAACCCGGAATGGTACACCGCCGCCCTGCGCCTCGCCGATGAAATGGTCGCGCATTTTGCCGACCCGGCAGGCGGCTTCTTCGACACCCGCGCCGACCATGAAACCCTGTTATTGCGCCCCAAAGACATTCAGGACAATGCCACCCCCTCCGGGAATGCCCTGGCCTTAACCGCCCTGCTAAAACTTTCCACTTATGGCGACCGGCCCGAGTGGCGAAACCTGGCCGAAGGGATGCTGGTCGTCATGCTCGAAACCGCAGTGCGCTATCCCACCGCTTTTGCTAAATGGCTTAACGCCGCCGATTTTGCCCTTGGCCCCACCAGCGAAGTTGCACTGCTCGGTGCGCTTAGCGACCCGCGCACCCTGGCTTTGCTCGAAACCCTCAACCGCCCCTTCCGCCCCCGGCAAGTGGCCGCCGTTTCAGCATTTCCGCCGCCCGCAGGTTCACCCGCGCTGCTCCGCGACCGCCCCCTGCTCAACGAGCAACCCACAGCTTATGTCTGCCAGGGGTTCGTCTGCCGGCAGCCGGTCAACACCCCGCCAGAATTTTCTGACCAGCTAAAAAATTCAGCATAAAAGAACAACCGCCAGCTAATTGCGCTGGCGGTTGTTTTAGGAATTACTTCCTAAGCGGCTGCAGCCGCTGGTCTCATTTTTGTCACAAGAGCTTTGACACCCAGGACCAACAGGGTAACGATGGTTAACTTAAGCAGGGTTCCAAGCACACCGGCCATTCCGCGCCCCAAACTGGCACCTCCGCGGCCGTGTTCATCAAAGTCGGGTCGGCCACCTTCCGGGCGCACTTCAAACCCTTCGGGCGGGGCAAGGCGACCTTCAAAGCCACCGGGCTCAAATCGCTCCCCATCGCTGCCACCGCGCACAGGAGCAGTAATCACATTGTTCTGCACCGCCAGGTACAGGGCGCCAATCACCACGGCCGCAGCCAGTAAAACCAGCACAATTTGACCGATCACACGAAAAGTTGCTTTCATCTCTGGCTCCGTCCTATTTATTTTCAACTTCAACCGTTACGGGGGTCATCTGCGGCGTTCCGCCCGCCTCGGGGCGTGAAAACAGGCCTCGCAGTGGGTTGACGATATAGCGTCCAACCGCATTAACAATCCACTTCCAGTGCAGGGCAAAGTGCAGGCCCAGCAACAACACCGACAGGTCCGAGGTCTGGTGATGCAGGGTGCCCCAGACCGAATGTTCGGGCATGTGAATTCCAAAAATCGGCAGGATGGTTTGCGAAACCATAAAACCGGTAAAAATGGCGGCCGTCATCATCACGAAAAACAGCACATCCACTACATAGTTCAGGCGCGATTCGTGGAACAACTTGCGAAAAAACTGTGCAGTAACATTGACAATCCACTTCCAATGAAACAACAGGTGGGTCACAATTGCCGCCACAAACGCCAGCGAAAGCCATTCATGTATAGGCAGCCCGCTTAAAGCCGGGTTGGCTGCCACCAGGAAGGCAATAAATATCGTCACGTCTAAAATCAGGTTGGTTTTGGTTGACATCGTAGTTCTCCTTATGCTGACCCCCATTTTATGCAAGGAAGATGACACTACGATGAAACAAAGACCGGGATTTTACCCGGTCTTTGAGTTTGGAAAGGTGATAAGGAATGTCGTTCCCTGCTCGGGGGCGCTTTCTACATCGATTTTTCCACGGTGCGCATGGACAATCGACTGGACGATCGACAGCCCCAACCCGGTGCCGCCCGGCTGGTTATCGTCGGCGCGGGCGCGGGCCGAATCGGCGCGGTAGAAACGGTCAAAGAGATGGGGTAAATGTTCAGCGGGGATGCCCTGGCCGTTATCGGTCACGCGCAACCAGGCCGAATCAGGCCCCGAACCAGTTTCCACCCGCACCAACGGAGCCGCTCCACCCGCATACTTGATCCCGTTTTCGATGAGATTACTCGCCACCTGGATCAGCAGCTGGCGATTGGCGCGCAGCAGCGCCTCGGGCAGGTCGCCAGTTTCGAGCCGCACCCCATGCCGGGCCGCCAGCGACTCGAGACGCTCGACCGCTTCCAGGGCCACATCGCTTAAATCCACATCCATCATATCCAACGGAATACGCGAATCATCCATACGCGCCAGGATAAGCAGGTCGTTCACCAGGCGAGTCATAAATTCATTTTCGCTCTGGATGACCGACAGCGCGCGCTGGTACTCCTGCGCCGGGCGCTGTTTGGCCGAAAGGGCACGCCCGGCCTCCAGGTTGACGATGGTCAGCGGTGTGCGCAACTCGTGGCTGGCATCTGCCACAAACTGACGCTGGCGCGCAAAAGCTGCTTCGAGGCGGCTCAACATACCATCAAAGGTGTGCGCCAGCTCTCCCAATTCATCACGGGTCGAAAGGTTAATCCGACGGCTCAAGTCCGTCTCGCTTATATCGCGTGCGGTGGCTGTAATCGCTTTTACCGGGCGCATGGCGCGGTCGGCCAGCCAGAAACCACCCCCGAGCGCCACAGCCAGGGTCAATAGTGAACCGGCCAACAGCGTCAGGGTAAGCCGCCCCACCAGACCGTATGGGTCAAAAGGCGTTCCCAGAATGAAACTGTAGGTTTGCCCGCGCGTATCGGCCACATCACGTTTGATAAAGGAATAGTGCGCCCCATCGTCGGTCTCGCCAAAGTAAATCATCATACGCTCATCGGGCGGACGCTGCGGGCCATCCGTTGAAAAGACTATACGGGTCACTTGCTCGGGTGCAACCGCGCCCAGGCTGGCCAATACATCCTGTTTATCATCCAGGATAACCAGCACATCGGTGGTGTTCAGCATCCCATCGGGCAGCAGGATCTCGCCATTCACCAACTGCATCTTTTTGACCACATCTTCCAGCTTGCGCGTCATACGGTACGAGCTTTCGCCGCGAATATCACGCAACTGGTTGAAGTAAATGAAAACGCTGAACGCCAGCAATACCAGCGTCAGGATGAATGCAAACCACATCACCAGCCGAAAGCGGATGCTATGGGTAAAGGTTAAAAAACGGGAGAAAAGATTGGGCATCAATAGCTACTTCTAAGGTTGGCGCAAGCGATACCCCGCCCCACGAATGGTCTCGAGCAGCTTAACTTCAAAAGGGTCATCCAGCTTGCGGCGCAGGCGGCGAATATACACATCCACCACGTTAGACGTCACCATCTGGTCATACCGCCACAGGTGGTCTTCGGCCATTTCGCGGGTAATTACACGGTTGGGGTGGCGCATCAGGTATTCGAGCAGGGCAAACTCTTTGGCTGTAAATTCGATTGGCTGGCCCGAGCGGGTAACGGTGTGGGTGGCCGGGTCAAGCACCAGGTCGGCAATTCGCATCTGCCCCGATTTGTTCTCTGAGTCACGCCGCAACAAGGCGCGGATGCGGGCACGCAGCTCTTCAATCTCAAACGGCTTCACCAGGTAATCATCCGCGCCGCTATCCAGGCCAGTCACCCGGTCGCCGAGCGCGTCACGGGCGGTCAACATCAAAATGGGTGTACGCACGCGCCAATTGCGCAAGGCCCGGCACACCGAAACACCATCTTTGCCAGGCAGCATAATATCCAAAATGATGACGTCGTAGCTGGTAGCGCGTGCCATCTCCTCGCCATCCAGCCCATCATAGGCCACATCCACGGCATAGCCGCTGTCTTCGAGCGTCAGGCGCAGCGAATCGCTCAAACGTTTGTTGTCTTCGATCAACAGAATTCGCATAAGACCATTTTATAGGCGCAAGATGACAGGAAGATGACGGTGCTTACAGCGGGAAAACTTCTACCACCACGCCCGCTTCCAGGCCAGTGGCGTCTGGATCGATTTTGACCAACCCGTCGGCCGCCGCCAGGGTGAAAATAAGATTCGACTTACCGAAAATGGGTTCCGCCAACCACCCTGCCCCCGCAGCCGTACCCCCGTTCCCCGCAACGGGGACAAGCCGCACCGGCCACCAATCTTCTCGCCCGGCCTGCGATGCCAGGTTGACCGTCAGGCGAGCTTTGATCGAGGCTTGCGGGCGGCCCGTCGGCAACCCCAGCAGTTTCTCCACCACCGGAACAACAAACAAGCCGCCATTGACCAACGCGCTAACCGGGTTGCCCGGCAGCCCAATAACCGCCTTGCCTTGCGAAGCGCCCAAAATGGTCGGTTTTCCGGGGCGAGTGTTGATGCCGTGTACCAGCACACCGGGCTGGCCGAGTGAATTAATCACATCGGCGGTCATATCGCGGGTCGAGGCCGATGACCCGGCGGTAATCACCACCACATCACACTCCGCCAGGGCTTTCTCGGTGACGGCCCGCAACATCTCAAAACTATCGGGGACAATCCCAAATAAAACCGGCTCCCCACCGGCGCGCACAATGAGCGTCGCCAGGGTGTAAGCGTTGATATCGCGCACCTGGCCCGGGCGGGCTTGCTGCGCAGGCGGGATGACTTCATCGCCGCTGGAAATCAGGCCGACACGCACCTTATTTGCTACACGCAAATTCATAATTCCGAGCGCCATCAACCCGCCAATCTCGGCCGGGCGCAACCGGCGACCGGCGGGCAACACCACTTGCCCGGCGGCTACATCTTCGCCAACGCGAATGATGTTCTCGCCATCCGCAACCGGGCGCAAGATCTCAATTTCAGAGGCCGGGGCGGGTTGGGTGTATTCAAGCATCACCACCGCGTCAGCCCCACCCGGGAGCATCCCGCCGGTGTGGATGAGGGCGCACTGCCCCGGCTGGAGGGTAAACGCCGGGGCGTCACCCATCGGCACTTCGCCAGTCAGTTTTATGTAGGCCGGAAGGGTATCAGATGCGCCAAAGGTGTCGCGTGCCCGCACAGCATACCCATCGACAGTGGAGCGCGGAAAAGCCGGGAGCGGATGGGGAGCCAGAACGTCTTCGGCGGTGACACGCCCCAGGGCAGTTTCCGTTTCAATAAGGGTGGACAGGCTGAGGGGGGTCAGTTCCGAGAGCAACTTCTCGCGGGCGGCATCGGGCGGGAGCAGGGTCAAAAATTCGGGCATGTGTATCCCATCTTCAAAAGAGAATTAAGCTCGGGCAAGTCACAGGCTTGGCTGTGATTTATCGCAGCCAAAAAGTGAGGGTCAATAAGTAGGCGGTTACCCCAAACAGGGCTGTGGCGGTAACAGTCAGCGCGTTCCAGACTGGCCGCGCCCCTTCGGCTATATTGCGAAGCATAAAAACCTGGTAAGCGGCCAGCGGCAGGGTCAATAAACCGGGCCAGACCAGCGCAAACGGGACACCCAGGAAGGGAGCTGCGCTCAGGAACAGGTAGGCCGAGAGGAGCAATCCGTTATGCGTGGGGATGGCGCGTTGCCAGGTGAGGCGCATTAACAGGGTGTGGCGATTGAGTTTCAGGTTCTCGTTGAAGTTGGGGAAATCGAGCCCGAGGAAATATGCCAGGGAAAGCAGGAAGAGCGGCAGGGTAAAGACGGTCAGGAAGCGGTGCGGACTCTCGGTGTGGAGCAGGAAAGCAAAAGCCGGGGCCAGGACGGTCAGATTGAACGATAAGACAATCTCGCCAAAACCGGTCTCTTGCAAGCGTAGCGGCGGAACCGCAACGGCCAGGGAGAGCAGGAAAAAGCCTACCAGTACCAATCCGGCGGTGAGCGGCAGCAATCCCTGGAGATACAGCAAAACTGCCAGCCCGCCCGCAACAGCCAGCAGGGTGTAGCTAACCGTCAGCAACAAACTGCGGAATTGTTCGCGCGCGCGCGGGGACTCGATAGGAAGCGGCTGGCTAGCCGGACGAAAATATTCGGTCAGCAGGCCGGAAGCTGCCAGCAACAAAACCAGGATCAGGCCGCCGATAAACTGCGGTTCGGGCAGTAAGGTTGCGCCCAGGTAGCGGGAAATCCCAAGCCCCAGGCCATAGGTGAGCATCACAAACAGCAGCAGGACAGGACGCAGGTAACGCAAGAGCAGGTTGAAATTGGTCATAAATCTCAGTCTTCGATCCGTTTGCGCATATCGCGATAATGAATCTGGTTGTGGCGATAGACCATTTTGATCATTTCGCCCAGGCTGGTGACGCCCAGGAAGGGATGGCGGCCCTGTTTTTGGAGATCATCTTCGGCCAGGCCCGCCACCCAACCGGCCATTTCTGCGCGGACAGTTTTGAACTGTGTGAGCAGTTCGGCGGGTGACAGGTTGCGAGTTTTGGCCTGTTGGCTGGCATTGTAACGGTCGATGTCGAAATCTTCGGATGCGCCAGCGCCGCCTGCGCAAATTTCTGGAAAGATGCGCAGGAAGCCTTTTTCGGCGGTAACAAAGTGTGCCAGCACATTGCGCACCGTCCATTCGCCGCCTTCTGTGTAGACGGTTTCGTTCCACTGGGCATCGCTCAATGCGGCAAAAAAAGCGGCTGTCTTTTCGCCTTCACTCTTCAGGCGTTCGGCAAGGAAAGCTGGGGATTCAGGCATGGGATATCTCCAATAAACAGGTTAGAGCAGGGAATAGCCACCATCTACGGTGATGGTCTGACCCGTGACGTAGGGGTTTGCCAGCAAGAATTCAAAGGCGGAGATGATTTCTTCCACCTCGGCAGGGCGTTGGGCGGGAACACGCTGGACCAGTCGCTGCCAGTCTTCGGGGGCGGTATCGTCGGAGGGCAATACCAGGCCGGGGGCGATGGCATTGACCCGCACCGTGGGAGCGAAGGCGCGCGCCAGGACCGCGGTGAGCGACTCGAGCCCGGCTTTGGTAACCACATAGGCGGGGAACCCGGTCCAGGCTTTTCGTGCGCCGACATCGGTGATGTTGACCACCAGGCCACCGGCGCTCATGCGCTGGAAGGCGGCCTGCGCCAGCGCAAAAGGTGCACGCAGGTTGAGCGCGTAGGTGTGGTCAAAATCTGCCACCGACAGGGTGCGCGCATCGGCACGCGGCATCACCGCTGCCGAGTTGACCAACACGGAGAGCGGCGCCAGGTTGGGATGGTCGGCAAGCAAGGCGTCGGCGCGAGCCCAGAGCGCGGAAATCTCAGCGGGGCGGGTCAGGTCGGCGCGCAAGGGAAAGACCGGAACGCCAAAGGCTTCCATTTCTTCTACCGCGCGAGCCAGGGTGGCTTCATTGGCAGAGTGATAGTGCAGCAGGATGGCATAACCCTGATGGGCCAGGGATTTGGCAAAACATTTACCTAGCCGGTGCGCAGCGCCAGTCACCAGCGCCAGTGGAAAGGGGGGCATGGTTCTATTTTGCCATACAAACATAAAAATTAAGTCAGAAGATGGCCTTCTGGCCCTACAAATAAAAAGTTCCTTCCACCAAAACGATGGAAGGAACCTGATTCTGTGGGTTTTGTTCAGCTTTTGAAGAAATTGGAAATGAAGAACCAGATATTGGCGGGACGCTCGGCCAGGCGGCGCATGAAATAGGGATACCAGTGGGTTCCAAAGGGGACATAAACCCGCACCGGGTAACCTTCTTTGGCAAGCTCCTCCTGCAAATCGCGGCGGATGCCATACAGCATCTGGAACTCGAGCCCGGTTTTGGGCAGGCCAACCTTTTCGGCATAGGCTTTGGCAAAAGCGATGCGTTTTTCGTCGTGGGTGGCTATTGCCGGGATGGCCGGGATGCGCCCGTCGGCGCTAATTTCGGTCTTGTGCGCCAGCGAAGCATCGATCAGGATGGAGGTCAACATATCGTAGTTGGCATCCACATCGGTCTTTTTGGGGAAGGCCACTTCGGGCGGTTCTTTATAAGCGCCCTTGATCAGGCGGAAGGTGGTGCCTTTTTCCACCTGGGTGCGAACATCGGCTTCGGCGCGGTACAAATAAGACTGGATGGCGATCCCAACACTACGGGTGGTTTGTCCGCGGGTGAGTTGATCTTCATACAACGCAAAAGTTTTATCGACCCAGGGGCTGTCTTCAATATCGATGCGCACAAAATTGCCATATTTCTTGGCCGTATCGAGGATGCGGGTGAGGTTATTGCGGCAGACTTCATCGTCCATGCCCATCCCGATCTGGGTTAATTTGATCGAGACATTGGAACGCACCCCGGCCTTCTGAATCTCGTCAAGGACGTTGATAATCCCATCGGCGGCGCGGTTGGCCTCGTCGGGGGTGGAGGTATGCTCACCCAGCTGATCGAGCGTGGCATTGATGCCCTTCTCATTCAGCGCTTTCACAACGCGAACGGCATCCTGAATATTCGAACCGGCGATGAACCGGGAAGCCGCCCTCCACGCAAAACTCCAGTTTGTCACCATGTTTTGCGCCCAGGCGGCCTTGGAGAGGTAAATCAAGAAAGAACGAAGCATGGACACCTCATTTTCGATTGTTTTGCGAGGCCAATCCTCGCATAAAAGTTATGGTTTCCGGTCATTTGCAGCCAGGCCGGATAGATTCTGATTATGTTATACTCTTGGCCGTCAACCTCAGCAAGTACACACTGACACTCCAAACGGGTGACAAATGAACCGTTTTGCCAAATATTCATGGGCCGTTCTCGGCTGGAACATCCTCGTTATCTTATGGGGCACCATCGTGCGTGCCACCGGGTCAGGCGCCGGGTGCGGCAGCCACTGGCCAAGCTGCAATGGTGAGATTATACCCACCCCGCAAGCGATAGAAACCGTGATTGAATTCGTCCACCGCGTTATGAGCGGTGGCGCGCTCATTATGGTCTTCATTTTGCTTGTCTGGGGTTTGCGCAGTTACCCCAAAGGCAGCCACCAGCGCGTCGGCTTCATCGGCGCGGCCGTTTTCATCCTCATCGAAGCCCTGCTGGGCGCTGGCCTGGTGCTTTTGAGATTGGTCGATGACAACACTTCGGTCATGCGCGCCGTGGCAGTGGCCCTGCACCTGCTCAATACCTTCATCCTGCTGGCCTTCCTATCGCTAAATGCCTGGTGGGCCTCGGGTGGCAAACCCCTCACCTTTAAAGGAAAAGGGTTCTGGCCGCTGCTTTTTGGCCTTAGCCTGTTGGGCGTAGCCATCATCGGGATGAGCGGCGCAATCACCGCCCTAGGCGACACCCTGTTCCCATCCGAATCGATTGCCCATACCTTTGAACAACAATCTGACCCTTCGGCGCACTTCCTGGTGCAATTACGCATCTACCACCCGGTCATCGCCATCCTGATCGGCATGCTGGTCCTTTCGATGGCCCGCTCCATCTTTGGCCAGTACCAGGGTGGAGCGCCGCGCCGCCTGAGCCTGATGCTCGGCGCACTGGTCCTCATCCAGTGGGCGGCCGGAACGGTCAATGTGCTCCTGCTCGCGCCGTTGTGGATGCAAGTGCTGCACCTGTTCCTGGCCGATTCGGTCTGGATCACGCTGGTGCTGACAGCCGCATCCGTTTTATCTGTAGAGATGGAGGTTCAGTGAGAATCGTCCGTGATACTTCTTTTATTTTGCGCTGGGTTTCGCTGCTCCTGGTTGCGGCTGCCTTTGTATTAACTATGATCCAACTGGTGGGTTATTCACGCTTGCGCAGCAGCTACCCGCCCGGCATGACCATTGCCGGGGTGCCGGTTGGCGGCATTGCCCCGCAAATCGCCGCCCAGCGCCTGTTGCAGGTCTACAACACCCCCATCGAAATCCAATATGGCGGTTCCGTCATCCACATGGACCCGGCCCTGGCCGGTTTCCAGATCGATACCGAGGCCATGCTGGCCGCCGCCGACCTGCAGCGCACCAGCAGTTCCTTCTGGGGCGGGTTTTGGGATTATTTGTGGAACCAGCAAGCCGCCACCACAGACGTGCCCCTGATCTCATCCTTAAACCAGGAACGTTTGCGCGCTTACCTGAGTGAAGAAATCGCCGTTCGCTACGACCAGCCCGCCGTGGCCGCCCAACCGCTCCCCGGCCAGGTAAACTTCGCCCCCGGCGCACCCGGCCAGGAACTGGATATCGACCGGGCCGTGGTGTTGATCGAAGACGCGCTCAAATCTCCTGCCAGCCGCACCGTCTCTCTCACCTTCCAACGCACCAACCCCGGCCGCCCGCCGCTCAAAAATCTCGAAATCCTGATCAAACAAATCGTTGACCTGACCCCCTTCGACGGCGTGCTCGGCTTCTACCTGCTCGACCTGCAAACCGGTGACGAGCTGCACTTTGGCTACGACCAAAACAGCGACATCCCGATCGACCCCGACATTCCCTTTACCGCCTCCAGCACCATCAAAATCCCCGTGTTGGTCTCGGTTTATAAAAACCTCGGCCCGCAAATCGATGAAAGCGCCTCCAACCTGGTACTGGAGATGATCACCAAGTCTGAAAACCCGGCCACCGACGCGCTGATGGACCGCATCGCCTCCGGCCGTGGCCCGCTGGCGGTCAGCGAAGACATGACCGCGCTTGGGCTGAACAACACCTTCATCGGCGGATACTTCTTCGACGGCGCGCCGCTGCTGCAACGCTATACAACCCCCGCCAACCAGCGTGGTGATGTCTTTACCAGCCCCGATGTCTACAACCAGACCACCCCTTCCGATATGGGCGCGTTACTGGCCGACCTGTACCAGTGCGCCCAGAGCAATGGCGGAGCGCTGGTCGCCGCCTTCCCAGACAAAATCAACCAATCTGCCTGTCAGGCCATGGTTGACTACCTGACCCGCGACCGGATCGGCGTGCTGCTCGAAGCCGGCCTCCCAGAAGGCACAAAAATCGCCCACAAACACGGCTGGATCAGCGGCCCAAGCGGCATCATCCAAAACATCTCCGACGCTGGCATCGTTTACAGCCCCGGTGGTAACTATGTCATCACAATTTACGTCTACCACCCGGTACAGGCCGTTTGGGAACCAGTTTCGGCCATGATTGCCCAAATTTCACAGGCCGTTTATAACTATTACAACCTTCCCACCCAGTAAGTGGGTATAATTCTAAACATGAGCATCGTACTCAACCTTTACCGTTTGCAACAAGTGGACAGCCGCCTCGACCAAATCACCACCCGTCTGGCCGCCATCCAGTCCATATTAGAGAACGATGCCGAGCTCAAAGCCGCTCGTGACCGGCACCAAAAAGCCCAGGCAGACCTGCACACCGCCGAAAAAGCGCTCAAAAACAGCGAAGCCGAGGTTGCCAGCCAACGCATTAAGATTGAACAAGCCGAATCAAGCCTGTACAGCGGGCGCATCCAAAACCCTAAAGAACTGCAAGACCTGCAAAACGAGGCCGCATCGCTTAAGCGCCACCTTGCCAGGCTGGAAGATGTAGAACTGGAAGCCATGCTGGCCCTCGACAGCGCCCGCGAACTCTTTGAAAGCACCCAAAAAGAGATGAACGCCACCCAGGGCCGGGTCATCACCCAAAATGCTTCGCTGCATGCCGAACAAGACAGCCTGCAAAAAGAAGCCGAGCGCTTCCGCGCCCAACGCCTCGCTGTTTTACCCGCCATCGACGGCGCAATCCTGGCCCAATATGACGACCTGCGCCAGCATCGCCGCGGGTTGGCTGTCTCAAGCATCAGTGACAACGCCTGCGATTCGTGCGGCGCCATGCTCACGCCCGGCCTGGCTCAGTCGGTGCGCTTCTCCCCCAAAATTATCAACTGCCCATCTTGCGGCAGAATTCTATACGCAAACTAACCCCGGGACGGTCTTATGCGCTTCAGATTCGACACCATCTCGTTTCTGCTCGGAGCCATCGTCGCCACAGTGTTGTGGTGGGTGATCAATCTCACCTGGCCCATCCTGCGGCAAATGATCAGCGCCAGCCGCGAAAAGAAAAAAGACCGCGCCCTGCAGGCCAGCTCTGGCCTCGAAGATGCCCATCGGAAGATCGTCTACAAACAAACCCAGGGAACCCACCTGACCGCTTCGCTCTTCGCCCTCGACGAGATTGCCATCGAGCCGCGCCTGCTGGCCCCGCCCGCCGTCATTGAGCCTAACGCCCCACACCCCCACCAGGATATTGTTGAACAGGCCCTGCCCTATTTACCTACCTACCCCGAGATTGGGGCTGTCTACGGCGCGCCAACCCTCAGCATCCCCGAAGCCCTTTCGGGTGGCACCAACCTGGTCATCACCGGCCAGCCAGGGGTCGGAAAAACAACCGCCCTGGCTCACCTGGCCTCACAAATTGTCAATCGCGCCCCGGCAGTAGCCAGCCTGCACGAATTTATCCCCTTCTTCATCCATGTCGCCGACCTGGGCCTGCCGCTGGTCAACCCGCAAAAACCCGAAGACTTCCTGGCTCCAATCGCGCAAAAAATGAGCGAATCGGCCGGGGTGCTCAACGCTTCCAAAATGCCGGGCTTTGTACAATATGCCTTCTCCAGCGGCCGCGCCCTGTTATTGCTGGATGGTGTCGATGAGCTCCCCCAGGCGGCTGTGGCCGAAGTTGCCAGTTACCTGCGCGTGCTCCAACGCCAGTATGGCAAAGCGCGTGTAATTACCACCGGCGCGCCAGAGTTTGTCGATGGCATCCTGGCGCTCGGCTACTCGCCACTGGCCCTGATGCCCTGGAACGCGCGCCAGCAATCCGAATTCTTTGAAAAATGGGCCGCCCTGTGGCAGAAATACGTCGCCATGGAAAGCTGGGCCCAGGCTACCAGCCCGGTCGATGCGCTGCTGCTCAACCGCTGGCTGGCAGTGGATAACTTTGGCCTGACCCCGCTGGAACTGACCCTAAAAACCTGGGCCGCTTACGCCGGGGATGCACGCGGGGCACGTCCGGTAGATGCCATCGAGGCCCATATTCGCCGCCTGCTGCCCGCCAACACGCCGCTCGAAGCGTTATATGTGCTTGGCGCGCAAGCCAGCCTGAACGGCAACACCGTCTTCGACAGTCGCCGCGCCCGCGAATGGACCAAAGCTTACGAACCGGTTGTGGCACCGCAGCCAGCTGTTATTGCTGACGCCGCACCCGCCCCGGTGGAAGATGCGAATACCGAAGCCGCAGCCGCTGAAAGCGAGGCACTTCCCACTCCCGCCGCGACCAAGAACAGCCCCAAGAAAGTCACCGGCCCGTTACCGCAGGCGGCCGCTCCCAGCCTGATTTCCCAACTGACCAACTCCGGACTGCTGGCCCAGCATGGCAACGGCCGGGTACGTTTCACCCATCCGGTCTTCTTTGGCTTCCTGGCCGGGAAAGGGCTCAACCCGTCCAGCGCCGCCGAAGTGCTCAGGCAGCCTGCCTGGGCCGGGCGCACAGCCGCAATGCGCTATATGGCGGCCTTTAACGACGCCACACCACTCATCACCAGCCTGCTTTCTGCCCCCGATACAGTCTTGCAGCGTCCCAAACTGACCGCAGGACGCCTGCTGCGCGATGCGCCCAAAAACGCGCCCTGGCGTGGGCAAGTGCTGGCGGCGCTGGTGCAAATTTTGCAAAACGAAGACGCCCCGCTTGGCCTGCGCGGGCAAGCCCTGGCAGCCTTCGCCACCAGCAGCGACCCCAACGCCGTGGCGCTCTTCAGGCAACTGCTGATGGTTCCATCAAACGACCTGCGCCAGCTCGCGGCACTCGGCTGCGGCCTGTTCCAGGATGCCAAAGCGGTAGAGGGCCTGAGCCAGGTGCTTTCGGGTGCATTCGGCGCGGCGCGGCAAGCCGCCTGCCTGGCGCTGGTAGAAATTGGCAGCCAACCCGCGCTCGAGGCGGTCGCTACCGGGCTGCTGCGCGGCGATGAACAATTGCGCATCGCCGCCGCCGAAGCGTTAGCCAACCATCCGGGCGATGGTCACGAAGCCTTGCGCGAGGGCATTTCCAGCCAGGACATCCTGATGCGCCGCGCCATTGTCTATGGCCTGGCACGCATCCAGGAACCGTGGGCGCGCGAATTGCTTGAAAAAACCCAAATCCAGGACGAGCAATGGGTGGTGCGCAACGTAGCCGTAGAAATTATGGACGCCCGCAACCGCGCCAACCCGCATATTCCGCGCCGTCTTAGCCCGCCATCCGAAACCCCCTGGCTGATCGAATTTGCCGGGAAGTTTGGCATGGGTGTCACCCCCGGACAACCCGCCACCGACATCTTCCTGCAAGCCATCAAAGACGAAAACCCCGACTTCCGTCAGGCCGCGCTCAACTACCTGCGCCTGAGCCCCACCGAAGGCGTGCTTTCTGCGCTATACCCGCACCTGTACGGCGACGACCACGAAATGCGCGAGGCCGTCTTCAACGTACTTGCCGAAATGGCCCTCGGGGGCATCTCAATGCCCGAACCGAAGCAATTCGGCCTTGGCTAGCCTCCCTCCCTGCGGACCCCCGCAGGGACATTTTTCTGCGAGGAAACCATGCTCATCACAAACGCAACGCTTGTCACCTGGGAAAAACCCAACCGGATTTTACCGGGCTGGGGCCTTTACATCGAAAATGGGAAGATTGCCGACCTGGGGCCAGATTCCGAGCTAAAAACCCGCCACCCCAACGCCCCGCTGTTAGATGCGCGTGGACAGTTGCTGCTCCCCGGGAACATCTGCGCTCACACCCACTACTACGGCGCATTTTCACGCGGGATGGCTATCCCTGGCGCGGCCCCCGAAAATTTCGCCAGCATCCTCGAAAAGTTGTGGTGGCCGCTCGACCGTTCCCTGAGCGAAGAAGATATCCGCTATTCGGCCCTGCTCTGCCTGGCAGACGCGATCCGCCACGGCACCACCACCCTGTTTGATCATCACGCCTCGCCCAACGCTATCGTCGGCTCACTGGATATCATTGCAGAGGCAGTGGAACAGGCCGGGGTGCGTTCCTGCCTGTGCTACGAGGTCACCGACCGTGACGGGCCCGAGCGGATGAAGGCCGGGGTGCAGGAAAACGTACGCTTCATCGAAAGAACCCGCCGCGAGAAAAACCCGCTCCTGGCTGCCACTTTTGGCCTGCACGCCTCGCTGACCCTCTCTGATAAAACCCTCGACCTGTGCCGTGATGCTGCGCCCGATGGAAGCGGTTTCCACATCCATCTTTCTGAAAGCCAGGACGATGGCCGCTCGGTACAGCAAAAAGCCGGGCTGCGCCCGGTTGACTGGCTTAACCGGCACGGGATTCTCGGCCCCAACAGCATCGCCGCGCACTGCGTCCACTTGGAGGAGCACGAGCGCGAAACCCTGGCCGCTTCCAAAACCTGGGTCACGCACCAGCCGCGCTCGAACATGAACAATGCCGTCGGCGTCGCCCCGGTGGAAAAATACCTCGAAATGGGTATCCCGGTTTGCCTGGGCAACGATGGTTTTTCTAACGCCATGTGGGAGGAGTGGAAAACGGCCTACCTGCTGCACAAAATCCACAACAGCGACCCACGCCGTATGGGCGGTTACACGGTAGTGGAAATGGCAATCTACAACAACGCCGCCCAGGCCAGCCATTTCTTTGGCACGCCCATCGGACAGATTGCCGTGGGGCAGGCCGCCGACCTGATCCTGGTCGATTACCACCCGCCCACGCCGATGACCGATGGCAACCTGCCCTGGCACATCCTGTTTGGATTCCGCGACAGCATGGTGACCACCACCATCGTCCACGGCCAGGTGTTAATGAAAGACCGCCAATTGCTGACACTCGATGAAAAACAGATCGCTGCCAGGGCCAGTGAACTGGCCGCAAAAACCTGGAAGCGTTATCAGGAAAAATTTTAAGGAGACTCCATGTCTGACCTGCTTATGACCATCGCCGTCCTGGGCGGCACCGGAAAAGAGGGCAAGGGCCTGGCCTACCGCTGGGCGCGCGCCGGGTACTCTGTCATCATCGGTTCACGCGCCGCAGAAAAAGCGCAGACCGCCGCCGCTGAACTCACCGAAATGTTGGGGGGTAGCGCCACGATCGAAGGCATGGATAACCTGGCGGCCGCCCAAAAAGCCGACATCGCCGTGCTCACCGTTCCCTATGCGGCCCACAAAGAAACGCTCATGGGCATCAAAGACGCCTTACAGGGCAAAATCCTGGTCGATGTGACCGTCCCGCTGGTTCCACCCAAGGTGACCAAAGTCCAGATGCCGCCCGCCGGGTCCGCCGCCCAGGAAGCCGTCGAAATCCTGGGTGAAGGGGTGCAGGTGGTCGATGCTTTCCAGAGCATCTCCTACGAACACTTGCTGGCCGAGGGCGAAGTTCCCTGCGATGTGCTCGTAACCGGCACCAGCAAAGCCGCCCGCGAAGAAGTGCTCAAACTTGTCGATGCCGCCGGGCTGGTGGGCTGGGATGCCGGGCCGATTGAAAATTCGGTGGTTGTCGAAGGCCTGACCTCGATCCTGATTTACATGAACAAGCAATACGGCTCGACGCATGCCGGAATCAAGATTACAGGGCTATCCAAAGAATAAACCACAGATTACACCGATTTCGCAGATTTTAAGAGCATGAGAAAAAACGAGGCCAGCGACTCGCAAACTTATGCCATTATTGGCGCATGCATGGAAGTTCATCGGCAATTAGGTCACGGGTTTTTAGAGGCCGTCTACCAGGAAGCTGCCGGAATTGAATTTTCCAGGCAAAGCATCCCCTTTGAACGTGAAGTAAATCTGCCCGTCCAATACAAAGGGGTTGCTTTGCCCACAAAGTACCGCGCAGATTTTGTCTGCTTTTCAGATATTATTGTAGAATTCAAAGCCATTGCCGACTTGGCAAGCGCCGATGAAGCCCAAATACTCAATTACCTGAAGGCAACTGGCTTTAGACGCGGGTTGTTGATCAACTTTGGCTCACCCAGCCTGCAAACAATACGGCGTGTTTGGGGACCAGCCCATTAAAATCTGCATGACCTATGGAATCAATGCCAATCTATTTAATCTGAGAAATCTGTGGAAAAATTAATTCTCACCCCCCTTCCCAACCTCCCACTCATTCAACCCGGCGACCAACTCGCCGGGCTGATTCTGTCTTCGCTCAAAGAAGCCGAAATCACCTTGCAAGATGGCGACATCCTGGTCCTGGCGCAAAAAATCGTCAGCAAGGCCGAAAACCAGCTGGTTAACTTGGCCACCATCACCCCCTCCAGCGCCGCGCTCGAACTGGCCGAAAAAACCGCCAAAGACCCGCGCCTGGCCGAACTATTGCTGCGTGAAAGCAACGAAATCTTGCGCACCCGCACCGGCACGGCCATCGTGGAGCACCGGCTCGGGTTTGTGTGCGCCAATGCCGGGATCGACCACTCAAATGTGGCCGGGGACGGCAACCCGGCCGAAGAATGGGTGCTTTTGCTCCCAGATGACCCCGATCAATCTGCCGCGAACCTGCGCCGCGAGCTAGAAGCTGCTTCTAACACGAAGCTGGGCGTCATGATCATCGACTCGCACGGCCGCGCCTGGCGGCTTGGCACCGTCGGAGTGGTCATCGGGCTGAGCGGCATCCCTGGCCTGATGGATGAACGCGGTTGGACGGACTTGTTCGGGTACACACTCAAAATCACCGTTGTCGGCGTAGCCGATGAACTGGCCGCAGCCGCCTCGCTGGTCATGGGCCAGGCCGCCGAAGGCACCCCGGTCGTCCATGTGCGCGGCTTCCCCTATCCGCTGCGCGAAAGCTCCACCCGTGAGCTGTTGCGCCCTAAAGACCAGGATATGTTCCGATAAAAATCATCCACCTTCCCGGAGAAACCATGAAAAACTTCCCCGCCAACTTTCTCGACCTGCTGCAAGACGAAACCCAGGCTTACCTGTACCTTGCCACCATCATGCCTGATGGCTCGCCGCAAGTCACACCGGTCTGGTTCAACACCGATGGTGAGCACATCCTGGTCAACACCAACGAAGGCCGCACCAAAGACCGCAACATGCGCGAGCGCCCCAGGGTGGCCCTTGTTTTGCAAAAACCCAGCGAACCGTACCGCTACCTGCAAATCCGCGGTAGGGTCGCCGAACGCAGCACACAGGGAGCCGATGAACATATTCATACCCTGGCGCTCAAATACACTGGAAAACCCTGGAACACCCAACCCAACCAAAAACGGGTTATCTACAAAATCAAGGCGGAGCACTTTGACCAGCACTGAGTTGACCCGGTTCCTGCGCTCGCGTCGTTCCATTCGGAAATTTGCAAACACGCCGGTCCCGGTCGAGATCTTGCGCGAGCTGATTGAAACCGCCACCTTTGCCCCATCGGCGCACGGCCTGCAACCCTGGCGTTTCGCCGTCATCGCAGACCCGGTGGCCCGCTCCGCGCTCGGAACAGCGCTCATCGACCAAATGCGGCGCGACATGCAAGCCGAAAACGCCCCGGAAACCGAAATCACCGGCCGGACGGAGCGTTCGCTGCGGCGCATCGCCGAAGCCCCGCACATCCTGCTACTTTGCCGGGATACCGATGCGGTGCGAATCGAAGCTGAAGCCGAAGACCTGATGGGCATCCAATCGGTGGCAATGGCCGGGCTGCAACTAATGCTGGCCGCGCATGCCCGGGGCCTGGGCGCCAACTGGATTTGCTGGCCGCTCTACGCCCAAGATGCCGCCCGCCGCGCGCTAAACCTGCCCCCGACCTGGGAGCCGCAAGGCATGGTCTTCCTCGGCTACCCGGCGGAAGAGCCAAAGGAAAAGGCGCTTAAAGAAGCAGCCCAGGTCACCCTTTGGATCAGTTCACAAGACGAAAGATGAAAGCAGCATCTTTCGTCTTTCATCTTGTAAAGGGATCGAAAAACCATGAGATTTAATCTAAAAATCGTTGCCTTCGCCGGTGGCGTGGGAGGCGCAAAGCTGGCCGATGGGCTGGCGCGCTGCCTGCCACCCGAAAACCTGACTGTCATCGTCAACACGGGCGATGATTTTGTGCACTGGGGCCTGAACATCTCCCCCGACCTCGATACCGTCTGCTACACCCTGGCCGGGCTGGCCAACCCTGAGACTGGCTGGGGAAGGATGGGTGAAAGCTGGAACGTCTATGAGCAAATGGAACGTCTCGGCGCTGAAAACTGGTTCCGCCTGGGCGACAAAGACCTCGCCACCCACCTGGAACGGTCCCGCCGTTTACGCGACGGGGAATCACTCTCCAGCATCACCCGTGATTTTTGCGCACGCTGGGAGATTGGCCCGCAAATCCTGCCCATGACGGATACCCCCGTCCCGACCATTGTCGATACCGTTGAGTTTGGCGAGCTGGCCTTCCAGGAGTATTTCGTGCACAAACGCTGCGAACCGACGGTTCGAGGTTTTCGCTTTGCAGGGATCGAAGCCGCACAACCGGCCCCCGGCCTGCTGGCGGCGCTCGGCCAGGCCGATGCGGTTGTATTTTGCCCCAGCAACCCGTGGGTGAGCCTCGACCCAATCCTGTCGGTAGCGGGGGTACGCGAGGCGCTAAAAGCCAAGACGGTTGTCGCCGTCAGCCCCATCCTCGGCGGACAAACGGTAAAAGGCCCGGCAGCCAAGATGTACAAAGAGCTGGGGATAGAACCCTCAGCTTTGGCGGTGGCACGGCATTACGGCGCGTCGATTGCGGGTTTCGTCCTGGATGAAGTGGATGCCGAGATGGCGGAAGCGGTGCGGGCGTTGAAAATCCAGCCTTTGGTCACCAACAGCCTGATGAAAACGACGGCAGACCGGCAACGTTTGGCACAAGATGTGCTAAACTTTGTAGAGAGAATTGTATGACAATTTGGGCCATCGTCCCTGTCAAACCTTTGCGGCTCGGCAAATCACGGCTTTCTGGCGTCTTAACCGACGACGAACGGGCGGCGTTAAACCGTCTCTTTTTGGAACGGGTGCTGGAGATTCTCCAGAAGATGCCCGAGGTAACCCAGACCCTGGTGGTCAGCCGCGACCCGGCAGCGCTGGCGGTGGCGCGTGAATATTCGGCGCGCACCGTGCTGGAAGATGGCAACCCCAACCTGAACGGCGCCCTAACCCGCGCCACGCTGCTGGCACGCAATTACGCCACACGCGGGGTACTGGTGCTGCCCGCCGACCTGCCGCTGCTGACCGAAGCCGACCTGCTTGAGCTTTTTGACCGACTGGGCGCAGGGCCCTGTGTGGTGATCAACCCCGACCGGCACCAGGACGGCACCAACGCGCTGTTAATGTCACCTGGCGGGCTAATTTCGTACCGCTTTGGCCCCGGCTCCTTTAAACTGCACTGTGAGGCGGCCCAGCACATTGGCGCCAGGCTGGAAGTTGTACAGAACGAGCATATTGCCCTCGACCTGGATACTCCCGATGACTTGCAAATTTTCAGGTCGCTTGAAAATTCCAACCCACAATAAGGAGATGTCTGATGGCTCGTGTTGCTCTCTATTTGCAAGATTCACATGACCTGCGCGACGGGCTGGATTACGTCCGCTACGCCGAGGAAAAAGGCTTCGAGGCGGTCTGGCAGGCGGAATCGCGGCTGGTGCGCGACGCGATTGTGCCGATGGCGGCTTACGCTGCGGTAACAAACAAACTCAAGGTGGGGTCGGGTGTGATTAACAACTGGACCCGCAACATTGGCCTGCTGGCAGCCACCTACCTGACGCTGGATGACCTGGCCCCCGGGCGCATCATTTGCGGAATTGGCGCATGGTGGGACCCGCTGGCTAAAAATGTTGGCATCGACCGCCGCAAGCCGTTGACCGCCATGAAGGAAACCGTGCTGGTAATGCGCCGCCTGCTCAACATGGAGCGGGTGACTTTTCACGGCGAATTTGTGCATGTCGATGGCATTGAGCTGGATGTGGTGCATGGCCGCCGCGAGCCGCGCCAGGTGCCGATTATGATTGGGGCCACCGGTGACCAGATGATGGAATTGACCGGTGAAATTTCGGATGGTGCGGTGCTCAATTACTGTGTCCCGCCCGAATACAACGACCGCGCGCTGGAACTGCTGGCCAACGGAGCAAAGAAGGCCGGTCGCAACCTGGACGATATTGACCGCCCGCAGCTCATCGTCTGCTCGGTGGATGAGAGCCACGAAAAAGCCATCGAAACGACCAAAATGCTGTTGTGCCAGTACTTAGCCCAGCAGCCGCACATTGCCAAAGCCAGCGGCGTCTCGCAAGAGGTGGTGGCTGAAATCCAGTCAATTTTGGGCTGGCCTGCCACCAAGGAGCAAATTAACAAGGCCAAACACCTCGTCCCCGATGAACTGGTCCATCGCATTACCGCTTCGGGCACACCCGCCGAAGCGCGCGCCAAGGTGGAAGAATACAACAAACGCGGCTGCACCTGCCCCATCTTGTACCCGGTGGGCGGCAATGTGAAATTGCTGATTGATACCTTCGCACAAGCCTAGAGTCGATGCGTTTTAATCGTCTGTTTGCCCCGCTTTGGCCCAGGCTGGCAATCTATCCGCTCCCGCTGGTTTTCGTTTTGATAACCAGCGGGGTTCTCTTTTCTTTTCGCGAGAGCGCCAGCCCGGCGGTCATTGCCATGACCTACCTAGCCCCGGTGACGTTAAGCGCCGTCTGGTGGGGGTTGGGGCCTGGGGTTATGGCGGCCGTGACCGCCTTCCTGGCTTTTAATTACCTGTTCATCGAGCCGTACTATACCTTTTCGGTCCACAGCAGCGGTGACTGGGTCATGCTGATTGTGTTCCTGGCCGCCGCAATCCTCATCAGCGAGTTGGTTGGGCGCGCACGCACCAGCCTGGAAAACGCCAGCGCGCGCGAGCTAGAAACCTTCCACCTGTATGAATTAAGCGGCCAGCTGGCCGCAGCCCAGGATGAAACGCGCGCCTCGCAAGTGCTGGCGCAAAAGGTCCTCGATGCGCTGGAAGCGGCCCAGGTGGAGGTCTTTATTGATACGACACCCCCAAGCGAGGTGCGCGTCAGCCAGGGACTCCCGCCCCGCAACCCGCGCCCCAACCACATTGTTCCCATTGAAACGGCGCGCGGGCTGCTGGGGGAGGTGCGCATCTGGGGGTTGGGAGAAACCAATCCGCCGGAGCGCTTCCTGAAAACTTCAGCCACCCAAATGGCCCTCACCCTGGAACGCATTCGGCTGGCCGGAACAGCCCAGAAAACCAAAATCCTGGAAGAAAACGACCGTTTCAAGTCTTCGTTGCTTTCGTCTGTGTCGCACGAACTGCGTTCGCCGCTGGCCGCCATCCAGGCCTCGGTCAGCAGCCTGCGGGCTGGCGAAGTAGAATGGGAAAGCGCAGCCCGCACCGAGCTGCTACAAACGGTGGAAGAAGAGATTGATCACTTGAATATGCTGGTGGGAAACCTGCTGGATATGTCACGGATTGAATCGGGCTCACTCAAACCTGCGAAAAAGCCCAACCTGCTGGGTGAAATTATCGGCACTGCCACGCGCCGCATGCGCCAGCAATTGCAAAATCACCGTTTAACTGTCGATGTTTCAGACGAGCTGCCCCTGGTAAGCGTTGATTATGTGCAAATGGAGCAGGTTTTCATCAACCTGCTCAGCAATAGCCTGAAGTATTCACCACCTGGCTCAAACATCTCGATTACGGCACAGGTTAAGGATGAACGCTGGCTGCTCGTGAGAGTCACCAACCAGAGCATGCCGCTGCCCGAAGCCGACCTGGGGCGCATCTTTGACAAGTTTTACCGCATCAACCCGTCCGAACGGGTGACCGGCTCGGGACTGGGACTTTCAATTTGCAAGGGCATCATTGAAGCTCATGGCGGTACAATTTGGGCAGAGAACGTCACACACGGTGTGGCGTTCAACTTTACGGTGGCACGCGTATGAGCAACCCCATTCACATCCTGGTCATTGACGATGAGCCGCAAATCCTGCGAGCGTTGAAAACCATCCTGACCGCCAAACAGTTTCGCGTCAGCACAGCGGCGCGCGGCGAGGAGGGGCTGGCCCTGGCCGCCGCCGAGCAACCCGATTTGATCATCCTGGATATGTCTTTGCCCGACATGGAGGGCATTCAGGTCTGCAAGGAATTGCGCACCTGGACCCAGACACCGGTCATCATCCTGTCGGTACGGGACGCTGAGCGGGACAAGGTGGCTGCCTTAGATGCCGGGGCAGATGACTATCTGACCAAACCGTTCGGGATCGAGGAGCTGCTGGCACGGGTCAGGGTGGCGCTGCGGCACAAGAATCAGGCTACGGGGAGTGTGAAGCGCACGGTGGTGCGTGCAGGGAAAGTGGAGGTCGATTTAGCGGAATTAACTGTTCGGCGGGAAAATGTCGATGTTTCGTTGACTGCCACCGAATTGAAACTGTTACTCTACCTGGCCGGTCACGCCGGGCGGGTTTTGACCCACCAAATGATCTTATCGAATGTATGGGACCCGGCAGAAGCGGACCGAATCGAATACCTGCGTGTGTATATGCGCCAGTTGCGCAAAAAGCTGGAAGATGACCCGGAAAATCCCCGGATGATTGTGACAGAGCCGGGGATTGGGTATCGATTTATTGCAGAATAGCCAGCCAGATTAGTCTTGAAACCCCGTTTTATACAATTCAAAATACATGCCCTGTTTGTCGAGTAGCTGCTGATGCGTGCCCTGCTCGACAATTTGACCATCATGGATCACGACAATCAGGTCGGCGTTGGTGATGGTGGACAGGCGATGGGCAATCACAAACGAAGTGCGCCCCTGGAAGAGCGTTACCAGCGCGCGCTGGATAACCTGTTCGGTCTGGGTGTCAACGCTGGAAGTAGCTTCATCGAGCACCAGGATGCGCGGATCAGCCAGCAAGGCGCGGGCAAATGAAATGAGCTGGCGCTGCCCAACACTAAGCAAGACACCGCCCTCCTCTACCGAAGTCTCATACCCGTTTCGCAAACGCTGGATAAAATCGTGCGCGCCAACTGCCCTGGCTGCCGCTTCCACCTCCGCATCGGTGGCATTCAGCCGTCCGAACAGGATGTTTTCTTTGACCGAGCCATTAAACAGGAAGGGGTCTTGCAGCACCACTCCCATTTGGCTGCGCAGGGAATTTTGCGTCACTGTGCGCAGGTCGGCCTCATCTACGCAGATTGCGCCGCCGGTCGGGTCCATAAAACGCGAGAGCAGCTTGACCAGGGTGGTCTTACCGGCACCGGTTTCACCCACCAGCGCTACCGTTGCCCCGGCGGGAATATCCAGATTAATATCGCGCAAAACTGGCGTCGGGTCGTCGGAATAGTGGAAAGAAACGTTGTCGAAACGCACCCGGCCGGTGATGCGCGGCAAACTGACCGCATCGGGGGCATCCTGAACATCTACTTCGGTATCGAGCAGCGACAACAAGCGTTCGCCGCCCGCCATGGTTGACTGAAGGGTGTCAAACCGGCGTGACAGGTCACGAATCGGCTCGAAATAACGGTCGATATAGAGCACAAAAGCCACCAGCACCCCGGCGGTAATGCTTTCACCAAGCACAGCCGTCCCACCAATCCAGACGACCGTGGCTGTAGCCAACGCGCCAAGCACATCCACTACCGGCAAGAAAGAAGCAGCTACTTTGGCGGCGCTGATTACGGTCTGGAGGTGGTAGCGATTGGTGGTTTCGCTAAAATAGCGATAATTGTGGGCCTGGCGGCTGAAAGCCTGTACCACCCGGATACCGTTGATATTTTCCGCCAGGACCGAGTTCACCCACGAAATGGCCGCGCGCACGCGACGGTAGGCTGTGCGCGCCGTGCGGCGATAGATGACCGTCGCCAGGATCATGAGCGGGATGGTGGCAAAAGTAATCAGCGATAGGCGCACATTGAGGGCCAGCATGGCAATGATAATCCCCACCAGCGCAAACAAATCGCGGGCAATCGCCAGCACGGCCCAGGTGACAAACTCGCGCAGGGTTTCAACGTCGTTGATAACACGCGTAATCACACGCCCCACGCTATAACGGCTATAAAAACCGAGTGAAAGCTTTTGCAGGTGCGCAAACAGGACCTTGCGCAGGTCATAAATCACCGACTGGCCGACGCGCGCCATGATATTGACGCGCCAGTGAATAAACCCCCAGCGAATCAGCGCCGCACCCAGGTAAACAAGCACGGTATTGCGCAAGGCCAGCGGATTCCCGGCCACCAAGCCGTCATCGATGGCAATCTTCACCAGGTAAGGGCCAATCACGGTCGAAGCTGTCGCACCCAGCATCAGCAGCGCAGAGAGCAGCATTTCCCATTTGTAGGGGGCAATATAACCGACCAGGCGGCGGGCTACTTTGGGGTCAAGGGCTTTGTCGTACAGCTCCTCAGACTGGGTTACATAGGCAGGAGGGGTAATGGTTGTCATGATTTATCCAAAATCCTTGCTGCGCCGCAATTCCTGCTTCTCGGGCAGCGCTTCGGTCGAGTCCAATTCATCGGGAGCGTTGTGGACAAGCTGCAGGTCGTGAATCTCACGATACAAGCCGCCCTGGGCCAGCAAATCGTTGTGCGTCCCGGTTTGCACAATGCGGCCCTGATCCATCACCACAATCAGGTCGGCGCGGCGTACCGTGCTCAGGCGATGGGCAATCACAAAGGTGGTGCGCCCCTCCATCAGGCGGTCAAGCGCCTCCTGGATCAGTTTTTCGGTCTGGGTATCCACACTGGAGAGCGAATCATCCAGGATCAGGATGCGCGGGTCAAGCAGCAAGGCCCGTGCAATCGCCACACGCTGGCGCTGCCCGCCCGAAAGCGTCACGCCGCGCTCGCCGACAATCGTTTCATAACCCTGCTCGAAACCAATGATAAATTCGTGCGCCTGTGCCGCGCGCGCCGCTGCAAAAATCTCCTCGTCCGTGGCATCGGGGCGGCCATAGGCAATATTGGCCTTGATGGTATCAGAGAACAACAGCGAGGTTTGCAGCACCAGGCCAATCTGGCGGCGCAGCGATACCAGGTCCACCCGGCGCACATCGACCCCATCTACCAGCACCGCGCCTTCGCTGACATCGTAAAAGCGGGGAATCAGGTTGACCAGGGAAGTTTTCCCGCTGCCTGTTGGGCCAATCAGGGCGACAAGTTGATTCTGCGCCACCCGCAGGTTGACACCCGCCAGGGAATCTTTTTTCTCTTCCAAGTATTTCAGCGTTACATCGCAGAACTCGACTTCGCCGCGCAATTCTGGTAGTTTGACCGCATCGACGGGGCTGGCGATTTCAGCCGGGGTGTCGAGCACCTCGAGCACCCGCTTGGCTCCGGCCGAGGCTTCCCCAGCGGCATTGACCAGCCAGGTTAGCTGTTGCGCCGGGGTTGCCAGCATCAACACGTAGGCATTAAAAGCCACCAGTTCGCCCACCGTCATCTGGCCGTTTAATACCATCTGGCCGCCAAACCACAGGATCAGGATGGTGCACAGGGTGACAAAGAAGTCGGTGGTGGGCATCACTTTGGCCCAGGTGCTAATGACTTTAACGCGGGCATTGAAATAGGCCCGATTGGTTTCATCGAAGCGCTTAATCTCGTAATCTTCGCGAGCAAAGGCCCGCACCACCTGCACCCCGCTGACATTTTCCTGCAAACGCGCCGAAAGGTCGCCCAGGACGTTATCGACTTTGAAAAACAGGGTTGTGATGCGATTGCCAAAATCGAAAGTCATCCACACCAGCGGGAAAATGGGCAGGATGGCGATCAGGGTCAGTTGCCAACTGGCGGCCAGCATAACGCCCATCGCTCCAAAGAGCAGCAGCAGCAACTGGGCCAATTCCACAATTGAACTGCCAATAAAATTTTGCACCGAGCGCACATCCTCAATACAGCGCGAGATAATTTGCCCGGTTTGGGAGTGGTCGTGGTAGGTAAAGGAAAGGTTCTGGATGTGGTTGTATAGACGGTTGCGCAAATCGTACCCAATATGGCCGCCAATCCACTCGGCAATGAAGCGCTGCAAGGCGCTCATGGCGGCTGTAACCAGCCCCAGCACCAGCAGCAGCAACGCCGAACGAATCAGGAAAGCGACATCGGCGCGGGCAATGCCCTGGTCGATGACGTCTTTTATGATGCGCGGCACGTACAGGTTGAATAAGGTCAGGCCCGCCAGGTTGAGCATACTCAACAGGATCTGGGGCAGGTAGGGTCGGATGGCAAAGCGAAGTCGCAGGAGGGGTTGGTTCATGAGGGTGTCTGGGGATTGAATGATTTTTGAAGAACCTGCATGGCTGCCAGCAGGAGTTCCAACTCGTCGGGGGTCAGGTGACCAAATTTAACGGCCAGCCAGGCTTCGGCCTGGTCGAAGACCGCACCCAGCAAGCGTTGTCCTTCAGGAGTCAGGGTCAGGGTCACGTGGCGGCGATCGTTTTCGTCCGTCTGACGTGCGACCAGGCCCTTTTGAACCAGCACATCGACTGCTTTACTGACAGCCGAACGACTGGTACGGTTGGCGTCGGCCAGGGCGCTGACCGAATTAATGCCCTTGCGGATGCGCCGCAAGACCTGGAATTGCTCGGTGGTCATCGAAAATTGTTCTGCGGCCACCCGACGGATATAGGCGCGGGTGGTATGCCAGGTTGGCGGGATACTTTCCCAAAATTTTTCGACGACTTCGGCAACCTGCTTGGGCTGTGTGCTCATAGCGCCTCTTTAATTAGTTAACCTGGTAAATAGTTGAAGGACGAAACTATTCTATCTGTCATATTGGGGTGCGTCAAGGGATGTGAAAAAATAGTGAAAGAAGATGATTTTTGTCATTTGTACTTATTAGGTCCTTTGGCATATACTGAAAAAAGTAACCAAACCCCCACCGGAGGAAATATGACGCAAGAGACTCGCAAAAAGATCACACTGCCGTATTTATTTAAGAAGGTTTCTGACGGAGAGCCTATTACCTGGTTGACCTGCTACGATTACCCCACCGCATATTTACAGGAACAAGCCGGGATCGAGATGATTCTGGTGGGTGACAGCCTGGGTATGACCATGCTTGGCTATGAAAGCACGTTGCCCGTGACGATGGATGACATGATTCGGCACAGCCAGGCGGTACGCCGCGGCGCGCCAACTGCGTTCATCGTAGGCGATATGCCGTACATGTCTTACCAGCCGTCGGTCGAAACTGCCATCCGCAATGCCGGGCGGTTTATGGCTGAGGCCGGTTGTGACGCCATTAAGCTGGAAGGCGGCGCGGCCATGGCCAGCCGCATCCGGGGCATTGTCGATGCAGGCATCCCGGCTATTGGGCATTTGGGGCTCACCCCGCAGTCGGTGTCGGCGCTGGGCGGGTTCCGAGTGCAAGGCAAAGATGCCGCATTGGCCAAAAAGATTCTCGATGATGCCAAAGCGCTTGAAAAAGCCGGGGCATTCATGATCCTGTTGGAAATGGTCCCGGATCGATTGTGCAAACTCATTACCGAACAGGCTGAAAATTGCATCATCATGAGTCTCGGTTCCGGACCCGATGCGCACGGGCAGCTCCTGATCTACCATGACATGTTTGGCCTGTATCCGCGCTTCAAGCCGAAAATGGCCAAGGTCTTTGGCAATGCCGGGGAGGTAATTCTCAATGGGCTGAAGAGCTACCACGACGAGGTCATCGGCAAGCAGTTCCCTCAGCCTGAGAACTGGTTCGGCATGAAAGACGAGGAGTACAGCGAGCTCGAGAAAATGCTCGACAAAGACAAGAAAACTTGCAAGTGTGGCGGCAAATGCTCCTGCACCGAAGATGACAACTGTGGCTGCGAGTGCTGGAAAGAAAAGAAAGAATGTAAGTGCGGCGGCAAATGCTCCTGCACAGAAGAAGATAACTGCGGTTGTGAGTGCTGGAAAGAAAAGAAAGAATGCAAGTGCGGCGGCAAATGCTCCTGCACCGAAGAAGATAACTGCGGCTGTGAGTGCTGGAAAGAAAAGAAAGAATGCAAGTGCGGCGGCAAATGCTCCTGCACCGAAGAAGATAACTGCGGCTGTGAGTGCTGGAAAGAAAAGAAAGAATGCAAGTGCGGCGGCAAGTGCTCCTGCACCGAAGAAGA
>CAZLSP010000016.1:0-65110 GCA_964562145.1 uncultured Anaerolinea sp. | reverse complement strand
GGAAAGAAAAGAAAGAATGCAAGTGCGGCGGCAAGTGCTCCTGCACCGAAGAAGACAACTGTGGCTGCGAGTGCTGGAAAGAAAAAAAATGCTCGTGTGGCAAAGATTGTAGCTGCACCGCCGAAGAAAATTGCGGCTGTGAGTGCTGGAAAGAAAAGAAAGAATGTAAGTGCGGCGGCAAATGCTCCTGCACCGAAGATGACAACTGCGGTTGTGAGTGTTGGAAAGAGAAAAAAGAGTAATCTGAGTCGAGGCCGACCCAATGGGTCGGCCTTACCCATTGCCTACGGAGAGAATGAATGGACAACGCCTATCGCCAGATGCTGCAAATTCCCCAGAATCGGCTGGAAACCATCAACGCCGTTTTGCTCGACCCCAATTCACAAGTTATGAACAATTTCCTGGCTGTGGTCGCCAAATATGGCACCCCGGAGGAAATTAACCGCAAACATCGCGAATCGCGCAAACTGGAAAACCTGTTTAAAGCTGTCGAAGCGCGCCAACCGGACTACATCAAAGACCTGAAATGGTTGATAGAACAACGCGACCGGGGCGCTTTTGTCACGGTGGCAGACTACCGGCGCGGGGTATTGGGAGCCAAAGCCGACTCGATGCAGTTCAAGGATGAATCTGCCGTTACGCTGGAAGTCTCAGCCTTACAATATTTTCCCTGGGTGCGTGAAATGTGCGAAAGGGCTCTCGACCAGCGCACGCTGATTCCCGGCCGGTTCATTGCGGTGCGCAAGATGAAAGAATCAGAAGCCGATGGCGACCTGCCGGCCATTGTGGCAGCGCTCGATATTATGGGCTGCTCGTTTGTAGAAACCCTCGACACCAAAGGCACAGACGGCTCAAACCCGCACCTGGGCGGCCCGGCCACCATCACCGGCTATTTTGGCGGCATCGGCCAGCCTAACGAACATGCCCTGATGTGGCTGGATGAGTTCCTGTATTACTACACCAACTTTGGCGTCCAGCATGTGCTCAACTTCAATGCCGGAACCATCCTGCTCGGGTTTATGCTCTACAAGCTGGGAGTCGACATCCAGTTCAAGATTTCGGTCTTTTTTGGCTCCGATAACCCTTACCACGCGCTGTGGATTATGACCATGGCCAAACTGTTTAGCCGCGACGATGGCACCAGCCCGTTGATCGGCTTCAACTGGTCAAACTCGATCAACAACCAGACTATGGAACTGAGCGCAGAATTCCGCCAGGCGCTTGGCTTTGAGAAGGTGGTGCGTTTCGAGCATCACATCACTGAGCCGCAGAAAAGCATTGTCATCCAGCCGTATAACCGGCGCGATGAACTGGTACAGGTTGCAGATCATGTTGCCAATATTGCCGCCAAGCATGAGGGGGGCGACCCGGAAGTAGACGCCACCCGCGCCCACCTGTCCGACATCCTGGATTACTTCCGCGCCAAAGACGAAATCATCGCCAGCGGCGACTGGGAGCACCTAAAACTCAACTTTATGGATAAGGTCGACGCCTGCAACCACTCTGCCCGCGCCCTGACCGAGCACGGCCTGAGTTTTGTAGCAGCGCAACACTTGCACAAGTAGAAAAAAGCAAAATCGGGTATAGTAGCGCGGAGGGCTGCGTCTTTGGCCCTCCGCGTCCTTGTTTAACCGAAAGGAGCCCGCATGATTGTCCAGGTTGTTTACCTTGAAATCCCGCCCGCGAACCGGGAACGCTTTCTGGAGATTGTTCTCGCCAATGTGGCTGCCAGCCGGATGGAAGAAGGGGTGGTCCAGTTTGACCTGTTGGAGCAACAGGATGCCCCCGGGAAGTTTATACTTTACGAAACCTACCAGGACCAGGCCGCCCTCGCAGCCCATCGGCTGACCCTGCACTTCCAGGAATGGGTTAAGCGCGGGGTGCCTCTGTTAACCGGCGAACGCATACGAGTGCTTTACAAACCCGTGGAAAACTAACCAACAGGAAGGGAGCCTGCATGTACATCGTCCATGTTTTTATCCATACCAAGCCCGAAGCTGTGGAAGCCTTCAAAATTGCCAGCAGCGAAAATGCTCGCAACAGTCTCAAAGAACCCGGTGTGGCACGCTTTGACCTGCTCCAGCAGAGTGAAGACCCAACCCGGTTCGTATTGGTAGAGGTCTACCGCACCCAAAATGATGCCGCCCTCCATAAAGAGACAGCCCATTACAATCGTTGGCGCGAAAGTGTTGAAACAATGATGGCCGAACCACGCTCGCGCATCTTGTACGAAAACGTATTCCCCGATGAGGCGGGTTGGGGATGAAATTCGAATTTGCCACCTCTGCCCGCATTTTGTTTGGCCCCGGCACGTTGGGCGAAGCTGCCCCGGCCGCACTTGGGCTGGGAAAACGGATCTTGCTGGTGGTCGGGAAATCTGCCTTGCGGGCCGAAAAACTGGCCGATGCGTTGACCGCAGGCGGGATGCAGGTCACTTTTTTCAACATCCCCGGCGAACCGACGATTGAACTGGCCGAAAACGGCGCACAAATAGCGCGCCAGTTGGGCTGTAACCTGCTCATCGGCTTTGGCGGTGGGAGTGTGTTGGATGCCGCAAAGGCGATTGCAGCCCTGGCCACCAACCCTGGCGAGGCGCTTGATTACCTTGAAGTCATCGGCCGGGCTCAACCGCTCAAAAATCCCCCGCTGCCGGTAATTGCCATCCCCACCACCGCCGGGACCGGCTCGGAAGTGACCCGCAACGCCGTCCTGGTCTCGCCAGAAAAACACGTCAAGGTCAGCCTGCGCCATCCATCGATGCTGCCGCGCCTGGCCATTATCGACCCTGAGCTGACGTACAGCCTGCCCCCTGAGGTAACCGCCGCCACCGGTCTGGATGCGCTGACCCAGTTAATCGAACCCTTTACGTCCAACGCAGCCAACCCGATGACCGATGCGCTATGCCTGGAGGGGATTGCACGGGCAGCCCGTTCATTGCGCAAAGCCTATCAGCAAGGCAGCGATGCCCAGGCCCGCGAGGACATGGCCCTGGCCAGCCTGTTAGGCGGGATGGCGCTGGCAAACGCCAAACTGGGGGCAGTCCATGGTTTTGCCGGGCCGCTGGGTGGGATGTTCCCCGCCCCACACGGCGAGGTTTGCGCGCGGTTGTTACCGCTGGTCATGCGAGCCAACCTGCGCGCCTTGCGTGAGCGCCAGCCTGATTCGGCAACGCTGGAACGCTATACACGCATTGGTCAGGTTTTATGCGGCCATGCGGGCGCGCGCGCCGAAGATGGTATTGCCTGGGTGGAGGAGACTTGCCAGGAACTGAAAATCCCCCCGCTGCGGGCCCATGGTGTCAGCGAGGCGCAAATCCCGGCAGTGGTCGAGCAGGCCAGGCAGGCCAGCAGCATGAAAGGCAATCCGATTGAGTTGTACGAGCAGGAGCTGCTTCAGGTGATTGCAGCCGCGCTTTAATTGGATAAAGGCTCCAGTGCAGGCGCACTGGAGCCTTTTCTGCGAAACTGCGGCAGAAAATGATCGAGGTGGGAAAATGGTTATGGCGTGGCGAGACAGGCTGAGGGGCGTTAGACTTCCACTGCGAGACAGGTGAGGGTGTCTTCAATGCCCGGGATCGGTTGGATCGATCCAGCCAGGATACGGCCCAAATCTTCCAAATCACTGGATTCGACAATGGCAACAGCATCATAAGGGCCAAAAGTCATGTTGGCATCTTTGACTTCGGCAATGGTCTTGAGCTGGCGCAGTACGTCCTTAAGTTCGCCAGTGCGGATGTTGATGAGAACGTAAGCTTTCATGGGCACTCCTTTTTGTTGATAAGATTATAGTGCGCCCAGCGGCCACGATAATCTACCAATCATCACGTCCTGCCCGTATCATTCGTCATGGAAGTCATTATTACTTTGTATCACGCATGCCAACGGTAATCACTCCTGCCAGGACCAGCGCCGCCACCAGGATAACCCACAATACCGTACGACTGGAGTTGGAAGCCGCGACCACCACTGGCGTAGGGGTTGCGGTTGGCGTCGGTTGGGCCGTAAAGGTGGGGTATGGCGTAAAAGTGGGGAAAAGCGTGGGCGTGACTGTGCCGGTAGGGGTGGGGGTCGGCATTTCCATTACCAGCAGTTTCATCTTGGGGTAAATATCGAGGCTGTTGCCCAGACCGTTCAGCCGTTGCAGGTCGGCAACTTTGACACCGTAAGAGATGGCAATCAACCACAGGGTTTCACCAGGGTTGACTTCATGATAAACCTTGCCGTCGGCGCCGGGGGTGCTGGGGACAATGGTGCGCACAACAGCCGGGAGCGGGCTGGAAGCCGCACCAGGGACTGCGGTTGCGCCGCCTGCGGATGGAAGCGGGGTATTTTGCGGCACGCCACTGCCGGTTGGTTTGGCGCAATCGATCACGTAGTAAACACGGCCATCCACGATTGCCACCCCGGCCCCAATTTCTGTCAGGTTGGGAGAAAGCATGGTGTTCAAGTGTGGGGCATCGCCCTGCCATTCCAGCACGGCCTGCTGGACCGATTTCTCACTCCCGGCGGTGATGTTCTCAGACATGAAACCACCCAGGCTCAGGTCGCCTGCCAGCGGATACCCGGCGTTGAGTGCGCGCTGGTAGGGACGCGTGCCGCTGTAGCCGTAATGCGAAACCCCGTAGGCGGCCATAAATTCTGCGTGTTGCTGGGCAATCGCCATCAGGATGGGGTTGATGGAATAAGGGGCCAAACCATTGGCGGCGCGCAGGGCATTGACCTCGTTAATAAGCGAAAACGCGTCCATATCGACCCGCAGCCGCGATTCGGCCTGCCGGATGGCGCCTCCTGCCCCCACCTGGCTGGCCGGGAACAGCGCGGAAAGTAAAACCAGTAACAATAAAAGGGAGGAGTATCGTTTCATTCTGGCTCCATTGACTCTGTTTTACCACAAAGCGTCCTATTTTTTCGATTCGAAATGGACTGGCGCATCAAGTCTCTTATCTTTGTCGCGTCTTATTGTGACATTTTGCACAATCACCTAATCCAAAGCAGTGCTACAATCGAAAGGGCATCCAGAAAAACAGGATATTTCGCATGCTATTTTTGTGACAGGTTGCCACCTGTCGTTTTTTTGTGCCGCTTATAATTGACCGGATTTATCCGCTTTCATTTTATGCAATTATTACATCCTGAAAGGACACTTATGAAACCCATTCCTACATCCACCACCGGGCGCACCGTCTTTGACCCCGCCCACGATGTCTACCGCTATACCGACCATCCATTGAAGAGCATTTTTGCCCCCAAGAACGTGGCTGTCATCGGCGCGACAGAAAAAGAAGGCAGTGTTGGCCGTACTATCCTGTGGAACCTGATTTCCAGCCCCTTCGGCGGCGCGGTGTTCCCCATCAACCCCAAACGCCCCAGCCTGCTGGGCATTAAAGCCTACCCGAGCATCAAAGACGTTCCCGACCAGGTTGACCTGGCGGTGGTTGTGACTCCTTCGAGCAGCATCCCCGGCATTATTGCCGACTGCGCCGAAGTCGGCGTCAAAGGCGCGATTGTCATTTCGGCTGGCTTCAAAGAAATTGGCCCCGAAGGTGTTGAACTGGAACGCCAGCTGCTTGAAAACGCCCGCAAAGGCAAAATGCGCATCGTTGGCCCCAACTGCCTGGGTGTAATGAGCCCGGTCAGCGGCTTAAACGCCACCTTCGCCGCCGGGATGGCGCGCAAGGGCAAAGTTGCCTTCATCAGCCAGTCCGGCGCGCTGTGCACCTCCGTGCTCGACTGGTCCTTCAAGGAAAACGTCGGTTTCTCGCACTTTGTTTCCGTCGGCTCGATGCTCGATGTAGACTGGGGCGACCTGATCTACTATCTGGGCGACGACCCGCACACCGAAAGCATCGTAATCTACATGGAAACCATCGGCGATGCGCGCTCTTTCATTTCCGCGGCGCGCGAAGTGGCCCTCACCAAGCCGATTATCGTCATTAAGCCAGGCCGCACCGAAGGCGCTGCCCGCGCAGCCGCCTCGCACACCGGCTCGCTGACCGGCTCCGATGAAGTGCTGGATGCCGCTTTCCGCCGCGCGGGTGTCTTGCGCGTCAACAGCATCAGCGAAATCTTCTCGATGGCCGAAGTGCTCGGCCGCCAGCCGCGCCCCAAGGGCCCGCGCCTGACCATCCTGACCAATGCAGGCGGCCCTGGCGTGCTCGCCACCGACAAACTCATCACCACCGGCGGCGAACTGGCTGAAGTTTCGCAGGCCACGATGGACAAACTGAGCGAATTCCTGCCCACCTCGTGGAGCCATAACAACCCCATCGATATCATCGGTGACGCCAGCCCCGAACGCTATGCCAAGTCGCTGGAAGTAGCCGCCCAGGACCCCGAAAGTGATGGCCTGCTGGTCATCCTGACTCCCCAGGCCATGACTGACCCAACCGCCACGGCCGAGTCGCTTAAGGCTTATGCCAAGAGCTACGACAAGCCGATCCTGGCCTCCTGGTCGGGCGGCACCGAAGTCGCCGCGGGCGAAGCGATTCTCAACAAGGCTGGCATCCCCACCTTTGAATACCCCGATGACGCCGCCCAGGCTTTCACCTACATGTGGCAGTCGAACTACAACCTGAAAACTCTCTACGAAACCCCCTCCCTGCCCGATGACGAAGGCGCCGGTCCCGACCGCGAAAAAGCCAAAGCCATCATCGAGAAGGCTCGCAACGCCGGTCGCAACCTGTTGACAGAAGTCGAGTCGAAGGAACTGCTGGCCGCCTACGGTATCCCGGTCACGCCCATGCTGGTGGCCGAAACTCCCGAAGAAGCCGCGCAGAAATCCAAAGAAATTGGGTTCCCGGTCGTCATCAAATTACACTCCGAGACCATCACCCACAAGACTGATGTTGGCGGTGTCAAACTTAACATCAAAGATGAAGCGGCAGCCCAAACCGCCTTCGAAGAAATCCGCAAATCGGTCACGGAGCTGGCCGGCGCGCAGCACTTCCTGGGTGTCACCGTCCAACCGATGGTTAAAGTGGAAGGGTACGAACTGATTATTGGCTCGAGCATCGACCCGCAGTTCGGCCCGGTGCTGCTCTTCGGCATGGGTGGCCAGTTAGTGGAAGTCTTCAAAGACCGCGCCCTGGGCCTGCCCCCGCTAAACACCACCATCGCCCGCCGCATGATCGAGCGCACCAAAATCTACACCGCCCTCAAGGGTGTGCGTGGACGCAAACCGGTAGACATCAACGCCCTCGAAAAACTGCTGGTGCGCTTTAGCCAGTTGGTGGTCGAACAGCGCTGGATCTCCGAGATGGACATCAACCCACTGATTGCCTCGCCCGATGGCCTGCTGGCGCTCGACGGCCGTGTGGTGTTGTTTGGCAAAGAAGTTCCCGAAAACGCCCTGCCTAAACTGGCCATTCGCCCCTACCCCAACAAATATGTTGCGCCGTGGACGATGAAAGATGGCCGCGAAGTCATCATTCGCCCCATCCGCGCCGAAGACGAACCGCTGATGCGCAAGTTCCACGAAGCGCTCTCCGACCGCACCGTTTATATGCGCTATCTCTCGCCCATGCTGCTCAGCGAACGCGTGGCTCATGAGCGCCTCTCGCGCGCCTGCCACAACGACTATGACCGCGAGATAGCGCTGGTGGTTGAAGGCGATGAAAACGGCGAACGCGCCATCTATGCGGTGGGCCGCCTGAGCAAATTCCGCAGCGATGAAGAAGAAGCCCGCATTTCGATGCTGGTCAGCGACCGCTTCCAGGGCCAGGGCCTCGGCAAAGAGCTCATCAACCGCCTGATCAAAATCGCTCGCGCCGAAGGCGTAAAAGAAATTATCGCCGGTATGTCGCCTGAGAACGAAACGATGAGCAACCTGTGCCGTAAAGCCGGTTTCTCCACCATCTCCACCAATCCGCAGACCGGCATGGTCGAAGCCATTATGCGGCTGTAATTCACTGATACTAAAAGGGACGGGCCAACCCGTCCCTTTTGTGTTTTAATACCGGTATGCCCGCTTCAAACTATCAGATTCGTGTTTGTGAAAACCCGGCCTGTGGATTGCGCTACCCGCTGGTGGAGGGTCACCCCTTTGGGGAGCGCTGCCCGCTGTGCCTGGGTGCCACCCACGCCGTCCTGGCGCGCCCACTCACCCCGGAGCCTTTCTCGCCATTCAACGAGCCGCTTCCCGCGCGCAGGAGCTTCGCCGCCCTGCTCGACAACGTCCGCTCGGCCTGGAATGTGGGAGCTATCTTGCGCACGGCCGACTGCCTGGGAATTGCCCCGCTGTACCTGTGTGGAATCACTCCCACCCCCGAAAACGACTCAGTCAAAAAAACCGCTCTCGGCGCCGAAAACGCGGTCCCCTGGGAATACGCCCGCAACGCCGTCGAACTGGCCAAGACGCTCGTTAAAAACGGAACCCGCCTGTGGGCGCTGGAACAAGACGACCGCGCCGTCCCGCTCAGTGAAACGGATTGGGCAGCGGAACCCGGCGCGGAAAAACGGATGGTGTTGGTGGTCGGGAACGAGGTGACAGGCGTAGACCCGGCCCTGCTTGACCTGTGCGAACGTATTGTTTATATCCCCATGCAGGGTGGAAAACGCTCCCTAAACGTGGAGACCGCCTTTGGGGTGGCGGCCTGGGAGTTGGGAAAAAAGCCCCGGCTTTAGAATCCACCCTTCCAATTAAACAAAAAGGAGGACGTGGTTGACACGTCCTCCTGCCTTTTTAAGCCCGGTTAGTTATTCTTTTTGAAGTACACATCTGCAAGAACAGCCAGGACCAGCACAAAGCCCTTGACGACGTACTGCCAGGCCGGGGCAACGTTCATCATCTGCAAGCCCGTGGTCAGGCTGGTCATAATCAACGAGCCCACCATAGCGCCAAAAATAGTGCCCGAGCCGCCCAGGGTGGAGGTGCCCCCCAACACGCAGGAGGCGATGGCATCCAGTTCGTAACCTGAACCGGCCGCAATGGTGCCGTATCCCACATAAGAGGCCAGGACGATGCCCGCTACGCCGCACAACAGGCCCATCAGGACGAATATATTGAAGATCTGGCGACGAATGTTAATCCCGGACAGGCGCGCCGCTTCACGGTTGCCGCCGATAGCATAGGCGTAGCGTCCAAAACGGGTGTTGGTTGAAACATACGAGACGATAACGGCTGTCGCGGCCAGCAAAAGCACCGGAACCGGGATACCGTTGTATTGCACCACCATGCCCACATAGACCAGCACCAGGGTCGAAAACAACACCGTGCGCAGCAGGTCTTGCCAGAGCGGACGCAGTTCAAATCCGTATTTAACTTTGTTTTGCCGGTCACGAGACATGAAGTAAAACAGAGCAGCGATGAGCACGGCAGCAAGGATCCAACTGGGGAGCGGATCAATGTATCCCTGGGCAATGGTGCTAAACCCAGGCTGGTTGGCCGGGATGGTCTTCCCTTCGGTCACGAGCAGGATGCCGCCATTGAGAACGAACATGCCCCCCAGGGTGACGATGAAAGCGGGAACGCGCAAATAGGAAATGATATAGCCCTGGAAAACGCCGATAAAGGTGCCTACCGCCAGGCCAATCGTCACCGACAATACTGCCGCCAGGATAGGCTGGTCGGGGATGAGCGCATACCAGGTGTTGGCCTGCAAATACGCCACCACCACCGATACAAAACCGGCCAGTTTTCCTACCGAAAGGTCAATATTTCCGGTGACGATTACGAGCACCATCCCGGCCGCAAGGAACGAGGTGACTGTCATCTGGCGGAAAAGGTTAGAAATATTTTGCGGCAGAAGGTAGATGCCCCCGGTTAAGATCGCAAAAATGCCCCAAATGGCAGCCAATGCGATGATAATCGTGTAAGTCTGAATATTCTGGCGAAAACGCTGGGTCAGGGTTGAAAAATCCATAACGGCCACCTCGAAAAGTGTTTTCCTTCTATCGGGCTAAACAATGCCAGTTGCCAGGGCCATAATGCGTTCCTGGGTGGCTTCGTGGATATCGAGCATTCCATTGGAGCGACCCTGGCACATTACCATAACCCGGTCACTCATTCCAAGCACTTCCTGCAAATCACTGGAAATCATAATAATCGAAATGCCGTTTTCGGCAAGGTCGTTCATCAGTTTATAGATTTCATACTTCGCGCCAACGTCAATCCCGCGCGTCGGGTCATCCATAATCAGAATTTTGGGGCCAGACATCAGCCATTTGGCAATCACCACCTTCTGCTGGTTGCCACCCGAAAGCGACTCGGCGGGAACATGCAGGTTGGGGGCTTTGATAGCCAGGTCTTTGGCATATTTCAGGCTTTCAATTAGTTCGGCATCCTGATTGATGCGCAAAAGGGAAGCAAACCGGTCGAGATTGGGCAGGGAAACATTTTTTAGGATTGACTGCATCAGCACCAATCCGTGCTTTTTGCGGTCTTCAGGAACCAGGCTAATGCCCTGCTCCATGGCAGAGTGACCATTCTCGACTGAAATCTCTTTGCCGTTTAACAACAACCGCCCAGCTGAGATTTTTGCGTATTCGCCAAAGATCGTCATCACCAGTTCGGTTCGGCCGGAACCCATCAACCCGGCGATACCCAAGATTTCACCCTTACGCAGGTCAAAGTCGACACCTTTTAGCACTACCCGGCCCTTATCGGCATCGACAGCGTGCAGGTTTTCCACCCGGAAGATAACCTCCCCTGGCTGGCGGCTGCCCTTCGGGAAACGTTCTTTCATCTCACGCCCAACCATATAGCTGACCAGGTTTTCGGGCGTTAATTCGCGGGTTGGGCGCGTGGTGACCACCCTGCCATCTCGCAAGATAGTAATGCTATCAGTGATGCGAAAAAATTCTTCCAACTTGTGAGTGATGTAAATGCAGGTGACGCCATTTTCCTTGAGCGTCATCAAGATTTCCATCAGCTTATCGACTTCTGTTTCCGAGAGCGCACTGGTGGGTTCATCCAAAATCAACACGCGGGCATTTTCCGAAAGCGCCTTCGCGATCTCTGTCATCTGCATTTTACCCACCCCCAGGTTTTTGACGACATCCTGTGGCTGGATATCCAGTTTATAACGAGTCAGGATCGCCTGGGTATCAGAATACAGCTTGGCCCAGTTAATGACCCCGTTTTCCAGCGGTTCACGCCCAAGGAAAATATTCTCACCGACCGTCATGTTTGGCACCAGGGTTAATTCCTGGTAGACAATGGCAATCCCTTCTTCTGCCGCCTGGCGAATGGCGCTACCTGCCAGGTTTAACTCGCGGCCATCATATTGAACAGTTCCCTCGTAAGACTCGCGCGGATAAACACCCGAAAGAATCTTCATAAGGGTCGATTTCCCGGCCCCGTTTTCACCACACAGACCATGAATCTCACCCTGGCGAACTTTAAAACTAACCTCGCTCAGGGCTTTTACACCCGGGAAAGTTTTGGTCACGCTTTGAAAGTCAAGAATGATATCCTGTGCCATAGGTTGAGAATTCCTGCTGACTGTAGTGAATGTTTCCTCATGCAAAACCGCATACCTTACCTAGTATACACGGGCTTGCCTCAGAAAACATTATTTTATCGGGATTTCTTCCGCGCCTGGCTTGTTCCGCCAGGCGCGGAAGACAGAAAGGTTCAGTGTATCAGGAGCAGGTTACGGCTTGGCAGGGCGTTCGCCTTCGGGGATGTCGCGGTACACGGCATCGTAAGCCTGGAACTCACTCTTCACAATTTCATCAAAGACGTTGTCTTTGGTAACCTGAACGACGTTCAGGAAGTAGGCCTGGACATTGCCGGTTTTGCTGGGGTCGTTGGTCAGTTCGGCCAGGGTGAACTGCTTGAGTTCAGGAATGGTCTCGCCCTTGACCAGTTTGTCCATCAGGTCAGTCGCGATTGGGGCCAGGTTGCGGATGTCTTTGAAGATGGTGACGGTCAGCTCGCCCTTGACGATGCTGTTGCAGCCATCAGCCGTGGCATCCTGACCGGAGATCGGTACGCCACCAGCCAGACCCTGGGCGCGCATGGCTTCGAGGGCGCCGAGAGCGGTGCCGTCATTGGAGGCCACAACCGCATCGATGTCATTGTTGGCAGCGGTCAGGATGTTTTCCATCAGCTTGAGGGCATTGGCGGCATCCCAGTTGTCAACCCACTGGTCAGCAACGATTTCGATCTTATCGGCATACTTGGCGAGAACTTCATCCTGGCCCTTGCGGAAGAGGATGGCGTTGTTATCGGTGGGGGAACCGCCGAGCTTGACCAGGCGGAGCTTGCCATTGGCGTTCACATCCCAGGCCTCGATATCGACGGCTTTCATCACACCATCGGCCTGCTGGCGACCCACTTCCACATTATCGAAGGAGAGGTAAGCAGCAATTTTATCGGTCTTGATCAGGCGGTCGTAGGCGATCACTTTCACGCCAGCGGCGGCGGCTTTTTCCACGGCGGTGGCGGCGGCATCGCCATCTTCAGCTACGATGATCAAGCCTTTGACGCCCTGGGCGACCATGTTGTCGATCTGGTCGTTCTGGAGCTTGACATCATGGTTGGCTTCCTGAATGAGAACCTCGTAGCCTTTTTCTTCGAGCAGCTTCTTCATCAGTTCGGCTTCGGGTTTCCAGCGTTCGGTAGCAAAATCGGACATAGAGATACCGATTTTGGTCTTGCCAGCAGCAGCGCCACAAGCGCCGAGGCTGGAGGCAACCATGATAAGGACCATGGCGAGCATAAACAGACGCATAAACTTGGTTTTCATTTAATTCTCCTTGGGTGTAAGGTGATTGAAACTACAACAGACAAGAATAGGAAACACACTTTGCTTTGATATCGGGCCACCTCCTCACAACAGGGGTACCTGCACAAAAAGGATGAATTACCGACTAACGCGTTTTTGAGCGCTGGACGGGCATCCAGGTTTCAAAAAGCGGTTCGCGCAAAATATCGTCAAGCACCAGGGCCACCGCACCCATCACACAGGCATCCAGGCCTAAAACCGATGGGATAATCTGCAAACTCTCGAGACCAGGCTTGAGCGTACGTGCTGAAATAACACGCTGTACCTCATCAACAATAATCGAACTGGCCAGGTTGAGCGCACCACCCAACACAATCATCTCAGGGTTAAACAGGTTGACCAGACTGGCCACACCTACACCCAGATAATGCCCAACATCCTGGATGGCGCTCAACGCGGCCGGATCGTTGTCCATTGCCGCCTTGACCACATCCATGAAAACAATCTTCTCCAAATCCCCTGCGGCCAGGTCCTGCAGGCTGGAGGCTTGGCCTTCTGCAAGGGAACGCCGCACCCGCCGCTCTACAGCGCGCGGCCCCACAAACGTCTCCCAACAGCCACGGTTCCCGCAGGCACACAATTCGCCATTGACATCCAGCGTCATATGACCAGCCTCGCCAGCATAGCCAAACTCGCCACGAAACAGATTGCCCTGAATGACGATCCCGCTACCCAGACCAACGCCAGCGCTCAAGTAAATAAAGTTCTTCGCATCGCGCGCCGCACCAAAGAAATGCTCGCCCAAGGCGGCGGCGTTGGCCTCGTTCTCAACATAGATTGGACAGCTAAACGAAGCATCCAGAATGCCCAGGATCGGAACATCCCGCCAGCCCAGGTTGGGCGCAAAACGCAACAAACCACTGTGCGCATCTACCAAGCCCGGAACGCCAACCCCAATGCCCAACAGCCGCAATCCTTGCCCGGCCCCTACAGCCTCGGCCTCTTTGGCCAGCAACAAAACCTGTTGCATGATGGCCTGCTGCCCATCTTCGGGGCGAGAAGCTTCGCGCCTGCGCCAAAGCACATTGGCAGCAAAATCGGTCAGGATCACCGACAGATAATCGACGTTAATCTCAACCCCCATGGCGCACCCGCCGGAGGGATTCAGTTCCAGCAAGCGCCCCGGGCGGCCTGTGGCGGCCTGAACCAGGTCTGTCTCGCGGATTAAGTCTTCTTGAATCAGTTCACCAATAATATTGGAAATTGTGCTGGGGTTTAGGCCAGTTTCGGTCGCCAGGCGGGCGCGTGAAAGCGTCCGATGAGCGCGCACTGTCTCAAGGACAATCGCGCGATTCATTCTTCGGACCCAGGCCTGATCTGCCGTGTTGAGTTTCGGAGGAAACATGAACACCTACACAGATTCACAAAGAGTTAGTTTATTGCATCAATAAACTAACAATAGTGTACCGTTTTTTCAGGCTAAGTCAAGCAGCAATTTGGGAAACATGACATAAATCACAGGGGAAACGTGACACGCCTAAAGCAGCGCCCTGGCAGCCAACACCACCGGATGATTTGCAGCCACACCCACCCCATCGGCGATTTGGGAGCGGCAGGATGTACCAGCAGCGGCGACCTGTTTGCCCGCATTTTGGCGCAAGGTGGGAAACAGGACCAACTCCCCCACTTTCATGGAGACCTCGTAATGGTCTGCTTCGTACCCAAATGCCCCCGCCATCCCACAGCACCCAGATTGAATGATTTCAACCTCGTATCCGGTGTGCTTCAGCAAAGCGGCCGAGGCGTTAACACCTGTTTCGTAGCCATCTTCGGCCAGTGGCTGGGCCTTCTGGTAACAATGCCCGTGCAGCAAGATTTTCTGACGAGGATCTTCAGCATCTTGTGGCCGGGATATATTGGCTATCCGCATTTTGTCGCTTATTAAACCCGGTCGAACGAGGTATTCGTCGATGAGGAAGGCGCGACGGGCCAGGGATTCCACTTCCGCCTGGCGTTCTGGGAGCAAGTCGCGCAGCTCGTCACGCAGGGTGTAAATTTCGGAAGGCTCGAGACCGATCACCGGCATACGGCCTTGCGGGTCAAGGCGGCGAATCTCGTCCAGCAGGGATTGGGCATGATGGCGGGCCGGTTCGATAAAGCCTTTCGAGAGCAGGGTGCGCCCGGCTCCCAGCAATGGCAAGGGGCGCGCATCCACGCCACAGGCGGCAAGCAAATGCATCGCGGCCGCTTCAATTTCAGGTTCGAAATAACGGGTAAAGGTATCGGGCAAGAACAAGGCTGTTTCAACGGCCCCAACGGCAGAGGCGTGGCGCGGTATAGCGCGTTTAAACCTGGGGAGGGGACGCAAGGCCGAAAGCCCAAAAAACGTTCCCAGCCGCCGCACCCAGCCCCAATCCCCCACCCGGTTTATAAGCCCGCCAAAAGGAGCGGCCAGCGGGGCCAGTTGGTTAATGTACCCAAAAAGGTAATCGCGCAGCGGACGGCGATGAGTTTTGTAATACTCGCCCTGGAATTCGTATTTGAGCTTGGCCATATCTACGCCGCTCGGGCACTCTGCCTTACAGCCTTTACAAGCCAGGCACAGGTCGAGGGCCATTTTTACCTGGCTGGCAGGCAACCCGGCCGGTTTGAGCGAGATCATGGCGCGCAGCAGGTTGGCGCGCCCGCGCGTGGAATGCATTTCGTCGCGGGTGGCCTGGAAAGACGGGCACATCACGCCGCCATCTTTGCGGCACACGCCCTGGCCGTTACACTGCTCAATGGCTGCCGCCAGGCCACCGTTGCGGCCAAAATCGAGCGCAGGCTGCCAGGGGCGGGCGGTGTAAGCCTCGCCATAGCGCAAGTTGGCATCCATACGCGGCGCGGCCACAATTTTCCCGGGGTTTAAGATGGATTGGGGATCGGCAGCCCGCTTGAGGCGGGTGACTGCTTCGAGAAGCGCGTCGCCATAGGTTTGGCGCAGCCACTCGGAACGCACCCACCCGTCACCGTGTTCCGATGACATTGAGCCACCCACCCGCAGCGTGAGCGCCAAAACCTGTTCGGCCACCGACCGCAATGCCCGCACTCCGGAACCTTGTTTCAGGTCGATGATGGGGCGGATATGCAAACAACCGGCCGAGGCGTGGGCATAGATGGCCGCATGCGTACCGTGCTCGGCCAGGATGCGCTCGACCTGGCGCACAAAATCGCCCAGGTGTTCGACCGGGATGGCGCAATCTTCGATGAATGCAATTGGCCGGGCAGCGGCGGGACGCGAATCGAAAAGGCCCAGGCCCACCTTGCGAACATTCCAAATCTGGTTCTGTTCCGAAAGGTCTGTGGCAACCCGCAAAATATTCCCCACAGAACGAGCCTTTTGCTCTAATTCGGCCGGGTTCGCGCCGGAAAATTCGACCACCAGCAGCGCGGCCGGGTCTGTGGAAATCCAGCCCATCTGGCGCGCATAAGCCGGAACGCTGCGCGCCAATTGGATGAGCATTTGTGGCACCAGTTCCACCGCTGAGGGTGAAAACCCTAGCAGGCGCGGGACATCGTCACAGGCGGCGGCGATGCTGTCGTAAGCCAGGACCGCCAGGACAGTATGTTTGGGCTTGGGAACCAGGTTAAGCGTCACACGCCGCATCACAGCCAGGGTGCCTTCAGAACCGGCCATCAGCACCGCCAGGTTGAGGGTACCCGGCGCAACCGGAGGATAGGGTCGTTGCGCATCCCATAAAGGAGGCGTAGCTGGCGACCAGGGCAGCAAATAATTAAGCCGATACCCAGCCGAATTACGCCAGGAAGCAGGCCAGCATGCGCGAATATCGGCGGCGTATTCGTGGCGAATGTCGAGCGCGGCCTGGTGTAAAGCCAAAAGCCGGGAAGGGGTACTGGGCTGTCCGTTATTATGTAGCGGCATTTCGCCCAGAACAGCCAACGACCCGTCCGATAAAATCACATCCGCCGAGAGTAGATGGTCGGCTGTCATTCCGTACAAGATCGAATGTGCGCCGGTGGCATTGTTGCCCACCACGCCGCCCAGGGTAGCGCGTTCGGCAGAGGCCGGGTCGGGGCCAAACATCAGGCCATGTCTGGCAGCCTGGCGGTTAAGGGATGCCAGGACCAGGCCAGGTTCCGCCGTTGCGGTGCGCGCCTCGGGGTTGAGTTCGACCAATTTATTGAGATAGCGCGAACAGTCGAGGATCAGGGCCTGACCAATGGCCTGCCCGGCCAGCGAAGACCCTGAGCCACGCGGCAGGATCGGAACCTGGTAACGGGCGGCCAGTTCGACAGCGGCGTGCAAGTCTTCCTGGTTGCGGGGCAGGGCCACACCGAGCGGCTCGACCTGGTACATGGAGGCATCCGTGCTGTACAGCACGCGCGAGGCGGCATCCAGGCGAATCTCGCCGCTAAAGTGCTTTTTCAATTCGGCAACAAAATCGGGGGAAAGGCTCATGGCTTGATTTTAATCGAAAGACCCTGAAGGCTGCGAAAACCTTCAGGGTCCTGGTCTTAATTCGAAAACTATTTCTTGACGGCGCCCTGGGCGGCCACAGCGGCAGCGGCCTTGGCTACCGCCTCGGCATCACCGAGGTAGTAATGCTTGATGGGCTTCAAATCTTCGTCCAGTTCATAAACCAGCGGGATACCAGTCGGAATGTTCAATTCGATGATATCTGGCTCAGACATGTTATCGAGGAACTTGACCAGCGCGCGCAGGCTGTTCCCGTGGGCGGCAATCAGCACGTTCTTGCCAGCCTTAATATCTGGGGCAATGACCGAATGCCAGTACGGCAAAACGCGGTCGAGGGTAATCTTAAGCGATTCGGTGGCGGGCAGTTCAGCATCAGAAAGACCCGCGTAGCGGCGGTCAAAGCGCGGGTGGCGTTCATCATCCAACTCCAGGGCAGGCGGCGGAACGTCGTAAGAGCGACGCCAAATCTTTACCTGGGCTTCGCCAAATTTTTCAGCCGTCTCGGCTTTATTGAGGCCCTGCAGTGAGCCATAATGACGCTCGTTGAGCTGCCAGGCGCGCACAACCGGCAGCCACTCCAGGCCCATCTCTTCCTGGATAATCCACAGCGTCTTGATGGCGCGTTTGAGCACGGATGTATAGGCCACATCGAACTGGTAATTGGCTTCTTTAAGCAGGCGTCCGCCTTCTTTGGCTTCGGCCATGCCTTGTTCGGTCAGGTCAACATCTGTCCAACCGGTAAAACGGTTTTCAAGATTCCAGGCGCTCTGCCCGTGACGGACAAGGACAAGTTTGTACTTTGTTTCCATAAAATTAGTTTTCTCCTTTACACAAATGTAGGGGCGACCGGCTGGTCGCCCCTACAAGTTTATTTCGGTTATGTTTAGCGAACGGCCATTTCAGTGTCGGGGTCAAAGATGTGGAAGTTGTCCATGTTGAAGGCAATCTGCACATCTTCACCAACCTTGAAGGTGGTGCGGGGATCGACGCGGGCGACAAAGTTGTTGCTGCCGCTGACCATATAGAGGAAGATTTCATTCCCCATCAGTTCGAGCACATCCACTTTGCAGCCAAAGGTTTCAGCATGGATGTTGGGCGGCAGGAACTTGGGATTGTGGATATCTTCAGGGCGGATACCGAAGACGACCTTTTTGCCATCCAGGTGTTCGTAGGTCTTCACGCGGTCAGCCGGAATGGGCAGGGAGAACGCGCCGGTGTCAACAAAGAGCTTGCCATTGTCTTTCTTCAACTTGGCAGGGAAGAAGTTCATGGCAGGCGAGCCGATGAAACCAGCCACAAACATATTGGCGGGTTTATCGTACAGGGTCTGCGGGGTGTCGAGCTGCTGGAGCATACCCTTGTTGATAACCGCAATGCGGGAGGCCATGGTCATGGCTTCCGTCTGGTCGTGGGTCACGTAGATGAAGGTGGTCTGGAGACGCTGATGCAGCTTGCTGATGTTGGCGCGGGTTTCAACGCGCAGTTTGGCATCCAGGTTCGAGAGCGGTTCGTCGAACAGGAAGACCTTGGGGTGGCGAACAATGGCGCGACCTACAGCAACGCGCTGGCGCTGACCGCCGGAGAGCTGGCGGGGTTTGCGATCGAGCAGTTCGTTGATACCCAAAATTTCGGCCGCTTCACCCACACGCTTCTTGATCTCTTCCTTGGGGGTGCCGCGCAGCTTCAAACTAAAAGCCATGTTATCGAAGACGGTAAGATGCGGATAGAGAGCGTAAGACTGGAACACCATGGCAATATCGCGATCTTTGGGGGCGACATCATTGACAACGCGATCGCCAATGATAATCTGACCACGGCTGATTTCTTCCAGACCGGCCAGCAGGCGCAGCGCAGTTGTCTTGCCACAACCAGAAGGACCAACGAAAACCAGGAATTCCTTATCCCGAATTTCCATGTTCAGGTCGTTCACAGCCAAAACGTTGCCGAACTCTTTTACTACATGGTCGTACGTTACATTAGCCATATCAGTCTCCGTTTCACGAAAGTATAGTGACCCTATTATACGATATTTCATGTTACATGAAACATGACGTTTGTCATGTAACATTATGAAACAGCACGAAAATACTCCGAATATTTCCCGTTTTCCCGGTTACGTTGTAGAATCAACCCATGCCAACCGACGAAGTCACCCCTGTTCGCCAACAATACCTCGATACCAAGCGCCAGTACCAGGATTGCCTGTTACTTTTCCGCCTTGGCGACTTTTACGAGACCTTCGATGAAGACGCCGAGATCGTTTCACGCGAACTTGACATCGCTCTCACCTCGCGCCCGGTCGGCGGCGGGGTGCGTGTCCCGTTGGCAGGCATTCCGTACCACGCCCTCGACAACTACCTCGTGCGGCTCATCGAAAAAGGCTACCATGTCGCCATTGCCGAACAACAAGGTGAACAGCCAGTCAAAGGCCTGTTCCCGCGCAAAGTGGTGCGCGTTGTCACCCCCGGCACACTCATCGAAGCCAGCCTGCTCCCCGGCGACGCCAACAACTACCTCGCCTCCGTCGTCCTCGACGAGCAAAAAGCCGCCGTCGCCTACGCCGACATCACTACCGGCGAATTCGCCGTCACCGAGCTAGACTACGCCGACGGCTCCCCGTTGCGCGCCGAACTCACCCGCCTGCGCCCGGCCGAAATCATCTACCCTGACACCATCACCCTGCCCAACGGCGCCAGCGGGCACACCAGCCCGCTCCCGGCCTGGCGTTTTGAACCCGGCCGCTGCACCGAAAGCCTGCTCAAGCACTTTAACACCTCCACACTCGAAGGTTTTGGCCTAAAAAACGCCCCCCTGGCCGTGCGCGCCGCCGGGGCCATCTTGCATTACCTAAAAGAAACCGAACCCGCTTCGCTTGCCCTGCTCACCAGCCTGCGTCATTACTCGCTCAACGAATTCATGACCCTCGACGCCCCCACGCGCCGCAACCTGGAACTCACTGAAACCCTGCGCGGCGAAACCAAAGGCTCGCTGCTTGGCGTCCTCGACAACACCGTGACCCCCATGGGCAAACGCCTGCTGCGCCAGTGGGTCAGCCAGCCCCTGCTCGACCTGTCCAAAATCCACAACCGCCAAAACGGGGTCGAATTCTTCTTTTCCACGGGCATGCTGCGCGCCGAACTGCGCGCCACACTCAAACCACTGGCCGACCTCGAACGCCTGACCAACCGCATCTTAAGTGGACACGCGCAGCCGCGCGACCTGGTGGCTTTGCGCCAAACCCTCCAGAAGATTCCTGCCATTTTAGCGGTTCTCCCCCCTAGGGCTGCGCCAATCCAGACCACGCTGGGGCTTTTGTCGCCGTGCGCCGAGGCCTTATCCCTGCTCGAAGCCTCCATCGCAGACGACCCCCCGGCCACTACCCAAAATACCGGCATCATCCGCGCCGGGTACTCCGCCGAACTCGACGGTGTGATCAACGCTTCGGCCCACGCCCGCGACTGGATCAATAACCTCGAAGCCATCGAGCGTGACCGCACCGGCATCAAAACGCTCAAAGTGGGCTACAACAAAGTCTTCGGCTACTACATCGAAATTTCCGCCGGGCAAGCCGCCAACGCCCCTAGGGAATACATCCGTAAACAGACGCTGGTCAATGCCGAGCGCTATATTACGCCCGAAATGAAAGAGTATGAAACGCTCGTGCTCAACGCCGAGGAACGCATCCGCGAGATTGAACTGCGTCTCTTCAAAGAAACCTGCGCCAAACTGACCGGCCATGCCGCGCAACTTCTCAACACCGCCCGCGCCCTGGCCGAACTGGACTGTCTCTCGGCGCTGGCTGAAGCTGCCGCGCTGGGTGGTTTCACCCGCCCGCAGGTAGTCGCCGAGGATGTTCTCGAAGTCATCGACGGGCGGCATGCGGTGGTCGAAAACCTGCTCAAGGGCGAGCGCTACGTCCCCAATGACATCCTTTTCGAGGCGGGCGAACGTGTCCGCGTCATCACCGGCCCCAACATGGCCGGGAAATCCACCTACTTGCGCCAAGTGGCGCTCATTGCATTAATGGCCCAGATGGGCAGTTTTGTGCCAGCCGCATCGGCCAAAATAGGTCTGGTAGATCGCATCTTCACCCGCATCGGCGCGCAAGATGAGATTCATGCCGGGCAATCGACCTTTATGGTTGAAATGATTGAGACAGCCAACATCCTGCACCATGCTACACCACGCTCCCTGCTCATCCTGGATGAAATTGGGCGCGGAACCAGCACCTACGACGGCGTTTCCATCGCCTGGGCAGTCGTGGAACACATTCACAATCACCCGCACCTGCGCGCCAAGACCCTGTTCGCCACCCATTACCACGAGCTAACCCAGTTGGCCGACCTGCTCCCCGGCGTCAGGAATTACAACGTCGCGGTGACCGAAGCAGAGGGGAAGGTCGTTTTCTTGCACAAAATTATCCCCGGCGGCGCCGACCGCAGTTACGGCATCCATGTGGCCCAATTGGCCGGGCTCCCGCGCCCGGTCATCCAACGCGCCGGTGAAATTATGTCTGAGCTGGAGAAAACTTCCGGGCGGGCGGTCAAGATTAATCCGGTGGCGGCTCAGCAAATAGCCCTGTTCCCCGAGACCAACCCGCTGCTCGAAGAAATCAAAGGGCTGGATATCAATTCCCTTTCCCCCATCGAAGCGTTGAACAAACTGTTCGAGTGGCAAAAAAAATACATGAAGTAAAATGCCGAATAAAACCTTGCGGCACATTCCTGTAATAACTGGCGTGGTGTTCATCCTTCTGGTGGCCCGCGCCTGGGGGAATACCTGGGACGACAGTGCCATTACGCTGGCTTTTGCGCGCAACCTGGCAAAATATGGCGATATTGTCTCAACACCGCTGACCGGCCGGGTGGAAGGCTATTCAACCTTTTTGTGGATGCTCATCCACGCTGTTTTTTTTCGCCTGGGGTTAAATACAGAAACGGTCCTGATCCTGGCAAAAAGCCTGGCCACGCTCCTGGCGCTTGGCAACCTCTACATTTTTTGGCAACTCCTGTTGCGTTTTCTCCACACCCCTCTCTACCAAGCGATTGCCCTGTCTGTGTTTGTTTTCTCAGTGCTGACCGTTTCATCTGCCACGGACGGCATGGAGACTTCTTTATATGCCTTCCTGGTGCTGGCAGGTTTTTACAGTTACATCAACCGGCAGACTTCCCGCGCGGCCAAAATCGCCTTTCTGGTAACGACTTCGCTCACCATCCTGGTGCGGCATGAAGGCCCGCTATTTTTGTTGCCGTATGTGGCTCTGGCCCTGCTGGAAAATCCCAAAACTTTTTTTCGCCAGCCGCACTTTTATGTGTGGGGCCTTGTTTTCCTTCTTTATCATAGCTGGCATTTCCTGACCTTTGGCGAAATCCTGACCAACCCCATGCTGGCCAAACGCCACTGGCCGTACACCCCCGCTACAACCGATCCGCTGGTTTGGCTGGTCTTCCGGCTTTACCCGCTCATCGACCTGGTCCAAACCTATCGTTTTCCGGTTATCTTCGCTATCACGTTCATCCTCTTCAAAAAAGTGCGCGGCGAAAACCCGGAGCCGCGCCAGCGACAGGATATCACCCTGGTAAACCTGTTTGCGCTGACCAGTCTCCTGGTGGCGCTGCTGGTCGGGGCTAACTTTATGGCCGCCCCGCGCCTGAGCTACCCGGGTCACGCCTTCTTATTGCTCACGCTTTTTTCCATGTTCGACGACCTGGCTCTAATCCAGCACTCGCGGTTTTTGCAAGGCGCGCTGGTTCTGGCGTTAATTGCGCAACTGGCCACAACTTTACCCGCCCTGAGCGCCAGCCTGCCGCGCGAAATCTCGCTGGAAGGAGTGGAAGAGCTGGCCGCCACCGTCAGCGCTGTCCAGGCGGCCAGCCGGGCTGGAAAAATCACCTATGCCGGTTCAGACATGGGCGGGCTGCTGCTATACCACGGCGAGGATAAACGCGTCATTGACCTGGGCTTGCTCTGCGACCGCGAACTGGCTAAAAATGGCTATACCCATTATGAAAGTTATATTTTCGAGCAAGAAAAACCCGAGATTATTGAAGCACACGCAATGTGGCTGGAACCGCTGCTAAAAAGCCCTCATTTTTTCAAGTTGTACCAACCTGTGCTCGTCAAAACACCCAGGCGCGAACAGGTGCTCTACCTGCGCAACGATTTTATCGAGCAGCTTCGCCAGCAACATCCATTGGATAGGGTCAGCACAAACATCGATACGCCTCAATCCGTCACAGAGCAGGCCCTTAAGCAATTTGGTTTTTACCTGCTTCTCGACCTGCGCGGCCCAACCCCGTAAAACATCGAAACCTTATGCAAAACCGCCGCCAGCCTTCCCAAAAACTAACCCCCGATCAATTCGGCATCCTGCTGCTCATTCTAAGTCTACTGCTGGGGGGCTGGCTGCGCTTCATCCCGGCCCTTAATGCAGATTTCCCGGTTAATGATGGCGGGTTATTTTATGTCATGATCCATGACCTGCTCGACAATCAACTGGCACTGCCGGTCACAACCACCTACAACCACCTGAACCTACCCTTTGCCTACCCTCCGCTGGGGCTTTTCCTGGCCGCACTCCTGGCGCAAACTTTTCAACTGACACCGCTCACGCCCATCGTTTGGATTCCCCCCATCGCCACAACACTATCCATTGCTGTGGTCTACCAACTGGCCCGCGAAATCACCTCCGACCCGCTCAAAGCCGGGGGAACAGCACTCGGATATGCCCTGGCCCCGGCATCGATCACCTGGCTGTTAATGGGAGGGGGATTAACTCGTAGCCTGGGGATGCTCTTCCTGTTGCTGACCGCACTCAGCGCCTATCGAATGTACTGGCGGCAGCCCAAGCACGGCCTCTGGATCACTGCCCTGTGTGGCAGCCTGACGGTTTTATCGCACCCCGATATGACCCTGCACGCCATCAGCATCCCGGTTTTATTCTTCCTTTTTGCACGCAGCTACAAAAACTTTGTCAATTCACTCCTGGTAGGGCTAGGGGTCGCTTTTCTCACCTCGCCCTGGTGGCTCACCATTCTACGTACATCCGGGCTGGATCCTTTTTTACAGGCTCCCCGCAGCGGCTTTTATAACCTGATCGCGATTCTCTCGCCGCTGGGTCTGTTCCAAATCGTCAACGAAAAATACCTGCCCATCCTGACCCTGGCGGGATTATGCGGCCTCATCGTCACACTGGCAAAAAAAGAATACTTCCTGCCTGCCTTGCTGGCGCTACCTTATCTTGTCAACCCCCGGAACGCTGACACGGTGGCAATTGTGCCGCTTGCCATGCTTTCTGCAATCGCCATTGTGGACTACCTCCTCCCTGGCATCAACAGCCTCGCAAAAGACCCACACCGGCGAATCAGCAAACTTTTAGGAGCCTACCTGCTGATTGTGGCGCTCGGCGGTGCCTACAATCAGATGAATGAGTTTATGAGCACGACGCTTTCCAAATCGGCGCGGGAAGCCATGCAGTGGGTTAAAGAAAACACTCCCGACAACAGCACCATCTACACTATCACTGGCAATCCGCACCTGTTTGTAGACCCCGTGCTGGAATGGCTGCCCGTTTTTGCAGACCGCCATAACGTGAGCACCATTCAGGGCCGGGAATGGGTAAATGGCAGCCAATTCTTCACCTACGCGGGTAAAATTCAGGAAGCCCAGGCTTGTTACTGGCAAGGGCTTTCATGCCTGGAGACCAGCATGACAAACCTGCCAAAGTTTGACTATATTTTTCTACCCCAAAAATGTACCGGGCAACCCAATTGCACCGGCGCCCTGGCCGAAATTACCAGCCCACTCTACCTTGCCTTGCTCAATTCGGACTACCGAATTGTTTATCAAAACGAAACGATTGCCATTTTTGAGAACAGGTTGAAATAACTATGACATCTTCCATGAAAGTTGCCATTCTCGCTGGCGGGTTAGGCACACGCCTTTCAGAAGAAACGACGGTTAAGCCCAAGCCAATGGTTGAAATCGGCGGGAAACCAATGCTCTGGCATATTATGAATATTTATGCCGCCCAGGGCTACACAGAATTTGTTGTAGCGCTGGGGTACAAAGGTGAAATAATCAAAGACTATTTTCTCAACTATCATTATCGTTCTCGCAGCCTGACCATTGATCTAAAAACCGGCCAGGTCACAGCTCACCGCTCTGAGGGGGAAAACTGGAAAATTCACTTGCTGGATACCGGCCACGACACAAATACTGGTGGACGCGTCAAACAAGTTGCAGAGTTTATTGGAGAAGAAACATTCATGCTCACTTATGGGGATGGCGTCTCCAACGTTAACCTGGCAAAACTTAGCAACTTTCACCATACAAAAAGTAAATTTGCCACATTGACTGCCGTGCGACCACCGGCGCGATTTGGTCAAATGGTGGTGGAAGCAGGCGATGTCATTCAATTCAAAGAAAAGCCCCAAATTGGGGAAGGCTGGATTAATGGCGGTTTTTTTGTGCTGGAACCGGCTATTAAACGTTACATCGCCAATAATCATACTGCCTGGGAATTTGAATCTCTCGAATACTTGGCCGCCGATGGGCAACTCGCGGCCTATCAACACGAAGATTTCTGGCAGTGCATGGATACTGTTCGCGATGTGCAGTTATTGGAAAAACTATGGCAAGAAGGGAATGCCCCATGGAAAGTGTGGTAAATCGCAAGTTCTGGCTTGACCGGCCCGTTTTTGTCACCGGCGGAACTGGCCTGGTCGGCTCGTGGTTGGTACGGCAACTGGTGGCCGCCGGCGCGGATGTAGTTTGCCTGGTTCGTGACTGGGTGCCACAAAGTGAAATGGTGCGTTCTGGCCTGATAGAACAGGTGAAGGTGGTGCGAGGCGATATTCGCGACCAGGCTGTGCTCGAACGGGCGCTGGGCGAGTTTGAGATTGACACGGTTCTTCACCTGGCGGCCCAAACCATTGTGACAATTGCCAACCGCAACCCGGTCTCGACCTTTGAGGCCAACATCGCCGGAACCTGGAATCTCTTAGAGGCTTGCCGCCGCAGCCCCAGGGTAAAGCAAATTGTCCTGGCGTCTTCAGATAAAGCTTACGGCGACCAGGAGAACCTGCCCTATGATGAGGACACCCCGCTCCAGGGTCAGCACCCTTATGATGTCAGCAAATCTTGCGCCGACCTGATCGCCCACACCTATGCCGTCAGCTACGACCTGCCAGTTGCCATCACGCGTTGCGGCAACTTCTACGGCGGCGGCGACCTGAACTGGAATCGCATCATCCCCGGAACCATTCGCTCCATCTTGCGCAATCAAAGCCCCGTGATTCGTTCTGATGGTCAGTACATCCGCGACTATTTTTATGTCGAAGATGGCGCTGCCGCTTATATGCTTTTGGCAGAAGAACTGGCAGCGCGGCCAGAACTTAAGGGGGAGGCTTTCAACTTCTCAAATGAGATCCAGGTGACAGTGAGCGAGATTGTCGAGAAAATCCTGCATCTGATGAATTCGCCCCTCACCGCAGAAATCCGCAACGAGGCTAGCAACGAAATCCGTCACCAATACTTGAGCGCCGAAAAGGCCCGCCGCTTGCTGGGCTGGAAACCGCTTTTCACGCTCGATGAGGCCCTGGCACGCACAATCCACTGGTATAAGGACTTTTTAGCATCATGAGCGCCAAAGCCGAGCGCCTGCGCGCAAAAATTTTGAAGTTGACCGCTGAATACCACGCCGAGGCTTTTCCCGAGCGCAAGTTTACGCCCGGTGTAACGCCCATCCCCGTTTCGGGCAAAGTCTTTGATGCAGCCGAAATGCAACTCCTGATCGACTCTGGGCTTGATTTCTGGCTAACCACCGGGCGTTTCGCCGACGAGTTCCAGAAGACTTTCTCACAATGGTGGGGAGTCCGGCACACCATCCTGGTCAATTCTGGCTCTTCGGCCAACCTGGTGGCCCTTTCGGCCCTAACCTCGCCACAACTGGGCGAAAAAGCCCTGCGCCCCGGCGACGAGGTCATTACTGTGGCCGCAGGTTTCCCAACCACGGTCAACCCCATTCTCCAAAACAACCTGGTGCCGGTCTTTGTCGATGTCCAAATTCCCACCTACAACGTGGATGTAGCCCAACTGGAGGCTGCACTTTCGCCCAAAACGCGTGCCATCATGTTGGCCCATACTCTCGGCAACCCTTTCGACCTGGGCGCAGTGACCGATTTCGCCCAAAAACACAACCTGTGGCTGGTGGAAGACTGCTGCGACGCAACAGGCGCCACATACGACGGGCGTAAAGTGGGCACTTTCGGGCAGATCGCCACCGTCAGCTTTTACCCAGCCCATCACATTACCATGGGCGAAGGCGGCGCAGTCCTGACCGACAAACCCCGGCTAAAAACCCTGGCTGAATCCTTTCGCGATTGGGGACGTGACTGCTGGTGCGACCCTGGCAAAGACAATACCTGCGGCAAACGCTTCGACTGGCAATTGGGTGACCTGCCCGACGGGTATGATCACAAATACACCTACTCGCACATTGGCTACAACCTGAAAGCCACCGATATGCAAGCCGCAGTAGGACTGGCGCAAATGCAAAAAGTTGATGGATTTATCGCCCGTCGACGCGAAAATTTCGCCTATCTGCATGCCGGGCTGTCTGGTTTGCAGGAATTCTTCATCCTGCCCGAGCCGACCCCCAACAGCCATCCAAGCTGGTTTGGATTCCCCATTGCGGTGCGCCCCGGTGCGCCCTTCAACCGTAACCGGGCAGTGCAATTCCTTGAGAGCAAAAAAATCGCCACCCGCCTGTTGTTTGGAGGCAACCTTGTGCGGCAGCCTGCCTACAAAAATGCACCACATCGCGTAGCCGCATCACTCGACAACTCAGATTTTGTCATGAATAACGTCTTTTGGGTCGGCGTTTACCCTGGCCTGAACTCACAAATGCTAGATTACATGATTGAAGCCTTTCACCAGTTGGCCCACCTGGGGTGGGATTCAATGAGCTCATGAACCATCTCTCCGCTGACCTCGACCACATCCTGGAGCATACCCGTCCACTTTGGGATGACCTGCGCGGAGAGCGCCTCTTCATCACCGGCGGCACCGGATTTTTTGGATGCTGGCTGCTAGAAAGTTTTCTGTGGGCGAATGAGCGCCTCAAGCTAGGGGCATCGGCCACCCTGCTGACCCGCAACCCGCAGGCCTTTATTGCAAAAACCCCTCACCTGGCCCTGGCCGAAAGCGTCACCCTGCTGGAGGGCGATGTTCGCACATTCGCCTTTCCAACCGGGACATTTTCGCACGTCATTCACGCGGCCACCGATGCCAGCGCCAGGCTCAACACAGAAAACCCCCTGCTCATGTTAGATACTATTGTGGATGGTACGCGCCGCAGCCTCGATTTTTCTGCCATCTGTGGCGCAAAACGCTTCCTGCTCACCAGCTCAGGCGCAGTCTATGGCAAGCAGCCACCCGGGCTTACCCACATCCCCGAAAACTACCCCGGCGCGCCCGACCCACTTGACCCCAAAAGTGCCTACGGGCAGGGTAAACGCTTGGCCGAGCATCTTTGTGCATTGTATAGCCGCACACATGCTACTGAAATAAAAATTGCCCGCTGCTTCGCCTTTGTAGGCCCCTACCTGCCGCTAGACATTCACTTCGCCATTGGCAACTTCATTCGTGACGCCATCAGGGGTGGCCCCATCATCATCCAGGGCGATGGCACCCCACGACGCTCCTACCTTTATGCCGCCGATTTGGCAGCCTGGCTTTGGACCATCCTGTTTAAAGGCCAACACCTGCGCCCCTATAACGTCGGCAGCGAGGAATCACTTTCCATTGCAGAAGTCGCAGCCCAGGTCACCGAGCAATTCCACCCAAAGATTGCGGTAGAAATCAGGGGCACGGTTAAAGTCGGCCAAACGGCGGAACAGTATGTGCCGAGTTGTTCTGCTGCCGCAGATGACCTGCAATTAAGTCAGCACACAGCTATTTCAGAAGCAATCGCAAAAACGATTCGATGGGCACAAAAATGACCCTATGAAAAAACAACTGATTAGCTTGTTCACAATCTCATCGGCTTTTATAACAATTTTCATCCTGGCCTTTTTAATTTCAAGCGCCTTCAGCCGCCAAGAGCGATTAGAGGTTGAGGAGCTAGCCAAAGTTTATGCCGTTCCCACCGACCAATTCTCTCCGGAGCCCCAAGAACGGTGGACTTTTGTTATTGGGGCGCTATTAACTCCGTTTTTGTGCGGTGGTTTGTACTTGTTTCTTACCAACTTAATGGAAAAAGAAACAAAACAGAGAATAAAAATCCTGCACTGGGTGGTTTCACCGTTTTTTCTTTACCTATTTGCTTATTTGGCAATCCTGGGTCTTCAATTTGCGCCGTTTTCATATCTCGGGAAAAGTGGCATCGCCAACTATCCATTTTTGACAGCTATCTTGAATTTAGGTCTTTTTGCACTCATCATCCGCAAGAAAAAAACATCTACAACAGCGTATTGGGAAAATGTAGCCTACTGGGGGTTGGGTAGCACAATCATTTTACTGGTCGGTATGGAAACAATTTTCACTGACGCCGAGCCTTATATCCCCCACATCCATTTTATAGCTTATTTTGATTCTGTTGTGCAGGTGTTCCTTGGCAAAGCCATTGGGGTAGACTTAAGCCCTCAATATGGTTTTTATGCCTGGTTCCTTAAACCCATTTTTCAGCTGACCGGGCTGACGATTTTGTCATTCACGATGGTCATGGCTGTATTAAGAATTTTGATTTTTGTTTGCATTCTTCTTCTGCTCTACCAGCTGGCTAAGAGCAAGATCCTGGCCCTGCTCAGTTTCGCATCAATTTTCTTTTTTACGCGCATGCGTGGCCCAATCGATGTCTTGCAAGCCCCCAACTTTTTTTACCAACCGCAAAACGAAAATTATCCTGGACTCCTTGATCCATATTTTCAATATAACCCCCAGCGGATGTTATTTCCGGTGCTTTTCTTAACCCTTACCTGGTTTTACCTGACCAGAACACAATCAAAAAATCAGCATCCATTTTATTGGTTGATTACCCTGCTTGTTGCAATTGCAATCCCCTGGAACCCTGACACTGGGCTGGTCGTTCTGGTTGCATGGCTGGGCGTATTAGCCTATCGCGAAATCGCAACCTGGCGCACCGAAACAGTGTCGCACATAATTTCTCGAATACTAAGGCATCTTTTATCTGTGGCGGCCGCCTGTGCTGTTGTTATAGGTTTCATATTCCTTTCTAGCTATCTTAAAACTGGTATTTTCCCTAGCTTTGGAAACTCAGCAGACCATACCCGGCTTTTTTACTTCTACGGTTTTTTTATGATGAGCATGCCTATTATTCATCCCTGGAACATGGTCATCCTGGCTTACATTGTTGGTTTATATTTTCCCATCCGCACCCTGCTAACACATACGCCGACCCCAACACAACGCACCCATCGAACTGAGTTTATGTTTGTATTAAGCCTGTTGGGGGTTGGCCTTTTCAATTATTATGTTGGCAGAAGTCACGAATACAACCTAATGGCTACCGTATGGCCTGCCCATATCCTCCTGTTGATCTATGTCGACCAACTCTTTCAGCGGCTTATGCCTATCTTTCGTAATCGCTCCTTTAGTTGGACGACAAGGGGGATTATTTTGGCCAAAAACTCACTCCAGGTGGGGCTCTTTTTAGGGTTTTTCTATTTTCTAGGATCATCCTTAATTAGTATTACCGCAAACCTGCCTGCATATTTGGCCTTAATTCATGCTCGCACCCAGCCAATCTGGCAAAATACTTATCAAGAAGAATTAAGCAACACGATACAATTTATTAAAGGAACATCCACCCCCGATGACCCTGTTTTCATCATCTCCGATTATGCGCCATCCCTCTACTTATATAGTGGACATCCCAGGCCTATTCCGGTTGTCGGGTTTGGTGAAATTATCCTTCAATCCGATGTGGAGAAGATAACCGCTTACCTGACAGCTCCCCCCGAAAACGCAAAAATTTACTGGGACCGAAGATTTTATGCTATTAACTCTTACGCTTATAAAATTAACCCCGAGCTTTACACCAATTTGAAAACTTTAGCAACATCAGCCGATGGGAATTTTGTCCTCTTTGTAGCCCAATAAAAATGATAATTTCACACAACTACTTTCTGTTGTATATTTAGTTACTCTAAGAAAAGAAGGATGAAACATGCGCGTCTCTGATTACGTTGCTCAAAAACTTGCCGATTTTGGTGTGCGTCATGTCTTTATGCTTACAGGCGGCGGCGCAATGTTCCTCAATGACGCGATTGGCAACCAACCGGGCATCCAGGTTGTTTTTAACCATCACGAGCAGGCCTGCGCCATCGCGGCAGAAGGTTATGCCCGCATGACTGGTACACCTGGGGTTATTAACGTTACAACAGGGCCAGGCGGAATCAACGCAATGAATGGTGTTTTTGGTGCCTGGACGGACTCAATTCCTATGCTGGTTATCTCCGGGCAAGTCAAACGTGAGACCTTAATGGCCACGTACAACATCCCTGGGCTGCGACAAATTGGCGACCAGGAAGCCGACATCGTCAGTATGGTCAAACCCATCACAAAATATGCCGAATTAGTCAGCGATCCGGCCACCATCCGTTATCATCTTGAAAAAGCCTGGTATCTGGCACAAAACGGCCGGCCCGGTCCGGTCTGGCTAGATATCCCCATTGATGTACAAACCAGCCAGATTGACCCGCAAGCCCTGGTTGGATACCAACCTGAACAGCTGGACACAACCGATGAGGAACAGCTTCCCCAAATCTGTGCCCAGGTGCTACAGCGCTTGATTAATGCAGAACGCCCGGTGATCCTGGCTGGAAAAGGCATTCGCCTGGGGAATGCGCTCAGCGAATTTGAGCAAGTAATCCGGGCTCTAAATATCCCGGTCGTCCCCGGCTGGACCTCGATCGACTTACTCGATTCTGATGATCCCCTGTTCTGTGGGCGCCCCGGGGATTTAGCAACTCGCCCAGGAAATTTTACTGTTCAAAATTCTGACGTTATCCTGATTCTGGGTAACCGTCTTAGCCTTCGCCAGGTTAGCTACAACTGGAATTCTTTTGCCCGTTTCGCATACAAGATCCAGGTAGATATCGATTCTGGCGAATTTAGAAAACCAACCAGCAAACCCGACCTTGCCATTCATTGTGATGTCAAGCCGTTTTTAAGGGAGCTCCATCGTCAGATTAAACTCACCGATTATTCACTTGAGAAACATGCGGGGTGGTTGGCATGGTGCCGCAAACGGGTAGAACGATATCCGGCGGTTTTGCCTCATCACCGCGAGAATCGTAACGGGCGGATTAATCCGTATCATTTTGTAGAAGAACTCTCGGCGCAACTTACTGAAAACGATGTCGTTGTTTGTGGAGACGGGACAGCCAATGTTGTAGCCTTCCAGGCCCTGAAGATAAAAAGCGGCCAGCGCGTTATTGCAAACACAGGTAACGCCTCCATGGGATATGATCTCCCGGCGGCTCTGGGCGCGGCGGTAGCGCAGAATGGCGGCAGGGTCGTATGCCTGGCAGGAGATGGTAGCCTGCAATTGAATATACAAGAACTGCAAACGGTCGTACATCATCAGTTGCCCGTAAAACTGTTCGTATTGAACAATGATGGATATCTGTCTATCCGCCTATCCCAACAAAACATGTTCAAGCGCCTCACTGGCGAAGGCCCCCAGAGCGGCGTCTCCTTTCCCGATATTGTTAAACTGGCCCATGCGTATGGAATTCCGGCCATCCGAATTGGTTATGATGAGCTCCAAATCGGAATCAAGGAAGTTTTAGCCAGCCCCGGCCCCATAATTTGTGATGTTTTGCTCGACCCCACCCAGCCTTTTGAACCGCGGATCACTTCCAAACAGCTTCCAGATGGACGGATTGTTTCATCCAACCTCGAAGAAATGTATCCATTCCTAAGCGAACAGGAATTGGCTGAAAACATGCTTGTCCCGTTCGATCGCCAGTGAAAAAGGAGAGACCAATGGACGTAAGGGATATTTTTGAAGACTTGTTCGTGCTGGAAATGACCAATAACCACCAGGGGAAGCTGGAACGTGGCATACAAATCGTCCGCGAGCATTCGCGTGTTGTTCGCTTTAACAACATGCGCGCGGCTATCAAGCTCCAATTCCGTAATCTTGATTCATTTGTTCACAAGGATTTTGTCGACCGTACCGATATTTATTATATTAAACGTATTCACGACACCAAACTTTCACGCGAAGAATATGCGATCCTTGTAGAGAACATCCGCAAAAGCGGCTGTATCCCCATGGCGACGCCATTCGATGAAAAATCGGTGGACATGTGCGTTGAATTTGAGATGCCAATCATCAAAGTTGCCAGCGCAGATGGAAACGATTGGCTCTTGCTTGAGAAAATTGCAAAAACAAAAAAGCCGGTCATCGTTTCAACCGGCGGAGTTTCACTCAAAGATATGGATGACCTGGTACTCTTCTTCGAGAATCGTAACATTCCCCTGGCCCTGAACCACTGTGTAGCCGGGTATCCTACGGAAGATCACGAAATGGAGTTGGACCAGATTGATTATTTGCAAAAGCGTTACCCAGGCCACCCGATTGGGCTATCAACCCACGAATATCACGATTGGTCGAATTCGATGTTTGTTGCTTATGGCAAAGGCGTTCGGCTATTTGAAAGACACATCGACATTGACTCAGATGGCTTCCAGGTAGCCAAGTATTCTTCCCTGCCCGGGCAAATTGATACCTGGTTCAAAGCCTTCCACAAAGCGCGTCAGATGTGCGGCACATCCAAAAATGCGCGCCGCATCCCGATTGAGAAAGAAGTGAAATATCTGGATTCCTACGTACGGGGTGTCTACGCTCGTCATGACATTGCGGTGGGACAAACCCTCACAGAAGAGGATATTTACCTGGCTATTCCTTTACAAAAAGGCCAGCTATCCACGCGCGAGCTGATGCTGGGTCGTTACGGGCATAAAATGATCAAAGCCTGCGCCAAAGACCAACCCATCACCATTGATATGGTCGATACGCCCTACTCATCTGAAGAATTGATGCAGCAGATTTTGAACCGGGGCTTGTAAATGCGCACAGCCCTGGTCACTGGCGCATCGCGTGGGATCGGTGAAGCGATCGCTGCGCGACTACAAAAAGATGGATACCAGGTCTTGACACCAGCGCGTGCAGAATTAGACCTTTCTTCCAATGCTTCCATCGACGCTTACCTGGCAAACCTCCAGCACCCGGTCGACATCCTGGTGAATGATGCCGGCATCAATCGGATTGCTGTCTTAGAAGATGTGAGCTTGCTCGATCTTCAAGAAACGTTGCAAATCAATTTATTGGCAGCGTTTCGACTGGTCCAGGGCGTCGTCCCGGCAATGCGCCAACAAAAATATGGTCGGATTGTTAATGTTAGTTCCATCTGGAGCGTTGTCAGCCGCGCCGGGCGTGCCAGCTACGCAATGAGCAAAACCGCGCTAAACGGAATGACTCGTTCCCTGGCTGTTGAACTAGCAGCATCGAATATTTTGATTAACGCCGTTGCTCCTGGGTATGTGCTGACCGACCTTACACGCCAAAACAATCCTCCCCATGAGCTGGCAAAGATAAGCCAAATAATACCGGCCCAACGATTCGCTGAACCATCAGAAATTGCTTCGGTGGTAGCCTTTCTTTGCTCAGAGCAAAACAGCTATCTCACCGGACAAACAATCGTTGTCGATGGAGGGTACACATGCCTGTAACGCTTCCAATCCACTCTAACATACGGGATTATGAAGTTTTCATTGAAGAATCGTCGGAGTTCATCAATACCCTGGCCGCAACCCCGCAGGCTGTGTTTGTGGTCGATGAAAATGTCTGGAAGATTTACTCTCAGACGTTGTTGAGCGCCCTGCCCCGTGAAGCAACGATTGTGCTGCCCGTCAATGAAGACCTAAAGAATATTCATTCTGTCCTTAATCTGTACGACCAGTTGGTAGAACGTCCCGCTAAACGAAATTTAACCCTGGTTTCGTTTGGTGGCGGGATTTTACAAGACATCACCGGCTTTGCGGCTTCCACAATTTACCGGGGCATCAACTGGATTTTTGTCCCAACCACCCTTTTGGCCCAGGCAGATAGCTGTATTGGGAGCAAAACATCCCTCAACTATCACAACTACAAAAACCTGATCGGCACATTTTTCCCACCCAGCCGAATTCATATTTACACGCCTTTCTTGCAAACCCAACTGGATGCTGACTTTTTTAGTGGGTTTGGCGAGGTGATAAAACTGCATCTAATGGGCGGCCCATCTCACTATCACCAGCTTGTTGCGCTCTCCCCCGCCATCCAAAATCGTCAGCCTGGGCCACTGCTCGCAGCAATTCAACAATCCTTACAAGTCAAACTCGATTATATGTCGGGGGATGAATTCGACACCGGACGACGAAACCTGCTTAATTTTGGACATGATTTTGGTCACGCGCTGGAGAGTACATCAAACTTTGCGATTCCACACGGGCAAGCCGTGATCTTTGGCATGCTGGCGGCAAACATCGTCTCTCGCCTGCGCGGCCAAATGGATGAAGCATTAGAGGTCGAAATCTCTGAGAAACTTTTACGCCCCAACCTGCTCACCCGCCCAACAGACATCGCCCTGGATGCGGAGCTGATGATTAGCGCCATGAAAAAAGACAAAAAGCGAACCGGCGATAAATTGGCGCTCATTATGATGAACGATCATTTTAACTTTAGCCGGATCAACGACCTCACCCTAGAGGAAGTCGCAGACACCCTCAGTATCCTCAAAAAACGCCTGGCCTGATTTCAAAGGGTTCTGATATGAAAAAAATCAGCATTGTCACCCCCTGCTACAACGAAGAAGAAAACGTAGAAGAGCTGTATCAGCGCATTTGTCAAACAATGCAAAAACTGGACTACGAATATGAGCATATCTTTATCGACAACGCCTCCACCGATCGCACTGTTGAAATTATCCGGGCGTTGGCCCAAAAAGACCGGCGCGTAAAAGCGATTGTCAATACGCGCAACTTTGGGCATATCCGTTCTCCTTATTATGGCCTGCTGCAAGGCGATGGCGATGCGACTGTCATCTTGGCGTCTGACCTTCAAGATCCGCCAGAACATATCCCCGATTTCATCAAAAAATGGGAAGAGGGATATCAGTCGGTGATTGGAGTCAAAACCAAAAGCCAGGAATCGGGCCTGTTTTACCTGTTACGCACCCTGTACTACCGCGTTCTGCGGCGACTTTCTGAAGTGGAACTAATTGAACATTACACCGGCTTTGGTTTGTATGACAGGCAAGTAATTCAAACCCTGCGCCAATTCAATGACCCCTATCCTTATTTTCGCGGACAAATCGCTGAAATTGGCTTTCGGATTGCAAAAATTGAATTTACCCAACCGCGACGCAAGCGCGGGATCACGAAAAACAACTTCTATACACTATACGACATGGCCATGCTGGGCATGACCGGTTATACAAAAATCCCGCTACGGCTTGCCACTATGTTTGGGTTTGTCTCGGCTGGGGCCAGTTTCCTGACCGGCCTGGTTTACCTGATCTACAAGTTGATTAACTGGTACAACTTTTCGCTTGGCCTCGCGCCAGTCGTTATCGGCCTGTTTTTCCTGGGTTCCGTGCAATTAATCTTCATGGGAATTGTTGGCGAATATATAGGTGCAATCTATACCCAAGTTATGCACCGGCCGCTGGTAATCGAAAAAGAACGTATCAATTTTTAGCCGCATGAGCCAACCATGAACTACTTCATGTACGATGTGCTGGCCAGCAGCACAGCCTTCCTGCTTTTTCCCCTGGTTTTTGTCTTTCCAGGATATGTTATCGCAACTCTCGCCAACATCTTTGGTTTCGGTCAAAGACGTATTTATGCTCGGTTGGCTATTGCGATAGTCATCTCCTTCGCAATTTCCCCAGTTTTTTTATTTTGGGTGGCGCGTTTTTCATCCATTGAGACAACCCTGGCTACATTGGGCGGGATCGCTGTGATTTTCACCCTGCTCGTCATACCCCAAAGCCCTGACTTGCTCAACCAGTTACGCGCAAACACACCCGGGCCAGTTAAAACACTCCGCTGGGTAGCAGCGGGATGGTCGCTCTTTGCCATTCTTTTTTTGGTCGACCTTCAATTCGGGCAAAACCTGTACTTCTCCGCAGTTTCATACGACCTGACCACACGCGTCTCAATTGTCGACGCCATTTCTCGCACAGGCGTCCCTCCGATTAGCCCTGGGTATTTTTTCGGCAAATCGATGCGTCTCAACTTCCTTTACTACTTCTGGTACATCCCAGGCAGTTCCATTGAGATATTAGGAGGAGACTTTATTGACGCACGTCACGCCATGATTGCCAGCATTGCCTGGTGCGGGGTGGGTTTCCTGGCCCTCATAGCGTTATATATCCATTTCCGTGATAGGTTCTCACCTGAAACAACCTTGAAACGAACGGTGCTGGGGATTTCTTTTCTGACCATTTCGGGCCTGGATGCTTATCCAGCGCTTTTATTCATGATTGGAACCCGTGTTTCAGGCGGGAGCATGTGGCCAGAAGGGGATATCGAGCACTGGAATGAACAAATTACCGCCTGGGTGTCAGCGCTGGCCTGGGTTCCTCATCACGTTGCCAGCCTGATCGCCTGCCTGGCTGCTTTCTTGCTGATCGAAACTGCCCGATCCAAACCAATAAAAGAAAGGATCGTCTCTGCCTGCCTGGCTGGGATAGCCCTGGCATCTGCCGCGGGCCTGTCTATTTGGATGACCCTGGCTTTCGCTCTGTTTTGGGGCCTGTGGCTCTTTTACCTGGCTTTTTTCCGGCGTGATTGGGCATCAACCCTAATCTTAATCGTAGCAGGGATCGTGGGACTGGTAGCAATCAGCCCGTTTTTTATGGGAATCCTTGAAAGCAATGGGCTATCAAGCGGTCAGGGTGGTTTTCCGCTCGGGTTCAGGGTGCGTGTCTTTCGTCCAGCAAACCTGATCGCCAACGATGCCACTCCGTTGGGAAAAAACCTGATCAATCTAGCTTTCTTACCACTCAACTATTTTATGGAGCTGGGGTTTTTCCTGGTTGCAGCCATTCACTGGCTCAAGAAGGAACGAAAAAACAGGTTTCAATCTTCCTGGGCCATTCCCGAGATACTTTTACTGGCATCTGCGGTATTCATCGGCACATTTATTACATCCACGCTAATTTACAATAACGACCTGGGCTGGCGCAGTTGGATGTTTGGACAGTTTGTCATGCTCATCTGGGCGGTCGATATCGCCGAAGACTTGCTACGCCAGAACCCGCTGAAGGTCTACTTGAATTCGAAATCCAGGGTGGAGCCGATCAAAACCGGTCGTCTGCTGGCCAGCCTGGCCCTTTTTGGTGTATTTACCAGTCTGGTTTCGGTGATTTTCCTGCGAACCTGGCCTATCCTGATTGACCTGGGAGTCGCCGGATTCCCAAATCAACTCAGCAGTGATACCCACCTGGGACAGCGCACCTTTGCCGCCCGCCAGGCGTATGAATATATTCGTGATAACACACCCTCCAACAGTATTGTTCAATATAATCCCGATATTCCCATCGACCGGCCAAGCGGGCTGTATGGAACCCGTCAAATGGTGATCTCAGACCATTCGGCTTATGGTGTGCCAATAAAAACTATCCTTGAAGTGACCGAACAAGTAAAAGCCATCTTCGAACTTAACACAGCCAGCTGGGATCAAATCCAGCGCGAATGCCAAAAATTCGACATTGATTTCTTGATTGTCAGGGATTTGGATCCCTTGTGGCTCAACCTCGAAAAAATCGCCACGCAGCGTGCACCAGTCTACCAGAACGAGCGATTTGCTGTTTTGGATTGTCGCTAACTCTCCCCCAAAAAGACCTTTGCGCTCTCGCAATAAAAAGCGGCCGCTCGTTTGAGCAGCCGCTTTTCTAATTACGCGAACAAGTTATTTAATAGCCGGAGCCTGCGATTTGGAGCGCCAAACTGCCCAGGCCAGGACGCCGATCAGGACCAGAACCACAGCCCAGCCGCCGATTCCCAGAGTCTTGTAGGTCACAACGATTGGGGCGATGATCAGGGCAACCAGGTTGACCACCTTAATCATCGGGTTGAGGGCAGGCCCGGCGGTATCCTTGAACGGGTCGCCGATGGTATCGCCGACAACAGCCGCTTTGTGGCGTTCGGAGCCTTTACCGGAGTTTTCAGACGGCTTCTTGGGCTCGTCTTCGATCATCTTCTTGGCATTGTCCCACGCGCCACCGGCATTATTCAGGAAAACCGCCAGCAGCTGCCCCGAGACGATGATACCCGCCAGGAAACCACCCAGGGCTTCGACCTGGAACATCAGGCCAACCGCAATAGGTGTGACGATGCCCAGCAGGGCCAGGCCAACGAGTTCCTTCTGCGCTGCGGTCGTGGAGATAGACACGGCCTGCCGATAATCGGGCTTGACTTTACCCGTGAGCACACCGGCCTTGAACTGGCGACGGGCTTCTTCAACAATCAGGGCTGCAGCGCGGCTGACCGCCTGAACGGCAAAGGAGGAGAACAGCCAGGGCAAAGCACCACCGATGAGCATCCCCACGAATACTTGCGGAATATTGACGCGAATACCGTTCGCCAGGGCGGTCGGGTCAACGCGGCTAACATCTACAATGAACGAACCAAACAGGGACACCGCCGCAATTACGGCGGAGCCAATCGCAACGCCTTTGGTGATGGCCTTGGTGGTGTTGCCCACCGCATCCAGGTCCGACATGATCTGCTGGGCAGCCTTGGTTTCCTTGTCTTCCATGCCAGACCAAGACATTTCGCCAATCCCGTTGGCATTGTCGGCAATGGGGCCAAAGGAGTCCATGGCCACGTTGTTACCGGTCAGGGTCAACATGCCAATACCGGTCATGGCAACCCCGTAAAGGATAAAGTTAACGCGCATCGTTTCGTCTACACCCGGGATGGTACCGAAGATGAAGACCGATGCAAAGATGGTAGCGGCAATCACAACCACTGACCATACCGAGGATTCAAAGCCAACCGAAATCCCTTGCAAAACCAGGGTCGCCGGACCCGTATTGGCCGCCTTGCGAATTTCATCCACCGGGCCGCCGTGATGCGTGCCAGTGAAGTATTCGGTCAGACGGTCGATCAGGATGGCAAGCACAACACCCACCGCTACTGCCAGCGGGGTGCGCCACCAGCCACCGTACTGGTCAAAGAGAGGGTTGTTTCCGAGATAGAACCAGCCTGCCAGGAAGAACAACGCGGCAGAGATACCGGCGGAGGTCAGGAAGCTGCGGAAAATCGCGCTCATGGCATCGCCAGCTTTACCGGTCGTGCCACCCTTAACCAGGTAGGTGCTAAAGATGGAAGAAAGCACACCGATACCGCGCACAATCAGCGGGTAGATGATCCAGGCAATTTCACCCGTGGCATGGTACAAAGCCAGGCCAAGAATCAACCCGGAAACGATGGTCACTTCGTAGCTTTCGAAGATGTCTGCCGCCATACCGGCGCAGTCGCCCACGTTGTCACCCACCAGGTCAGCAATCACGGCCGGGTTGCGGGGGTCGTCTTCGGGGATACCGGCTTCGACTTTCCCTACCAGGTCAGCGCCAACATCGGCAGCTTTGGTGAAGATACCGCCGCCCACGCGCATGAACAACGCCAGAAGCGTGCCGCCAAAGCCAAAGCCGAGCAGGGCATCGGGCGCCGCCACACCAAGAATAATAAAGATAATGGTACCGCCGAACAGGCCAAGGCCGTCGGTCAACATACCGGTGATGGTGCCAGCGCGATAAGCAATGCGCAGGGCTTCACCAAAGGATTTGCGGGAGGCCGCAGCAACACGGACATTGCCCTGCACAGCCATGCGCATGCCAATCTGGCCTACTGTCAGCGAGAAACCGGAGCCCATAATGAAAGCAATTGCGCGGGCAAGACCAATGTACAGTTTCAGCTGATCATCAGACAAATTGGGGAAGCGTTCGTGCGCTTCGGGCGAGGGCGGAACAATGTAAACTGACAGGAACAGGAGAACTGTCAAAACAGCAATCAGGGGCAGGATCGATTTTAACTGCTGCCCGAGATAAGCATCCGCGCCATCGCGAATCCAACCCCATACTTCCTGCATCTTGGCAGATCCCTTGTCCTCGCGCATGATCTGCGAGCGAAGGAACCATGCGTACGCAAGGCCAAGAATTGCGACCCCGAGTACGCTCCAGATTGCAACCTGCTCAAACAACGTGAGTCCTTGCATCATAACAGGTGTTTCCTCCCAGCAAAAAATTTTTAGACGCCGACCAAACATTTCGAACATCTAAATGTACAAAAATTGTACAATGGAGAGAGAGCACCGTCAAGCAAATAGGTTGTTTTAAGTTATTTTTAAGCATTGGCGGTTGTACATAAAATCACAAAATTAGCATTTGATTAGAATTTAGAAAGCCGCTTGACTTTGTTTCTACATCTATGTATAGTGTAATCCGATTAGTTATCACATTGGCACTGCCGCCCTGGGCTGCTGTGCCTTTTGTTTCGCCAGTTTCCAAAATGTCAGGGAGTTTGAATGATTCGCGTTACCGACCTCACCAAAAATTACGGAGCGCGCAGGGCCGTTGACGGGCTGAATTTTGAAGCTCGCCAGGGAGAGATTCTGGGTTTTCTAGGGCCAAACGGCGCCGGGAAGACCACGACCATGCGTATTCTTACCGGTTATATGCCGCCCTCCAGCGGGACAGCCTCCATTGCCGGTTTCGATATCGTTTCACAATCGTTGGAAGTGCGCAAGCGGGTTGGTTATTTGCCCGAAACCGTACCGCTGTACACCGACATGACCGTGTTCGACTACCTGAAATTTATGGCCGACCTGCGTCACCTGCCCAAAGCCGACGATGCGGTCGATGAGGCCCTGGAGATGGTTGGCCTGCTCGAACGCGCCAGTGGTTACATTGGCAACCTATCGAAAGGAATGCGCCAGCGCGTTGGGTTGGCCCAGGCTTTGCTGCACCGCCCGGCCGTGCTCATCCTCGATGAACCCACCATCGGCCTCGACCCGGCCCAAATTATTGAAGTGCGCAACATTATCCGCGAAGTGGGCAAGGAACGCACGGTCTTGCTTTCTACGCACATCCTTTCAGAGGCGCAACAACTGTGCGACCGCATTCTTATCATTAATAAGGGCAAAATTGTCGTCGAAGACACACCCGAAAACCTGCAATCGCGGTTGACGGGCGCGCAGCGCGTGGAACTGGTCGTTAAAGGTGAAAGTGACGAACTGGTACAAAAGATTCGGGCCATGAAAAGCATACAAGAAGTTCATCAAAAACCGGATGGCAAGATTGAATTCCAGTTTGCCCCTGGCAAAGATGTCCGCCCCGAAGTGGCGCGCCTGGTAGTAAACCTGGAGCTAGACTTGCTTGAAATGCGCCCGGTTAACTTGAGCCTCGAAGAAATCTTCTTACAGCTCACTCGCGATGAAGCTCCCGGCAAAGAGGAATAGATTATGCGCAACATTTGGACACTTGCCAAACGCGAATACACCAATTACTTCACCAGCCCCATCGCTTATACGGTCGCCTTCCTGTTTTTGGGAATTGTCGGGCTGATCTTTGTTTTGAATCTCCTGTCGTATTCCAGCAACCCCTTCGCCGCCTCGCAGGCCCCCGACGTACGCATCGTAACCGGCCCGATGGCTTTCCTGTTATTACTGGCTACCCCCGCCCTGACCATGCGCCTGATTGCCGACGAAGTGCGCATGGGCACCATGGAGCTGCTCCTGACCGCCCCCATTCGTGACCACGAACTGGTGATCGGTAAATGGTTCGGCGCTTTGCTGTTTATGATGACGCTAATCGCGATAACGCTCATCTATCCGTTGATCTTAAACCAGATCGTCAGCCCCGGCATCGACCGGCTATTGATGCTTTCCAGCTACCTGGGCGTGATCCTGGCTTCGGCGGCGCTGCTTGCGCTGGGCGTTGGCATCTCGGCTGTTTTCAACAACCAGTTTGCGGCTTTCTTCGTTACCCTGGTGCTGTTTGTGGTGCTGTGGTGGCTAATCGGCGCCCCGGCCAATATCTTGCCAACCGGCGGCGAGGTCTTCCGCTACCTGGATTTGAGCGCGCAGGTTTATGACAACTTTAATGAAGGCGTCATTCCCCTGTCTGGGATTGTGTATTTCTTAAGCCTGATCAGCACGGGCCTGTTTATCGGTACCGTTGCGGTTGAAATTCGGAGGTGGCGCTAATGAACAACGACCTGCGCCGATACGCGCCCGTAGGGTTGGTCCTCTCCCTGCTGGCCGCCATTGCTTTTGTCGGTTTCCTTTTGGTGCGCGGCCTGGTAAATGCCGGGATCGTGACCCTGGCCCAACCCGAGCTGGCCCAAAACGGAGTCCTGTATTCAGGCCTGAGCATCATCCTGGGCCTGGCAATTTATTCCATCCTTGACCCCGAAGCAGCCCGCAAATTTATGCTGGGCCGCCAGGCACAATATGGCAGCAATTCCATCATCATGCTGCTGGCCTTCGCAGGGATCCTCATCTTCGTTAACGTCATCGTCTACCAGAACCCCAAAAGCTGGGACCTGACCGAAGACAAGAACAACACCCTGGCCCCGCAAACCATCGAGACCCTTAAAACCCTGCCAGAACCCGTCTTGGCGAATGCCTACTACAGCACACGCATGTCCACCATTGAGGCGCGCAAACTGCTGGAAAACCTGCAGCAAAACGCCAACGGCATGTTTAAATTCCAGTTTATCGACCCGGACCAGAACCCGATTGAAGCCCAAAATGACAATGTCGAGCGTGATGGCACCATCGTCCTGCGCATGGGCGACCGCCGCGAACCAGTCACGTTCGCCAGCGAGCAGGAAATTGTAGCCGCCATGATTCGCCTGATCAAGCCAGAAAGCCGGGTGGTGTACTTTGTCACCGGCCACGGCGAACCGGATATCGAAACCCCGTCCGACACCTCGTACACACTGCTCAAAGCTACCCTGGAAAAGAAAAACTACACCGTCAAGTCGCTCAGCCTGCTGGCCGAAGGCAAGATTCCGGCAGACGCCAGTGTGGTGATTGTAGCCGGGCCGCAAACCCCGCTCGACCCCAAAGAAGCAACCCTGCTCGAATCGTACCTGTCTGGCGACGGCTCTATCATCTACCTGACCGAACCCCGCCCGCTGACCAAGTTTGGCGAATCCGCCGATCCGCTCGATGATATGCTCAACCGCTGGGGCATCACCGCCAACAATGACTTCATCATCGACCCGAACGCGAATCCCGCTTACGTGGCGATTGCTGACCCATTGTCCTATGCCAATCACCCCATCACCCAAAAGTTGCGCGGCGTCAACAGCATCTACCCCACCGCCCGTTCACTGACCATCGGCCTGATCCCCAACGAAACCACCGTCACCCCGCTGGTAGTTACCAACACCAATGCCTGGGGCGAAACTGACTTCACCTCCATTGACAACAACCAGGTGCAATTTGACGAAGGTGCTGATTTCCCTGGCCCGGTGACGATTGTAATTGCCGCCGAATACACCCCCACCAACAGCCGCCTGGTTGTCTTTGGCGACTCCGAATTCGCGGGAGATGCGCTCTACCAGCGTGGGAACGGCGACATCCTGGTCAACGCCATCGACTGGGCCGCCGAACAGGAAGACCTGATCAGCCTGACCCCGCAGGAACTCAACCCGCGCACCTATACTGCCCCTGGCACCTTTGGCCTGATCGCCATCATCCTGACCTCGCTGTGCCTGATCCCGATTGTGGTGGTTGCGGGCGGCGTAGGCGCCTGGATGTCCAGGCGACGCCGAGGGTAGGTCGAAATGCGTCGTTCAACCGTGGTGCTCCTCGTCTTGCTGGCGCTTGTTGCCGGGGTCTACTGGTACTCCCAGCAGCCCAACAACCTGGTCCAAAAAGCCTTCGCCGGTGAGCCAACCCCAACCACTTCGCTGGTGGCCTATGCCAATCTGATTGGTCCCGACCAGGGACCAATCGGCAAGTTCACAATCGAAAGCGCCGAGGGCCAGAGCGTCGTCCTGGATCGCACTTCCGGAGCCTGGACCCTGCTCGTAAACGGCGAACAAGTTTTGGTGGATACAAATACCGCCGAAACGGCTTCCATCAACCTGCAATCTATGAACCTGGTAGCCATCCTCGAAACCCCGCCCGACCCGAAAGCCACCGGGCTGGATAACCCGGCCTATACGCTCTCGGCGATCCTGGTGGATGGTTCCCTGGCAGCCTTCAAAATTGGCAACCCCACGGTAACCGACAGCGGATATTATGTTGAAAAGCCAGATGGAAGCGTGGTTATCGTCAACAAATACGCCATCGAAACCTTTGTCGGCCTGTTGCAGTCGCCCCCATACCTGGTGACGCCCACCGCTTCACCCTTGCCTGCCACCGAAACATCAACGGCCACTATCACGCCTGAACCCAGCGCCACGCCCGCGATCACCCTCACGCCGACGGCACAGAACTGAGTTTTGTTAAAACTTTCAATCCCTTATCGGGTATTGAATTTGCTCTCAAAAGAGAGTATTCTGTTTGTGACCTTATAGAAATGGAAACGGATACATACGAATGGATGAACCTCTGTTGATTGTGGAAGAGGAAGAAGAATATTCCCCCATTGCAAGACTAATTGAGCTTGGCCGCCAAAAATCATATGTCACGCTCGATGATATTCTCCACTTTTTCCCTGAAGCGGAACAGGATGTTGAGCAGCTCGAAGAAGCCTTCGCAGCTTTGCTTAGCGCCGGAATTCCGTTTATAGAAGATACCACCACCACTGAGCCCAGCGAAGATGAACTGGCCGCCCCCGAGGAAGCTGCCAGCGCCGAGCCCGAACTCGATCTTGACGATTACCTAGCCAATATCGATACTGACGACACCATTGGCCTGTACCTTAAAGAGGTTAGTCGTGTCCCGCTTTTGACCGCTGAAGAAGAAGTAAACCTTGCCCAGCGTATCGAAAATGGACGGATTGCCCGCGAAGAACTGGCGAAAGGCAACGCTTCACCTCGCCGCCGCCAGGAACTGCGCATGCTCATCGAGGATGGCTGGTCGGCCCGCGAGCACCTGATTACCGCTAACAGCCGCCTGGTGATTTCGGTGGCTAAAAAGTATATGGGGCGCGGTGTACCGTTCCTCGACTTGATCCAGGAAGGCAACATCGGCCTGATTCGCGCCACCAAAAAGTTCGACTACCGGCGCGGGCATAAATTCTCCACCTATGCCACCTGGTGGATTCGCCAGGCTGTCACCCGCGCCATTGCCGACCAGGGCCGCACCATCCGTGTGCCGGTGCACATGGGCGATCAGATCAACAAGCTGCTGCGTGTCCAGCACCAGTTGACCCAACGCCTGGGCCGCGAACCCTCGGTGGAAGAGCTGGCGAACGCCCTGGAAGTGCCACCCAAAAAGGTGGAAAACATGATCCAGGTGGCGCGCCGCCCACTTTCGCTGGAAACTCCTACCGACGACGAGGAAGACTCGGTCCTGGGAGATTTCATCGAAGATGACGAAGCCGCCCCGCCCGACGATACGGCTACTTACAACCTGTTGCGCGAACACCTCAATGAGGTTCTCAACGGCCTGCCGCCGCGCGAAGTGCGCATCTTGCAGCTACGCTACGGGTTGCTCGACGGCCAGGCGTACACCCTTGAGGAAGTTGGACGCAAAATGGGCGTCACCCGTGAACGTGTGCGCCAAATCGAAGCGCAAGCCCTCAGCCGCCTGCGCCATCCCTCTATTCGCCGCAAATTACGCGATTACCTGGGCGAATAGCCCCAGCCCTTTGCAAACAAAACCGCCCTATCTGTACTGATAAGGCGGTTTTCTGTTTCTTTGGTATAACTGGCTGCACGCTCATTCAATCCTGCGATAAACCCTTACACCAACCATGCAAAGCTACCTGCTCCCCCGCCTGCGAGACATTCTCTTCCTTTCTATTTTCGCCGGGGCTATCCTGCTCGGCCCCCGCATGCTTAACCAGGATGGCGACATCCTGCGGCATCTCACCATGGGCCGCTATGTGCTTGAAAACCGGGCCTTCCTGACCGAGGATGCCTTTTCACACACCAACACCGGTAAACCCTTCGCACCGCATGAGTGGCTGGCCGGGGTTTTCTTCTACATCGCTTACAGCCTGGGCGAGACCAATGGCCTGGTGCTCCTTTCCGCCGGGTTGCTGGCAACCACCTTTACGCTGCTTTTCGTCCGGGCCAGCCAAAGCACCGGGGCGAAGCTGCCAGTGCTGGCGCTAATCTTATGGGGCGCGGCCATCTCCTCCCTACACTGGATTGTGCGCCCGCACCTTTTCACCATGCTATTCCTGGCAATCTGGCTGTTCTGGGTTGAAGACCTGGCGCAGGGCAAAACCACCCGCCTGTGGCCCTTCGCGGCGTTGATGCTGGTATGGTCCAATGCCCACGGCGAATTCATCGCCGGGTTCCTGGTGCTGATTGCCGCGCTAGCCGGTTGGGGCTGGGATTTCCTGTTTCGACGCGAAAACACCCCACTTGAAACCGGAAAACGCCTCGGGCTGGTGACACTACTCTCCTTCGTGACCACGCTGATTAATCCGGTCGGTCTGCGCACCTGGACCACCGTCGTCGGCTACGTCAACAACCAGTACCTGATTACCCACACCAACGAAACCATCCCACCAGACTTTACACAGGCCAAATTCCTGGCTTTGCTGGCCCTGCTGGCCTTTTCGGTCTTCCTGCTGTCTGTCAAAACGGTCCAATTCCCGGCGCGCAGCGGCTTTTTGCTGGCCGGGTTTAGCGCCATGGCGCTGCTTTCGGCCCGTAACGTGCATTTATATGGCGTGGTCGCACCGTACCTTCTCGCCGGGGCATTGGTAAAAGCGCCATTCCTGGCCCTGCTTTCCAAAGTGGAGTCTTTCCTCGGCGAAATGGAATCCCGCCTGCGCGGCTGGCTATGGCCCGCAGCCACGACCGTTTTACTGGGTCTCCTGCTCGTCCTCACCCCACTGGGCGCGGCCAACCGTTTCTCGCCTGGATTTCACCCGGTTGAGGCGGTCGCCTGGTTGAAAGAAAATCCCCAACCGGGCAAGATGTTCAATGCCTTCGATTGGGGTGGGTATCTCTTGTTCAGTTTTTGGCCCGCGCAGCAAGTTTTCATCGACAGCCAGACAGATGTCTACGGGGAGGCCTTCACCCGCGAATACGAAACCGTCATCATGCAATATCCTGGCTGGGAAGCAACCCTCGACAAGTATGAAGTTTCCTGGGCCATCTTCCCGCGCAACTGGCCGTTGGCCCGCGCCCTGGCAGATCAGGGCTGGGTTGAAGTCTATTCTGACTCCACGGCGGTTATTTTTTCTCGAAAATAATCACTTCGTCATTTTCGTAGGCCACCGTATAGTGCTCGTCCGCCTTGAGCCCGGCCACCAAATAGGGGAAGGTGTGGTTATAGGCCAGCGGGCGGCAGTTTTCTGAGCGCAGCACGCGCGAGACATAGACGTATTCGAACTCCTCCGCGGCCGTCAGGGCCTCCACACAGGGCAAGCCATCGGCCACACAGGCCTGCAAATCATCTGCCTGCTGAACGAAAGCGCCGAATTCGTCGCCCAGGGTCCACTCGGTTCCTTGCACGGTGTACAGGCTGCGGCGCGCGGCCAGGGCCGGGAACCATTCTGGGGTCGAGTCGCAGGAAACCGAGCGCGCGCCCGTCAGCACCACAAAACGCGCCTCGGCGGGGGTGTTCTGTCGAACCCAGGTCATGGCCTGTTGGTCTGAGGGGTACAGGGTAGCCGTGGAAATGTTCCAGCCGAATTGATAGGCCGAGAAAATGAGATACAGCAACAGATAGATGAAGACTCCCTGCTCAAGACCGGAAACCTTCTCAGAGGCCGCTTCCTTGCCAGACCCGCGCAAAGCCGCCAGGACGACATCTACAAACCCCGAGGCGGCCAACATGGCCAGGGGAATGGCCGCTGGTCCGGCGGCAGAACGGCCCTCGACAAAAAACGGCAAAACCAGCCAGAGTGGCAACAGGGTATCACGGCGCGCCAGGTGCAGGACCAGCCCAATCAGCCCCAGGATGGCTAAAAAGGTGGCGTAAGGCTCCTCGGTAAAGGAGAAAAAGACCAGGTGGAAAATTGCCAGCAGCTTTGAACCGGTTTGGGCCGCGGCCAGGAGCGGGGCCAGCCCATGCCTGGAAACGACTGTGACCCACCACGGCGCGGTGAAAAGCAAGACCAGGCCCCCAACCAGGACTGAATTAAGAAAGGTCTTGCGCGTACGGGCCACGACCAGCCACAAAAACACAGCCGAAACAGCGGTGTGAACAGCCGCCTCGGGGTGACTCATCACGGCCAGCGCGCCAAACAACCCGGAGAAGAAAATATCGCGGCGCTGACCCTTTTCGTACAGGCGCAGGACACAGATCAGGGTTAGTAGCATAAAAAACTGGCCGGGGCTGCGTGTCAGCCCGCCGCCCATGACAAACCAGGAGAAGGCGCGCGGCATGAGCGCAAAAAACAGGGTGGCAAAGGCGGCATGCAGGCGGGTTTTGGTCAGGCGCAAGGCCAGGAAAAAGAAAGCCGGAACCGACAGGCTGGCAAAAAAGGCCGGGACCCAGCGCAAAGCAGATACAGCGTCGAGCCCCAACAAATCGCCCGCCAGGCGGCCCAGGTAAAAACCGATCGGCGGGTAGGCAAAGGGGATATTCCCGGCGTTGTAGCTGGTAAAGACCGGCAGGGCGTAGGCGCTGTTTTTCAGGTCATCGACCATGGCCGCAAACATACCGCCATCGTTAATTGGGAAACCTGCCAGCGAGGTGGGCGCAAAACGGACAAAAGCCCCCAACACGACCGCCAGCATAAAGATGATATTGGCCCACTCAGAGCGCGTAATCGATTTCATTAAAAACTCCTGGCTAAGATAGCCGATTGTAACGTGATTCGGCCAATTGCGTTGCGCCTTACAAAATCAAAAAACCGCCCACATGGGCGGTTTTCCGGTGATTGCGGGGTAATTCCGCTTACAACAAGGCATCTACCATGAGCGCCAGGAAGAGAAAGGCCAGGTACATGCTGGAATATCGGTACATCATCCAGGCCACTTTATTCCCGGCATTACGGTATACCTTCCAGGCAAAGTAGAGTAAACCACCACCAAGCAGGATGGCTGAAACCAGGTAAACCCAGCCGGTGTAGTTTAAGAGCGGCAGCAGGAAGGTCACGGCCACCAGTTCAATGGTGTAAATAAGCACCTGTTTGCGGGTTTCGGCCTCGCCACGGATGACCGGCAGCATGGGCACCCCGGCTTTTTCGTAGTCTTTACGGCGCACTATGGCCAGGGCCCAAAAATGCGGCGGGGTCCACATGAAAACAATCAGGAACAAGATCCAGGCCGGAATGGAGAGCGAACCCGTCGCTGCTGCCCAACCCACCATTGGCGGAATGGCCCCGGCCCCGCCACCGATCACAATATTCTGCACAGTGGCCTTTTTGAGCAAAATCGAATACAAGACGACGTAGTAGATAATGCCAGCCAGCGAGAGGAAGGCCGCCAGCAGGTTGACATACCCGGCCATGATGTAAAAACTGAGGATGGAAAGCGCCAGCCCAAACGACAGCCCCTCGGCGGGCGTCATCCTTCCGGCAGCCATGGGACGTTTGGCCGTGCGCTGCATGTTCTTGTCGAGGTCACGATCAATGTACTGATTGATGGCTCCCGAACCGCCCGCAGCGAGCGCCCCACCCAGCAGGGTCCAAAACGCCAGTGACAGAGACGGCCATTCGCGCGCCCCGGCCACCATCCCGGCGAAGGTGGTCACCAACAGCAGCAGCACAATAATGGGTTTGGTCAAGATCAGGAAATCCTTCAGGCGCTCACGCACATCCAGCGGGGGGAAATCGACCGCATCTTTGGCGTAAAAACCGGCCACAACAGCCAGCGCCACCAACGCCGTCCACACAGAAAAAGCTGTCAGGGAGTGCAACACTTGCAGGTAAACCGGAAAACTGCGTGTGACCTGAAGGGCGCCCACCAGGGCCTCGGCAAAGAACAGGGTCACAGTCACCGTTGTTAGCGGCAGCAGCAAACGATGGTCGCGCTGGGTACGCCAGGCATGGAAAAGCAGGGCCAACATCAGAACCGCGGCCAGGCCTGCCGAAACGCGATGAAACATCTGCGCCCAGCCAGGAGCGCCAGCCGGGAAGCATACCGGCCAGGTGGAACAGGTCGAACCGTCGAGCGGGGCAATCATCCGCCCGCCTACGGTCAGCAGTACCACGGCCAGCAGGGTGAACAGGGCTAATTTGGCAAACGAGGTGGAAAGGGAGAACTTCATTTCGTCTCCTTCAGTTGTGAACGGAGGTAAAAAGGGTAGCCAAAGAACAAAAGCGAGGCAAAAGTGAACCATTGCAGCGCATACCCAAAGTGCGGACCTTCAGAAATTTCGATGGTCGGTTGGTAAGGGTAAGGCGGCGCGGTCAGGGTTTCGTCGGGGTTGGGCTGCACATACACGTTTAGCAGCTTGTAGGGCACCTGGAGGGAGATTCTTTCCAGGTTGACGATGTTCCAGAAGTCGAGGCGGGTCTGCCCCGGAGCCAGTTCCGGGTCGGGAACCCCGCCCACATCTGGCTTGGTCAACCCCAGGCGGATCATGCCGCTGATCGTCACTGGCCCCGGCTGGTCGTAGCGGCTCCAATTCGAGGGGTCCTGGTTGCCGTCTGCGGGAACCCAACCCCGCTCGACAAGCACTGCCGTTCCATCCGACAGAATCAGCGGCGTCAGCAGGTGATAGCCATATTCGCTGCCATAATAGCGATTGCGCAAGGCCACCTGGTGTTCAAAATCATAATTGCCAGTGACGGTGATGGCGCGATATTCCATCGAGGTCAGGTCGTCGGCAGGGGCGGCGGTCAGGGTCAGGGGCGGCAGGCTGGTGGCTTCGAGGTAGTGAGCGTTGAAGGCGCGGCGCCACTCCAACCGGTCGAGCTGCCAAATGCCCAGGCGCGCACAAAAGGCCGATCCCAGGATAACCAGCACAGTGGTCAAAATCCATTTGCGGCTGAACATTGAAAGGAACAGGTTCATACCGCTGTCTCTTTGGGTTTAAGGGGCCAAACAAGGAAACTGTAGAGGGCCAGCAACCCGCCGAGGGGAATCCCGGCAAAGATGATGCCATAAATGCGCGTGCCCCAGGTCACCGGCTCACGCACATCCAGCCCGAAATAATTGGTCGATTGAAAAGAGCAGTTATAGACAAAGTTGCTGGCCGCGCTAAAGGTCATGCTGGCCGAGGACCCGGAGGGGATGAACAGCGGCCCGAGGGTATGATCGACCACATCCAGGTTCTCGATGGTTAGCGTATCGCCAACCACAAAAACCATATCAGCCGGGATCAGCGGACTTTGCTCACCATGTGCCACTTGCTCGGCTGTTCCAACCGGGATGGATAACTTGACTTCCTTGGGTGCGCGGCCCGCCTCGCTTTTCATGAAGAAAAAACTAATTTCGTTGATTCCCACCGCCAGCACAATGCCAATCACCAGCCACAAAAAAACACGCTGAACAATTTGCCATTTCATAGAACGGTTTCCAGCCGTGAAAATTTTCCCGCAGGGGCTATCCCAGCTATTCAGAGGGGGTGATCCGCTAACCTGCGTTCGTCGCTGCGAAAGACACCGATAAAGTCTTTGGCTCCGCGCCAACTTGCGCAGATTAGCGGATCTTGTGGAACAGAAACTAGATCAGTTTACCGATCAGGTACAACGCCGGGTAAAAGAAAATCCACACCACGTCGATGAAGTGCCAGTACACCGCGGCGGCTTCGACCGGCCAGTGTTTCTCGGCCGTATACAGGCCGCGCGCGCCGTTGCGCAAGATCACCAGCAAGAAGAGCAAGCCAGTGAGGACGTGGAAGGCATGCATACCGGTCATCATGTAAAAGATACCGGCGGCGGCGCTTTCATTGACCACCAGGCCTTCGCGGGCAGCGTTGGGCCATTCTACAAAGACCACGCCCACCAGGAAGCCCAGCCCAAGCACAAAGGTGATGGCTACGCTGGTCAGGAAGCCTTTGCGATCGCCCTGGGCAATTTGGGTTTCGCCGCGATTCATAAAGAACGACGAAATCAGCAGCACGGCCGTAACAATCAGGCCCAGGAATTGATCGAGGTGCGGGCGGGTCAACCCGAGCAGGTTGAAGCGCGAGATGAACAAGCCGCCAAAGACGAAGGCATCCGAAAGGATGAAGAGCCACAGGCCCATGCGGTTGGTATCAGTCTTCCAGCCGCTGCTGTGATGGTCATGCTCATGGCTTTCTTGCGAGAGCTTGTACATGTGCATGTAGTAGTACATGACAAGCCCGGCTTTGAGCAGCGCGGTTAACGTCAGCAACAGGACCGATGCATTGGTAATAGCGACGAAGTATTCGACCGCCGTCAGGAACGCCAGGATGACAAAGATAACAACGCCCTGGTAAAGTGAGCCGGAATGTTTTTCGTGATTCACAGAATCCCTCCCGATGACTACATTTTCACGTAAGTGGAACCCGGCAGGCCGTAATCGTAGGGTTCACCAACGACCTCGAATTCGCGATCATAATTGTGGGCAGGCATTGGAGAAGGAACCTGCCATTCAGGCGAGCGTGAGTTCCAGATGTTCCCGGTAACCATTTTCTCGCTCTTGAGTGTCCTGTAGATGTTGTAGAAGAAAATCAGCACGGAGAGGGCAATCCCAAAAGCCGCAATCGTCATCCACACATGCCAGATATCAAAGCCCATGGTGGCGTCGAAATCGGCGATGCGGCGGCGCATACCCAACAGGCCCACGCGCATCATGAACAGGGTCAGGATGAGGAAGGACGGCGTCATCAGCCAGAAGTGCCACTTGCCCAGTTTTTCATCCAGTTGTTTGCCGGTAGCCTTGGGGAACCAGTAATACAGGGCCGCAAAGAACGGGAAGATGTATCCGCCGAACATGGTATCGTGAAAGTGACCCACGATGAAATAGGTATCGTGCAGGTGCAAGTCGGTGGAGACTGTAGCGTTGGGCGGACCGGAAAGCCCCCCCATCAGGAAGACGATAATCCCGCCCAGGACAAACAACATGGGCGTGGGGGTTTCAATCTTGCCCTTCCACAGTGTGGCAACCCAGGAGAAGAACTTGACCCCGGTTGGGACAGCCACCAGCAGCGTGCTATACATAAACGGCACACGCAGGTATTCGTTCATCCCGGAGGTGAACATGTGATGCGCCCAGACCAGGAAGCCCACCAGGGCGATCCCAATTGAGGACAGCGCCACCCAGCGATAGCCGAAAAGCGGCTTGCGCACGAAGACGGGCAACAGTTCCGAGATCACGCCCAGGCCGGGGAGCACGAACACATATACCGCCGGGTGCGAGTAGAACCAGAACAGGTGCTGGAACAGGATTGGGTTACCGCCTTTGGCGACATCGAAAAAGGGCATTCCAAACAGGCGCTGGAACATCGACATCTGGAACGACAAACCGATCAACTGGGTGGCGGTCAACGAGATGATGGAAGTAGCCAGCGAGGCCCACACCAGGATCGGCATGCGGAAGGCGGTCATCCCCTTGGCGCGCATGCGCAGGACGGTGACAATCAGGTTGAGCGCGCCCAAAATCGACGACCAACCGGCCACCCACACACCCAGGTAAAACATCTGAATCCCGAGCGGGGCGCGGCTGGCAAGCGGCGGGTAACCGGTCCAGCCGGTGTCGAAACCGCCCAGGCCCAGGCTGGAGAGCAGCAACAGCGCACCGGGGACGGCGATCCAGAACGAGAAGGCGTTCAGGCGCGGGAAGGCCATATCTGCAGCGCCAATCAGCAGCGGGACAAGATAGTTGATAACACCGGCGATGCCAACCAGGATGGAGACAATCATCACCATGCCGTGCAAGCTCATCAGGCTGTTGTACAGGTTGAGCGAGATGATATCCATGCTGGGGCCGCCAGGGTTGGTGGTGCGCAGCGCCAGTTCGGTGCGGAAGATGAGCGCAAACAGGCCACCCACCGCCAGCAACAATAAAGAAGTAAACGTATACTGGATGCCGATGACCTTGTGATCGAGCGACACCCCGAAGTATTTGCGCCAACCGGGGATGTCGGCATGGTGATCGGGCGTGGATTCACCCATGGCCCATTTCCACCAATCGGTGACGGCGCCCACACCAATCAAGAAGCAGATTGCGCCAACAAAACCGCCGAAAACCCAGGCCGGTTCGGTAAAACCAAAGGTGTTGGGGTTGAAGGCTTCCAGGCCCATCGCCGCGCGAATGCCGCTGACGAGCAAAGCGCCCGCCAGGGTGCCAACGACTTCAAAGACCAGGCCGCGCACAATCCCAAAGTAACCCAGCAGGCCCCAGAAAAAGCCCAACGCTCCCAACAAGAAGCCCAGCATCCACGAGGGGACATCCGACAGGAAGGCCGGGTCAAATGCACCCGAGGTCAACACGTGCGCAAGGATTCCCAGCCCGTACCCGGCCAGGGTGCCCACAACGAAAAAGATCAGGCCGCGCGTAAAGCTACCGGACGATGATTGCTTCATCATCTCCTCCTATTTCAAAGTTTTGATAAATTCAACCAGGTCCGCCACCTGCCCATCGGTCAAATAGGCAAAGCTGGGCATGGCATTGGATGGATACCCGGCGACAGTCTTGGCGGCCGGTTCCTTGATCGATTCGGTCAGGTAGGCTTCGTCGGCGGTGATGGTGCTGCCATCGGCCAGTTCCACCTCGTGACCAAAAAGCCCCTTCCAGGTTGGGCCAACGCCCTTGGCGCCATCCAGCGAGTGGCAGGCTTTACAACCCGATTCGTTGTAAAGTTTTTCGCCGCGCTTGGCATCGGGTTTGCCCGCCGATGCCGCAGCTTCGGCAGCCGCAATGGCTGCCTGTTCGCTGACCCACTTGTCATAGTCAGCCTGGCTGACCACTTTAATCGGCGATTCCATATAGGCATGCGAGGTGCCGCAAATTTCGGCACAGCGCACTTTGTAATCACCAATCAGGGTAGGCGTAATACGATAATCTTCGACACGGCCAGGGACAACATCGTGCTTGACGCGGAACTCAGGCACCCAAAACGAGTGCAGCACATCCTGCGATTCCATTTTCAACACCACCTGCTTGTTAACCGGCAGGTAGAGAGTGTTGGAAACAAAGCCATCGGGGTATTCAAAGCGCCAGCCCCACTGGAAGCCCACCACGCGAATTTCCAGCGCCTGCGGGTCAACCCGTTTAATCTGAGCCAGGTTATCTGCCCCAACCAGGCCAAGGGCCACCACAATCACCAACGGGATAAAGGTCCAGGTGATTTCGAGCGGAGTGTTGCCTTCGATATGTTCGCCATCGCCCGTCTCGCCGGGTTTGCGCCGGAAGACGATCAGGCTGTAGAACATTGGAACAATGATCAGCGCGAAGAAAAAGGAAATCGCCTTGACTTGCAGGTCAAATAACCAGTCAATCGGCGCGGCCTGTTCGGCGGCGGCCACCGGCATCAGACCCAGGGCATCCAGGCCCAGGTAAGTCAGCACGGCCACTGCAGCAATCAGTACCGCCATCGTAATATAGTGACGCAAATTCTGCATAACTCTGTCTCCTTGACGACGAAGTTCGTTTATCTATTCGTTCCAGGGATTATTCAACCAATTTTCCGCCTGGGCAAAAGTAAGCGTTCGGCGGTCATACACCACCACTTGCCCCGATTCTTGCAGCGAGACCAGCACGACTTGCATGGGGGCTTTACCTGCCACAAAATGGTTCAGGAACTCATCCCGGTTTATGGTGCGGTCGTCGTAATCTACCAACACAAGATCTGGCTGATGTTGTTCAAGCGCCACAATAGCCTCAGCCATGCTGGTGGGCATGTTGAGAATGATTGCCTTCCCCCCCCAGCGCTCGGCGTACATTTTGCGCAGTCCTTCACGGAACAGTGGGTTGGCAGAAACAATCAGTACGCGGCGCAGTTGGGTAGATGCCTCAGGCATAGATAAATCTCACATTAAAGCAAGATGAAACTGCGATAATTTACCAAATTATCTCCATTTTGTCATCAACAGGGATGTGTTCTTTGGGGGATTTCAAACGAGAAAGCGGGTGATTTACAAATCACCCGCTTTGCTACTGGACACCAGGGAATAGATGTAGTCTTAAATCAAATCCATTTGTGCCGCGCGCGCCACCGCTTCGGCGCGATTATTGACTTCCATTTTTTCCAGAATGTGGCGGATATGGGTTTTGACCGTATTTTCAGAGATAAACAGGACATTGGCGATCTGGGCGGTGGTTTGTCCACGCGCCAGGCAGCGCAGCACCTCCACCTCGCGGTCGCTCAACAGGCCTCGATTTCGGTCCACCTGCGAGCGGCGTACCGCCTGAAGGACTTTTGCTGTAATCTCGGGCGAAAGCACCGAGTTCCCGGCATAGACCTGCAAAATGGTCGCGCGCAAAATTTCGGGTTCGGTGTTTTTAAGTACGTACCCGTTGGCCCCGGCCACAATTGCGCCAATCAGGTCTTCATCATTCTGCGAGATGGTCAACATTAATACTTTTTGATCGGGCATGCTTTTACGGATGGCCGTCAGCGCCTGGATGCCATCGAGAATGGGCATGTTGATGTCGAGCAACACCAGGTCGGGCCGCGCCTTTTCCAAAACTCCCAGCGCATCCTGCCCATTGGCAGCCTCGCCAATGACCTGGAAATCGGGCATTTCCTCGAGCAAGCTGATCAAACCGCGCCGAAACAAGGCGTGATCATCCACCACCACAAGCCGGATTTTGTTCATGACTCCTCCTTGACCACCACCGGCAGGCGCAGGCAAATCACCGCCCCTGCGCCGGGCTGGCTGATAATCTGAAAATCGGCCCCAATGCTCTCGGCGCGTTCACGCATCCCGCGCAAACCATAACGTGAGTTCCCATCCACCTGTTCTGGTGAAAAACCTTTGCCGTTGTCGCGGATCTCGATCAGGACTGTATTGCCGTCCTGGCGACCCACAATTGCCACCGATTGCGCTCCCGAATGCTTGCGAACATTGCTAAGCGCCTCCTGCAAGATACGGATCAGCTGCGCCTGAACATTGGGAGGATAATCGAGCTGGAGTTGGAACAAGGAAAGATCGACCTTTTGACCCGTCGATTCTTCGTAGTCTGCGGCCACCTGCCCCACCCAATCACGAAGGCTGGCCGAGGGTACACGCCGCAGGTTGTCGATGGCCTGGCGGGCATCGATGTAAGCATCTGAAAGTGTGCGATAACTGGCCTGCAAGGTGTTGGTCAGGCGATCCATTTCGCCCCGCGCCAGGTAGTTTTGCATCTGCGCCGACTGAATCTTGAGAAAAGCCAGCGTTTGCGCCAGTCCGTCATGAATCTCTCGCGCCAGGCGGGTGCGCTCATCAACGACAGCCTGGTATTCCACTTGCATCATCAGCCAGGCATTCTGAATTAACAGCGCCGCCTGGCCCGCCAACGTCTCAAGCAGTTGTTGGTGCCGATGGGCAAACGCCTGGATGGAATTAGACCCCAGCACCAACATTCCGGTTGGCGACTGGTCCTGCCAGACGAGTGGAACGGCCAGCAACACCTTCCACATTTCGCGTTTGTTGAGGGTCACATTTTCGAGGGAAAGGCTGTGCCCCGAGGCCTGGACACTCTTCCAGATGCCGTCCAGAAATGGCGGTTCGGGCAAAGGACTGCCCGGTTTGCCATCATTACGCTCGTGCACAAACAGTTGAGCCGAAGAATTGATCTGCCCAGGGATGCCATGGGGGAGATAGAACAGGGCAAAATCCACATCCAGGGCCCGCTGCACATTTTCCAGCAAGCTGCCCAGCAAAATAGACAGGTCAGCTTTGGGCATGGAAGCGGTCTGCAAATATAGCAGCGCGGCAATTTCTTGGTCGCGGCTGCGCAAGTTTTGGATGGCGTACCCGGCAGAGTGGAGCAATTCCTGCATAAAGGTACGCAGTTCGGTGCCAGGTTCAACCGGGGTGACATCAAAGTAGAAGTTAACCACGCCTACTTCGCGCTCATCGCAAGAAAGCGGAAAACACAACACCTGCGTGGGGCCTTCAACTTCGGCAGGAATCAAGACACAGCCCGGAGCGCCATGCAACGCCTTGCAGTTTTTGCACGTCTGGCGGGTTTCGGGCGAACTCAAGCGCTGCGCCCAACTTTGCAGGGCCGGGGCCGGTACTTTGCCGTGAATAACCGCCGGGAGCGACTGGCCCCACTCATCATAGGGCACAAAAGAAGCGCCGGAGGCATGCAAGGCTTCGCCGCCTACCTGAACAACCGCTTCGAGGATTTCTTTTTCTGAATGGGCTTCAAGGAATTTCTTTTGCAGGTCAAAAACCACCCGCACCTGCGACTGGGATTCTTCCAACTGCTGCCGGGTTTCAATAAAACGCTGGCCGCCCGCGGCGCGGCGCAACGACAGGCGCAACCAGATGTCTAAAACCGCGGTCAACAAGCCTGCGGTTAAAACCGCGACGATCCCTGAGATCAACCAATTCCAGGGGGCCTGCACAAACAAATAAAAACCCAGCACAAGAACAAGCGCCGCAAACGTCGCGATGCGCGCTCGCAACAAATCCCTATCATCCATGATGGACGAATTACTCCTTAACGTCAGCCAAAACCTGGGCGCTGTGGTCAGCGGGCTTCACGTCTTCGTATACTTTTTTGACGTTCCCGGCCGGGTCAATCAAAAAGGAGGTGCGTAAAACCCCCATATACTTGCGTCCCATAAACTTCTTTTCACCCCACACCTGGTAAGCTTCACAAATCGCGTGGTCTTCATCGGCCAACAACGAAAACGGGAGATGGAACTTCTCCTTAAATTTGGTGTGCGATTTCGGCGAGTCGGGGCTCACACCCAAAATTACCACCCCGGCCTGCTCGTAGGCCGAGTAATCATCACGGAAATTGCAGGCCTCGGTGGTGCAGCCTGGGGTGTCGTCTTTCGGATAAAAATATAACAAAACCATCTTTCCACGAAAATCCGCCAGGCGGCGCAGGGTGCCGGTTTCATCGGCAAGGGTAAATTCAGGGGCAGGAATTCCAGCAGAAATTGGCATATTCTCTCCTTTTCGGTATTATAACCGCCTTTCAGGGTACCGTTTGACCGTCACAGAAGGATTAACAAATATCCAATAAATTCTGGACAAGATTTATCCGCTTTTGTGCGGCGTGTGGATTCGCATCCATCAACCAATAAAAATCGCCAGGCAAAGGAGGCTCAAACCAACCTTTACCTGGCGACTCAGTTTAACTCAGGCTGTTACAGCAACTTCATCTTTTTCAACTGCCCTTCCAGCGCATCCACCGTCACCGGTTTAACCAGGAACCCGCGCGCGCCACCTTCCATGGCCTGCTTGCGTGTTTGCGGCTGGTCATCAGAGGTGACAATTACCACCGGCACCCCGGCCAGGCGCGGTTCACGGCTGACATAACTCATAATTTCAAAGCCGCTTACACCCGGCATGTTAAGATCCAGGAAGATTACATCTGGCACTTCGTTGCGCAAGAAAGACATTCCCGGTCCGGGGCCATAAGCCGCCCGGCCTTCAATGCCCAGCGCCTTCAGAACCCGCACAAACGAATCGGCGGTAGAACGGTTATCGTCAATTACCAGAGCCTTCGTCATCTCTAACCTCCGCAATGATGGTGCCCATACAGCCAGTATCATACCCCGGCAGGGCCCTGACTGCATTCTGAAATCGTTGTGAATTCATAATCTCAAAGACCGGCCCCAATAAATCACTCTCAGCATAAATTGTTGGAATAACCAGGTCATAACGCTCATGGAAAAGGGGCACAAAGTCCAGGTCAAGCGCCTGCGCCGCAGCCGGAATCCCCAGACCGCAATCGGCGCGCCCCGAAGCCACTGCCGCCGCCACACCCAAGTGAGTATACTCCTCATCATCATAACCGTGGATTTGTTCGGCTGAAATCCCCAATAAGTTCAATTGATAATCGAGCAGGACTCTCGTCCCGGCGCCGCGCTGTCGATTAATGAAGGCGACATCGCCCCGAACCAGGTCCGGCAAGGACCGCACCCCCCTGGGGTTGCCTCGCCGCACCATCAATCCTTGCTCGCGGTTGACGAATCCTACCAATTTGACCGGCACACCGGGCAGGTATTGTTTCAGGTAGCGCAAGTTGTATTCACCAGTTTCCGGGTCTAGCAGGTGCGACCCGGCCAGGTGCGCCTCGCCACGCTTGAGCGCCACCAACCCACCCTGTGAACCGACATTGGCCGAAACCAGGCGCCGTTCATGTTCCGCCAGGTGCTGTGAAAGCAAGTCTAGGATGACATCATGCGAACCAATGCAGAAAATCGTCTGCTGAATCTCATCCAGGGAGCGCATCAGGCGCACATCCACCCGCTCACCCGCCTCCACGCCCTGCACCCCACGCGGTAAAACGACCAGCCCATCGGCGCGCACCAGCGAAGTAATCACACCTGCACCGCGCGAAATGGGCGCAGCCAGGGTCTTTTCTCCCACTTTTCCAACAACTACGCGCACATAATCATCATCTCCCGCAGGCGAGGTGGTCTTGCGAGTCATTTGGGCCGGGATTATGGTGCGATCCTGGCTTGGTCGCCCCAGCCAGCGCGCAATCAGGTCCTCGACGAAGATTTCGACCGTCAACGCTGCAGAGACCGGGTATCCCGGCACCCCCACAATTGGGACACAGCGCCCATCCGGCGCATCGAGCATGCCTAAAATCACCGGGTGTCCCGGCCGCACAGCCACCCCATGCACCAGCAAGGTGCCAAGCTTCTCCACCACACGCGAGGAAAAGTCCTCGCTGCCCGCCGATGACCCGGCGTTGAGAAGCACCATGTCACATTCACGCGCAGCCTGGGTGACTCGCTCGCAGATGGCGTCAAAATCATCGTGGGTAATGGGGTAGCGCTGCGGTTCCGCGCCCATGTTCTTCACCTGGGCCGCCATCACCAGTGAATTGTATTCCAGGATGTCGCCTGGCTTGAGCTCGACCCCAATCGGAACCAGCTCGGTACCCGTAGGCAAAATGCCTATGCGCGGACGGCGCGCCACCGAGACGCTGACATGCCCAGAAGCAGCTATCGCGCCCAAATCATACGGGCGCAGGCTGTGACCGGCAGGCAAAACCAGCTGCGTGGCAACGATGTCTTCGCCCAGCGGGCGCACATGGCTCCAGGGAGTTACCGCAGCACGAATACGAATCTGCCCGGGCTTGCGCGGGTTAGCCGCCACATTCCCGGCATCCAGGGCTTCGACATTTTCGATCGGGATAACGGCATTGGCCCATCCGGGCAGGGCATCGCCGGTATCAACGTAGGCCGCCTGCGGGGTTGAGGGGTCGAGCGAGAGCAAAACCGGGGCCGAGGGCATGGCTCCGGCAGTGGCTTCAGCCCGAACGGCGAAGCCATCCATCGCACTGGCATGGTAATGCGGCGATGATTTTATCGCCCAGACTGGTTCGGCGAGGATGCGTCCGAGGGCATTTTCATCGAGGGGAATGGTTTCAACCGCCAACACGCGCCAAAGTTGGGCTTCGCGCAGGGCGGTTTCGAGACGTTTTTTTGCTTCGGGGAGGGGAATGTCGTGAAGGTAAACGGCCATGCGCCAATTATATACCACCACGCCGCCAGGCCGGGCTACCTTTGCGCAGGCCGACTCTTTTGAACCAGCAAGGCCGCCTGTACACGGTTCTGAACCTGTAACTTCTGCAAAATGCTGGTAACGTAATGTTTCACCGTCTTTTCGGTCAGGAAAAGCTGCTGCCCAATGTCGAAATTGCTTAACCCATCGGCGATCAGATTGAGAATCTGGCGTTCGCGCTCGGTCAGGTCGGCCAGGCGGTCATCTTCGGCGGGCAACTGGCGGGCTGCCGGGCTGGCCTGGCTCATCCCACGCAACATATCAGCGGCCAGGGTGGGTGAAACATACCCTTTACCGGCGTGCACCAGGTGGATGACATCCAGCAACTCACGCGCCATCACCCCTTTTAGGATATACGCATGCGCCCCGGCTTTGAGCAGGTGAATGACATCATCTTCATCATCCGAGCCGGTCAGGATAACCAGCTTGATGGTTGGGTGCAAGGCAACAATAACCTGGGTGGCGCGCAAACCACCGCCGCCAGGCATATTAATATCGAGCAAGATCACATCGGGGGTGTACATGGCTGCCAACTGAATGGCTTCATCGGCACTGGCACCCTGGCCAACAATCAGGATGTCGTCCTCGGCCGAAAGGACCGAGGCAACTCCCTCGCGAAAAATGGCATGATCGTCCACAATTGCCAAGCGGATTTTTTTCATAAGCACAATTCCTGTTGCGTTACCCGGCAGAATCCTGGCATTCCGGGCCGGGGATGCGCGCCAAAATACGGGTTCCGTGATTAATCTGGCTTTCAATTTCGAATTCACCGCCCAGGCTTTCCACCCGCTCGCGCATACTCGCCAGGCCCAAATGCTCTTCCCAGTCAATTGGCTTGGAGGTGTCGAAGCCGGGGCCCTGGTCGGAGACTTCAATGTGCAGGAACCCACCCTCGCAGCGAACCTGGACTTTTTGCCCAACCCCACCGGCATGGTGGAAGGAGTTATTGAGGGCCTCCTGGATGATGCGGTAGGCTGTAATTTTAGCCGGGATCGAAATTTCATCGGGCAGGTCACCCTGGCGCAGGTCAACGCGCGTGGCGGTGCGGCGCTCATGCGAGGCCGTGACACGCGTCAGGATTTCGGGCAGGGTTAACTTCTCAATTTGGGGCAAGCCAAAGCCGCGTGAAATATCGCGGATCTCCTGCAAGGCTCGCTCAAGGGTTTTTTGGATATTGCTGGCCGATTCACCCCCATTGGGGGCGACCAGCTGGTCGATGTGCAGCAAAACCAGGCTGAGTTCCTGAATGGGGCCATCGTGCAGGTCGCCACTGATGCGGCGCAAGAAACGTTCATTGAGTTCGGTGGCGTTGGCCGCTGCACGCCGAACACGTTCGCTCAACTCATCGTTGCGCGCCAGCAGTACGGTCAACTGTTCCACCTGGTCCGACAGGCGGGCCTCCTGGCGGCGAATGGTGGCATCGGCGGTACCGACAAAACCGACCAACAGCAGGTAAATGGCGGTCATGGCCCCGCCGGTCACCAGCCAACTGCGCGACTGCGCCCGGGCAATCGAAGCCTCCAGGTTATCCACCTTTTGGTAAAACTCCGAGACCGCAATAATCTTGTCGCTGCCGTTTAAGCGAATGGGGCTGTAAATCTGCAACAGGCGCTTGTACAGGCGGCGCTCTTCGGCATGTTCGCTCTCGGTCAGGTCGCTCAGTTCGGCAACCACTTCACCTTGAAAAGACTGCTGCTGTTCGAGGTCGTCCAGGAACTGCTGGCCGATCAACGCCGGGTTGGTGCTGTAGACGATGACGCCGTTTTTATCCCAAACCTTGAAGGAAACGATATTCCGACCAAAGTCGGTGGCGCTGAAAAGCTGCTGCATTTGAGCGATATGCTCTGGCGAAAGCGACCCGGCCTGGTCCAGCTCTTGTAGATGAGGGGCGATAAAACTATCCATATAAAAAGCAGTGGTAGCCGCCGACTCTTTAACCACGCCGGCTTTGATCTGTTCGCCCACCCACCAGCCCAGGCCAAGCATACCCGCCAGGATAATGAAAAAGCTTATAAATGTAAAACGACGCAAGAGTGAACGTCGTGGGAAGAGCCTGAGAATGAGATTTTCCATAATCGCCTCGAGGTCTTATAAAGTATTTTATGCCATCCGTCAATAAATGTCTGACAAGTTCATTCTTTTTCCCAACTCATCAGACTTTAGTCTTAAGAAAGAGCAGACCAAGGTCCAATCATCTTTTCGACCTGCGCCCATGCTCTATTATTAATATTTCTAATATTATATTGTTTGTAA
>CAZLSP010000015.1:0-101511 GCA_964562145.1 uncultured Anaerolinea sp. | reverse complement strand
TTAATTGACTTTAATTTTCGACCAGATGATCCACCGCGATATTATCAAAATAAGCCTGAAAACGCTGATAGTTAAAAATTGAAACCAAAGAATAAGAATTCTCCCAAAAAGGCTCGATCAACAGAAAAAGATACTCATAATCAGGAATAGGCTCCTCTATACCCGTAGCTATCCAAAGCATAAGCTCAGGATCAATATCCGAATCTAAATCTAACAATTTAATTTCTACACCATTTTCAGACTCAGTGATCGTAACCCAGGCTGGAGCAGAAAATTCTTTGGCAAACAACGCATCATTCCCAGTTTCAATCACACAATCAATCGCATGTAAGCCAGCTTGACGATAGTCAATAACATGGACTAATTTATCACCAGACTCAAAACCGGCTACCAGATATGTAGCCCGCTCTTGTTCTTTATGGACAAATCTAAAAGCAACATTACCTTCAAGTGTTATTAGGGCCGGAGCATCAAACTTTTTTTTGATTTGTTTCATAATATCACACCATTTAGAATATATGTTCTATTATACCCTTTTATACATCACTGTCAAGCATGATCAGTAATGTATTTAAACTCTTTAAATCGCATCAGCATAAAAGCTTTATATATAAATCGTTGCCTAAGTATATTCAAGTCCATTCCTGTAAAGACCTATACAGGTACTTCGAAAATAGAATATAAACCTGTGCCCCCTGTGGAAGTGGTAAACATCCACAAAGACATTTTTAGAATCATCCGGGCGTGTTCCTATTCACGGGTCTGCTTGCCAGGTCATGTAAAATAGAAGTACGATGAAACAACGACTGGTGGTTGCATGGATCCTGCTGGGCTTTAGCCTGACCCTGGCGCGCGGTTTATCTATTCGCCTGCCAGTTGTGCCGCTGCAACAGCTTAAGATCACCTCCTGCGGCCCGGCGGTACTGGCGATGGCCTATCGCTACGCCCGCCCCAACACGGAACTGGATGAGCGCGATGTATTGACCTACGCCGAGATGAATGGCCTGTACACCGAACGCAAATTCCCGTATACCAGTCCGGCCAACATGGTCAAACTGATTCGCCACTATACCCGCGATTTTTCAACCGGCACGGTTGGCAGCTCCCGTGAGGGTCTGGCGCTGTTGAGCGACCAGTTGCAGCAAGGCCGCCCGGTCATCATCGATGTCTTGACCCAACTGGATGACCCACGCTCCGGGGCGCATTTTGTGCTGGTGACCGGGATCACCATTGCCCCCGATAATCCCTTTGCCGTCACCATCCACTATAACGACCCGCTCACTGGCCGAAAACGCTCTGCACCGTGGTATGGGCCGGATGGTATCTGGAACGCGTGGCACCGCAACGGTGACCCTGGCGGCGCTGGCTGGTGGCTGGCGCTCGAACCCCAAAATTGGGAACTGCTGCCCCACCCCTGGACCTTTTTCCCACGCCGGGAACCTCAACCCAATTAGCGCGCCCTTCTCAAAAGGAAAAACCCCCGATGGCCAAACTCATCCCCGCCGCCGAACGAATCCTCCGCGCCCGCGCCCTGATCCAGAAAGCGCGCGAGATTCCGCTCCCGGCCGAAGGCGGTAAATACAATTTTTCGTACATTGCGCTGGTCAAAGCAACCCTGCAAGATGCGCGTGACCTGGTCAAATTCATCCCCATGTCACCTACCACCACAGCCGAGATGAAGGAAGAAGTCAAGCAGCTCTATGCCGAAGCCGAGCGCGTCAACCAGGAACTGTTACACTAGGCAGCCCCAAACAACAAAAAAGTCTTGCGCCACAAAGACGCAAGACTTTTTGATTCGCTCAAAACCGGGTTACTGCTCGGTAATGGTGACGCTTTCGATGGCATCCCCGGTAAAGTTCGGGTTCATGTCAGGATCACGGCGGGTGATGCCATTGACCACATCCATGCCTTCGATCACCTGCCCGAAGATGGTATAGCCGCCATTAAGAAACTCGGCCGGGCCAAAGGTAATAAAGAACTGACTGCCGTTGGTGTCGCGCCCGGCGTTAGCCATCGCCACCACCCCGGCCTTGTCAAAGGTCAGGTCGCTATCCTCGTTCTGGAATTCGTAACCAGGGCCGCCCATGCCCGTCCCGGTGGGGTCGCCGCCCTGGGCCATGAAACCTTCCAGCACGCGGTGAAAGGTCACGCCGTTGAAATATCCCTCGCGGGCCAGGAAGACAAAGCTGTTGACCGTGATGGGGGCTTTATCGGCATAAAGCTGAATGACAAATTCGCCGCCTTTAGCCATTTTGAAAGTGGCAAAATATTGTTTGGCCGGGTCAATGGTCATGGCGGGCGGCGCATCGTATTGTTTGGAGGTCACAGCCGGGGCCTGGCCGCCGCTATCACTGGCAACCGGGGCTTCGGTGGGGGCGGCAGCAGTGTCGGCGCGATTGGAAAAGAATGTCCAGGCTAGGACAACCGCACCGATCAAAATTACCGCCAGGGCAACGCCCTGAATCATCTGACGCTGTTTCTTCTCTTCAGCGCGTTTTTGCTTAAGCATTTCACGTTTGGTGGTCACAGTGTTTCTCTCCTTTTGCTATTCCTGTCTGATTTTCGGCCCAATTGTAAGCGCAAACCGGGCCAAAATGCAAAGACTTCCGCAGATCAGGCTTTCCATCTGCGGAAGTCTCAAAACCGGAATATTTCGATCTAATGATCGTCTTCGTCGCAAAGGCGATGGGTACAAACCCACTTGCCGTTGTCGTTTTTCCTGAAAAGCCGTTTCTTGCCGACACACTCCTGGCGGGTACACTGCCCATTGCGGCAGCGACGGCAGCGGTAGCCAAAATGGATGATCGAGCCGCTGACAGTCGCCTCCAGGCTGGCAGACAAGTCCATCGTTTCGGCCAGCAGCGCCTGCTGGACATCGCCGGGCATATTTTCTTCCAGCATGGCACGCACGCGGCGATACAGGGCATTCATATATTGATATGGGATCGGATTCTCCCTTTGCACCTCATATTCCGATGGAGGCACTTCGCTGACCCCATACCCAAAGGCCATGGTGTATTCCTGCTCTTCGCCTTCGGCCTCTTCAATCCAATAGGTCACCCGCAGGCCAATCAGGTAGCCGTCATAGCCAATTTCGGCCAGCTTTTGTTGCAATTCTGCTTCGGCATATTTGGCAATCCCATAATGCACCCACGCGGCCACCGGGGTTTGTGGGTCGGGAAACGTAATGTGCTCCGACTGCTTTGAAGAACTCATTCTCTTCTCCTTTGGTTTGAAAAGAACCCGTCAGGCATGTGCCCCGGGTTGGGTCACTGGATCATTCAATCAAGCGGGCAGCGTTGAGCAAAGTTTTAATCTCTTCAATGTGGGGTTTTAAGGCTGGATTATCATCGGCCAAAGTATCGAGGTCGCCCAGCAAAAATCCGCGCTCCTCTTCAGATTGAAGATACTCCGTGGCATCCTGGTAAGCCTGCCTGCCAAGCTCAAACTCGCCGCTAAGCAGGTATGCCTTGCCCAGGGTATTAAAATCGAACACATCTGGCCTGGTTTGCGGGTCAGAATCATTCTCTAGCAGTTCAATCAGTGCCGTCATGTCGAGAATGGTTCCGGGATAATCTCGCCACAGGTGATACCGAACCCGCCCCCGGTCGCGGTACCCGGCTTCGGGGGCCAGGGTAATCACCACGGCAAAATCGGCTTCGGCCTGCCGCCGCGTATCTGCCTGCCCGGCATAGAGGAAGGCCCGGCTGGCATAGGCAGAAGCCAGGAAATCCTTTTCCCGAATTTCGGCCTGGTGATCGATAATGTAGGAGTAGTCTTCGATTGCGCTTTGCGGGTTGTCAAAATACTCTGAATATAAAAAACCACGGTTCAGCCGGGCCGCATAAAGCTGTGGGTACGTTTCGATAGCATCTGTGTAAGCTTGCAGGGCAGCCTGTTCATCCGGGTCGATCCCCTCTTCTTCCGGGTCCAACAGCAAGGCCGCAAAGAAATACCCCTCCGCTAGTTGCCGGGGGTATTCGGCCCGCAACCCCGAATCTTCTGCATTTTTAAGCGCCGCCAGAAGGTTCTCAAGCCCCTCGGCCTCGCGATAATCCATAAACAGGATCTCGCTAAATAACAGGTCGGCTAAAAACGGGACGTGCTGCAATTCCTGTTGCTGGAATTTAAGCGTAGCCATATCCGCCGGGACGGCCTGCAAGCTTTTTCCCAGGGCGGCATAGCCCGTAGCATCGATGTAAACGTTGAACCCGGTTTGGTCGGCAATACCGGTAATAAAAATAGTGGCGCGACTTTTCGCGCTTAAATCTGCCACCTGTTCAAAACCCACAATCTTTTTCAACCGGCAAATTTTGACATCCGCTTTCATGTGCTCCCACATGGCACGCGCCAACAGATCATCAAATTTTTCTGCCGGGCTAGACAGATCATCAAAATTGGCAATCACCACCTGGAAAGGGTGGCAGCGATTGGGGTCGATACAGTCGATACCGCGCAATTCATCTTGAATCGTGCAGTAGCGCGAAACCAGCCAGGCCGAAGAAAAAGTCACCAGCGAAATTAAAGCCAGTAATTCCACACGGCGGCGCACAAGCGGCAGGGAATACTGGCGACTGCTTTTGGCCCGAAACGGGTCCAGGAGGAGGTTGATTCCGGTTGGGGGCTTTTCCTTTTTGAGGGTGCCCACAACCTGCAAAAGACTGGCGGGCGGGGTTTCATAACGGGTCAAACCCGGCCAGCGCGCGACCCAAACCAGCAGGGATACGATTAAAAAAGACAGGCTGCCCGCCAGAACCGGGTAAGGCTCCGGGCCAACCTCCCTTAGGGCAGCGATGAACGTCAGCGCAACCCCCACGTAACCGGCTGCATCTTTCAAAATCCCAAAGGAAGTTTTTAACAGACCGGACGGGACACTTTCACTCATAACACTTATCCCAACTTATTTGAATGGCGGTTCGTGTATTAGTTTCACTAATACTATACAACCAACCTCCCTGAAATACAATCATGACTCTACGCATGAAAATGCACACTGCCCCGCGTAACGCGGGGCAGTGTGCATTTTTGGATGTTCAACGCTCAGGCGCGAGGCTTGCGGCCTTCAAAATAAAGCGCCAGGCCGGTTGCAATCGAACCGGTCAGTTCCCAGGCGCCAATCAGCGCAAAACGGGCCGGGGCCATGCCGCTGAGGGCCGCCAGGCTAAAGACCAGGAAGGTGATGACGCGGAAAGGCACCGTCCAGCGATAAAACAGCTTCAGGTCGCTAAAAACGGCAAAAATATAGTACACGCCCATATTGAAAGAAGCCATCGCCGAAGCGGTTAAGAAAACCAGGGTGTAATCCCCTGCCCCACGCGCTGCGCGTTCGGCTACGTCGAAACCCATCACCACCAGCAAGACCTCGGGGCGAAACAGCCCGGCCAGGCCCAACAACAGGGCCAGCACACCAAATACGAACATGGTCCAACCAGAGGCGTCACGAATACGCAGGTTTTTAAGATCGAGAAAAGGGGTCATTGTTTTGTCCTTTAGGAAAGAGAATGGCGGATTCAACCCGCAGCGGCGCGCCACAACTGAAGCAACCCAAACCCGAGCAAAGCCACCCCCGAAGCCGCCAGCAATGCGCGACTGACCTTTTGCCCCATCCCGCGCGCAGCACTGGAAAGCGCCATTAACAGCAGCATACCACTGATCAGGGCCAGGTAGAACCCGGCCAGGAAACTGCCCCCCACGACGGGGCTAACGCGCCAACCGGCCAGCAAAATGGGGCCGGTCACCAGGCTCCAGTAAATGTAAGGCATCGGGCTAAGGGCATTCATCAGGGCGGCACGCAACAGGCTCTGGTACCCGGCCGGAGGGGACGCCGGGACCGTTTCGGGCGGGGTGCGCCACTGACGGTAAGCGCCCCAGGCCAGGAACAGGATAAAAAGTCCGCTAACCAGGTTCAGGCCGCGTTCCAGCCAGGATGGCATCTGGCTTAGCACCCACAGGGCCAACAGGATAATGGGGCCATCGCTAATGAGCGGGGCAAAAGCCGCCACCCACGACTTGCGAAAGCCGCGCGCAAGGGATTGCGCGACCAGGTAGGCCATGTATGGCCCCGGTTGGGCCGCAGCAGACAGGCCAAGCACCAATCCCTGGAACAAGGCAGGCAGCAAAAGCATCACGGTCAGGGCCTGGGACGAACAATGCGCGGGGCGACCCACAGGGCACGGTCGCCTGTGGAAGGACCAAAGGCCTGAACCTGGAGCACGAATTTGACTTCCTGCCCACCAAAGGGGCTCAAATCCACATCGGCCTGGTAGTACTTGCCGTCATAGACCTCGCCGATGCTCCAGAACCCAAAAACGGGGCCATCGCCAATCTGGTAGTCGAGGCGGAAGAGCACCAGGCAGGCGCTGGCGCCGCCCTCACAGTTCACAATCGACTGGAAGCGGTCGCCGGGCTGGACGGTAAAGGGCGGGTAAATGCCCTGGATGTAGCCATCCCGAACGTTGTGCGGGAAGGTCAGCAGGCCAGGCAGGGTCAGGATGGAGCCATCTTCGAGCTTGGGATTGAACATCCGCAAGATAAACCCACGACTATCGCCATCGCGGCCCGGGCAGGGCAGCGAACCCGCCGCGCTGGACCAGGCAGCCGAGCAGGCATTAGCAAACAGGTCGTTGGCCGTGCCTTCGAGAGAAGTGGCATTGACGTTGATATCGACCCAGATTGGGCCATCCCCGGCATCACCAGTACCAAAGACCTTGCCCGATGGGTTGCGGAGCATCCATGAGCCGCGATAGTTGCCCGCAAACGGCGGGGCCAGCAAGGTGACAGAAATATCGACCGTCTGCTCGGGGGCAACGCTACGCGACAGGGAAACAGAAAGCGGGGCACTCATCTGGTCGCCACCGGTGAAGACGAAGGAATAGCCGGTGTTCCAGGTGCAGGTGCCAACGTTCTTGATGCGCCAGGTCTTGGTAAAGTAAACACCAGGGTTGACGCCAGTTCCGTCGGGGATGGTGATGTCGGTCACGAACTTGACACGCTCACAACGCGCGTCGGGAGTGCGCGTGGGGCGCGGCGTGAAGGTGGAGGTAATGGTGGGGGTTGGGGCGCGCGTGCGGGTGGCGGTCGGCGTCCGCGTGGGGGTCCGGGTCGGAGTCAGGGTGCGTGTCGAGGTGGGGGTACGGGTAAAGGTGGGTGTGCGGGTGGGGGTATAGGTCTTCGTCGCCGTGAATGTGGGCGTAAAAGTCGAGGTAAAAGTGCTGGTCGGCGTGAAAGTCGCCGTGTGGGTTGGGGTGAGGCTGGCGGTCGGTGTATTCGAGGCCGTCGAGGTGGGAGTGAGGGTCGGACGGCGGGTCGGCGTATAGGTCAGGGTGGCGGTTGGGGCGCGCGTGCGGGTGGCAGTGGGCGTAAAGCTGGCAGTAGGTGTCAGCGTAAAGGTCGGCGTGATGGAGGGCGTCCACGTGGCGGTAAAGGTGGGCGTAGGGGTGAAGGTAGGCGTGGCGCTGGGAGTGAAGGTCGGCGTAGCCGTGCTGGTGAAGGTGGGTGTAAAGGTGCTCGTGGCTGTCAGGGACGGGGTAAGCGTGGGTGTAACCGTACGCGTGGAGGTGAGGGTGGGTGTGAAGGTGGCGGTGGAGGAAGGCGTTGGGGTAAAGGTGGAGGTAGCCGTAAAGGTCAGCGTGGCGGTCGGCGTCAGGCTGGGGAGTGGTGTAAGGGTGGCAGTTGGGGTGGCCGAGGCGGTAAATGTGGCGGTAAGGGTCGGCCGCCGGGTGGGCGTAAAGGTTAGCGTGGCGGTTGGGGCCCGGGTGCGGGTGACAGTGGGAGTTAGGGTTTCGGTAGCGGTAGCAGTCGGTGTAAAGGTTTGGGTGGCAGTCGCCGTATTGGTCGGCGTGAGGGTCGAGGTGGAAGTCGCCGTTTCTGTGGGGGTATGGGTGGGGGTCGGGGTGGCGGTCAATGTGGCCGTAAAAGTGGCGGTGGGTGTACTGGTCGACGTGAAAGTGGCCGTTGGGGTACGGCTGGGGGTGAACGTGGCGGTGGCTGAGGCGGTAAATGTTGCGGTGGGCGTCCAGGTATAAGTCGGCGAGGGGGTGTACGTCGCGGTGGCTGTGGCTGTAAAAGTCGAGGTGATGGTGGGGGTAAATGTCAGCGTGAAGGTAGCCGTCACCGTGGGGGTGCTGGTGCGCGTGGGGGTCAGGGTCGCCGTAGGGGTGTTCGACGGAGTCGGCGTATTGGAGGCAGTCGCAGTGGAGGTCAGGGTCGGTTTGCGCGTGGGGGTAAAGGTTGGGGTCGCGGTCGGCGCGCGAGTCCGGGTGGGGGTGGGCGTCAAGGTGATGGTGGGAGTATCGGTTGAGGTTGGGGTAAGGGTAAAGGTCGCCGTGCTGGTAGGCGTGGCGGTCAGGGTGGGGGTGGCGCTGCTGGTGGGAGTGAAAGTGGATGTAGCAGTCGCGGTGCGGCTGGCGGTTGGTGTAAAAGTCGCTGTGGCGGTGGAGGTAAAGGTCGCTGTGGGAGTGGCGGTAGCCGTACTGGTAGCCGTCGCAGTACGCGTCGGGGAAGGCGTGCGCGTGGGTGTTTCTGTCGGCGTGGCACTGGCCGTCGGGGTGAAGGTCAGGGTTGGGGTGGGCGTGATTGAGGGGGTAAAAGTCGGCGTGAGGGTTGGGGCGCGCGTGCTGGTCGCCGTGGGCGTCAGGGAAGCCGTCGATGTGGCGCTGGCCGTCGGGGTGCGCGAGGGCGTCAGCGTGGCTGTGGAGGTGGCCGTGTGGGTGGGGGTCGGCGTGCTGGTTGCGGTCGGGGTTGCCGTAAAGGTCGCTGTTGGCGTGCGTGACGGGGTCAGGGTGGCGGTAAAGGTGCTGGTAGGTGTGGCCGATGGGGTAAAGGTCGCCGTCGCGGTGCGGCTTGGGGTGCTGGAAGGAGTCAAAGTTGGGGTCGCGGAGGCGGTGAGGGTAAAGGTCGCAGTGGGGGTGGGAGTGGCGGTGCGGGTCGGCGTGTTGGAGGGCGTCAGGGTAGCCGTAAAGGTGGCCGTCGCTGTAAACGTGGCGGTGGCGGTTGGGGTGTTGGTCCGGGTTGGGGTCAGGGTCCGCGTCGAGGTCAGGGTCGGGGTGAAAGTCTGCGTCGGGGTGGCAGTTGAGGTCAGGGTTGGTTTACGAGTCGGGGTAAAGGTGGGCGTGGCCGTGGGAGCGCGCGTACGCGTCGGCGTGGGAGTCAGGGTCACGGTGGGAGTAAAGGTCGGGGTCGGCGTGATCGTGGCGGTGGGGGTGCGGGAAGGCGTTAAAGTCGCGGTGGAAGTGGGGGTATAGGTTGGCGTGGAGGTCCGCGTAGCTGTGTTGGTCGCGGTAAAGGTGGCTGTCGGCGTGCGCGATGGCGTGAGTGTTGGCGTGGATGTGGCGGTCGAAGTTGGCGTCACGGACGGCGTTAAAGTGGCCGTAGCGGTTGGAGTGGCGGTAAAGGTCGCCGTGGAAGTCAGGGTGGCAGTCGGTGTAACCGACGGGGTCCAGGTAGGGGTAAAGGTGGCCGTAGCCGTGGCCGTGGATGTGTAAGTGGCGGTGGCGGTGGCCGTGAAGGTAGCGGTCGCAGTGGGGGTGAAGGTCAGGGTGGCGGTCGCGGTGAAGGTGGGCGTTGGGGTGATGGAGGGAGTCCAGGTTGCGGTAAAGGTGGCTGTAGCCGTCGGCGTAGACGTGCGCGTGGGGGTCGACGTTTTGGTGGGCGTCACGGTGGGCGTGAAGGTATTGGTCGGCGTGGGTGTGTTGGTCAGAGTCGGCTTTTTGGTAGGGGTATAGGTCAGGGTGGAAGTTGGCGCGCGTGTGCTGGTAAAGGTGGGGGTCAGGGTAATTGTGGGAGTCGGCGTGGGTGTGAAAGTGTTGGTTGCGGTTGGGGTATTCGAAGGCGTCAGGGTCGGCGTGAAAGTGGCCGTATGGGTCGGGGTGAGGGTGCGGGTGGGGGTGAGAGTGGCTGTGGCGGTGGCCGTGGGGGTGCGCGAAGCGGTCGCTGTGGCCGTAGCAGTATGGGTTGAGGTCGGCGTGATGGACGGCGTCCAGGTGGCGGTGAAGGTCGCTGTCGCGGTAAAGGTCGCCGTGAAGGTGGGAGTTTGAGTACGGGTAGGTGTCAACGTTTTGGTGGGCGTGACGGTTGGTGTGAAGGTGTTTGTCGGTGTAGGGGTATGGGTCAGGGTCGGCTTTTTGGTAGGCGTGAAAGTAGGCGTCAGGGTGGGCGCACGGGTACTGGTCGAGGTGGGGGTGAGGGTAATGGTTGGCGTGTCAGTCGGCGTAGGAGTCAGGGTAAAAGTCGGCGTAATTGAGGGGGTCAGGGTTGGGGTAAAGGTGGCGGTCGCGGTGGGCGTCGATGTGTGGGTAGCGGTTGAGGTCGGCGTGAAGGTGGCCGTTTGGGTCGCGGTCAGGGTGAAGGTTGCCGTGGGGGTCAGGGTCACGGTAGGAGTCAGCGAGGGAGTCCAGGTCGCCGTGAAGGTGGCGGTGGCAGTGAAGGTGACCGTAGCCGTAGGGGTATTCGTGCGGGTCGGGGTCAGCGTTTTGGTCGGCGTGACAGTGGCTGTAAACGTCTGAGTCGGCGTGGCGGTCGCTGTAAGGGTGGGACGCTTGGTGGGCGTGTAGGTCAGCGTCGCCGTAGGAGCGCGGGTGCGCGTTGGTGTAGGAGTCAGGGTGATGGTCGGTGTGTCGGTTGGGGTGGAGGTAAGGGTCGCCGTGGGTGTGTTGGAGGGCGTCAGGGTCGGTGTAAAGGTAGCCGTGGCGGTAGGGGTGGATGTGGCAGTGAGAGTGGCCGTAGGGGTGGGGGTGGCTGTATAGGTGGCCGTCGGCGTGGAAGTGGCGGTGTCCGTTGGGGTGCTGGTGAAGGTCGCCGTTGGTGTAAAGGTAGCGGTGGAGGTGTGGGTAGGCGTAGGGGAAGCGGTCACGGTGGGCGACGAGGTAAAGGTCGGCGTTAGTGAAGGCGTCCACGTGGCCGTGAAGGTGGCGGTGGCCGTAAAAGTTGCCGTGGCGGTCGGCGTGTTGGTACGAGTGGGCGTTAACGTCCTGGTCGGCGTGACGGTGGGTGTAAAGGTTTGAGTCGGCGTTGGCGTGTTGGTCAACGTCGGCTTTTTGGTGGGCGTAAAGGTCGGGGTGAGGGTTGGCGCGCGAGTATTGGTGGGCGTAGGCGTCAGCGTGATGGTTGCGGTATCCGTGGGAGTTGGGGTAAGGGTAAAAGTCGGCGTAATGGAGGGGGTCAGGGTTGGGGTGAAGGTCGCCGTATGGGTTGGGGTGAAGGTTTGGGTGGGCGTCAGGGTGGGCGTGTTCGTCGCCGTTAATGTGGGCGTAAACGTCGGTGTGGAGGTAGGGGTAGACGTGGCCGTCGGGGTCAGCGAAGGCGTCCATGTGGCTGTAAAGGTGGCCGTGGCCGTAAAAGTTGCCGTGGCGGTCGGCGTGTTGGTACGAGTGGGCGTTAACGTCTTGGTCGGCGTGATGGTCGGCGTAAATGTATTTGTCGGCGTTGGCGTGTTGGTCAACGTCGGTTTTTTGGTGGGCGTAAAGGTCGGGGTGAGGGTGGGCGCACGGGTATTGGTGGGCGTAGGCGTCAATGTGATGGTCGGGGTATCGGTGGATGTGGGTGTAATAGAAGGCGTAAAAGTTGGGGTAAAGGTGGCCGTATCAGTCGGTGTAGGAGTATGAGTTGGGGTACGGGTGGCGGTAAAGGTAGCTGTAGGGGTATGCGATGAAGTGGCAGTCGGGGTGAAGGTGTTCGTGGGGCTGGGCGTGATCGAAGGCGTCCACGTGGCCGTAAAAGTAGCCGTGGAGGTGAAAGTCGCTGTGGCGGTAGGGGTGTTGGTGCGGGTTGGCGTCAGCGTTTTGGTGGACGTAAGGGTCGGCGTGAAGGTGTTCGTCGGCGTGGGGGTCGAAGTCAGGGTCGGTTTTTTGGTAGGGGTAAAGGTCGGAGTCGCCGTCGGGGCCAGGGTACGCGAGGGGGTGGGGGTCAGGGTAATGGTCGGTGTGTAGGTCGGCGTCGGTGTATGGGTAAACGTCGGGGTCATCGACGGGGTAAAAGTCGCAGTAAAGGTTGCGGTGGGGGTGGGAGTGAAGGTGGGCGAAGCTGTAAAAGTCGCCGTGTTTGTGGGCGTCGGGGTTGGGGTGTTCGAAGGCGTCTGTGTGGGCGTAGAGGTGCGTGTGGTGGTTAACGTGGCGGTAAAAGTTGGGGTAAAGGTGGCCGTATGGGTAGCGGTATGGGTTGGGGTAGGCGTGAGGGTAGGCGTCGAAGTGGCCGTCGGCGTGAAGGTTTGGGTGGGTGTGGGAGTAACCGTGGGGGTAAAGGTCACGGTCGGGGTAAAAGTAGGTGTACGCGTTGGCGCGCGAGTATTGGTCGGCGTAGGAGTAATGGTTGGGGTGGGCGTCAGCGTGACGGTGGGCGTATGGGTAGCGGTGGAGGTCGGGGTTGGCGTAAAGGTAGCCGTTGGGGTGCGCGATGGTGTGGAGGTCGATGTTGCGCTGGAGGTGACTGTCGCTGTCTGGGTTGGGCTGGCCGTGGCCGTCAGGGTAAAGGTAGCGGTTGGGGTCCGCGAGGCCGTTTGGGTGGCCGTGAACGTCGCCGTAGGCGTAGAAGTGGATGTTGACGTGGGGGTATTCGTGCGCGTCGGTGTCAGCGTTTTGGTCGGCGTGACGGTGGGGGTAAAGGTGTTCGTCGGCGTAGGCGTGTGGGTCAGCGTCGGCTTTTTGGTAGGGGTGAAAGTCGGCGTGGCCGTTGGGGCGCGCGTGCGGGTAGGGGTGGGCGTCAGGGTGATGGTCGCGGTAAATGTGGCAGTCGGCGAGGATGTGAAAGTCGGGGTAATCGACGGGGTATACGTTGGGGTAAAGGTGGCCGTATCCGTAGGGGTGGAGGTCGCGGACGGCGTGGGTGTGGCCGTGGCTGTGGCGGTAAACGTAGCCGTGGCAGTGTGGGTGGCGGTGTGGGTCGCTGTAAACGTGGCGGTGGCTGTGGCAGTCGGCGTGCGAGAAGCCGTCACACTGGCCGTAAACGTGGCTGTGGGAGTGCTGGAGGGAGTCCAGGTCGCCGTGAAGGTGGCCGAGGCCGTAAAAGTCGCTGTAGCGGTAGCAGTAAACGTTGCGGTGGCTGTCGGCGTATCAGACGGGGTAACGGTCGGTGTGCGCGAGGGGGTGGAGGTGGGCGTAAAAGTCGCGGTAGCGGTGGCTGTCGGTGTAAAGGTGATGGTTGGGGAGGCGGTAAACGTGGGTGTGATGGAAGGTGTGACTGTCGGCGTAAAGGTCGCCGTGGCGGTAGCAGTTGGGGTGTGCGACGGGGTGAAAGTCGGCGTGGCGGTAGCCGTGGAGGTCTCGGTGGCGGTAAAGGTTGGCGAAGCGGTGTGAGTAAAAGTCGCCGTGGCGGTAGCGGTCTCGGTGGCGGTGGATGTCGCGCTCGGGGTGCGGCTGGGAGTCGCTGTAGCCGTATCTGTGGGGGTAAAAGTCACTGTTGCGGTGGAGGTCTGGCTGGCAGTCGCCGTAAAAGTCGCTGTGGCAGTGGCAGTCGAGGTGGCGGTGTTTGTGGTCGTAGCGGTTGGGGTGGAGGTCAGGGTCGGGGTACTGGAGGCTGTGGCCGTCGGTGAGGCGGTAAACGTCGGCGAGGCGGTAAACGTTGCTGTAGCTGTCGCCGTGCTGGAAGGCGTAAAGGTCAGGGTAAAGGTGGCCGTGGCGGTACGGGTGGGCGTATCGGTTGGGGTGGGGGTGATGGTGGGCGTAAAGGTCTGGGTCGGGGTTGGGGCGCGGGTGTTGGTGGCAGTAGGCGTGGCAGACGGAACCCGTGTGCGGGTGGCAGTCGCTGTGTTTGACGGTGTCACGGTCAGGGTGGCGGTAAAGGTCGCCGTTGGAGAGGCGGTCTCGGTGGGGGTAGCCGTCGATGTCGAGGTCGGCACCAGGGTTCCGGTCGGCGTTTCCGAAGGGGTAAAGGTGGCCGTGGCCGTAAAAGTGGGCGTGCGGGAGGGCGTCAGACTCGGCGTAAAGCTGGCCGTGGGGGTACTGGAGGGGGTCAGGGTGGGTGTGGCGGTGCGTGTTGGTGCGCGGGTAGGCACAGCCGCAGCAGGCTGGGTGCGGGTGGGCGCACGCGTGCTGGTCAGGCTGGGTGCTACAGTCGGCGCGGATGTGCTGGATGCCTGCGGGGTGATGGATGCGGTTTCGGTTGGGAGGACGATTCGGGTGGCAGTGAAACTGGCTGTGGCGGTGGGACGTGCAGGCTGGGTGGCGGCTTGCGTTAACGTCACCGAAAGCGCAACCAGGGGTGTGCCGGGAGGCTGGGTCAGGGTTTCTGCGCCGGTGGCCGTGGCCGATGGACGCGGTGTGCGGCTGGGCAGCGGGGTGGGTGTATTGAGCGGCGGCGGTGGGGTGGTTGGCGGGGAGGTGGGCGTAACCGGCGGCGGGAGCAATTGCGCGGCCAATGGCTGCCCAAACTGGTTGGCCCCCAGGGCGAACAATCCCATAAACAGCCCAACACCAATCCAGCGCCAGCCAGCAACAATGCGCTGCTGGCGAGTGCGAAAGTACATGATGCGCATCCCGGCACGGATGGAAGAAATCCCCATGAAAATGCAAAAAATCGCCACCAGGATGGCGAAAATCATCAATGCTTGCAGGAGGATTTGAATCGTCATGGGCCGGTGACGAACAGGTCAATTGGTGCTGGCGGGAATTAATTCAGTCAAGTTTAGCACAGAACCACTCCCAGGTTGGCTTTTTTTAACCAGCCCGGGCGCCAAATATTCGCACAATTCCGGCATTCGTACTAAAATCTGGTTTACTTTTGGATGGAAAGGCTGCCACTATGACCAAAAAACTAATCGTTGTCGCCGGGAACATCGGCGCAGGGAAGACCTCCCTTACCGAACGCATCGGCGCACGCCTGGGTTGGGCCATGGGCTACGAATCGGTTTCAGATAACCCCTACCTGCCCGATTTTTACGCCAATATGAAAACATGGTCCTTCCACTTGCAAATTTACTTTCTCGGGCACCGCGCCAAACAGTATCTCGACCTGGCTACTGACCCGCGCTCGGGCATCTCGGATCGCAGTATCTATGAAGATGCTTATATCTTTGCCCGCGCCCTGCACCACATGGGCAACATGACCGAACGCGACTATCTCTCTTATCGCCGCCTGTTTGAGCTGGTGGTGGCTGGCTTACCGGCCCCGAACCTGCTGATTTACCTGAAGTGCCCGGTGGATGTCTTAATGGAGCGCATCCATCGTCGCGCACGCGGCATGGAAACCGGCATCACCGCTGAATACCTGACCCTGCTCGACAGTTTCTACGACGATTGGTTGAAATCTTTTGACCTGTGCCCGGTCCTGACCATTCGCACCTCCGACATCGACTATGTCCATCAAAGCCAGGCGCTCGAATTGGTCACGCAGCGCATCACCGACAAGCTGGCCGGAAAAGAAGTGGTCGAACTCTAGCCCCCGGAAACGCCAACCCGCCGCACCGAACAATTCGGTGCGGCGGGTTTTGATTCGGGTTAAGGCTGCCCAAACAGACGGCGCATGACCCAGCTTGCTTCCTGCAATCCCAACAGGATTACCCCGTTCGTGGTCAGCAGGTGTGACAGGTCCCCGCCCAGGCTTGTTGCAGCGCGAAAGACCTCCAGGATGCGCTGGTTGTCATCATCGGCTGCGATGCGGTTAATCGATACCTTGCCGCACTCTTCGCATTGATGCACCAGCATTAACTCGCCCTCACCGGGTTGGGCATATTTTTTATAGGCCCGTTTCAAAGTCAACCCAACCGGCCTCATCACGGCTTTGCAAGCAGAAAGCCGATCCCCGGCTTCGTACAGGTCGAGGTGACGCGAAGACAAACAGTAGGGGCAATGGTTACGGTTGTGCACGCCCGAAAGCGCCGCTTCTGCAGAGACAAAGTTGTGGCAATTCATACAGACAAAATCGCCAAAGGTGGTGCGCATCCCGCCAGAACGGGTATAAATTCGACGGGTGGTAAAACTCGACTTCATGCTTCTGCCCTTAATTTCAAATAACTCTGGTAACGATACGGGCTGACCTGCCCGGCGCTAACCGCACGTCGAACGGCACAGCCGGGCTCCTGGTCATGCTGGCAGTCCAACCCAAACCGGCAAGCACCCACAAAGGGCCGCATCTCCGGGAAAAACAGCGCCAGGTCATCGTTTTCCACGTCCCACAATCCAAATTCCCGAATTCCAGGCGTATCAACAATCGACCCGCCACACTGCAGGGCGAACATTTCCAGGTGGGTGGTCGTGTGGCGGCCTTTGCCAGTGACCTGGCTGGTTTGCTGCACCCGCAGCCCCAGACCCGGTTCAATGGCATTGAGCAGCGAACTCTTGCCCACACCCGATTTCCCAACGAAGACCGATAAACACCCACGCAGCGCAGCCCGTAGGTCATCCAGCCCCAGGCCATTTTCCGCGCTGGTCAGCAATACCTTGTAACCAATCTGCCGGTATTCCGCCGCAATGGCTTCAATCTCGGCCGCTTCGGGGCGGCCCGCCACCAGGTCCATTTTGGTCACAACCACCAGCGCCGGAATCTGGGCAGCTTCAGCCGAGACAAGATAACGATCCAGCAGGTGCCAGGCCGGTTTGGGGTTAGCCGCCGCAAAGACCGGGATCACCTGGTCCACATTGGCCGCAATAACCTGTTCGTGGGCATACGCGCCAGGCATTGGCACGGCTGCACGACGCGAAAATCGGTTGCGGCGCGGCAATACTTCGATAATCTGGTGCGCTTCATTCCAGCGCACAAAATCACCCAGTGCCACCAGGTCCCCCTGCACTTCACGCTTAAGGCGTGTGGAAAGTGTGCACGGCAGGCTCTCGGCCCCGGCCTGAATCAAGTAAGAATTTGTCGATTTTTTAGTAACGAACCCAACGTTGGGCTCAAAATTTTGAAAATGGTTCAACGGTACACTTCCTGTTACTACAGATAAAAAAACCAGCCACGAGTAAAATCCCGTGGCTGGCGGTGTTGTTCGCTGTCGGGCAAACCCGGCAGGCTTCCTTGCGCCGGGAGCAGATACAGAAACCCGGCAAAAGGAATCAAAAAGCCACGGTGCATGAACGCACACGTGGCCTTCTTTTCAGGAAGTTAATCCCTTAAAGCGGCAGGCGCGCCCATGCTTGGACTTGAACAACGACCGATGCTAATTTATTTGACATAAAGCGCGCTCCTTTCTTTAGGGTTAATGAAGTACCCATAAAATATATCACGGGTGTCCGATTAAGGTCAAGACCTGTCAATGCACATGCGCGTGCCCGCCCCCACCCGTTTCTGGGCCAAGCAAGGCGCGCCATTCTTCGGGCAGGCGGTGCGCATACAAAGCGATGAGCGCTGCAATACTCGTCGTCAGCGGCACAGCCGCCATCAGTCCCAGCGACCCTACCAGGGTACGCACAATCTCCTCGGTGATGTATTCTACATTGATGAAGAAGTCGTAATTTCCACCCCCCAGGGTGAACAAAAGCAATAACGGCAACGAACTACCCGCATACGCCAACACCAGGGTATTGACGGTCGCCGCAACATGGTCCTGACCAATGCGCATGGCCTTCTCGAAAATGGCGCGAAAACCCAGGGTCTCGTCGGTGTAATGCAATTCAAACACCACCGCAGATTGTGTCGTTACCAGGTCATCGAGCACCCCCAGCGCGCCAATGATAATACTGCCCAACAACAGGCCGCGCAGGTTAATCTTAATATCCGACATCTGCGTCAGGAACATGGCCTCTTCGCTACCCGAACCTGTCAGGCGGGCCACATCCATAAATAACATCGCCAACGTCCCGGTAATCACCAACACCAGCACCATGCTAAACACCGACGCATGCGTCTTCCAATTCCACCCATACGTCAGGTATAACGACACCGCCAGCAAAATCCCGGCCCCAATCAGGCTCACCAGCACCGGGTCCTCACCCGCCAGGATGTGCGGAATGACATAGCCAATAATCATCACCAGGCTAAAAGCCAGCGCCAGCAGGCTGCGGACGCCCTTCCAGCGCGCCATTAAAATGATGGCCGCCACAAATACACCCAACAATACCAGCAGTGCTTTCTCGCGCACGAAATCGACAAAAAACGCTTCCACAACACTATCGGGGCGCTTCCCAATCAAGACAAAAATCTCATCGCCAGGCGCCAGTAACTGCCCTTCGGGAACAATCCGGTTGCGCCCATAGGCCACTTCCATTAAAAGCCCATCGTATTCGCCCTCAAGAATCTCCACCCGCGCCTTCTGGTAAGTCTGAACCGTCCCGCCCAGGTCAATCGGCCCGGCTTCAATAATTTCAATCACCCGTGCCCGATACGTCTGCGAACCCAGCGTAGCGCTGATCCCGGCCACATTGGGCAACCGAAAGAAATACGGCACGCCCCAAATTAAGAACGCGCCAAAAGCCAGCACCAGAAAAACACCAGAAAATATAAAAGAAAAAGGGATTTTTTTCATAGCGATCAAGGAATCCTGTCTCCTGAAAACAACCGCCCCCGCAGCATAGCCTCTCTCCCTGCGGCCGGTCTACCATTAAATAGAATCCATCCTGCCTGGAGCCCCCTGCCCGGCAACGATACAGTCACAAAACACTTTTCCTAGCTGCGCTTCATCGCGCGCAGCAAAACATTCGTCTCGCGGGTATGATTAGCCAGGTCGGCAAAAACCAGCAGCAACTGACCAAAAGCCGAGGTCGTCATCCCGACCACAAACAACACCAGCCCCCCCACCGAAAACAAGATGCGCGGGTCTGGCAACGGTTGGTTGGTTCCAGCAAAAACATAATTGGTGAACAAGTCCGTTAATGCCTGGAACTGCACAAAGCCATAAATAGCGGCTGCCAGCCCGGCCAGCATAAACAAGACTCCAAACACCACCATCATCCACCCGGTAAATCGGACAAAAAAATACATAGCGCCTCCGCAGCGGAACAATTTTCCCAATCGTAACACGATTAAGGTAAACTTGGCTATCAGGCCCGCACAAAAAAACAAGGATTCTCGTCGCCACCCGCCACATTTCAGGCTCATCCTCCCAGGCGAGTCTATGAGATTCGGGAACTTTACGGTATAATGGCGTGCCGCTCAAGCGCCTTGAACGGCGTGCTTTTTGTTCCGCAGTGTCCCATCTGCAATCCATCTATCGCAGAAGCGGTATTATCCCACAACAGAACGAGGTAACAGAATGTCCACCAAGCGTACTTACCAGCCGAAAATCCGCCGCCGTGTCCGCGTGCATGGTTTCCGCTCCCGCATGTCCACCGCTGATGGCCGCGAAGTGCTCAAGCGCCGCCGCCAGCGTGGCCGCGACAAACTCGCTGTCAAGTCCAACAACCACGTCAAACGGATTCGTTGGTAGGCCTCCCGGCGGGGGCCGCTAAGTCCCCGGTGCTCACCGACCAGGTAAACACGAGGCCAGGGTGAAGCGTCGCTTTCGACTGACACGATCTACCGACTTCAAGCGGGTGCGAAACTTTGGCAAGTCTTACGCGCACCCGCTTGTTGTGTTGGTAGCAATGCCCATCCCGGAACAAAAAATCCGGGTGGGCGTAAGCGCAACCCGTTCCCTGGGGGGAGCTGTTGAACGCAATCGGGCCAAACGCCTGCTGCGAGAATCAATCCGTCCCCACCTGCCTGCCCTGCCCCCCGGCTGGGACCTGGTTCTAATTGCGCGCAACCCGCTCATTTCGTCCGTCTACGAGGACATTGCCTCCGCCATCGAAACCCTGCTGCGCCGCGCCGGTCTTTTGAAATCCCATGTGCGCTGATTCTTACCTGCCTCACGACTATCCCGACGAGCCGCGATTGCGCGACCTGCCGCGCACACCGCTCAATTGGCCGCGCATTGCCGTCCTTGGGTTGATTCGCCTGTACCAGATGACGCTATCCAAAGGCATGCCGCCCAATACCTGTCGCTTTTACCCTTCCTGTTCCCATTACGGCTACCAGGCGGTTTACAAATACGGGGCAATCAAAGGCTCCATCATGGCTTTCTGGCGTGTGCTGCGCTGCAACCCCTTCAACCCGGGCGGCGTTGACCCCGTCCCTTAGGAGAATTGATGAAGTTCAACCGCGTTTTACTCTTTACACTCCTGGGCGTATTCACCGTCCTTTTGAGTGCCTGTGGCACCCCACCCGCCACCAACTGGCCTGGGATGTCCACCGACGGAGCCACCATTTACCTGGCCGATGGCCTGCACGTTTACAACGTCAAAGCCAGTGATGGCAAAGAAGTCACTGCCAATATCAGCGGCACCATTTCGCCGCTGCGCTTCCCCGTCGAATCAGACAGCAACATGAGTTTTTACAGCATCCCGGCCGTATCGGCCGATGGCATCCTGTTTGTCGGGAATGCCGCCGCGAACAACCATGCTTTTTATGCTGTCAACGCCGCCGACGGCCAGGTCAAATGGACTTATGACAAAGCCATCCGCCCCTGGCTGGCTGGCAGCCTGGTACTCGAAGATAAAATCTTCGCCCCGGCTGGCGATGGGTCGCTGTATGTCTTCACCGCCAGCGGCGAAATCGCCTGGCAAAAGAAGCTTTCTGACCACGCCCTGTGGACAGCCCCTGTTACCGACGGCACTTCGGTTTACGTCGCCACCCTTGAGCACGAGGTCTACTCTTTCAACCCTGCCAGCGACCAGGAAAACTGGAAAGTTGAACTGGACAACGGTATCATCGGACACCCGTCACTGGTTGACGGCATCCTGTACGTCGGCACACTCTCTGGCAACCTGTATGCCCTCGATGCATCCAATGGCGCGCAAGTTTGGGTCCAAAAACTGGAAGGCAACATCTGGGGCACCCCGGCTATCGACGGCGGTACAATCTACATTGGCACCGTTTTTGGCACCGCGGGGAAGTTCTACGCCATCAACGCCGAAAACGGCCAGGTCGTTTGGTCTCGTGACGAAGAAGGCTCCATCGTTGCAGGGCCGCTGGCCCTGGCCGAACAGGTGATTTATGTCACCGAAACCGGCCGCATCCAGTCGGTCGATAAGACCGGCGCACCCATGTGGCAAGATGACCTGCCTAAAAACAAAATCTATACCCCGCCTTTGCTCGTTGGGGATTTGATTGTCGTTGCCCCCATGGGGTCTGAGTTCCTCCTGGCCGCCTACGACCAAAATGGCGCCCAGAAGTGGACCTTCATCCCGACCAAATAGGAACCGACTATGTGGGACTTGCTGATTGTCAATCCGTTTACCAATATCCTGCTGCTCATCTACGCCTTCGTTGGCAACTTTGGTGTTGCCATCATCCTGTTCACCATCCTCATTCGTGTGGTTACCCACCCTATCATGGCCCAGCAGATCAAATCTGCCGCTGCCATGCAAGAGCTAACCCAGTCTGAGGAATACCAGAAGATTCAGGAAAAATACAAGAACGACCGCGAGAAACTGGCCCAGGAGCAAATGCGCATCTACCAGGAACGCGGCATCAACCCGTTTGGGTCCTGCCTGCCCACCCTGATCCAGTTCCCCATCCTGATTGGCTTCTACCAGAGCATTGTGCGCGCCATTTCGGCCACACCGATGCAGTTGATCGCGCTGGTACGCAGCATTTACCCCGGTCTCGAAAACATCACCCCGGCCGCCAGCCTGTCCTCGCTCATCCCCATTCACAGCCAGTTCCTGTGGATGGACCTGGGCCAGCCCGAACGCGTCCTGATTCCGGGCCTGGCTTTTGGCATCCCGGTCCTGGCCATCATCGTAGGCCTGACAACTTTTGTCCAGACCAAGTTGACCATGACCCCGTCGGCCAACCCCAACGACCAAACCGCGCAGATGAACCAGTCGATGTCGTTGATGATGCCAATCATGTTGTTCATGTTCTCCCTCAACTATGCTTCGGGCCTGGCCGTGTATTTTATCGCCAGCAATCTGGTGGGTATTGCACAGTATGCAGCCCTCGGTAAAGTAAAATGGAGTAATATTTTTGGCGGTAACCAACAGCCCGAATCGGCCAAATCGAAGACGGGCAAACGCTCGTAGGAGAAACGAAACATGGAACGGACGACCCTTGAAGTGATTGCCCCCTCAATCGAAGAAGCCGTTTCGCGCGGCGTCGAACAGTTGGGTGTGCCGCGTGAAATGCTGGAAGTGGATGTACTCGACGAAGGCTCGAAAGGTTTCCTCGGATTTGGTTCGCGCCAGGTGCGTATTCGCCTGACCTTAAAAGCAGCCGAAGCCAGCCCGGTGGCGGCCCCGGCGACTCCTTCGGCGGAGCCTGCGCCCGCAGCCCCTGCCGCCGCCCCTGACGACCACCTGCTCAATTTCATCGTCCAGACCACCCGCGAACTGCTCGGCAAGATGAAGATCAACGCGCGTGTTACCGCCCACTACGGCGACGCCGATTCGGATGGTGAAGTGCCGGTCATGGTGGACGTGCGCGGCGACGACCTGAGCGTGCTCATTGGCCGCCGTGCCGAAACCCTCAACGCCCTGCAATACATCCTGGCGCTAATTGCCAGCAAGGAAGCCAGCCATTGGGTTCAGGTGATTGTGGATGTTGAAGGCTATCGCGCCCGCCGCGAGCGCCAACTGCGCCAACTGGCGCGCCGCATGGCCGAACAGGCCATCCGCACCGGCAAACGCCAGGTGCTCGAGCCAATGTCCTCGGCTGAACGGCGCATCATCCACCTGGAACTGCGCGGCAATACCGATGTGGAAACCGAAAGCATCGGCGACGAGCCAAACCGCAAGGTCACGATTGCGCTCAAGAAATAAGTTCCAAACGGACTAAAAAACAAACCCCCTGTGAAGGTTGCCTTCGCAGGGGGTTCTTTTATCGTTGAAAGACACTGATGCTTTCGATGTGATAGGTTTGTGGGAAAAGGTCAAAGGGTGTGACTTGTTCCAATCGGTAGCCGCCATCGACCAGGCGGCGCGCATCACGCGCAAGCGTGGAAGGGTCACAGGAGACATATACCAGCTTCTCCGGCTTGAGCGCCAGGAGCGCATCCAGCGCTTGCCGATCCAAACCAGCGCGTGGCGGGTCAACCACCGCAAAATCGACTTTACCCGCAAGTGTCGGTAATACTTCTTCCGCTGCGGCCTCGTACAATTCCACATGCTCGAACTCATCGAGGTTGGCGGCAAAATCAGCGCAGGATGACTCGGATAGTTCAATGGCCACCAGGCGCTGACAGCGCGGGGCCAGGAAAGCCGAGAACAGCCCAACACCACAATATACGTCCAAGATTGTGCCAGCCGTCTGCGGGGCAAGCGCCAGGACGTGTGAAACCATTTTTTCGGCCATGGCGGTGTTGACCTGGAAAAACGAGGCGGCGGATACGCGGAAAGGCCGTCCGAGAACGGGGATCACCAAGTAATCGTCCCCGGCCAGGACCACCGCATCGTCATCGACCAGGTGAACCACCGACAAGTCGGTTTCGAGTTCCATTTCCGGCGGTTCTAGCACGTCGGACTCGAGGATAAGCATCAATTCGTCCCCGGCGCGCAGCGATACACGCTCGATGGGCGAATCGGGTTCAAATTGCAGGGTAGGCCACAGGGTGTTCAGGTCAGATTCGGGCAGGTGACATTCCGTAATCGGTAATACGGATAAGGGTAGATCGGGTGAGGGGGAAAAAGCCGAAGAGACGAAGCCCAAGCGCCCCTCCAAATCCAGGTGAAACTGGACGTGGTTACGATACTGCCATTCGAGCGGCGAGGCCACCGTTTCGGTCACTGGCGGCGCAGGAATCTTGCCAATACGGCTCAACTGGTCGCGCAGGATATCGGCCTTGATCTTGAGTTGGGCGGCATAAGGCAGGTGCTGGTAATGACAGCCCCCGCAAGCGGTGTAGTGTGCGCAACGCGGCTGGATGCGCTCGGGCGAGGGTTTGCGCACTTCGAGCAGTTCGGCGCGGGCAAAGTTTTTATGCTCTTCGACAATACGCGCGCGAACGGTTTCGCCGGGCAGGGCAAAGGGCACAAAAACGGCCTTCCCGGCATAACGCCCAATGGCCTCACCGCCGTAGGTGAGGGTGGTCAGGACGATTTCGATCGGTTGGGCCGGGTTTGGCATCGGAAGCTCTCCAAAAACGCAATGCGTAACCCGAACAGGTTCAGGTTACGCATGACATCCAGGGATAAAATCGGGGACTGGCTGGTTTTAGCGCAGGATGAACGAAAGCGCCACCAGAATGACGAAAAAGACGCCCGCCAGGGTGCCGATGCGCTTGAGGTCGATTTTAGTCTGGGTGTAGTCGGGGTTGAACTCGGTGCTGGCGGAGGCGTTTTTCTGTACACCGGCGAAGGTGGGGGCCGCCTTGACCGAGGTGGTGCTGCGAATTTTCTTTGCCATTGCTTAACTCCTAGGGGTTCTGTAATACCGCAGATACAACGATCCGCTGGTTATCAATGAGGTATGGATAGCACGAAATGAGCGTGATGGTGGCATCGGGCGTGGGGGCCATCACTTCCACACGCGTCGGCTCGACAATTTGCGTGCCGGTGACCACGTAAGTGTACTGGCGCTGGTTGGTGTACACAATCACCGTGTCGCCCGGCTGGAGCTTGTCGAGAAAGCGGAAAATCTCTCCAAAGATGTCGTTGTGCGCCGAGAGAACCAGGTTACCGTTCTCGCCGGGGTTGGGTGTGCCAATATGCTGCCCAACGCCTTTTTTAAGTTGTTCCCAGCCATCGCCCTGCACAATCGGGGCATCAACATCCAGGGCCGGGATCTGGATGCGCACGGCCTGCTGCGGGCTGGAGGTGGGTACCGGCACGCTGGCAATCGACTGGGCAATGGGCCGCAGGTGCTCGGGGATTTCGGCTTCGTTGGGCTGTGCGCCACCCTCAGCATTGGGCGGGGTGTGCCCGGAGGGCAATACCACGGCCGTAATCAACGCGGTGGGGGCCACAGTGGGCGGCTGCAAGGCCACAGCAGCTTCTTCGTTGAGGGTGCGCAGGATGGAAAAACCATTCAGCACGACACCGATAAAAGCCACTACGGCCAGGACTTCAACCCCTAACAGGATGCGATCGGCCCAGCCCCGACGGCGGGTTCCGGTTGCAGGCAGCGGGTTGCCCGTCCCAGGCTCTTCGGGGGTTTCCACCACCCGCCCGGCATCCACTTCTTGCTCTGCATCCGGTGTCAGGCTGACAACGCGCCCGGTGCGGCGAAAACGCTCCAGCCGGTCGCGACGATTGACACGGCGCTTATCGAGCAGCAGGCGGCGCAGTTCTTCGACCGATAAATCTTCAGGGCGCTTCTCAGCCATAACAGGACGATTATACCATCGTGACTTGAGACGCATTCGGCCGGATCAGAACAGATTGAAGCAGAAATGCCGAGTAACACAGGAAAAGCGGCGAGCCGGGGGGGACTATTGCATCCACTTCGACAAATCGCGCTCCATTAACCCGGAGAGTTTTTCGATATCCGGGCGGAAGTGTTCCAGCAGCCGCGCGCGCAAAGCCGGGTCAAGACTCTGGCGTTGGGTTTTGGCCGTATTTAAACGCTCCAGCCGGTCGTAAAGCCGAAAAACGTTCTTCATGAATCCTGCACCAAACAACCCGATCAACTTCATAAACGGTTTGTAGATAAACTGCGGCGGGTGGAACAGCTTCGCCATCAGCGGCGATTTGACCCCAAACCCGGCATTCACCGGCGGGAAGTCGCTGCGCCCATCGGATGGCACACCGATAAAAGCCAGGATATCCTCGTAAACGGCGCGCGGGTCGGCAGCCAGTTCATCGAACAGGTAGATTTTCACCTGGTGACGGGGAAAAACGGTGAAAAGGTGCTCCACATATCGGCCAAATTGTCCCACTTCCTGGTACAGAATCAGCTCCGGCTGGCGTGCGCTGGGCGGGATGGCTTCGCCGCGTTTACGGACGGGGTACAGGTCCCAGGCTTTCGCCAGGTCGGTTTCATTTTCCCGCAACAGGCTGAGATTGAGCTGGTGATACGATTGGATAAATTCCACCGGGTTGCGCAGGCTGAGGATTACCTTGGCCTGAGGGTCGTAGGCGCGCATGTTCTCAAAAGCCACCCGAGAAAAAAGATAAAACGGCGAAGCCTCCCCGGCAGCCAGGTGCGCGTCCGTCGCCTTCTCGAACAAACGATGATAATCATCGACCGTGCGATAAGTCACCTTTTGGACATGCGGGAAATCGCTGGCAAAATAATTGGTCTCTTTCACCTCGGACATGAAAATGCGCGGGTGTTCAGAGAGGTACTGGTAAAGCGCGGTGGTACCGCAACGCGGTGCGCCAGAAATAAAAAAAGTGGGACGTTTCATGCAAGGCTTCCTTTGGAGCGGGCTGATTATATCGCATTGAAACCCAAAATCGGCCTTGTCAATTCGGGCATGGGTGGTATAATACCCACTCGCTTGGGCGGGTAGCTCAGTTGGTTAGAGCATCGCGTTGACATCGCGAAGGCCGTAGGTTCGAGTCCTATCCCGCCCACACAAAAAGCCCCTCATTGGGGCTTTTTGATTCACTGGCCCATGTGGCATGCTTTTGAAATGAGGTTTGCTTGACAGGCCTCGATTCCAGCATATAATTGAACTATCAAATGCACTGACCGGGACGAGTAAGCGACCCGGAAGCTGACAGGGAGAGCCAGGCCACCGACTGAGAGCCTGCTCCAGCCTCCACCGCAGAAAACCACCCGCGAGCATGAACCAGAACGTTTGGGTTTTGTCCAAACCAGTAAGGGAAACGATTGGCCTCGTTATCGGCTAAAGAGATACCCTGGGCATTGCTGATGGGTAAATCGGGTGGAACCGCGTGACGCGCAAGCGCTCTCGCCCCGTTGTGGGTGAGAGTTTTTTTATTCTTAAGGAGCTGACCATGACTGACGACCACACTGTCACTCTTCGGCGGCCCGGAGGCAGTTAGCCGCCAAATCCGGGTACGCCCCTGCCCTTCTGGCGGCAACACATCCATCAACATTAATGCGATGATCCACATCATCGGACCTGCAAAAAGACCAAGGAGTAAGAATGTCTGAAAATATTCGTTACGAAGATACGCTTCTTTACCGCATCCGTCACTCGGCCGCGCACGTCATGGCGCAAGCCGTTCTCGAGTTCTACCCCGATACGAAGTACACGATCGGGCCTCCGGTTGAAAATGGCTTCTACTACGATTTCGAATTTTCCCAGCCGATTGTGGCCGAGGACCTTGAAAAAATCGAAAAGCGCATGCGCCAGATTGTGGCCGGGCAACACAAATTCGAGAAGAAGGTCATCTCGGGCGAGGAAGCGCGCCAAATTTTTAAGGACCAGCCCTACAAGCTGGAGCTGATCGAAGGCCTCGAAAAAGGCGGCTTCGATGAGTATGGGAATCCGCTTGATGTTAAACCGGAAATTTCCATTTATCAGCACGACAAGTTCACGGACCTGTGCCGTGGCCCGCATGTAGAAAGCACGAAGCAGATTAATCCGAGCGCGTTCAAACTCATGTCTATCGCAGGCGCTTACTGGCGTGGCGACGAGAACAACAAGATGCTTACGCGCATTTACGGTACGGCCTGGGAAAAACCGGATGAACTAAAGAACTACCTGCAGATGCTGGAGGAAGCCAAAAAGCGCGACCACCGCAAGCTGGGCAAAGAGCTGGAAATCTTCATCTTCGACGACGAGGTTGGTCCTGGCCTGCCATTATGGATGCCCAACGGCGGGATCATGATCGAAGAGTTGGAAAACCTGGCCAAAGAGATGGAAGAAAAGGCTGGTTACAGCCGGGTGCGCACGCCAAACCTGACGAAGGAAGACCTGTTCCTGCGCTCCGGTCACCTGCCCTATTACGCCGAAAGCATGTACCCGCCCATGGAGTTGGAAGGCGTGAAATATTACGTCAAGCCAATGAACTGCCCGATGCATCACAAAATTTTCGGCGCACGCCCGCGCTCGTATCGTGAACTCCCCATTCGCCTGGCAGAGTACGGGACGTGCTATCGCTATGAGAAATCGGGTGAACTGTTTGGCCTGATGCGCGTGCGCTCGATGCAGATGAACGACGCCCATATCTATTGTTCTGAAGAACAGTTTGAACAGGAATTCATGGGCGTGATCGACCTGTACAAAAAATACTTTGACTTGTTCGGGATTGGCAAGTACGTTATGCGCCTGTCGCTGCACAGCAAGGCTGGCCTGGGTAAAAAGTATGTTGACAACCAGCGCCTGTGGCTCAAAACAGAAGATATGGTGCGCCGCGCCATGCAGAATGGCAATGTCCCGTTTGTGGAAGTGGAAGACGAAGCCGCCTTCTACGGCCCCAAGATCGATGTCCAAATCTGGAGCGCTGTCGGCCGCGAATTTACGCTGGCTACGAACCAGGTCGATTTTGCCGTGCCCGAACGCTTCGACCTGAAATTCGTCAACAAAGAGGGCGCAGATGAAATCCCGCTCTGCATCCATCGCGCGCCACTCAGCACGCACGAACGCATGATTGGCTTCCTGATCGAACATTACGCCGGGGCCTTCCCCATCTGGCTCTCCCCCGAACAGGTGCGCGTCATCCCGATTACGGATGGGCAGAACGATTATGCCAGCCAAATTGCCGCCCAACTGCGTGAGCAAGGCTTGCGCGTCAGCGCCGACCTCGGCTCAGAACGGATGAATGCCAAAATCCGCGCTGCACAATTGATGAAAGTGCCTTACATGATCGTCATCGGCGCCAACGAAGCCGCAGCCGGTGTCATCTCGCTGCGCATGCGTGACGGCTCACAGCTCAACAACATCTCGCTGGCAGAGTTTGCCGCCCGCGCCCAAGATCGCGTTTCACGCCGGGCCAGCGAACTGTAAAACCATCGTCACAGACAAACAAAAACCGCTTTACCCGGGTCAAACCAGGTAAAGCGGTTTTGGAATCAGGGCGGTTAACGTTGCTCGAGCGGGGCAATCAGGAACTCGCTGGCATCCCGCTCCAGGCGCGCTTTGTAATCGCCATCCATGATGTAATCGAGACGAACGATCCCATCCTGCGTCACCTGCGCAATGACAGCCGGATGGCCTTCCGCGCCGAGAAAGAGGACGGCATACTCGCCCGCCGGAAAGGCCGGCTCGGTATAGGCCTGGGCGGAAACACGATAAACGGCATACACCAGGTTGACGTTGAGCGGAACCCAGGCATCCAGGTCCTCGCGCCGCATATGGGAACCTTCCGCGCCCAAGCTGGGGAAAACATCCACCAGCGTGCCTTCAGCCTCGCCCGCGCGGCACTTGGGCGGGCCACCCAAACCATCTGCATTGGTACAGCCGACAGAGGTGAAAACCAACAGGGAGCGCACACGAGCGGCATCCTTTGACAGGACCGCCTCGATAACCCTGTCCACGGCATCAATCCCGGTAGTTGCATCTGCAACCCCCGGAGCCAGGGTCTCGGTAGCAGGCAAATCCAACACCTGCGGACTACAGGCTGCCATCCCAAACAGAGCGAACAACAAAATCAACACAATAGGCATAACTTTCATAGATCCACTCCTTAGGTTTTTAACGATAAAGGTACGCTTAAGACGCTTAAAAAACCGAAATTGTTCCTGTAAAAAAGTCCGGTGCAGGTCTGCACCGGACTTTTGATATTAATCTCCAAAAGAAATTCCCAGGTCGCGAGCGGTTTGGATCGTGTCGCAATCGACCGGCACGAATTTCATTTTGCCAATCGCTTCGGGAATGGGCACGTACTTGACGAAAGGCGGATCCAGCGCCACCATCACCCCGGCCTCGCCTTCCTCGAGCGCGCGAATGGCCGCCGCCCCCATGCGCAAGGCAATCAGGCGATCATAGGCAACCGGACTGCCCCCACGCAGCAGGTGACCCAGTACGACCACACGGGTTTCTTTACCCGTGAGGGCGTGAATCTCGGAGGCAACCTTCTCACCCACGCCGCCCAAACGTTCAGCGCGCCCGGCTTCACGTTCGACAACCGACATGGCGCCACCCTTGGGCGTGGCACCTTCGGCAATGACGAGGATCGTGAAGTTAGCCCCAATCTGGTCACGCTGGTGAATTTTCTCAACCACCTTGTGGATATCGTAGGGAATTTCAGGAATCAGGATCACATCAGCAGAGCCGGAAACGCCTGAGTTGAGCGCAATCCAACCTGCATAGCGGCCCATCACTTCCACGACCATCACGCGCCCATGAGACGCAGCGGTGGTATGTAAACGGTCCAGCGATTCGGTGGCAAAAGCCACAGCGGTTTCAAAACCGAAGGTGACATCGGTCTTGTCGAGATCGTTGTCGATGGTTTTGGGAACCGAAATCACCCGCAAGCCCTTGTTCATGAGCACATTGGCAATCGCCAGCGAGCCGTCGCCGCCCACCGTGATGAGCGCATCGATGTCATGCAGGCGGAAGGCGCGCACAATTTCATCGGTGCGGTCCACTTCCTGAACGGTGCCATCGGGCATGGTAATGGGATAGCGCATCGGGTTGTTGCGATTGGAGGTGCCGAGGATGGTACCGCCCAGGTGGGTGATACCACGCACGGTTTCGCGGGTCAGGCGAATAATGCCCCCATCAGGGTAACGCTCGGGGAGCAGCAAGCCGTGAAAGCCATCGCGAATCCCATATACTTCCCAGCCGCGCTTAAGACCCGAAAGGGCCACAGCCCGGATCACCGCGTTAAGGCCTGGCGCGTCACCGCCCCCGGTGCTGATGGCAACGCGTTTTACTGGCGCAAGAGTTTTTTCCATGTGATAATCTCCAAAATAATTAAGAATGTCAGGAAAATTATACCGCAGGTTGACTTTGTGAAGGTTTTCACATTGCTTGCTGTTTTGCGAGCTTGCGAAACAAAGTTGACGAATCAAACTGCATTGTGGTATCATCGGTCAGCCTAAAAGCCCCTTATGGGGTGGCATTTTTTCCTGATCATCTTTCAAGGAGACACCTATAGCTGAGCAAGAGTTCCGAGTAAATGAGGCCATCCGGGTTCCGGAAGTGCGCCTGATTGGCCCCAAGGGCGAGAATTACGGCGTTGTACCCATTCGCCAGGCGATCCAAATCGCGCGCGATGCCGAACTCGACCTTGTAGAGGTCTCTCCTACCGCAGTCCCCCCGGTCTGTCGTGTGCTGGATTTTGGCAAGTTCCTTTATGAACGTGAAAAGAAGGAACGCGAAGCCAAGAAGGCCCAGACCAAGATCGAGGTTAAGGAAATCCGCCTGCGCCCCAAGACCAACGAAGCCCACCGCGGCTTCAAGGTGGATGATGCCCGCCGCTGGCTGCTGCAAGGCCACAAAGTTCGGGTGACGGTCAAATTCCGTGGGCGTGAAATGGATTACCCCGAAATCGCGTTGGAAGATTTGCGCGAAATCGCCCAGTCGCTCTCGGATGTCAGCGTCATCGAGCAAGCGCCGATGATGGAAGGCCGCACAATGCTGGTTGTTTTGGGCCCGGCCAAATTAAAGGCCAAGGAAACCAAAGACAAGAAACCTGAAAAGCAAGAAGCCGCCTTAACCGAATAAAGCAAGTCCGTCTCCACCCAAACGAGTGAAATCCCGCGGGAGACATCCTCCCGCGGTTAATTTGTCTGAAAGGAGTAAGTCCCTGTGCCTCGCAAACCTAGAGTTGGTAAGTTCAAACTGAAGACCCACAAGGCCACGTCGAAGCGTTTTCGCCTGACCGGGTCCGATACCCTGGTACGCACGAAGGGCGGCAAAAGCCACTTGCGCCGCCGCACTTCTGACCGCACCAAAGCGCTGCTCTCTGAGATGATTCCCGTCAAAGGACGCAGTTTCATCAAGCGCATCCGCCGTCTCGTGCCGAATCTCAAGTAGGCCATCGTATCCGTTTTATTTGCGGCTACCGGGTGTACACAACTGGCAGGTAAGACGTACCGACGTAACGCTCTTATCCCGACGCCCGGAGGTTCGCAGGAGGTTGTAAAATATGCGTGTAAAAGGTGGTCCGCAAGGACATCTGCGTCACAAGAAAGTTTTGAAAATCACCAAGGGCCAGCGTGGGGCCAAGCACTTGCTCTTCAAGCGCGCCAACGAAGCGATGCTCAAGAGCCTGTGGTATGCCACCCGCGACCGCCGCACCCGCAAGCGTGACCTGCGCAAGCTGTGGATTGCCCGTATCAACGCCGCTGCGCGCTTGAACGGCATCAGCTACAGCCGCTTGATCGCCGCGATGAAGAAGGCCAACATCATGCTCAACCGCAAGGTGTTGTCTGACCTGGCCATCCGCGATCCGCAGACTTTCTCGGCTGTGGTAGCCCAGGCGACCAAGTAAACATTTTCTGACGGATAAGAAAAGAGTAACGAGCCAAACTCGTTACTCTTTTTTGTTTTGGGGAACTTGCGCCTAGGCAACGTGACGGTTTTTGGGCGTCTCGCGGCGGTCAATGGCAAAGGCCATTTCGAGCGCATCGTAAACCGAACGGGCTTCGATAATCTGGATGTTCTCGGGCCAGGGTTCGGCTTTGCGCAGGCGTTTGGGGACAATGGCGGTCTTGAAGCCGAGCTTTTGGGCCTCGCGCAGGCGGGTTTGCATCTGACCGGGCAGGCGCAATTCACCGGCCAGGCCAATTTCACCAATCAGCACCGCATCGGCGCGGACGGGCAGGTCTTTCATGGAGGAGGCCACCGCGGCAGCCACCGCCAGGTCGGCAGCGGGTTCATCAATCTTCATGCCACCGACCACATTGACAAAGATGTCCTGCTCGACCAGTTTCAACCCGACGCGGCGGGTCAACACCGCAGCCAGCATCAACAGGCGGTTGTAATCGACCCCGTTGGGGGTACGGCGGGCATTGCCAAATTGCGTGGGCGAGGTCAGCCCCTGGAGTTCGACCAGCAGCGGGCGGGTGCCCTCCATAGTGACGGCGATGGCCGAACCGGGGGCGTTGATCATGCGCTCAGCCAGGAAAGCCTCGGATGGATTGGGGACTTCGGCCAGGCCGCTCTCGCGCATCTCAAAGACGCCCACCTCGGCGGTGGCGCCAAACCGATTTTTAACGGAACGCAGCAACCGGTAGGATTGGAAGCGGTCCCCTTCCAGGTACAGCACCGTGTCGACGATGTGTTCCAGCACCCGCGGCCCGGCAATCATGCCTTCCTTGGTGACATGCCCAACGATAAAGACGCTGACGCCCTGTGATTTGGCCAGCTCGCGCAATTGCGAGGAGCATTCACGCACCTGCGAAACCGACCCGGCGCTGGATTCGAACTCGGGCAGGTACACAGTCTGAATCGAGTCGACAATCAGGAGGTCGGGTTTGACCTCGCGGACATGCTCGAGGATGGTTTGCAGGTTGGTCTCGGTGACCAGGAACAACTCGTCGGGGAATTTCTCGCCGGGTTTCATCAGGCGGTCGGCGCGCATTTTGATCTGGCGCTCGGACTCTTCACCGGAGACGTACAGGACGCGTTTTTTCCCGGCCATGGCCATGGTCATTTGCAGCATGAGCGTAGATTTGCCGATGCCGGGGTCGCCGCTGACCAGCACAATGGAACCGGGGACAATCCCGCCGCCGAGCACGCGCGCAAACTCACCGATTGGGACCTGGATGCGTGGCTCGGCATCAACGCTGACATCGCCAATCTTGCGCGGCTGGGTGCGCCCGCTCAGGCCACGCGCTACGCTGGTATTTTTGGCGGGCGCTTCTTCGTGGATGATCTCTTCGACCATGCTGTTGAAGGAACCGCACTGCGGGCATTTGCCCATATAAGAAGCCGAAACTCGGCTGCACTGCTGGCAAACGTAACGGGTAATTGTTTTAGCCATCGGTCACCGGGGAAAAACAGGTTTTCCACAGTATAACAGAAATTATGTTCTGCAAAAACAGGCAAAGCCCGCAGCCCGGCGATTCGGCGCTAATCGAGGCGCGGCGTTGTATAATCGTCGCATGCCCGCTTTTCACTATTACTACCCGCTCGAAATTCGGTATGCCGATCTGGACCCACAGGGGCATGTCAACAACGCGCGTTTCCTGACCTATTTTGAACAGGCGCGCGTGAATTATTTAATCTGCCTGGGGTTGTTCACCAAAGACCAGTCATTCCTCGAGATTGGCATCATCCTGGCCGAGGCGCAGGTGACGTATAAAGCCCCGGTTTATTTTGGGACACCTGCCCGCGTCGGTGTGCGCGTCAGCCGGATAGGCAATAAATCGCTGGCGATGGAATATACACTGGTGGACGAAAACGACCGGGAATATGCCAGCGGCTCGACAACCCTGGTGACCTACGATTACAAATTGCACCAAACCATCCCTGTCCCCCAGGAGTGGCGCGAAAAAATCGCAGCGTTAGATGCGCTGTAGGATGCGGCTTTCGCGTTTTCCTTTTACCAGGCCCCCAGGGTGAACTCCTGCCCCAAAAGTCTTCATCATATAATCCAGCTTCGCTAATTTTTTCATAAGGAACCCACATGAGCCCTTTGCCTAGCCTCGATACCCCGTTCATGCTCGATTTTCTGGTCCGGCTGCTCAACACGCCCTCGCCCACCGGCTACGCCGCCGAGGCCGTAGCCCTGACGGAACAAACCCTGGCCCAGTTTGCGGGCCTGAGTTTTGTGCGCACGCGCAAAGGTGCGCTAGTGGCGCGCTGGGAGGGGCTGAGCAATGACGCCCCGCGCGCGCTAACGGCGCATGTCGATACGCTCGGCGCAATGGTCAAGGAGATTAAACCCGATGGCCGCCTGAAACTGACCAAAATCGGCGGGCTGGTGTTGGGCGGGGTTGAAACCGAGGGCTGCTGGGTCCTGGCGGCAAATGGGAACAAGGTGCGGGGTTCGTACCTGTTGCACAAAGCCTCGGGCCACGTGTATGGCGCGGCGGCGCACGAATCCAAACGCGACGAAGAATCGATGGAGGTCCGCCTGGATGCGCTTACCACCAGCGCCGACGAAACCCGCGCGCTGGGCATCAGCGTGGGCGATTTTGTGGTCTTCGACACACGCACCGAGGTAACCAACGGCTTTGTGCGCTCACGCTTCCTGGATGACAAGGCCTGCGTCGCCAACATCGTGGCAGCGGTCAAAGCCCTCAGCGATGCCGGGCTAAAACCAGCCCAGACCACTTACCTGCACATCAGCAACTATGAAGAAGTCGGGCACGGCGCCTCGGCGGGCATCCCGGCCGAAGTGCACGAACTGGTGACCGTCGATATGGCCGCCGTCGGCGACGGGCAGGAATCGGATGAATTCCACGCCACACTGTGCGTCAAAGACAGCGGCGGACCCTACCACCACGGCCTGAGCCAGAAACTGCGCCAATTGGCCGAACAACACGAGATTCCCTATGTGGTCGACATCTACCCCAACTATGGCTCTGATGGCGAGGCCTTTTGGCGCGCAGGCGGCGACGTAGCGGTGGCACTGATCGGCCCCGGCGTAGACGCCTCGCACAACTACGAACGCACTCACACCCTGGCGCTTGAAGCCACCACAAACTGGCTGATTGCCTACCTGCTGGCTGAGTAAACATGTCGCAGGTGCTTTACACCCTCTTTACCCTGGCCTACATTGGCCTGGCAATCTATAGCGCGCGCATCTGGCGCAAAACCGGCCGCGCCGGGACCCTGATGCTAACCCTGCTCTCGCTGGGGCTGATCTACGACAACGGCATCCTGGCCCTTGGCAATCTCATCGGCCCCGGCGAAACCCTGCGCGTGCTGACGGTGGGGCGCTTTTGCCTGCACTTTGTGCTCACACCGCTGCTAACCTGGACCCTGCTGGAGCAGCAACGTCTATCCGGCCAACGCTGGGCCGCCAGCCTGCCTGCCCGGCTGGGCGCGCTGGCCCTGATGCTGGGGCTGATGGTGTATGGCTTTACCAGCGAAGTGCACACCCTAAAGCTTGAACCGCTGGTGCTGGATGGCGTCCAGCGTTACATCAACACCCACAACGACCCGGCCTCGGCCCTGGTGCCGGTCCTGGGCGCGCTCATGGCGCTGGTCAGCGGCATCGTGCTGTGGCGCACGCGCGGCTGGCCGTGGCTCTTTTGGGCCACCCTGGTCATCTTTGCGGCCGAAGGCGCGTTGCGCGGCAGCGAAAACCTGGTCTTACTGGTAGTCGAAAACGCCGCAGAAGTCATTTATGTGCTTGGATTTATCCAGACGGAACTTTTTCTCACCCCTGAAGCTTGACCTGCCCGAGGAGACCCCATGAAACTGGATGCTGCCCTGCCCCCCGTACGCCTCGCTGAAGTGCCCGCTATTGCTGCCGCGGCCGAAGCGATGGGCTTTGCCGCGCTCTGGACCACCGAAACCCAGCATGACCCCTTCCTGCCGCACACCCTGATCGCCGAACACACCCATCGGCTCGAAATGGGGACCGGGATCGCCGTCTCGTTTGCGCGCTCCCCGGCTACGCTGGCCTATACCGCCTGGGACCTGGCCGCACAGTCACAGGGGCGCTTCATCCTCGGGCTGGGAACCCAGGTCAAGGCCCACATTGAGCGCCGTTTTGGCCTGTCGTGGCCCGATTCGGTCACCGGCAAACTGCGTGAACAGGTACAGGTCATCCGCGCCTTCTGGAATACCTGGCAGACCGGCGCGCCGCTCAACTTCCGGGGCGAGTATTACAAAATTACCCTCATGTCGCCCTTTTTTAACCCTGGTCCGCTACCGGCCGGGGTAAAAAACATCCCCATTTACATTGCCGGGGTCAATACCGGGCTGGCTAAACTGGCCGGGGAACTGTGCGACGGCTTCCATGCCCACCCCTTCCACACCACGCGCTACCTGCGCGAGGTGATTTTACCGGCCATTGAAAGCGGCGCAGAAAAAGAAAACCGCAGCCGCAAGGATGTGACCGTAACGGTCTCGGTCTTTGCCGCCACCAGCCCGGCCGAACGCGAATTCTGCCGCCAGCAGGTTTCCTTCTATGCTTCCACGCCCTCTTACCGGCCTGTGCTGGAGTTGCACGGCTGGACCGAGATTGGTGAAAAGCTTTCGGCGCTGGCCGCGCGCGGAGAGTGGGGTCAGATGCCAGGGCTGGTGAGCGATGGCATGCTGGCCGAGTTCATGACCGAAGCCGAGACACCCGCCCAACTGGCCGCCGCGCTACGCGAGCGTTACACCGGCCTGGCCGACCGCCTGGCACTCTACCTGCCCTTTACCCCCGGCGAAAAAGACGCCTGGTGGGCTGAACTGGTGAAAAACTTTCAGTAGAGGAGCGCGCCATGACCACAACCAAACGCATCCTTGTCACCGGCGCAACCGGAAAAGTGGGGCAAACCTTTATCCGCCGGTTGCTGGCCGACCCACAGTTCAGCGCCTTCCAGGTGCGCGCCCTGTGTCACCAGCGCCGCCTGCCAGCCGCAGACAGGCTGGAAGTGCTGCAAGGGTCGATTGACTCGCTCGAAACGGTACAAAAGGCGCTGGACGGGGTCAGCCATGTCTTGCACCTGGCAACCAGCAAAGAAACGCCCGCCACCATCATGGATGTGGCAGTTAAAGGCCTGTTCTGGCTGCTGGAAACCTGCCGCACCAGCCCAACCTTCGAGCAGTTCATCCTGATTGGCGGCGATGCGGCCCTGGGGCATTTTTTCTATCCGCACCCGCTGCCGGTCACCGAGCAGCAAAAACACAGCGCCTACCCCAGCTGCTATGCGCTCTCCAAAGTGCTGGAAGAGACCATGCTGGAGCAGTATTACATCCAATACAACCTGAACGGCTGCTGCCTGCGCGCACCGTGGATTATGGAAAAGGACGATTTCAAATACCAGCTTTCGTTTGGCGAAGATGTTTTTGGCGGACCGCGCTGGCGCGACCTGGTAGGCGCAAGCGCTGCCGACGAATACCAGCGCAGCAGCACCGTGCCGGTGATGCTCAACCCCCACGGCCAGCCGGTCAAACGCAATTTTGTGCATGTCGAGGACCTGGTTAGCGCCATCCTGTGCGCCATCGACCACCCGCGCGCGCGCCAGCAGACCTTCAACATCTGCATGGATGAACCAGTCGATTACGGTGAGCTGGCCCGCTTGCTGGCCCAAACACGCGGGCTGCCTTCGGTCGCTATTCCAACCCCTTACCAATCTACCTGGCTCGACAACACCAAAGCCAAACTGCTGCTGGGCTGGCGTCCCAAAGTAGACCTGGAAACGATGGTCGACCTGGCCTGGGGCTACCAGCGCACCGCCGACGACCCGCGCGTGGTGTGGTACCCGGGCTAAAACAAAAAAAATGCATGGGATTTGGCAAACACTTTTAGCAGGCAAATTCCCAGCCCGGCACTTGATCCAACGCTAATCATGATCAGGATGAACCCAAAAATGACCCACCCACTACTGCTCCGCGCCATAGACCTGGCCGCCAGCGCCCGCGCACACGGCAACCATCCCTTTGGGGCGCTGCTGGCCGATGAAAACGGCGATATCTTGCTGGAAGCCGAAAACACCGTCGTCACCGGCCACGACGCCACCGCCCACGCCGAACTCAACCTGGTGCGGCTGGCCTCCGGCCGGTTCCCGCGCCAGGTGCTCGCCAAAGCCACCCTGTACACCAGCACAGAACCCTGCCCAATGTGCGCCGGGGCCATCTTTTGGAGCGGCATCCGCAGCGTGGTCTACGCCCTGTCTGAAGACGGTCTCTACGCCCAAACCGGCGACTCACCCGACAGCCTGAAACTGCCCTGCCGCGAAGTCTTTGCCCGCGGCGGTGAACCCACCCAGGTAACCGGCCCGCTGCTAGAAGCCGATGCCGCCAAAGTCCACCAAGGCTTTTGGGTCTAGGCCGACAGGAATCAAATGCCAATGGCCTCATCCCGCTCCTATACACATCCTCACGACCTGGCACGGGTGCTCACATTCCACGCGATTGCGCGCCCAGGCGAGCGCATCGATGAGTACCCTGGCGCAACCGACCTCGAAGAACTGCTCTCCGAACCCGGCAACCAGCGCAACACCCGGCTGTGGTTCGACAAAACCGGGCAACTGTGCGCCTACGCCATTTTAAGTGAAGATACCCTGCTGTTTGACAGTCTGGAGGGGCAACCAACCTCTTACGAGGAGCACATCCTGCAATGGGCCATTGAAAGCCTAGACCCGGCCCAATTCGACTCGCTCTGGACCACCTGCCGGGACGACAATTCCACCCGCATCAACTTCCTGCAAGCCCACGGGTTCCAACTCCAACCCGATGCAGCCCTGCACTATGCCCGCTCGCTACAGCAGCCCATTCCGCAACCCAGCCTGCCACCCGGTTTCAGCATCCGCCCGCTGCATGGCGAGGCCGAAGCGCCCGCGGCCGCAGAACTACATCGCGCAGCTTTTGGAACAGGCTACATGACCACCGAAAACCGCCTGAACATGATGCGCACCAGCGACTACGACCCAACCCTCGACCTGCTGGCAATCGCCCCAGATGGCCGCCTGGCAGCCTACTGCATGGTTGCCATTCACGCGGCTGAAAACCAGCGAACCGGCCGCAAAGAAGGCCATACCGACCCGCTTGCCACCCATCCCCAATTCCAGCGCATGGGGCTGGCGCGCGCCCTGCTGCTCACCGGGCTGCGCTTGCTCCAGAAACGTGGTATCCAAACCGCCCGGCTTGGCACCGACAGCGAAAACATCGCCATGCAAAAGACCGCCGAGTCGCTTGGTTTTACGCTCATACACAAAAACCTGCGTTTCAAAAAGACCCGGCCTTAACCCATCTCCTGTCATCCAAAAATTGGACTCCTATGACCACACTCATCCATGAACGTGTCGAACAGGCCCGCCAGGGCCAAAACCCCACCGTATTATGCAAAATGGAATCCGGCTGGGCCGTCTTTGGCGACATCCAGGTGCTCAACGGCTACTGCCTGCTGCTGCCCGACCCGGTAGTTCCCAGCCTCAACGACATGCCGCTGCGCGACCGCGAAATCTTCCTGCGCGACATGAGTCTCATCGGCGACGCCCTGCTCGAAGTCATGGGCGCGGCGCGCATCAACTACGAAATCCTCGGCAACTCCGACCCCGCCCTGCACGTTCATATTGTCCCGCGCTATGCCGCCGAGCCCGAACAATTCCGCAAAGGCCCGGTCTGGTTCTACGACATGAGCAAAGCCCCGCCTTTCGACCCGCAGCGCCACGGCTTCCTGATGGATAAAATCCGCGCGGCCTTGCTAAAACGCATCCAACCCCCCGCCGAGAAGCAGGAATAACGCCCCCGGCCCACCCATGAACCGCAAAACCCTGCGCCTGGCCGTCTTTGGGCTGGTGGCCTTTGCCCTGCTCTTTGGGCTGGCTTTCATACTCACCCTGGCGCGCGGTCGCGCCTATGGCCTGCTACACCCTGCCCGCACCCCGGTCAGCGGCGCGCCAGCCCTTCCCTACCAGACAATCGAATTCACCACTGCTGATGGCCTGCGCCTGCGCGGTTGGTACATCCCGCCACGCAACCGGAGGGTCATTGTCTTTGTGCATGGTATGGGCGGCAATCGCAGCGCCTTTCTTGAGGAAGCCGACTATTTAACGGCGCTTGGATACGGGGCGCTGCTCTTCGACCTGCGCAACCACGGTGAAAGCGAGGGGGAGCTGACCAGCCTCGGCGCGCTCGAAACCCGCGATGTTTCCGCCGCGGTAGCCTTTGCCCGCCAAAACGCCGGACCCGACTCGGCTGTTGCCGTCTTCGGGCATTCGATGGGCGCTGCCGCCGTCCTGCTGGCCGCTCCCACGCTCGATGTGCAGGCCGTTATCGCTGCCTCCGCCTACACCAGCATGGAAGACAACCTCGATTTCTCGGTGCGCGCCCTCACCGGGCTGCCCGCCTTCCCCTTTGCCCCGCTGGTCGCTTTCTTTGGGCAGATCGAATCCGGGCTGGATATCCGCCAGGTGCGCCCGCTCGACGCCATCGCACAGGTCAGCCCGCGGCCGCTGCTGCTCATCCACGGCGCGCTAGACGCCACCATCCCGGTCGAAAATGCCTACCAGTTGTACGAGGCCGCCCACAGCCCCAAACAGCTCTACATCCTGCCTACAGCCGGTCACGGGGGCTTTACAGCCGCCGAACCGGGCCGCTACCTGCAAAGCCTGCAAGACTTCCTGGCCGCCGCGCTACGGCCGTAAAGCCTCCTGGCGGGGATGCGATATTTCCACTCCACAAACTCTAATCATTTTCATATGCGGAGCATTTGCTCTTTTTTGGTAAAATCGAACTCGATAGATAGAGGTTGGGGCAATTTCCCCCTACCCAGGAGATATTATGGCTGGTATGGAACGTTTCACACAACGAGCACGCCGAGTGCTCAGCCTGGCCCACGCCGAGGCTGAACGCGCTCATCATCCGTTAATTGGGACCGAGCATCTGTTAATTGGGTTGATTGAAGAAGAAGGCGGTGTCGCAGGCCGCGTCCTGCGCGAAATGGGCCTCGAACCTGACCGCCTGCGTGAGATTGTCTCGCGGCTGACCGGGGAGGGCAAAAACCCGCCCGGCGGGAAAATTGAGCTGGCTAACGACACCCAGCAAGTGCTGGAGTATGCCGTAGACGAAGCGCGCCGCCTGGGACATCACTACATTGGCACCGAGCACCTGCTGCTCGGCCTGGTGCGCACCGATGGCACCGCCATGGAAGCCCTGCGCCGCCTGGGCATCACACCCGACGAAATTCGCCGCCAGACCCGCCGTGTCTTGCAAGAATCATCTTCTTCCAACCCGCCAGCGGCCACCAACCCCTCCGGCCGCGAGCCGGCCCGTCCGGGCGGGGCGCAGGGCCAACAGCAGGGCGCCAAAACCCCGCTGGTAGACCAGCTGGCTGTTGACCTGACCACCAAGGCGGAGCAGGGTCGTCTCGACCCGGTCATTGGCCGCCAAATGGAAATTGAACGCGTCATCCAAATCCTGGCGCGCCGCACCAAGAACAACCCGGCCCTGATCGGTGAACCCGGCGTGGGCAAAACCGCCATCGTCGAAGGCCTGGCCCAGCGCATCGTGGAGGGTGAAGTCCCCGCCCCGCTGATGAACAAACGCGTCCTGCAACTGGATGTCGGGTCGCTGGTGGCCGGAACCATGTATCGCGGCCAGTTTGAAGAGCGTCTCAAACGCGTCATCGACGAACTCAAACAATCCGGGTCGATCCTGTTCATCGACGAGGTCCACATGCTCGTTGGCGCCGGGGCAGCCGGGTCCAGCGTAGATGCGGCCAATATTTTGAAACCCGCCCTTTCGCGTGGTGAACTGCAAGTCATCGGTGCCACCACGCTCGAGGAATATCGCAAGCACATCGAGGCCGATGCCGCCCTCGAACGGCGTTTCCAACCCGTTCAGGTGGACGAGCCTTCGGAAGAAGACACGATCGCCATCCTGAAAGGGATTCGCGGCGCTTACGAAGAACACCACAAGCTGGTCATTTCCGACGAGGCCCTCGAGGCGGCGGCGCACCTTTCCAGCCGCTACGTCACCGAGCGCTTCCTGCCCGACAAAGCCATCGACCTGATCGACGAATCGGCTTCGCGTGTGCGCATGTACAAATCGCCCGCTGCCAAACAGGCCAAAGACCTGTTTACCCAACTGCGCGAAGTGCGCCAAAACCGCTCCCTGGCCCAGGAAGAAGGCAATGTGGATGAAGTGCGCTCGTGGCAAGAACGCGAGCTCACCATTGAAAACCAGCTTGAGCGCCTGCGCACCGGCTGGGATCGCGCCAACAGCCCGGTGGTCACCGCCGAAGATATCGCCGAAGTCGTATCCATGTGGACGGGCGTGCCCGTCATGCAGATTGCCCAGGAAGAATCGGAGCGCCTGCTGCACATGGAAGATGAACTCAAAGCGCATATCATCGGCCAGGATGAGGCCATTGTTGCCATCTCGCGCGCCGTGCGCCGCGCCCGCGCCGGGCTTAAAGACCCCAAGCGCCCAATCGGCTCGTTCATTTTCCTGGGCCCCACCGGCGTTGGCAAGACCGAGCTGACCAAAACCCTGGCAAAGTTCATGTTTGGCAGCGAAGATGCCGCCATCCAGCTCGACATGTCCGAGTTTATGGAACGCCACACCGCCAGCCGCCTGGTTGGCGCGCCTCCCGGATACGTGGGCTACGAAGATGCCGGTCAGCTGACCGAAGCCCTGCGCCGCCGCCCGTATTCGATCGTCGTCTTTGATGAAATCGAAAAGGCCCATCCTGAAGTCCACAACATGCTCTTGCAGATCATGGAAGAGGGCCATCTTTCAGACGCCAAGGGCCGCAAAGTCGACTTCCGCAACGCCATCATCGTCATGACGTCCAATGTCGGCGCGGATATGATCAAGAAGCAGGCCTCGCTCGGTTTCTCGCTCAAGCGCGACGAAGCCACCGAGGAACGCCTGGGCTACGAAGAAATGCGCAAGAAGCTGACCGAAACCCTCAAGCGCGCCTTCCGCCCCGAGTTCATCAACCGTCTCGACAGCGTGATTGTCTTCCGCTCGCTCAACAAGGAAGACATCCAGCGCATCGTGCGGCTCGAGCTCGACAAAGTGGCCGCCCGCCTGGTAGAACACAGCATTGTGCTCACCGCCACTCCGGCAGCGCTCGCGCTGCTCGGCGAGCAGGGCTACGACCCCGAAATGGGCGCCCGCCCGCTGCGCCGTGTCATCCAGCAGAAGGTCGAAGACCAGCTTTCCGACAGCCTGCTTTCCGGCTCGTTCACCGATGGCGACAACATCCAGGTCGATATCAACCCCGATGGTGAAGTGACCCTGTCGCGCATTGCTGCTCCCGAACCGGCAGCAGAACCCAGCCTTTAGACCCCGCAGGGGCGGCCATCTGGCCGCCCCTGTTTTATTTTGCCCTTGCCAGATGAAAATCTCTCGACTATACTCTTATTCGGACTAGATGAGGAGAGATTAACCAAATGTCAAAACAGCGCATCCTGCTGGTGGATGATCACGAAGTCGTGCGCCTGGGCCTGAAAGCCCTCCTCGACCGCCACCCCAACTTTGAAGTCATTGGCGAGGCCAATTCGGCCCGCGAAGCGATCGAACAAGTTGCCACGCTTCAACCGGCTGTTGTCGTCATGGACATCCGCCTCCCCGGCACGTCGGGCATTGAAGCTTGTGAAGAGATTGTTCAACGCTTCCCAGATACCAAAGTCATCATGCTTACTTCCTACGCCGAAGACGAAATGCTCTTCTCGGCCATCCGCGCCGGGGCTTCAGGCTACATCCTGAAGCAGATTGGCGGCGAAGACCTGGTGCGCGCCCTCGAGGCAGTTGGGCGCGGCGAAGCCCTGCTCGACCCGGCCGTGACCCAGCGCGTCTTCCAGGAAGTGCGTAAAGCGGTCAAAGAAGAAGAAGCCTCGGCCTTCTCGCACCTGAGCCAACAAGAAAAACACGTCTTGCTGCTGGTCTCCGAAGGCAAAACCAATCGCGAGATCGCCAAAGCCCTTTTCCTGGGCGAAGGAACGGTGCGCAACTACGTCAGCAGTATCCTCTCCAAACTGGGCGTCAACAACCGAGCCGAAGCCGCCGCCTACGCAGTAGAACATAACCTGAAAGAATACATCCAGATTTAGCAAAGGTGCGGACGAAAGTCCGCATTTTTTATGCCTAAAACGCTTCGCAACCTCATCATCCTCCTCCCCGGGCTGCTTGTTGCCGCCTACGTGGTCTATCACGTCAACAGCCTCTACCCCATTGTCGGCTGGGACCACAAATATTTCTTTACCCGTCTCATCGACACCCACCTGCATTACCGCGTCAACGGTTTCACCATCCAGTGGTATACCCCCAGCTTTGGCGGCGGGCTGCCCGGTTACCCGCATCCGCTTAACGCCCAGTTCTCCCTGCCACAGCTGCTGGCCTTGCTGCTAGAACCCTGGACAGCCGTACTGGTCTCCTATTTTGCCTATACCCTGCTCGGCTACACCTGCGCCTACATCTTCCTGCGCCACCCGCTAGGCCTGGGCTGGATGCCCGCCACGCTCGGCGCGCTTCTGTTCAGCGCCAACGGTTTCAACCTCGAACACCTCGCCAACGGGCATTTCAACTTCCAGGCCTTCCCCATCCTGCCGCTTTTCCTGGTGGCCTTGTTTGATAAACGCCTGTCGCTCGCGCGCGCCCTGGCCCTCATCGCGCTCGGCGCGGGTCTGCTGGTCTACTCGGCCAGCATCTACCCGGCCGCCTTCATTGGCCTATCGCTGCTGATGGCCCTGCCGCTGGCCTACCTGATCCGCCCAGAGATGTTCGACTGGCCGCGCCTGGGCAAATTGGTGCTGTTTGGCGGGCTGCTGGCCCTCGGCCTGACCCTTTCCAAGCTCTACGCCACCGCCGCCTTTATGCGCCTGTTCCCGCGCGACATGCCCGACCAATCTGAAGCCTCGCTACGCTTAGCCCCCATCGGACTATTCTTACAACTCTTCGGCGTCATGGGAATGGCCCCCATCTTTGCCCTGACCGGCGAAAAGATGACTACCATCCGCCTGCTCCTGCAAGCCTACACCGGCTTCCCGGTTGGTTTATGGGAACTGGACCTTTCAGTCAGTCCGGTTGTGTGGATATTGCTCCCCGGCGGGCTGCTCACCCTGGCATTTTCGACCCTGCGCCAACGCCTCGCTATCCGTACCATTAAAAAAAGTTACATCCTGGCCCTCGGGCTGCTCATTTTTGCCACCTGGCTAGCGCTCGAATTCACCTTTGCACGCGGAATCTTTTACCCCGTACTGCGCGAACTGCCCTTCCTGCGCGCCCTGCACGTCAACCCGCGCTTTGGCTCGGCCTTCATCTTCCCGCTGGCGCTGTTTGCCGCCTACACCCTGCAATTATGGACCCGCTCCCTGCGCGAAACACGCGCCCTGGCCCTGTTCCTGCCCTTCCAGTTGCTCACCCTGCTCTCACTGGGCGCTTACTTGCTCATCCCACTCGACAGGCTGCAACAGCGCACCTTTGACCTGCGCAGCCTGCAAGACGTTTACCAAAAAATTGAGCAGGGTGAAAGCTTCCCGGTTGAAACCATCGCCGATATCAACGACCAGCGCGTTTTTGACGACCGCGCCAGCAACCTGCGTCCCTACGAAGTGCTCTTTGGCTATAACCTGCAAACTTTTACCCCCAGCGTAGAACCTGGTCCGGCCCGCCAGGTGCGCGATGACGCCTTCAACATGACCCACCCTGCCAGCCTGGTCTACCCCGAGGCCAACCAGCTCGAACCCTGGCAGCGCATCCCTGCCAGCCAGGCCCAACAGCTCGAAGACTTCCTGGCGCGCCGCCAACCCGATTGGGAAATTTCAACCGGGCAAAAAATAGCCAATCTCATTTCTGTGGTCAGCCTGTTATTGATGGCCGCCCTGTTTTTTGACCCGCTAAAAACCAACAGCAGAAAATAAAACAAAATCGCCGCCCTTAGCCGGGTGGCGATTTTTATATACAAAGAAAACCGGGTTACTGGCTCACTTCAACCCAAGTCTTTTTCATCAACAAGGCGTCTTCTTCCATGGCCGGGCTTTCGCACAAGATGCGCCCGCCCGCACCAAACGCATGCAGCGCGCGGAACAATTCGCGCAATTGCAAATCCGACTCGGCCACTGGCAGGTGGTTCTTCTCTCCCTTGGGGCCATACTCAATCCCCGAAAGGTGAATGTGCAGGCTTTTAAGGGCCGCTTCGCCCAACGCGTTGCCGTAACCTTCCAGCAACGCCGCCCACTCCTCGTACGAGTTGACCGACCCATCGCCGGGACGGGCATGCAGGTGGGCAAAATCGATGCAGGGCAACACGCCGGGAATCTGGCGCGCCATCTCAAGCGTATCTTCCAGCGAGCCAAGCATGGCACTTTTGCCCATCGTCTCAGGCCGCAGCGTTGCCGGGTTCCCGGCGGCGCGCAACTCGTCGACACAACCTTGCAGGCGCGGGATGGCAATCTTCAGCACCTCGGCGGCCGGTTGTTCGAAATACGACCCCGGGTGAAAGATGATATCGGTCGCCCCGGCCAGGTTGCCGTAATGGGCCGCATCCATCAGACGCTGGCGACTTTTGGGCCATTCTTCGTCATTAGCATTCAAATTGATGAAATATGGCGCATGCACACTCAAACCAACATTGGCCGCGCCCGCCGCCTCGCGGATGGCTGCGCAGGTTTCCACCGAAACACGCACGGACTGAACCCAACCAAGTTCCATAGCATCCAGGCCAATTGACTGGCTAAACTGGATCGCGCCCACCGAACCGCCCGGTTTCTTGGGCGTGCCTGTGGGCGACCCCACCGTACCGAACCGAAACGCTAAAGTCATAAACTCTCCTTTTCAGCGGGTGCGCAGCACCCTCAAAATGCCAGGAAGGGTGAAATCTTCGCCCACAACGGAGGGCCAAGCAGCAGCAGGCCAATGATGACCGCCGCACCGGCGGCAATCAAAACTGCAGCCGCGCCAACATCTTTGCCCACTTTGGCCAGCGGATGATGCACCGGGCTGGCCAGGTCTACCACGGCTTCGATGGAGGTATTGAAAAATTCCGCCGACCAGACCAGGGCAATAACCAGCACCAGCACAGCCCAATCACGCGCGGGCAAGGCCAGCCAAACTGCCAGCAAAACAACCACGGTAGAGACAAAAGCATGCACCCAGGCATTTTTTTGGGTGCGGAGTACATACCACCAACCGTGGAAGGCATGCCCAAACGAGGCAATACGCGACCGGATAAACTCGGTCATTGATCGCGCACCTGAATGTTCCCCAACCCCAGTTGGGCCAGGATCTCAGCCTGGGCCGCCCACATGCGAGCTTTTTCCCCGGCCTCGGCATGGTCATGGCCCATCAGGTGCAGAACGCCGTGAACCACCAAGAGCTGTACTTCTGCCTGGGCCGGGTGACCAGCCAGGGCGGCCTGCCGGGCTGCATAAGGGACCGAGATCAGGATATCGCCCAGGTAACGGGAGCCGGTATCCGGGTCGGTTTCGTCAGAAGGGAAAGAAAGCACATCGGTGGGAGCATCCACTTCCATCCACTGGCGGTTCAGTTCGTGCAGTTGGGCATCATCCGACAAGACAATTGTCAGGTCGGCTTCGGCAGGGGCCGCCTGGTGCGCCAGGGCGGCTTCAGCGGCGCGTTCCAGCAGGTCGGTTGGGATTTCGACGGGCAGGTTTTCGTTGATCTCGATGAAAATCATTCTTACGGCTCCGGTTTGGTGACGGGCAGGGTGGGGCTGCTACCGCCGCGCGGATCGGTCGTTTCTTGGGATGGGTATTGAATGCGCGGATGATACAGCCCGGTGAGGGTGGTTACAAAAACATCTGTAATGGCGGTCAGGTCTTTGAGGGTAAAGCGGGTGTCGGCCAGTTGGCCTTCTTTCTGGCAAGTGTCGATGGCCTTGAGCACCACGCCACGCACATCTTCCTCGCTGCGCGGGCGTTCGGCACGGGCGCGGGCTTCGCAATTATCGGCCAGCATTAACAGGGCCGTCTCACGCGAGCGCGGACGCGGGCCAGGGTAGCGGAATTTGGCCGAGTCGACCTTGGAGGTATCCCCGCCCGCAGCCTGGACCGCACGGCCATACTGGTAACGCGCCATCAGCGTGCCATGATGTTCGAGCATAAAATCGATAATGCGGCTGGGCAGGCGATATTTTTTAGCCAGCTGCACCCCATCGGTCACATGGCGAATGACATTGGCCGCAGCCGTTTCGGCATCCAGGTCATGGTGCGGGTTCAGGTTATCAGGCATCTGGTTTTCGATGAAGAAAAGCGGATTTGTAGCCTTGCCAACATCATGATACAGCGCGCCAACCCGCACCAGCAGCGTATCCATGCCCAGCTTTTCGGCAGCCTGCTCGGCTAGGTTGGAAACCATCAGGCTGTGCTGGTACGTTCCGGGGGCGTTTCGCAGGAAAAATTGCAGCAGGGGTGAATCGGGGCGGGATATTTCGAGCAAGCGCAGGGCTGTGGTAAGCCCCAGGAACTCGGCCAGCATGTACTGGAGCATGAGCGCAACGCTGGCCGAAGCCGCGCCATTGCCAAAGGATGCAAAAATTAGCTGCAGGTAGCCGATGGCATCGAGTGTGCCGCTGGGGATGCGGTATGCCACCACCACCACAGTTCCGGCCAGGGAGGAAACCAGCGCCGCCCAAAAGAATGAACTGATGCGATGTGCCTTGCCGAGTGACAAAACCCCCAGCAACGACGAAAACATATAGAACAGGGTCAGGTCGAGGGCATTGGGCAATCCGTAGGCCGCCAGGATGCTGATTACGAGTGAGAGAATCAGCGCCCCACCGGGGCCAAACAGGGTAGCGATTAATAATCCAAAGGCCGGGAGCGGGAAAACATAGGGGATAAGGGCGCGATTGGGGATGACCAGGCGCGCTGCGGCCAGGAAAATCAGGAAAACCACCGCAATCAACACCAGGCTGCGGCCATCGTTGTAATAATACGGTCGGCGACGATGGAAATAAAAGCCGGTAAACGACATGACCACCGCAATAATCCCCGCAATGCCCAGGTATTCGAGCGAGGGGTCGGTGGGGCGGATCAGTCCAAGCTTTTCGAGCGCCTCGATATCGGCTGCGCGCAGCACCTTGCCCCGCTGGACGACGATTTCACCGGCAATATACGACTGGGTCACCGGCTCTACCGACTGGCGGGCCTGCAGCCGGGCGGCATCGGTCAATTCGAGGCTGTAAAAGCTGTTGGGAACCACAAACGGGCTGACCAGGTCTACCACCACCGCCACCTGCTCATCGGTCAATGCAAAGCTGACCAGGGCCGGGATCGAGGCGCGAACACTTTCCAGGTTCTCTTCTCGCACCGAAGCGCGCATCAGGGCCTCGAGGATGCGCATGGCATCTTGCTGGGTGCCATTCCAACGCGAGTCGGTGAAAAACAGGATCGTGTCGATCGCGCTGATTGGCAGGCTCAGGTCGGGGATGGTGGTGAGCGCAGTGCGTTTTTCTTGCAGGGTGGTAGTTGCATCGGCGCGCACCGTGGAAATGCTGTCGAGCACGGCGCGCAACAGGGCAAATTGGCGGCGCGAAATGGCCGGATCGGGCAGGGTGTAGATCAGCGGAACCGAACGCTCGGCAGCATCACGCGCCTGGGCGGTGCGCACATCGCTGATGTATTCGTTGTTGGCCGGGGCCTGGAAATCTTGCGGGGCAACCTGGCCTTCTTTAAGCGGCAGGCTGGAGGGGCGCAGCGAGATGGGCAGAACCAAAATGGCGTAAATCGCCAGTCCGGTAAGGATGAGCAAAATGAGGGCCAGCAAATCGTGGCGTTCGATCTGCCGCCAAAAACGCAAGTCAGTATTCACGAGCCTATTTCTGGAGCAATTCGCGCACAGCCGCGCTAACCTGGTCGCCAGGCGCACGCCCGGCCACTTTTGCAATCATCGCCTTCATAACTTTGCCCATATCGGCGGGGGCAGACGCGCCGGTTTCGGCAATGGCCTGGCGCGCCAGTTCGCGCAATTCGTCAGCACTGAGGCCCTGGGGCAGGAAGGCGGTCAGGACTTCGATTTCGGCTTTGGCATCGTTGGCCAGATCTTCACGTCCAGCTTTCTGGGCCTCGTCAAGCGATTCCTTGCGGGTTTTGATCTCTTTCTGAAGGATGGCCAGCACGGCCATTTCATCGAGCGAAATGCGGCGATCGATCTCGACTTGTTTGATGGCCGCCAATGCCATACGCAGGGTGCGCTTGCTGACTTCGTCACCGGTCTTCATGGCGGTTTTTACGGCTTCGTTTAGTTTGGTTTTGGTATCCATATTTTGATTATAACCTTTTGGAATGATGTGTTTGTAAACGTTATCGGTTTGCAGCGGCCGACCCGGTAAAACGGGCAAACTGGTCGGGTGTGAGTTGGGCGCGCAGCAGGTCTAGCTCGAGACGGGTGCGCTTAACTGCTGCGGCAAAGGCAAAGTCGAAATCGGGGCGGGAGGGGTCGTCTTTGTTCATCCAGGCGTGCGAGTCACGCGGCAGCAAGGGCACAACCAGGTGGCCGATCCACGGCAGGAAAGAGAACCACTCGAGCGGCGGGTAAATGCGCCCGGAATGCAGGCGAGGGTCTGTTAACGCCTCGGCCAGTTGCGGGTCGATGGCGTCCGGCGCCGCGCCAGGGTTGCGCTCACGCCACAAGGCGATGTAATTGCTATGGGCATAGAAATCCTGCGCAGCGTGTGTCAGGCGGCCAAAAGCGGCGCGGGCAGGCAGGGGTTGTGAGCCGTTTTCTAAAACCGATTTAACGGTACGGCGCTGTTCTTCCAGGTAAGCATCCCCGGCCACAAACGAGCTGTTGTCAAAATGGAAGTGATCATGAACAAACTGGTATTGGAGTGCATCTTGCCCAAGATTGGCGCGCACCACACTCTCGAGGGCGGCCGGGTTAAAGTGCGGGCGCAGGGCCTGCTCGGTAATGGCGCGGTGGTAATGGGGTTTCATGATGGCGATTATAACAGTGCGATATAATAGCGCGCATGTCTCCTTTCTATACTCGTACCGGTGATGAAGGCACGACCGGGCTGCTCGGTGAGGGCCGCGTGCCAAAATTTGACCTGAGAATTGAAGCCCTGGGTGCGCTGGATGAAGCCACCGCTACCCTGGGGCTGGCGCGGGCAAATGTCAATGCTCCGCAGATTGCGCCTTTGCTGTTGGATGCGCAACGGGACCTTTACAAGCTGATGGCGGAGGTGGGCGCAACGCCTGAGAACGCAGCCCGCTTCCGGTACATCGACGAAGCGCGCGTGCTGTGGATCGAAGAACAAACCGATGCACTCGCACAGATTGTGGAAATGCCGCGTGAATTCATCATCCCTGGTGAAACCCCGGCCAGCGCTGCCATGGCCCTGGCGCGCACAGTGGTGCGGCGCGCCGAGCGGCGCGTGGCCGAACTGTACCATGCCGGGGAGATAGAAAACACCAACCTGGTGGCTTACCTGAACCGGCTCTCCTCGCTGTGCTTTGTGTTAGAGCTACTGGAAAATCAAACCGGGGGGCAGGCCACGAAACTGGCTAAAGCAAAATGACCGGAACCATACTCAACGTGATTGCCATATTGGTAGGCGGCGCGGCCGGAATGTTGTTTGGCGCGCGTCTTTCAGAAAAGCTAAAATCGACTGTGATTTCAGGCATGGGCCTGTTTACGGCCGCAGTGGGCCTGCAAATGTTCTTAAAGACTGAAAACCCGCTCATTGTGCTGGGAGCGCTGATTCTGGGCGCAATCCTGGGTGAATGGATGGGAATCGAGGACGGGCTGCAACACCTGGGCATCTGGCTCGAAAAACGGTTTGCTGGCAGTTCCGAAGGCGGCTCCAGCCGTTTTGTGCGCGGGTTTCTTACCGCTTCACTTTTGTATTGTATTGGCCCAATGGCTATCCTCGGCTCGATCAGCGACGGTTTAACCGGCGACTACAGCACGCTGGCTATTAAATCGGTGCTGGATGGCTTCGCATCGGTGGCTTTTGCCTCCAGCCTGGGCGTGGGCGTTCTGTTCGCCGCCCTGCCAATCCTGGTCTACCAGGGCGGAATCAGCCTGCTGGCTGGCCTGCTCGATAACCTGGTGACTACCACCATGATGAGTGAATTGACAGCCACCGGCGGCGTACTGTTGATGGGCGTAGGCGTCAGCAGCCTGCTGGAACTGAAAAAGATTCGGGTAGGGAATTTCCTGCCAGCGCTGGCTATTGCGCCAATCATCGTGGGGATTGTTGCCCTGTTTGTAAAGTAATCCTGCCGGGTGTCACCCAAACCAACAAAAAAGCTGTTTCCTGTGCGGAAACAGCTTTTTGCTTTCAGGGGACAGGTTTTACTGACCAGCAGCAGCCAGGGCTGCTTCAATTTCCTGCTGGAAGACGCTAAACGGCTGGGCGCCAGCAACCATCTTGCCATTGACCAGGAAAGTGGGCGTAGAAATACCCTGGGCAGAATATTGTCCGGCCGCAACCAATTCGGCGAAATTGGTGGCAGCGGGAATATCGAGCTGGGCATTCTTCTCATCGTCACGCAGGCGGCTTTCGTACTTGCCGTTGTTGAAGCAATCCTTGAAGGAGGTCATATCCAGGCCAAGATTTTCGGCAAAAGCAATAAGGCGGCGGTCTGAATAGGCGCCGACGTTTTCACCGGTCTGGTTGGCAAAAATCACATCGTGCATTTCCCAGAATTTGCCCTGGTCGCCAGCGCAATAGGCGGCTTCGGCAGCCCGCGCCGATTCGACACCGATGAACTGACCCACTGAGCGATATTCGAAGTACACCTTGCCAGTTTTTACATAGTTCTCAACGATCTGGGGCTCAGTATCCTTCGAGAAATTTCCGCAGTAGGGGCACTGGAAGTCGGAATACTCAATGATCTTGACCGGCGCATTGGGATCACCCATGGTGTTAAAGGTGGTCTGTCCGCGATCGGGGAATTCGGGCATGACAATTTCACCCACCGGCTGTAAGTTGGGCAAAATTAACGCAAGCGCGATTGCCACGCCAACCACAGCAACACCAACAATTAGCATGATGCGCTGGTTTCGCTGGGCACGGGCTCTCTTATCGCGCATTTCCTGACGTTTACTCATTTTTTTCTCTCCATCCTTTCAAATTCAAACGATCTAGGTGGCGGAATTTTCCCATGTTCAAAGGGATTTGTCCAGTTGTGATAGATAAGAATAAGATTAAGAAACACTGTCGCTATTTGGCCAGGGCGGCCTCAATGGCTGCGGAAACATCGGCAAAACTGGGGATACGACCCGGTGTTACCAATTCACCGTTAACGAAAACGCTTGGCGTGCCATACACCCCGGCCACGTTCCCAGCCTGGATATCAAGCTTAATCTGTGGGAAAAAGCGATTGTCCACCAGGCACTGTTCAAACATCACCATATCCAGGTTTAGCTGGCGGCCAAAAGAAAGCAGGTTATCGCGGCTAAAAGCGCCTTCGTTTTCGCCGTTCCAATTGGCAAAAAGCGTATCGTGATAATCCCAAAAACGACCCTGCTCCCCGGCGCACATGCTGGCATTGGCGGCATTTTGAGACTCTTTTGTCTCGCTCTGTTCGTCGAGGAAGGGGAAGTGATGGAAGGTATAGTACACCTTGTCTGTCTTGACATAGGTTTCAATAATGAGTGGTTCGGTCTCCTGCGAGTAACGAGCACAAGCCGGGCACTGGAAATCTTCCCAGACATCCACACGCACCGGGGCAAACGGGTCGCCCATGGTGTTCAATTCCACCTTATAGCGCTCAGGGAATTCGGGAATAGCCGCATCTTGCGAGGCGGGCAGGTTGGTGAGCAACAGGCCTATCGTTATGAGCAGGGCCACTGCCACGGCAACAATAACAATATACAGATTTGAGCGATTCGGTTTTTGGGGTTTTGGTTTAGCCATTGGAATATCCCGGGTTTAAAATCCGCTGGCGCCTGGCATGGCACCCAAGCGAGTGCCTGAAGCTGCCGGAAACCAGCGGTGTGAAGAACAGGTTAATTATTTTTGGGCGGTATTAATTTTGAACTCGCAGGTTGCGCCGCCATTGGCCCGACAAGACACTTCCTCGATATCATATTCACGCCCCATGGCCCAAAAAAGAACTTCCTGGATCAGGCCGAGGGTCACAAAACACATCGGTGTGGATTCTTTTTGCTCGAGGGTGGCCGCCCCGGCGTGATCCACCAGCATCAGGTCCAGGTCAAGGGTATGGATGGTGACCCCGGCCGGACGCTCGCGCAAAAAACGGGCCAGCAATTCCACCGCCGGTTTAACGCGGATGGAGGGAGGCAGGGTGCGCACCATTTGCGCCTGGGCTTTTTCGGGCAGGGAGGCGTTCTCGAGCAGGCGCGGCCAGAGCAAACGACCTATTCGGGTCAGGGTGCCGCGTGCCCCACGTCCATAATAACGGCGCACAGCGTGCTGGATGCTGGCAAAAGTTTCAGCAGCAGTCTGGCTGGTTAAGGTGGAGACCAGCTGCGGGTTGACAAGTTCGGGGGAAAGATCCGCTTTTTCGAGCACAAGCGTCAGGGTATCGCGGCCCACTTCGGCGATCAGGGTATCCAAAAACAGTCTAAAAAAGCGCAAAGGCAGCAACGGGGGGTTGGGATTGCTCAAGATTTAGAGGCTCCTACTTCAAAACGACAGTATTCATCGCCCTTGGCAGTACAGTGGGTTTCAATAATCTCGTGTTCAACGCCGGTAGCAAATAAAACCGCCTCGCCAATCGAACCGATGTACAGGTGACAGACTGGTTGCTCGCTATGGCGTCCCCAGCAAATGGCGCAAGTCCGCTCGATGTAGGCAACCTTGTCACCCTGTTCTTCAACCCAGGCATCGACCTCGGGGTTCGACTTTTTGAGCGCGCTGGCAACCCCATTCAGGATGAACTTAATGCGCTGCTTCTCCGGGAGGAGTTTAAGCGCCACCCCGGCAATGCCCATTAGGGCCGCCTGTTCACGCAGTCCGTACTGGAAGGAGGCCTTGCCGATGCGGCGCAACATGCCTTTACCGCCGCGCCCATAAAACTCTTCGATGGCCGCATTGAGCCGGGCATAATCGGACGTCTTAATGGAGGGATTCATGTCGTTGGGCGGCAGGTTGCCGATAAAACGCTCGAGACCGCTGGCGCGCAAAACAGCCTGCAGGCCATTCGAGCCCATCACTTCTTCGGCAGAAACCAGGGCCTGGCGGACAATGCCATTAACGATGACAGAATCGGGCCGTGACATGCTTGCTCCTATAGGGTGGTGGTAAAGATGGTGTAACGCTCTCCCGTAGGGATGAAACCAATCTTCTGGTACAGCGACAAAGAGGCGACGTTGTCACCCTGGGTATTAACAGTCAGGCGGTGCAGGTTCTGGCGGCGCATTTGCAGCAACAGGTCTTGTACCAGCAGGTAGCCAATATTCCGGCCCTGCAAACGAGGGTCAACCGCCAGGCGGGCCAGGTGGGCGCCAAAGGGATTGCGTGTGCTGATCTGGTAGCCCAGGACTTCTCCATCCACGGTAGCCACCATGGAAATGCCCGACTGCGAAAACGCAAAACGCAAAGCGTCGAGCGAATTATGCCAGAGCGGGTCAAAAGAACGGGCATCCAGCGCGGCAACTTCGGGCAGGTCTTCAGGCGTCATCGGGCGGATTAAGGCCCCACTGTCATTCTGCCGCACCTGGAAGGAGGCATCATTCTGTTCGAGAACCACAATCTGCTGTTTTTCAGTGAACCCGGCGTTGAGAAGCAGGTCGCGCAACCAATCGTGGACAACGATGGAGGCCAGGGTCAGGCCGCGCCCACGCATAGCCGGTACCGCTGCTGTTTCCCACAGGGTCTCCCAGGCTTCGCGAATAGGAATGTTAGAAGAGACTACAAACAGACGCAGCCAGGCAATGGTAGCCGGGTCAGGCGGGCAAGCCATGGCGGCGTTGATAATGCCATTTTTTTCCAAAACCCAGTATTCTGGAGCGCCGAGCCAATCGAGCGGGGTGCGCCAATCCAGGTGACGGTGCACCCGCGCTTCAAAGTACATTAAGTTCGCAATTCGCGAGTGGTCAGCCGGACGCGCAGAACGGACCAGGTATTGAAGGTTTACCATACAATCAACCGATATAACCTGCGCAAAATTCGTTGTTTAAGGGTGGGGTTTTTGACGCCATCGAGCCCAATGCGCATGGAAAGCAATGCATCGAAGAGCTTTCCCTGCCGCAATTGGATGCCTGCCAGGGCGTTCATAACCGTGGCGCGCATCTGGTCTTCCTGGGCACGAGCTAACGCCTCGGCCGCCAGGCGATACGTTTCGATGGCTTCGTTTGGACGGCCCAATGCCTGCAAAGCGGTGGCCTCGTTGCTAAAGGCCAGTCCCTCACGACGGAAATCCCCGGCGACCGCAAAAAGACTGGCTGTACCGTGCACAACTTCAAAAGCAGACTGGGCATTCCCGGCCTGTAAATAGGCTACACTTTGATTGTTCTTCATCTCAGCCGCTTGGAGCTGGTCCTCTGCGGCCAAAAAAGCGGCTGCGGCCTCGCCAAAAATGCGGGCCGCAGTTTCGTAGTCTGAACCTTGGTAAGCGCTGGTCGCGTTATCGACCAGTGTTTTTGTGTTTAATTCCGAACCACCCATGCGGTCTCCCTGGCTATAAAGTGATGTCGAGCAAGCCTTCGGCCACCGAGCGTAATTTCTCGGTGGAAAGCCCGCTCAGGTTACGAGCCAGTTCGAGATATGGACGGTTAACTGGCATACAGACAAAGGCGCGCAACTCGGGCGGCAGACTCAAAAAGGAGTGAATGGCTTCCTGCTCATTCATCCAGCGCCCTACGGGGCCATTCTGGTCGAAGAACGATTCCACCCGCCCGCCAAAGACCTGCAAAATTGCTTCCAACTCAGGCAGCGGAATTGCGCGTTCACCCAGCTCATAATCGGTCAGCCGCGAGGCAGAAATACCCGTCTCGGCAGCAAGCGCCTTAAGCGAGAGGCTGGCTTGCTGGCGCTTCTGGCGCAATGTTGCGCCAATAATGCGATGGCGGATTGCGGAGAGCTTGTTCAGATCAAGAGGGTCAGTGCGGGAGGCTGCATCAGAAATGGCCTGGCTGCCCCAAAAGTGCTGGATGGGCAGGTCAAGGTAAAAAGCCAGGACTTCCAATTCTGGCAGGGAAGGCGCCCGGCGACCCTCTTCATAGGCGCGCAACAACGCGGGAGTCACTCCTATGGCTTTTGCGGTTTCAGTAACATTTTTGCGCTCGGCAATACGGGCATCACGAATCAGGACGCCGAGTTTGCGAGTTCGAAGGGCAATCTGAGTTTGAAGACTCATGGCAGGTTTCCGGGTAATTTAGCCTTGAATGAGGGTTTTTCTCATTATACACGAGAAAAAAGGAGCTACCGCCGCCGAAGCATGTCGCCCATATTGGCGCCAAAAACCTCGGGAGGAAGTTTGAAACCGGCGGCTTCGAGGCGCGGGGTAAACAACGGGCGGATGCCGGTCGGCTTGAGTTGACCGATCACCTTGCCTTCAGAGGTGGTCCCGGTCTGCTCAAAGCGGAAAATGTCGGTCAAGACAATCGTATCGCCTTCCATCCCGGCCACCTCGCTGATGGCTGTCACCTTGCGCGAGCCGTCTTTAAGACGGGTTTGCTGGACAATCAGGTCGACTGCGGCCGAGGCCTGTTGGCGAATAACCTTAATCGGCAGGTCCATACCGGCCATAAGCACCATCGTCTCAAGACGTGACAAAGCATCGCGCGGGGTGTTGGCGTGCAGGGTGGTCAATGAGCCGTCGTGACCGGTGTTCATTGCCTGGAGCATGTCGAGGGTTTCGCCGCCTCGGCACTCCCCCACCACAATCCGGTCTGGACGCATACGCAAGGCGTTGCGAACCAGTTCGCGGGTGGTGACCATGCCCTTGCCTTCCAGGTTGGCCGGTTTGGTCTCCAGGCGAACGATATGTTCCTGCTGAAGCTGGAGTTCGGCAGCATCTTCGATGGTGACGATACGCTCATCCTCCGGGATCAGGCTGGAGAGTACGTTGAGGAGCGTGGTTTTGCCCGAGCCGGTCCCGCCCGAAATGATGATGTTCAGGTGGCTTAAAACGCAGGCTTTCAGGAACTCAGCCATAGGAGCCGTGATAGAGCCAAATTCGATGAGCTGCTGCATGCTGAGTTTATCTTTGCGGAATTTGCGGATGGTGATGGACGGGCCATCCAGCGCCACCGGAGGCACGACGGCATTGACACGCGACCCGTCGGGGAGGCGCGCATCAACGGTGGGGCTATCGGGGTCTACGCGGCGTCCAAGCGGCAGCACAATTCGGTCAATGATGCGCAGGACGTGGTCGTTATTTTCAAAGGTGACACCTGTTTTGACAAGCTTACCCTTCTTTTCGATGTAAACCTTTTTGGGGCCATTGACCATAACTTCGCTGACATCGGGATCATTGAGCAAGGGTTGGATGGGGCCATAGCCAAGGACATCATCCATCACATCCTGGGTAATTTGTTGTTTGATGGAATCAGGCACGGTCACCCGCAAGCGGCCAAAAACCTCGGTCAGTTTGGTGCGCACAAAGTTTTCACGCTGCTCAAAGGGCGGGTTTTCACTTTCCAGTTCACGGGTCAGGTTTTCAATGACAAAATGCTTGAGCTTAAGCACATCGGCAGAAGACAGGCCGGTTGAAGCCGCTGAAGAGGAGGAAAGCAGGGTCATCACTTATCTCCTGAGTAGGCCGAATCGTCGCTGGGGATGACCCATACAATCTGGCTGCGTGAAACTGTCAAAAAGTCGGCCTGGTATAAGACCGTACCATCTGGAGAGAGCACTTTGGCATTGGTGACCGCAATAAAGGGCTCACTACGATCCAATTCATCTTTCACCCGCCCATCAAGGCGGATGTGGATGGAGCCTTCGATGCGGTGCGTAACCGTTTGAATCATAGCCGGAACAGCAACTTTGGAAATGATGTCGGTGAAGTACTTACCCTTTTCATTGAACTCAATGCTCATGGCTGACTCTCTTTCTATTCGCGGTTTTGACGCGCAACATCAAGGATCTGCCTCGAAACCTGGTCGATCATCATCGCGGCCGTGTCGTGAGGCAGTTTCATCAAAATCGGCAGGTGCTGATTGTTTGCGAGCGTAAAGCTGGCACCCATATACGGGATGGTTGCCCGGATGGAGGTTCCGATGATGTTTTCGGCATCGCTCTTGCTGAGGCCTTCCAGGCCAATGGCGCGGTTCAGCAGCATGTAAACATGCCGATCTTCGAGCCCTTTACTCTTAAGATAATTTGACACCGATTGGGTGAGGGTTACCGTTGCCAGGTCAGAACTGGTTACAATCACGACCACGTCGGCTTCCTGGATGATGGGCAGGCTGATGCGGGAAAGCGAGCGCCCGAGGTCCACAAAGGTCAAGTCAAAGGCCTGGCGAAAGGCGCGAATCAAGACCGGGATATGCGAGGCATCCAACGAGATGGCAGATTCGGGGTCGGGCGAACCCGCCAACAGCCGAAAGCCCCAGTTATCGAGCGGGGTCATCATCCGGCGCAGGTAATCGCCATTCAGGTCTTCCAGTTTATGCGCGGCGGCTTCGATCAGGTTGAAATCGCCCTTGTAGCCCACAATTGAGTCGATCGACCCAATGGGCAATACCAGGTCCATGACAGCCAGGTCCATCCCCGGGTGCGAGTTGGCAACATTCTGGGCCAGGTTGGCACACAGGGAGGAAGTTCCCGTGCCGCCCTTGGCGCTCAGGAATACGGTGAGGATGCCGCCCTGGTGCTTGCGTTTAAGCACAGCACCGATTGGTTGAGTCTCAGCAATTTGCCGAAACTCTCCTGAAAGAATGCCAAGCAGTTTTTCGATGGCTTCTTGTGACTTTACCAGGTACTCGTTGCAGCCTGCCCCCAGCAGGTCGGCCATGGCTGCCGGGTTTGAAACCGCAGCCAGGGCAATCAGATAGGTTGTGGCGGTGCGCTTGTCACTGCGCAGCTTTTTCACCAATTCCATTGCCGGGAGATCCGCCAGACCAGGGTCAAAAATAATCACGTCCGGGCGGTCACGCAGGGCGGAAATGTAACCTTCTTTGCCAGCCGAGGCCAGTTGGAGCACATACCCCTGATCGGTCAGCAAGGTAGCCAGGTAATTCCGGCTGCGGGAATCCTGGTCAACAATGAGGACAGACAGTGGGGTTTCTTCCACGATAAATCTCCCGTTTATTCCTCAATCGGGGGCATCAGGTAGCCCAGGCCCGAACGAGTGACGATATGCTTGGGGCTGTGGGCATCATCCTCCAGCTTTTGGCGCAAGCGGGCAATGCTGACCCACAAAATTTCTTTGTCGTTGCGATATTCCGGTCCCCAAACACTGGTTAACAGGTCTTCCGCGCTCATCACTTTACCCACGTTATGGGCAAATTGCAACAAAAGGCGATATTCGGTGGCCGAAAGGAAGATGGGCTGACCTGCGCGCCACACTTCGGCACGCGCAAAATCGATACGCAGGGTCTCGTGCTCAAAAAAGCGGCTCTGGCTGACATCTTTTGAGACCAGGGAGCGGCGTAACACCGCGCGCACACGCGCCAAAAGCTCGGTGGCCGAGAAGGGTTTGACAAGGTAATCATCTGCGCCCAGGTCCAACCCGCGCACCCGGTCATGTTCCTCACCTTTGGCCGTCAGGATAATGATGGGAACATTTGAGAACTGACGAATGCGCTGACAGGCGGCAAAACCATCCAGCCGGGGCATCATCACATCCATCAGGATTAAATCCACCGGGGTCGCTGAAAACGCCTCTATCGCCTGCAATCCATCCATGGCTGTGAACACTTCGTATCCTTCTGTGCGCAGGTTGGCTTCCAGGAGGCGTAAATAGCGAGGTTCATCATCAACAACGAGGATTTTATTTGTCATGCCTGTCTCCTTATGATGTTCGAATGCCTGTTTCGGCAGGTAAATCTATTAAGAAGGTGGTACCAACTCCCAGTGTCGATTCTACTGAAATATTACCACCATGCGCTTCGACAATCTTCTTGCAAATAAACAAACCCAGGCCCGAGCCGGAGCCTCCCTGCCCCGGAACACGGAAAAAGCGTTTAAACAGGTTCTCAATATGCTCGGGCGAGATACCGGGACCTGAATCGGCAAAACGAATGCGATAGTAATCGCCTTCCTGGCTGAGCGTTACTTTAATAGGGGCATTGGGCGCGTATTTTACAGCATTGCTAAACAGGTTATCCAACACCTGGGCAATTCGCACGCCGTCCGCCTTAACAATGGGTGTCACCTGGAAGTCGGTTTCAACCGGGGTATCCTTGTAACGGGCATGGCCGCGAATGACCGTATCGCGAATCAGGGCATCGAGGCGCACCGGCTGGAAGCGCATTGGCAAGGTATTGCTCTGCAACCGCGACGACTCGAGCACATTCTCGATCAACATGGTCAGGTGGTCGGCTTCTTCGTCGATGATGGTCAGGAATTCGCGGCGAGTGGTTTCGTCCCAGACGGTATCTTGCCGCAACAGGGTGGTGGAGTAACCTTTGATAAAGCCAAGCGGGGTGCGCAGCTCATGCGATACCGTGGCGATAAAATCTTCCTGTAAAGCCAGCAAATGCCGCGCTTCTTGCAGGGCTGTAATCTGCTGACGGTTTTTCTCGCGCTCGAACAGGCTGGCAAACTGCGTGGCAATGAACTGCGCCCGCTGAATCTGGGTGGGGGTATAGGTGGGGCCGCCAAAGCGAATAAAAATCAACGCGCCCAGCACACCGTTATAGGTGCGCAACGGTAGCCCAAGCAAGTGCGGCTGTCGCAGCCGGTCATGTTTGCTGGAGCCCTTGGAGGGTTCCTGGACAATCATCTCATTGGCCGAGCAGACGTTGTTGGCCAGGTCGGCGCCCCAGGCGGCATCTGCCCCGGCAGCCTGGCCGCGCCCAACCGCGCGAGCATAGACAATCTCGGTGAAACTGCCCGGGGTGTCATCGGACAAGTACAGGGCCAGGTTGTCAAACAGGAACACGGAACGGACAACAGCAATGACCGAGTCCAATGCTTCTTTGAAGTCGCTGCGCTGGGTAACTGCCTCAGCAATGGCCAGATAATCGGGTATGCGTTCTTCGGTTGACATTATTCATCCATTTTGGCAATGAGCAACGGGAACGACACCTGCGTCCCCTGGTTGGATTGTGACCGAATATCTATCATTGAACCGTGAGCTTCCACAATCTCGCGCACCAGCGCCAGCCCCAGGCCGGTGCCACCATAACGACGGGTGGGCGAACCATCCAGCTGGTGGAAAGGTTCAAACACTTCTTGGATGCGTTCGTGTGGAATTCCGATTCCGTTATCCTTGACCGTAATGCGGAGCAAATTATTGTTCTCCACCGCCAGCTCCAGGCTAATTTTGCCGCCGGAGGGGGTGAATTTAATGGCATTATCCAGCAATTGGGTTAAAACCCAACCCATCTTTTCTGCATCGGCGCGAACCATTGGCATAGGGTCGGGAATATCAACACTTAGTTCGATTTTTTGGGCGTCGGCGCGCGGGCTTGAGCGCGCTACCACCCCGGCAATCGCTTCTCGCAGGTCCACCGATTGCAGCGAAAGGGTCATTTCGCCGCGCGAGGCCTGCGAGAACAGGATCAGGTCATCGATCAGGCTTTGCAGGCGTCCGGCAGAACGCATGGCTACATCGATAGCTTTTTTCTGGTCCTCGTTCAACTCGCCCAGGGAATCGGTCTGGAGCAACTCGAGGTAGCCGCGAATATGGGTGAGCGGGGTGCGCAACTCATGCGAGATGTTGGAAATAATATTGGCCTTGAGCTGGTTCAACTCGGAGAGTTTGCGCAGGGCATCTTCCAACTCGGCGGTGCGTTGCTGGACACGGGTTTCCAGGTTGCGGTTGGCATCTTCCAACGCGGCGCGAAAACGCAGGATTTGTTCGGTCACCGCCCGGTCGAGCGCGGGCCGGTCGAGATAACCCATTTCAACAATCGCCTGCCCCAGGAGCAAGGGTTGATTTTCAGCCAGGCGTTTGCGCTGGAATTCCAGCACATTCGCAAGCTGCACATCGGTCAGCAAACCGGCCTTCACCAGTTGCTCACCGAGCCGTGGCACCAACACTTCGGGGCTGATTAGCGCTTTGTTCATTGGTTACCTTCAGGATTGCCAGACCCATTCACCGGCAAGCATGGTGGCTGTAGATTTCATATCGCGCAATTCTTCTGCCGGGCAGGCAAAAGGATCGTTTTCCAGGGCAATAAGATCCGCATAGAAACCCGGTGAAAGCCGTCCCAGGCGGTTTTCTAACCCGGCGGCATAAGCTGCGCCCACGGTAAAACCTTCCAGGGCTTCGCGCAGCGAGAGTTTCTGTTCAGGATACCAGCCCTCGGGGCCGGGAACGCCATCGACCCGGCGGCGCGTGACCGCGGCGTGCAGCCCCCAAAAGGGGTTGGGGCTTTCAACCGGGGCATCTGAGCCAAAGGCCAGGGCTGCCCCGGCATTCAACTGGGTGCGCGGCGCATACGCAAGTCGCGCCCGTTCGCCCCAATAGCGATCGGCGGCCAGCATATCGGAGGTGGCGTGAATGGGCTGCATCGAGGCGATGACGCCCAATTTGCCGAGACGCGAGGCGTCATCGGGGTGGATAATCTGGACATGCTCGATGCGGTGCCGCAGGGCCGGAAGGCCGTGGTCACGCTCATAGGCGCGCAACTGCTCCAATCCATCCAGCACTTCATGCACAGCCCGGTCACCGATGGCATGAACAGCCATGCTGAGGCCCGATTCTGCGGCCTGGCGGCCAAACTCAAAGAGTTCTTCGCCGTCCATATTCAGGATACCTTTATTTTCGGGCTCATTCAAGTAGGACGCAAACATTGCGGCCGTGCGCGGCCCCAACGCGCCATCCATAAAGGCTTTTACCGAGCCAATGCGCAGGTGTTCACTGCCAAAACCGGTGCGCAGGCCCAGCTCAAAGGCATGCTCGAGCAGTTCTACCGGCAGGCTTTTGGTCACACGCAGCTTGAGCCGCCGATCGGCATCCAGCATTTGCAAGGCCATAAAAGCCGAGCGCTGGTCGAAATCGTGCGCGCCGGTCAAACCCATCTGGTGCAGGATGGGCTGGGCCGCTTCGATGGCCTGTACCAGGTCGGGGAGGGTGGTTTCGGGCAGGCCGTTCTCAATCAGCCCCATCGCGCTCTCAAGCAGGATCCCGTTTGGCTGGCCGTTCGCATCTCGCACCACTTTGCCGTTAAGCGGATCCGGTGTCCCGGCGCCGATCCCGGCCAGGCGCAGGGCCAGCGAATTAGCCCACCCGGCATGCAGCGATTTGGCGGTCAGGTATACCGGCCGGTCCGAGACAATTGCATCCAGCTCGGCGGCGGTTGGAAATTCCCCATCCCAATCATTCTGCTGCCAGCCATGCCCCAACACCCATTTGCCGGGCGGGGTTTGGGCAGCGCGTTCAGCCACGCGGCGCAGGGCTTCGGCTTTGGTGGGAGTTTCGACATCCACTTTTTGGAGCGACAGCGAGTAATGCATCAGGTGGATGTGGGCATCGGTCAAGCCGGGCAGGAGGGTGCGGCCGCCCATATCTTCGCGGCTGACGCGCTGCCCAAAAGCATCCAGCAATTCTGGGCCGCCGATGGCCGCTACACGGTCACGGTCAATAACCAGCACCGAGGCCTGGGGGCGGGAGGTGTCGAGCGTGTGAATATTGGCGTTATAGAGAATTTTCATAATTTAGACGGCTACGATAATGATAGACCTGACGCGCCCAGGGGGAGCTGTCAGGTCTGTTACAGGTTCATTCGTTCAACAAGCGGCCCAGCAGGGCGTTCAACTCTTCATCCGAATAATAGTACAGGGTGAGCGAGCCGCTGCCTTTTTTACCGGGTTTCAGACTCACTTTGGTCCCCAGGTTGGCCCGCAAACGTTCTTCGAGCGCCAGGGCTTCGGGCAACGGGGCGGGTTTGGGCGCAGGGGTGCTCTTTTCGCCGCCCAGGTTGCGGACAAGCTCTTCGGTTTGGCGCACAGTCAGGTCTTTGGAAAGCACCGTCTGCAAGGCGGCTGCCTGGGCCTGGACCGAGCCCAGAGCCAGCAAGGCGCGGGCGTGACCTTCGGTGATCTTGCCATCCACCAGGGCTTGCAGCACCGCTTCGGGCAGTTTTAGCAGGCGCAGGGTGTTGGTGACCGCTACGCGGCTTTTGCCCACACGGACGGCGATTTCTTCGTGCGAGAGACGGAATTCATCTGAAAGCTGGCGATAGGCGTTGGCTTCTTCTAACGGGTTCAGGTCGGCGCGCTGGACATTTTCAATCAGGGCCAGTTCCAGGCGCTGCTGATCGGTGGTCTGGCGCACAATGACCGGTACCTGCGTCAACCCGGCTCGTTTAGAGGCCTGCCAGCGGCGCTCCCCGGCAATCAGCACATAGCCGTCACCCATGTCATCCCGGCTGACCAGCAGGGGTTGGATAATGCCATGCTCCTTGATGGAGTTCGACAATTCTTCGAGCGCGGCCGGGTCAAAATGTGAGCGCGGCTGGCGCGGATTGGGAACTATCTTTTCGATAGCAACCGTCAAGACACCGCTCTCCCCTGCCGGGGCAGCGGGCGAGGCTTCGGGCTGGAATCCGGTTGGGATGAGGGCGTCGAGGCCTTTACCGAGACCTGTATGTTTTGGCATCGATTCTCCTTATGCGCTCGGCGCAATCACGCCATCGCCCAGCAGCAATTCCTGCGCCAGGGCGGCATAAGCCTGCGCCCCGGTTGAAGACGGCGCGTAGGAGGATATTGGCAGGCCATAGGAAGGCGCTTCGGCCAGGCGAATGGACCGCGGCACAATGGTATTAAAAACCTGGTTTGGAAAGTGTTTGCGCACTTCGGTCACCACATCGGTAGAAAGATGGGCGCGGCTTTCAAACATGGTCAGGACCACCCCGCGCACCTTGAGCGCCGGGAACCCCGACTGGCGCACACGCTGCAAGGTGCTCATCAACTGACCCAGCCCCTCAAGAGCCAGGTATTCGCACTGCACCGGGATGATGACCCCGTCACGGGCGGCCACCAACCCATTAAGCGTCAGCAGGCTAAGGGATGGCGGGCAATCGATCATGATGTAGTCAAAACGTTCTTCCAACGGCTGTAAGGCAACGCGCAGGCGCGATTCGCGCTTATCGGCATCCACCAGTTCAACTTCTGCACCCGCCAAAGACGGCGAGGACGGCAGCAGCGACAGTTTCAGGTCCGGGTTGGCTAAAAGGTGCAAGGTCGCGGGAGAAAGCCCCAGCATAGCCTCGTAAGTCCCGCCGCCCACCGTGCGTTTATCCACGCCGAGGCAGGAGGTGGCATTGGCCTGCGGGTCAAGGTCCACAATCAAGACCTTCTGACCATTGCGGGCCAGGTATGACCCCAGGTTGATGGCAGTAGTGGTTTTCCCCACCCCGCCTTTTTGGTTCACCATTGTATAAATTCGCGCCATGCAAACTCCATTGTCGATTCCGCACACAGGCGGTCGGTATTCTCAGTCTAAAACTTCCACCAGGCAACGCTGCACTTCAGCCGCGGTCGGAACCCCGCTGAGCCCCGGACGGGTGACCGAAAGCGCGGCCACCTGGTTGGCAAAACGGGCCGCTTCCCACGGGTCACGGGTATTGAGTAAACGCACAAAAAACGAGGCCGCAAACACGTCCCCGGCCCCGGTGGGGTCTACTTCTTGCACGCGTGGAGCTCGAAAACGGCGGCTATCTCCATGCCAGAAGAGGCGCACCCCGGCCTGGCTTTCGGTGACCGCCACCAGGCCAGTGGCATGAGCGTATTGTTCTATCGTCTCTTCATTGTGAGCGACATCTTCCACGCTAAAGACAACTGCGCCGGCCTTGGCAAGCGCCCGCCCGGCTTCGGGCCACTCGCAACGACTCACCCGGCCGCTTTCATCCCAGGTGCGCAACCAACCCTGAATAGTGAGGGCGCTTAAGGCCGGGCGGAAGTGTCCGGGCAGGACCGGGTCCACCTCGCCAGCCACAGGCGCCAGGTGGATGATGCGAGCCGAGCGCCAGGCTTCTGGCACCAGGTCAAAATCTATTTTGGGGGCTACCTTACGGATGTACTGGACGCGCCCTTCGGGGGTATACAGGTTCTCAAACGTGGTGCTGTATTCGGCTTCACCCGCAACCACCGGGATGCCTTCCAAGCCATCCAGCGGTATCTCGTTGCCACGCACGGTCACAATGCCCACTCGCAGCCCCAGGGCGCGAGCGGTCAGCGCCGCATAGGCCGCCGAACCGCCCATCACCGGGCCGGAGGGGGTTAAATCAACCGTGATGTGGCCGATCACAAGATAATCGACCGGTTCCAGTGAAACCATGTGAAACATAATAGTTAAATTATAACCGGAGATATAAATTTGACCGTGTTTATCCGCTCCAAACCCGCGAACCCAGGGCTGAAAGCGCAAATTCCACAGCCAGGGCAGCCGTCTGGTTTTGGACATCCAGGATTGGGTTGACTTCGACAATATCCATGCCAATTAATTTACCGGTCTCGGCGACCAGCTCGCAGACCAGGTGCGCCTCGCGATAGGTCAGGCCGCCTGTGACGGGTGTCCCCACCCCCGAGGCATGGCGCGGGTCGAGCGAATCCATGTCAAAAGACAGATAAATGCCATCGGCCTCGCGCGAAACACGCTCGATGGCTTTTTCCAGGGCCGAGACAATCCCAATCCGGTCGAGTTGTTCCATCCCCATCACCATCACCCCGGCTTCGCGCAGGTTGCGCTTTTCGCCCGGGTCGAGGTCACGCGCCCCAATCACCGCCACCCGCTGCGGGTCAATCACCGGGACGGTTTCATCCCATAATTGCACCAGGCGCGCATCGCCCAGGCCGCACAGGGCTGCCAGCGGCATACCGTGGATATTGCCAGAGGGGGTTGTTTCGGGGGTGTTGAAATCGGCATGGGCATCGACCCAGATGACGCCAATTTTACGGTTACGCGCTGCGCCGCGGATGGAACCCACCGACAGGCTATGGTCACCCCCCAGGACGAGGGGGAAGTTGCCAGCCTGCATGGAGGTAGATACTGCGCCAGAAACGCGCCGCCCCATGGGGATGATGCAGTCGATATATTTGAGTTTTGGCTCGCTGATGCGGCACATTTCAGCAATGGGCACTTCCACATTGCCCTTGTCTTCGACATCGTAGCCAAGGTCTTCCAGTTTTTGTTGTAGATGGGCATAACGGATGGCGCTGGGGCCCATATCGACACCGCGCCGGTCTGCGCCAAGGTCGATGGGAACGCCAATAACATCGATCTTCATGCTCTCTCCTCCGAATTTTATGGGTTACACGCGAATTTAGATTCCAGCGAAGTTGGTATCTCCGTAACCGCGCTCATCATAAACGGTCACGCGGTTGCGGCCGCCAGATTTGGAGCGATACAGGGCATAATCGGCGGCCTGCAAGATGGCATCGCCATCTTTGCCATGCAGCGGGAAGGTGGCTACCCCTACCGACATGGTGGCCGGGAACAACGACTGACCATCAAATTCAAAGGTTGTTTTCTCGAGCGATTGTCGCCAATCTTCGGCTCGTTCTAAGGCCACATCTAAGGGCACATCGGGCATCAGGATAACAAATTCTTCCCCGCCATACCGGCAAACTATCTCGCCGCGCTGGGCTTTGCTGTTCAACAGGCGGGCAAACGTGATTAACACGTGGTCGCCGCATTTGTGGCCATAGGCATCGTTAAAGCGTTTGAAATAGTCAAGGTCAATCGCTGCGATCGAAAAGGTGCCGGTGTGGTGTTTGGCGCGCGTCATTTCGGTATCCAAAACCGTTGAAAGGTGACGGCGATTGTAAAGCCCGGTCAACGGGTCCCGGATCGTCTGTTCCTGCAACCGAGCGCGCAGCGCATCGACATCATTAATGCGTGCTTCGAGTGCCTGGTTAGCCTTGACCAGGTCGGTCTCCATCTTTTTACGGTCAGTAATATCGCGGGCCAGGATCACGCGCCCTTCTAGCGACCCGTAGCGGTTGCGCAGCGGGGAAATGAGCAGCTCAAGGGTGCGGGGCGGGTCCGTGGAAACTTCAATCTCATCCTGAACGTCGCCCATGCTCTGGAAACGCCCGGCCAGCCCGGGCCACAGGCTAAAAACTTTCATCAGGTCTCGCCCAATGATGTCTTTCATCGGTTTTTGAAGCCAGTGCAACGCCACCCGGTTGGCATCCAGCACCCGGTTGTAGGCGTCGACGACGATGACCATTTCGGGAATGTTCTCGATGACGACGGTGCGGGCGATGGGGATCAGGTCGAACATGCGCAGGCCAAAAACACCCACGCTAATTAACCCGGCGGTGATCGTGAATGAGATGGCGGTCAGGTCGATAGGGATGTAAATTTCAGAGAAGAGGCTGGACCCGGCCTGGTAAAAGAGATTGACCAGGACCGGAACCACAATCCCAGCCAGGAAGATCAGGATCTGGTTGCGGTATAGCCCCCGGAGGCGCAGCATATGCCAGATAAAGATGAGCAGGCCCAGGGCCAGGAATCCGTATGAAAAAATCAACTGCACGGTGTACCAGGGGCCACGGGTGACAATCAGCGGGCCGCCGCTGACATCAAACGGTGTAACCGAGGGGTAGTACAAGCTCATCCATAAATCGGAAAAGATGAAGGTGAGCGAGACAATCGGCACAACCCAGATCATGGCGTAGGTTACACGATTAAGCCAGTCTTCGTTGCGGGTGTACAGGATAGAAAAAAGCAACCAGAAAACCGGGACGGTCAGGATGCCGAGGTTTTCAAGACGCAACCAGAAAATTTTGGTTTCGAGATTGTTGGAGAGGGTGATGATGGCGTAGGTAAAAGACCAGATTGCCAGCGCAACAAACATCAGCGCGGCATACCCGCTACCCGGCGCGCTGCGCCGTCGCCCTACCTGCACAGCCAGCATCAGAGCAGCGGCCGTGTTCAAAAACAGGACACTTGAAAAAATAACCCAGCGGACTTCCATACCCAATCACCTCATGCCGTGCGATAGTAGCCAACATCCACTGAGTAGACGCGCCCTTTTTTGATCACCTGTTTGACTAGATTGGTTCCAAAACGATAGCCCAGGTGGCGATAGTCCGGCACAGATAAGACCAGAAGGTCGGCCTGTTTACCTGGTTCGAGCGAACCCACGACATGCGAACGTCGAATGGCGTGGGCGGAGTTGATGGTAGAGGCTGCGATTGCCTGGGCGGGGGTAAGCTTCATGGTGCGGCACGCCAGGGCAATGACAAATTGCATCGATTCGTTCCAGGCGGTGCCCGGATTACAGTCCGTTGCCAGGGCCAGGATGCCGTTGGCATCGAGGATTTTCTGGGCGGGGGTGTAATCGCGCTCGGCCAGGCCAAAAGGCGTACAGGGCAGCGAAACGGCAACCGTATCAGAGCGTCCCAGGGCTTCGATATCGGCATCCGATGTTTTAACCAGGTGGTCAGCCGAGACAGCGCCCAGTTCAACCGCCAGGCTGGCGCCACCCAGGTTGTCAAATTCATCGGCATGAATCTTGAGCGGGAAGCCAAGTTCTTTGGCGCGGGTTAAGATCTGGCGCGATTGGGCCAGGTCGAAGGCTTTGTTTTCGCAGAAAACATCCACAAACGGCAGGGATTGATGCGGGGCGTGGGTTTCCCACCACTGGTGCAGTAACGGTAACATGGTTTCGCAAATCAGGTCGGTATAGCCCTGTGGATCATCCTTGAACTCAGGGGCAATGGCATGCGCACCCAGGAAAGTGATCGCCAGGTCCATGCGGGTCTCGTCTTCGAGCGCCAGCAAGGCCTTTAGCAGACGCAATTCGGTGGCGGTTTGCAAGCCATAGCCTGTTTTGGCCTCGATGGTGGTGGAACCATGCGCAAACATGCGAAACAGGCGCGGACGAGCCTGGGCAATCAGCGACTCGATGCTGGCGGTGCGCGTCTGCCGCACAGTGGAAAGAATCCCGCCCCCGGCAGCCAGGATGTCGAGATAGGGGGTTCCGCCCATTTTCATCTCAAATTCGGCGGCGCGATCACCACCCCAAATAAGATGCGTGTGGGGGTCCACAAATCCAGGCATCACCACGCAACCGTAAGCATCTAACATCGGCTCGCCTGGGTAGGCGGCGCGCAAGTCGGCGGTTTTGCCACACTCGACAATCTTTTCATCCCGGATCAGGACCGCGCCATCCTCGATGATGCCGAGTGTGCCGAGGTCGCGGCCGCGCTGCGGGCCGCCCGCGAGGGTCAGGAGTTGTGCCGCTGAGTGGATAAGCATGCTCCTATTTTATAACGAGAACCCCAATTGCGGGGACAAACAAACATGCCGCCATGAGTATTGGCGGCATGCAAACCTGTTTTTGGGAATCCTGTGGTTATACAACCGGCCCTAATTCGATGATGAAGGTGGTTCCCTGCCCCGGCTGGCTGGCGACTTCAATTGTGCCGCCGTGGGCGCGGATGAGCTGGCGAGAAATTGCCAGGCCCAAGCCGCTGCCCGCGCCGCTGCCGCGCGTGCGAGAGCGGTCGGCCTTCCAGAAGCGGTCAAAGACAAAGGGCAAATCCTCGGGCGGGATGCCAGAACCCGTATCGGCGACGGTGATGCGCACCAACGCCTGGGGGGCGGCTTCGACGCGCAGGGTAATCTTCCCGCCGGGAGGGGTGTAACGCAGGGCATTGGCAATCAGGTTCGAAAGCACCTGGTCGATGCGGTCGTAATCGGCATCCAGTTCGAAGGTGCGGGCCGCGTCAGACACTTCTACAGCCAGGTCAATCTGCTGTGTGGCAGCCTGGGGAGAAAAACTGGTGGCGGCATCGGCCAGTAAATCGGAAACCAGGAAACGGGTCGGGTGGAGCGGCAGCTGCCCGGCCTCGGCCAGTGACAGGGTTTGTAAATCCGCCACCAGCCGCGCAAGCAGGTGAGTCTCTTCCAGCGTGGCCGACAAGTTTTCACGGTTAGGCTCGTAGACACCGTCCAGCATCCCTTCCAGGTTGCCCTGGATGACGTGGAGCGGGGTGCGCAGTTCGTGGGCAATGTCGGCGGTCATGTTGCGGCGCTGCTGTTCGGCGCGTTCCAACTCACCCACCATGTTGTTAAAACTACGCGCCAGGGCGCGCAACTGAGGCGGGTTGTGCTCTTTGAGCCGCACCGACAGGTCGCCGCGCGCCACGGTTTCGATGGCTGCCACCAGGTCGGCCAGCGGCCGGCCAAAACGCCGAAAACCCACAGCTCCCAGCAGGCTGGAAAGGAAAATAAAAACGAATGGGACCACACACAGCAACAACAAACCGCCAGGCGGATGACGCAGGTCGAACCCGGCCCGGCCAAAAGCCAGGTAAATAACCGTGGCGACGCCCAACAGGAAGACCAGCGCCAGCCCGCCAAACAGGGCAGCAAATCCCCAAAAAACGAACCGGCGACTGCGCCGCCAGTGGTCGGGCAGGCCCTGCCAATCGTGCTTCATGCGCGCTCCTGTTCGGTGAAGCGATAACCTACCCCGTAGACTGTTTCGATGTGTGGCAAGCGCCCGCCAGTCTCGAGTTTGCGGCGCAGGTTCTTGATGTGCGAATCGATGCTGCGGTCGACCCCGGCAATCGCTACGCCGTACAGTTCATCCATAAGCTGCTCGCGGGTAAAAGTTTGGCCGGGACGGCGCGCCAGGATGGCAAGCAGCTTAAATTCATTGGGGGTCAGGTGGAGGGGGATTCCGTCCTGGCTGACGGTGTGCCGCTCGATATCCACTTCCAACCCGCCGCTGCGGATGACGGCCGAGGCCTTTACTTGCCCCTGTGAACGGCGCAGCATGGCGCGCACTCGTGCCACCAGCGCACGCGGGGAAAAGGGCTTGACGATGTAATCATCGGCGCCAAGTTCCAGCCCCACTACCTGGTCGCTTTCTTCAGCCAGGGCGGTCAGCATAATGATGGGCAGGTCGCTCTCACGACGCAAGATGCGGCAAACTTCGCGCCCATCCATACCGGGCAGCATCAGGTCGAGGATGAGCAGGTCGGGCCGTTCACGGCGCGCCAGGGTGAGCGCAGTAGGACCATCCGAGGCCGTCAGGACGCGAAAACCATTCTTCTCAAGGTAATCACGCGCCAACCGGGCTACTTTGGGTTCATCGTCGACAACAAGGATCAGTTCTTGCATGAGTGTAGTTTACCAGTGGGAGAATAAAAGCTGAAAGAGGAAAAAGTGGCTGCTCCCCCAAATCGCGTACATAGGATTTGGGGGAGGCTGAATGGGAACTACTTATTTTCGTCTTGTGGTTTTTCAGGCTGCGCAGCCGGGGCATCGGGAGCGGGCTGCTGCGGGCCACCCCTGGCCCAGGGCGGGGTTCCCCCTTCAGGTCCGTGATGCCCGTGCCAGTGGGCATGGGCCCAGGCCCAGTGACGGCGGAAGAAGACCAGGCGCAGCAGGCCAAAGAACAAGAAGGCCATGAACAGGAACCCGAGCAAGCCGCCCAAGGGGAAGAAGCCAAAATGCGGACCCCACATGTGGGGATGACCGGCGTATCCATAGCCATACCCGTGATACATCATCGGGCCGCCAAATCCGCGCTGGAAGGGAGTTACGGCGCTGCCGTCGGGCAAACCCTGCGCAAGCGCTTCGGCAATGGCCGGGCTTTCAGCCACTCCCCGGGCGTACCCGGCGCGGAATGCGCCAAATCCTACCCCAAACAACAGGCCAATAGCCAGCAACAGGCCGATGACGCGAAAAACGATAAAACGTGCTTTCATGGTTACCTCCAGAATTTGATTGAAACCGTTTGTGCTTACAGGCTTAGGATATCAATCAATTGTGGAGGAATTCTGGAGGCGCGGGCGAGGGATTGTGGAGATTCTATTGGTTTTTTGTTAAATGGCAGCCACCAAAATGGTCGCCAGGGCAACCAGCCCCGGTAAAGCCTGGATGAAAAAGATTTTTCGACTAACGCTATAGGCCCCGTACAGCCCGGCCACGACCACACAAACCAGGAAAAAGACCCGGAACTCAAAACTATTGGTGTAAATGCCCCACAATAACCCGGCCGCCAGGAAACCGTTATACAAACCCTGGTTGGCTGCCAGGTTTTTGGAGGCCTGGGCAAACTCAGGGCTCGTGCCAAAAGCCTTACGCCCGCGCGGTTGGGTCCACAGGAACATTTCAAGGACAAGGAAATACAGGTGCAGCAGGGCCACCAGCGCAATTAAAATATTGGCAACCAGATTCATGCTTCCTCCCGGGCCGGGGCCGCCAGTTGTTCCAAAAGGAGTTTTGTGGCGGCTGAAACCTGTTCCACGGCGCGCTCAAAAGCGGCGCTGTTGGCCCTGGAGGGCCGTCGAAAACCGCTGACTTTACGCACATACTGAAGCGCAGCCTCGTACAGTTCACCTTCGCTCACCGGCGGCTCAGGCCGCCGAAGTTGTTTAATACTGCGACACATGCTGGTTTCCTTTCGGGGGTAGGGGCAAATCAGGCAAAAATAGTATGAATACTATAGGGCAAAACAGGGCGAAAAACAAGCCGCCGCTCCCAAAAGGAGCGGCGGAGATGAAATTCTCACTCAGGGCTGGCAATCATAGAGCGTCAGGCGCTCAACCCCACCGCGCCCAGATGGATTGGTGGGCCGGGCGGGAGATGTGGAAGCAAGTTGTCCCTTCCATTCGGCATCTGGCACACGCTGGCAGGAGGCCTGCACCCACTGGCCAATTCCCTGGTCACCGCGCCCATCAGGAGCAGAAAGGACATAACGCACCGTTCCGTCCTGCACGTAGGCTGCAAACTCGGCCGTAGAAAGGATTGGGTCGGAGCCGGAAAAACCACCTACAGCCATGGCAGGCTGCCCGGTGAGCAGGATAATGGGGGCCACAAGATTGGCATTTTGCCCGGCCACGATAAAGGCTTCGTCCCCGGCATGGGCAGAAAGATAATCGGCCAGGGATTGGAAAGCCACCAGGTCGCTGCCGCCGCCGCGTTCGGCCAGTTCTGGCCCGGCATACGGCAGGCTGACATCGCCGCCGTTGATCAGCGGGGTGGTGGCCCAAACCAGCGGCGCAGCCAGCAATCCTGCCAGGGCCAGGCTAACCAAGACGCGCGACGCCACCGGAGACAAAGTTGGGATGAGGCGCGCGACCCACAACCCAATCGCAGCTCCGCCGCCGAGAAACAGCGTCAATGGAACCAGCCAGCCATTCCAGGACGGCCAGTAAAGCATCAAAATGACCGCTTCAAAGGCGGCGCTGCCCAAAATAGCCAGCGGCAACAGCCAGACGGGGCCACGCTTTGCAGACAAGTCACTATACAGGGACGCCAAACCACCTGCAACCAGGGCCGCAACCGCCGGGGCCAGCATTTCAAGGTAATAGCGATGGAATAAACCAGCAAAACTGAAGAAAATCGCCATGGGGATCAGCCACAAGCCCCATAACAGGGCAAACTGCGCATCCGCAGCAAGCGGCCAGGCCAATTTTTGGCGGAAAAACAGGATCAGCATCAACCCCAGGGCCAGCGGCAGCAGCCATGTGACCTGCCCGGCCAGTTGTTTCGAAAACAGGCGCGCGATTCCGGGCTGGCCGGTTTCACCGGGACCCATGGGGCCACCCGCCGGGCCACCTGGCTGGGGTGGGAGGTTGGACCCGGCTGGACCACCCGGCATAGGGGGCGGGAAGTTGCCCTGGGGGCGCTGCCCGTTGGGATTAACGGGAGGCTGGCCGCCGGGCGGGGTTTGTCCACGCTGGTTAGACGGGTTCGGGCCATCGGGCGGGAACTGCCGATTGCCGGGTGCGCCGCGTTGGGCCGGTTCCATCCCAAACCAGGTGACGATGGACCCCAAGCGGGTGAGGCCGTTGTGGCCCACAATCAACTCACTGACGGTGTTATTGTCGCTGGAACCGATGTAGGGCCGCAGGCTGGCGGGCGTCAGGTCAACCACCGCCACCCAGGCAAAAGAAACGAGCGCCAGAATCACACTGGCCAGGGCCAGGTGGGCTATCTTTTTAAGCCAGGCCTGGCGCGCCGCCAGAAAATAGAACCCGTAAAAGGCCGGCAGGATCATAAACGCTTGCAGCATCTTGATATTGAAACCAATGCCCACCAACGCGGCCCCGGCCAATAACCACAGCAGGGAACCTTTTTCAACCGCCAGCACCAGCGCGGCGACCGCAAGCAGCAAGACAAAAACCAGTTGCGCATCCATGGTATTGTTGCGGTCGGCGGCGACCGCAATGGGGGTAATTGCCAGAATCAGGGCTGCGGCGATCCCGGCCCACGGGCCATAAACGCGCCGCACCAGCCAGTACAGCACCAGGCAAGAGAAAGTCCCGGCCAGGATCTGCGGGAGCATTAACGCCCAACCTTCGAAGCCAAACAGGGCGGCGCTTACTGCCTGAATCCAAAAACCCAGCGGCGGTTTATCAACTGTGACATAACCGGCCGGGTCGAAGGATGCAAAAAAGAAATTGCTCCAGCTTGTCAGCATAGAATAAACGGTGGAGGCGTAGTACAGGTTGCCATAACGTTCTGCGCCAATGTTATACAGGCGGAAGAAAAGCGCTACCAAGAGCACGCCCCCCAGGGCCAGTTTGTGAGAAATACCGCTCGCTTTGTTCATAAAAACTCCTGACGGAAAGGTTGTTCTATCCCCAATGAAACCATAGGCAAGTGATGCCAGGGTCAGGAAGGTGTAAATTCTGTGTAATTTTTGGCTATCAACGCGTCAATTCGACAATAAAAGTATCCAGCGATAGGTCAAGCGGCATCTGGCCGGTCTTGGCGGCCTCATCCATGTTCAGCAGGCGGCGATAGATGGAGGCCAGCATTTCCATTGAGAACTGGCGCGCCTGAACCCAGGTCTTTTCTGCCACATATGGATGCGAAGCCAGGGCCGCGGCCGCCTCTTGCAGCGTGCCGCCCTCATCCATCACCTCGCGGGCAATTGTCAGCAGGCGAAACTGGCGAATAATCATGCCGTACAACTCAAAGGCATCTTTATCTTCCAGCAGGCGATGCAGCAATTTTTGCGAACGTCGGCCATCACGCGCAGCCAGCGCATCGACCAGGGCGAAGATATCGACCTCGGCCGTGACAATGCTAACCGCTTCGACATCTTCCAGCCCAATCGGGTGCGCAAAATTGACGTACGTCAGCAGCTTGGTGATTTCCTGCGAAGCCTGGCGCGTCTCTTCGCCGGTCATTTCGGCCAGGCGCGCCGCCGCCCCCGGTTCAATCGACCCGCCCTGCCGCCGGGCCTCCTGCACAATCCAACCCGGCATTTCACGCTGGCGCGGCAAGTGGAAACCCTGCGAGCGGGCAGTTTCGCTATGTTTCATCGTCCACTTGACCAGCCAGTGGTTGGGGACCTCTTTTTCTTTAATCTCTTCCGGGTCCACAATTACCAGCAGGGTCGAGGGCGGCACCGCATCGAGAAACTCGATGAACTTTTTGTGTCCATCGATACCGGTATAACGTTTGGAGACATTTTCCAGCACCACCAGGCGCTGCGCCGCCAGGAAAGGCATCGCCCCCACCGCATTGTTTAACTCATTTTCACTCACCGAACGCGCATCCAGGCGCGAGGTATTCATCCCGGCTGTGGTCGGGTCACTAAACATCGCACCGAACTTTGCCACCTGTTGCCGGATGGCATATTCGTCATTGCCGTAGAAAAAATGGATGTGCGTCGAATCGGTCATAAGGCTCAAGCGCGGGTCACAATACGGTGCACGTTGTCTGAAACCGGGTAAACATCCACCACCACCAACCCGGTCAGGTTGGCATCGGTGGTCACTTTTTGTTGCAACACCGGCCCCAGCGGCTGTCCGAGCATAAACGCCAGGATGGAGAGGCCCGCCAGCAGCGGCAGGCGTTCCAAGCGCTCGCGGTTGCTGCGCGTCCCCAGCGTACCCAGGTAAGCAAATAGTGCCGCCAGCCCACCCAGCACAACATAATTCGTCCCGCAGCCGGGGTGGATCGCCAGGTGCGCCTCGCCGTTTTGCAAACGGGTTAACGCTTCGGTGACCGCTGCACGCACATGCTCGGTGGGTACGTTCCCGAGCAGCATAAAACCGGTCGGGTTGGAATGCCCGGCCAATCCACGCCCAGGGAAACGCTGCGAAAGAATGTGGATGGTGGCATGTTCCAGCGCATGGTTGCGCCGTGTCGAACCAATCAGGGGAGCTTGAAGGAAAGTATCCATACGCCTATTGTAAAACAAAAACGCCCGGCAAACACCGGGCGCAGGGTCACAAAGCTCATCTCAGGATGCCTGGCGCGCTTCTTCGAAGACCGCATACGTTTCCAACAGCGTGACCAAAATCTGGTCTGTAAAAGTATGCAGCTTGTTCAGCATGCGGCCCCAGGCCAGCCCCGGTGGAACGCGCGCATTCTCATACGCATTCACCAGCGCTTCCAGCAATGTATTCCGAAAAAACAAAAAAGCGCGGGTAGCATCGACGCTGTTCAGCCCATAACGGCGCGCGCGTGAAGCATACTCATAACCCAATGCAAAAGCCTCATTCTTTACATCCACATCTTCGCTCACCAGGGCGCTCATTAACCCACGCACCAGGGTCATCCCGCTCATGCGATATTGCGTGCGAGCATCGGCATCCAGCTTCTGGTACCACGACTCAGCCTCCAGCCGCCCCTCACTCACCTGCATGCGAATCTGCCCTACGGCGCTTTGCAAGGCATTGGTCGGCTCCACCACCTGCTTTTCGCGCGAGGTGCTCATCCACAGTTCCACTTCCTGGCGAATGTAGCGCCGGTGGCCGCCCGAGGTGCGGTGGGTCGGCAGGATGCCCTTATCGGACCACAAACGCACCGTAGAGGGATGCACTCCCAGGATTTCTGCCACTGCATTGAGTGTGAGCCAGTCTACCCGTTGCCTGTCTGCCATTTAATCAACTCCTGCCACGCTGGCCCTTAATCCGCCAGCGCAGCTCGCTCAATGACCGAAGGCGCATCCACCTGCTCGTGGAACGACTTAAGATTGATGCGCGTCAACATGACCGCCGCCACTGCCAGCATAGCCGCCTCGATACCAAACACCACCAGGTAGCCAGTTACAGCATTGCCACTCGCGGCCGTCGCCACATCACGGACAACACCGGCCATCAACGTCCCGGCCAGGCGTGAGAGCGCATTGGCCACACCCCATGCTCCAATGAACAACCCCACATACCCCGGCAGGGTCAGGTCAAACATCAACGCCAGGTTGGCAACTGTCGAGAGACCGGTTCCGGCCCCCAGCAACAGCACCCCGCTGTAAAAAACGGCAGTCGAAGTGCCAAACCCGCTGGCGAGGATAACCAGGAACCCGCCCAGGGCAGAAAGATTTCCAATTTGGGCCACCAGTTTACGGGGCGCGCGGCGTTCGAGGGCGCCAGCCACCAAAATGGTCAGCAGCACCGCTCCGCCCCAAATGGAGGTGATGCGGGTTGTCTGCTGAACGGTTAACCCAAACGCCTCGGCCGCAAACGGCTCCAACAACACATCCTGCCCCAGGATGGCCGCCAGCAGCAGGGTGAGATACCAGAAAAAGAGCGTGGTCTGGCTGCTTTTCAGGATAGTGGCGGCCATTTCTTTGAAGGTGTAGTTCTCGCTGGTGGCAAAATCGCCCGCCGAGGCGCGTTTTTCGAGCCCCAACAACCCCAGCAGCCCAATTCCCAGCGCAGCCGCCCCCACCATGAAAAAGGCCCTTTGCAGCGCTTCAGGCGAATACGGCTCAACCATGCGGCTAATGGCAATTGCGGTAACGATGATGCTGGTAATCATCATGAACCACATCGTGGCAATCGTTTTGCCGCGCCCCTTTTCATCTGAGAGCTCATTGGCTAGTGCCAGGTAGGAGACACTGGAAAGGTTGTAACCCATGCCCCAGGCGCCAAAAGCCAGAGCCGCCACGGCGAACCCTAACAAGGGGGTTTCCGCCATCAAAAAGGCGACCTGGGGCGAAACCACCACCCCTACCACACACAACAACAAACCGAGGACGATGTAAGGGGTGCGTCGCAACCCGAAAATCGGGTGCCGGTCAGAGTAGGAACCGATGGCCACCTGCAAGGGAGAGAACAGGTACGGCAAAATCGCCAGAATGGCAACAATTGTGGCGGCGATGCCCAATTCCTTAATCATGACCCGGTTAAGGGTGCTATTGATGGGAACCAGGGTCATGGCAACCGCCAGGTGGATCAAACCAAGTTGGATACGTTTAAGCAGCATAGTTTTACCTTGAATTGTGACGAGAAGGTCTTATTTTACCGTCGCCGCAACCCAAGTCAATGTAAGTTTACGTAGATTTTTCTGTGAAGCTGCCAGGAAAACTCTCTAAAGTTACAGCAGAAATTAAAAAACAGAAGCCGATCACGGAAGTCCCCCTTCACAATATCGGCTTCTGTCACGTGGGCCCCTGTCCACGTGGGAAATTTGCTCGGTTGTAAAAATAAAAATCCCCGCTAGAGATTCTTCCGCGGAAAACCGGCCGACTCTCTAGGTTTGCGCTTACACAGAAGCCGTGTTTCCCCACTGATGTCCGGCTTCTGCGGCGCGTCTAAGATTGAAAAACGAATACCAGTAAAAATCAATCTTGTCCTTATGATAACAAAACCGCATAGACAGATTGTAGACAAAGTATGTCTAATTTATGCAGGTTAAAAATATTTGCGAAGGGAAGTTTAGGATGCGGGCTAGCCGTTAAAAAACAAAAACCGGTGCGGAAGTCCCCCTTCCATAAGCCGGTTTTCGTGGTGCGGCCCCCTGCCGCGTATTTGATTAATCATATTCTAATCAAACTACGTAGACAAGAAATAGACAAAACCTATAAAACCCATTCGTAATTGGACCAAAAGGCCTGCCATTCTCCCAAGATCGGCGCGCCACCCAGGTCAGCTTCCAGCCAGTCCAAAATCTCCAGGACACGGGCGCGTATTTCAGAGACATCCCCTCCCGATTGTTGCAAGGCCAGGGCATACAGGGTCAGGGCCTCTAACTCAAACCAGCGCATATTCTTGCCCGAGCACCACTGAATGATTTCATCCAACAAGCCCAGGACTGTTTCAGCCTGGTTCACCCTTAGCAGGTAGCGGGCGCGTAACAAACCAATCGTGTAAAAGGCGGAATCCTGTCCATGGCGATTCTGAACCTGCTCACGGTAAGAAGCCGCTTTTTGCTCAAAATTTTCCATTTCGCCAGAAACCACCAGGGCAGCCAATTCATGATAGCGGGCAAAAAGATTAAGCATCCCCAACCGGTGCTGGGCGGTAATATCCAACGCGGTTGAGATGTGCAACATGCCATTGGCATCCCCCTGCATGACCAGCGCCAGGCCGTAGCGATACAGATTCTCAAACTGGACAAAATGGTCAGCAGCGGCCGCTTTGCCCTGTTCGTAAGCCTGGGCGGCCTTACGATAATGACGCAGGTTCATGTGGATGTCGCCCAGCACCCGGAATCCCAACCCAACGATTTCACCGTGCCCGTAGCGGCGACCCAGTTCAATGGCGTGTTGGGCGTGCTTCCAGGCATCCCCAATCAGGCCCAGTTCCGTTTCGCACATAGCGCAGTAGGTGTCGAGATACCCCACCATGCGCCAGCCTTCCACCCGGTCACCCAGCACCAAACCCTGCTGGCAGGCTTCGCGCCCGGCAACATAATTGCCACACAGGTATTGGGCCAGGCCCAGCGAACTGTAAGCGCTGACTTTGCCATACAAGACGTTGCAATATTCATAATCGTCGAGTGCCTTGCGGGCATAGTCGATGGCGCGCAAGGGGTAGCCGCGCAGGTTTTGGGTGACACTCATCTGATAGTTGGCGCTGGCCCGCGAAGCGACCAGGTTGGGGTCACCGGCATCGTTGGTTTGTTGAAGCACACGCTCAAACCATTCCTGTGATTCTGAAACCTGGCCAAGCATATACAAATACACTCCATGCCGAAGCATAACCCGGCTTAGCTCATAACTGTGCCCGGTGCGGGCCACAAAGGTCAGGGCAGTCTGGATAGATTGATAGGCCTGGTCAAACTGGTTGCGCGCCATGTGCGCATCACCCAGGGCGCAGTACGCCGCCCCGGTGAGCAGGTCGCTGCCACGTTCACGCCCGATGGTGAGTAACGTCTGGGCAATCCGCTCCAATTCGGCGGGGTCGTCGTTTTCAAACGACAATTCGAGCCAGCCTACATACAGGTTATAGATTTGCTGGTCACCCAGCCCCAGGGCGCGCGGGATAAGCCGCTCGGCGCGGCGGTAAGCATCCAGGCATTCAAACAACGATGAAAGGCGATAGGCGTTCTTTCCGGCATCTTTCCAGAAATCGAAGGCCTTGACCAAATCCCCGGCGGCTTCGTAATGCAGGGCCAGCTTGGCCGCGTAGGGCGTCTTGTGGTCGCCCAGGTATTCTTCGAGCGCCACCGCGCATTTCTTATTGAGCATGCGCAAACGGGCCGAGCTGAGTTCCTGTAACAAACTTTCACGAATTTTCTCGTGGATAAAGGCATAGCCAGGACGATCGCCCGGCATGGGGCGGATCAGCCGCGCTCGTTCCAGGTCTTCCAACGCTTCGGTGAGCACCTCGGGCGAGGCGCTGACCGCCCGCTCGAGCACCACCATCTCAAATGAGCTGCCCATCACAGCCGCAGCCGAGAGAATCTCACGCGTTTCCCCGTTAAGGGAAGCGAGGCGCTCCTTGATCAGGTCGTGGATTGAGCCGGGCAAGGGTAGGTCTTCGGCGCTGTCAAAGATGTCGACAGGCAGGGTCTCCTGCAACCGTGAAAGGATTTCGAGCAGGAAAAACGGGTTGCCGCCGGTGTCTTCTTCGAGGCGTTCGAGCAGGGTGAACGGCAGGGAGCGGGTCAGCACCATTTCGGAGAGTTCCGCCACCTCGCCAAGATTGAGCGACCGCAACTCGAGACGGCGAACCGGCTGCGGGTAGGAAGTCAGGACGAATTTATCCAACAGTGAATTGGAGGCTTCAATGCGCGCCGCCATCACCAACAAACCACGACCCTTGCTAAAAAATTCCTCGCGCAGCAGGTAGGCAACAATCGCCAGGGTCGATTCGTCGGCCCAGTGAACATCATCCATAAACAGGATGATTGGGTTGCGTTCTGAAACTACATTCAGGATCTGGTGAATGGCCTGTAAAAGGGCAGCGCGTGAGACATCCGGCTTTTCTTGTGGGGTGACTGCGCGCTCGCCGCGAATTTCTGCCAGGTCGGGCAACAGCAGGCTCAGGGCGCCGACCCAGGCGCGGTCAATCTTCTTCCACTCTTCGGGCAGCACCGAGTTGCGCAGCAGGCTCATCCAGGGCGCAAAAGGCATGCTGGCTTCGAGCGGCTGGCAGGCGGCCAGCATCAGGCGCGGCGAATTCACCTGGCGGCGATAAAACTCTTGCACCAGGCGGGTTTTGCCAGCACCGGTTTCGCCAAAAATAATGACCCCGCCCCCCATGCGGTAGGCGCGGTTCAACTCTTCAAGCGTTTCGGACTGACCGATAAAGGGACTTTGCAGGCTCTGGCGAACGTTCCAATCGGCAGGCAGGAGCAGCTCAGTAGATTGCGAGGCATGAATACGCCCTTCGAGGATGCGCAAACGGCGCGGGAAGGTTTCGCCCGCCTCGTCGTAATTCTTTTTAAGCGTATCGTAGTAAGAACGGGCTTCTTTTTGGTTGCCGGTGGCCAGGTAATTTTCGAGGATAATTTGGTGGACTTCGTCATCCAACTCGGCGAAGGGCAAGGCCATCCACATCCATTTGATGGCTTGTTCGGGATTGCCAGAAGCTGCATCGTGGGCGCTGAGACGTTTGAGCACACGCAGGATATCAGACAAAACTTCATCATCTATCTCACGCATCCAGTCGTCGAGGTCTTCAGAGAGCGACAGGTCGCCGCCGGGCAAAAAAGCCTGTCCGCTCCACAGGTCTACCAGCCGCAACATATGGCGATGCAATTCGGCGGGCAGGGCCGTGTTGGGAGGCAGTTTCCAGGCAGTCTGGTTGATTTTTTCGAGCGTGGATTGGATTTCCAGCAAGTCGACCCACACCTGGCGAAAATCGAGCGAGACCAGGTCGGGCATGGTCTGGAGCAGGTTTTTGTCGGGCAAGGCGCTGCGAATCTTGCCCAGGTTATCGCGCAGCGAAGCGCGAGCCTTGTCGAGCGGTTCATCGGGCCAAAAATGGTCTACCAGGTGGTCCCGGCTGACCGGTTTGCCCTGCGCTGCCAGGTAATACAGCAACGCGCGGGTCATTCGCCGTGGGATGGTGATGAGCTTGTCTTCGTTGTAAAGGGTAGGGGGGCCAAATAGGTTGATGCGCAGCATAAATTACATTTTGACACAAAAAGCGCCATTTTGCACGGGCAAAATAGCGCTTTTTAGTAGTTATTTTGTCTTATTCAGGCTGCGCGCCGACTGCAAGATTTCATGCGCCGAACGCAAGGTGCCTTCGCTGACTTCCCCGAGCATCCCGGCCAGTTCCAGCAGGCGCTCGTCCCCGGTCAGGCGCTTGACCTGGGTGCTGGTGCGCCCGTTTTCGACCAGTTTCTGCACCTGGAAGTGCTGGTCGCCAAAAGCCGCCAGTTGCGGCAGGTGCGTGATGCACAACACCTGGTGCATGCGCGCCAGCTGCCATAACTTTTGACCGACAACGCTGCCCACACGCCCGCCAATCCCCTGGTCGATCTCGTCAAACACCAGGCTGGGGACCTGATCCGCCTTTGCCAGCACATTCTTAAGCGCCAGCATCAGGCGCGAGGTTTCTCCCCCGGAGGCGGTCTTGGCGAGCGGTTTCAGGCCTTCGCCGGGATTGGGCGCAACAAGGAACTCGACCCGGTCGAACCCGGTGGCATCAAAAGCCACCCGCGCGCCTGCTACCGGCAAACCGGCCAGATCTGCCCGGGTCTGGAAATCGACCGAGAACTGCGCCGAGGCCATTTTCAGGTCGTCTAGCTCGGTTTCAATGCCCTTGGCCAATTTTTCAGCAGCTTTTTTGCGCTTTTCTGAAAGCTTTTCACCCCGGCTGGCCAGTTCATTCAACAAGATGGCTTCGCGCGCTTCAAGTTCGTTGATTTTCTCGGTGGCGTTGGTGATGGTTTCAAGCTGTTTGCGGGCATTCTCGCCAAAAGCGATAACCGCGGCAATCGTTCCACCATATTTGCGCATCAGGCGATGCATCAGGTCGAGGCGTTCTTCGGCTTCTTCCAAGCGTTTGGGGTTGTATTCGATGGTTTCGAGGTAGTCGCGCAATTCGCGGGCAACATCCGACAGGTTTTCGAGCAGGCCTTCGGCGCGTGTGGACAGCTCAGATTTGGAGGTATCGACGCGCGCCAGCTGCGATAACGCCGAAACCGCTTGCCCCAACTGGTCGGTGATGGCGGGCGCTTCGGGCGTTCCTTCATCAAGCAAGATGATGGCTTCCTGGGCGTTGGCCGCCAGGGTTTCGGCATTGGCCAGACGGTCACGTTCCTTGCGCAGTTCTTCGTCTTCGCCGGGTTTCAGGCGCGCCGACTCGATTTCCTCGACCTGGAAGGTGAGCATCTCGATGCGGCGGGCCGAATCAGCCTGGGCAGCGCGCAAGTCGCTTAGTTCACGGCGCAGGGCTTGCAGGGTGGTGTAGGTTTGGCGGTAAGAAGCCAGGAGTGAGTCGACGCCAGAGTAACGGTCTAACAGGCCCAGGTGGGTGCGAGGGTCCAACAGGGAGAGATGTTCGGTCTGCCCGTGGATATCCACCAGGTACGCGCCAATTTCCCTCAACAAACTGACACTGACGGTGCGGCCGTTAATGCGCGCAGCCGAACGGCCTTCACGACGAACCTCGCGCGCCAGGGTGACATAATTTTCATCATCCAGCAGGTCTTCACGTTTGAGGACTTCATTGACGGCTTGTTGGGTGGCCTCTGCCAGCTTAAAGACCCCTTCCACGCTGGCGCGTTCCGAGTCAGAGCGGATGACGCCTGTTTCGGCGCGGCCGCCCAGCAGCATTTCGAGGGCATCCATGATGATGGATTTGCCTGCGCCGGTCTCGCCGGTAAAAATGACCAGGCCCGCGCCAAAATCGAGTTCAAGCCGGTTGATGATGGCAAAATTTTCGATACGAAGTTCAGTCAGCATACAGTTTTCGCTTTTGGGTTTGCGTTGGGAATTGACTATTTGAACAACTGGATTCCGGAGAGACGATAATAGGCGGTGGGGGCCGAAACAAACAGGTAGATGGCCTGGAACAAGATGCCAAAGATGTTTAGGGAAAAAATCTGCAACAGGCCCATTGGCAACGCGCCCAAAATGATGGCCACTAAAATAACCCTGAACAGCGTGGGAGAACGGCGGCGGCGCGTCACCCAGCGCACCCCTTCGGCGATGACCACCCCGGTGGTGGGTGCGGCGGCTGAAACCAGGATCCAGCCAAAGAAGCCGATATTGCCGATCAGGCTGATGAGGAAACTGCCCAACCCGGAGAGGAAACCCGCGACGACAAAACCGAGGGCATAGTCGTACCATTCGGCGGTTTCAAAGAGCTTTTGCTGGCCGCGCACGCATTCACGGCAACGATACCCGGTGGGGGTTTTTACAGCGCACTTGGTGCAGATATATTTTTCGCATTTGTTACAGCGCAGGCTGGTTTCAACCGAGGGGTGATTTGCGCAGTAAGTGTGGGTGTCAAGGGTCATCGTGGAAGTCCTATGGTGGCATTCTGGTTCATGTGAGCGGTCAGGTTGCGATAAAAATAGCCAGGGTCGCCAAAACGGATAAATTTTACGGTATTTTCGCCAGCGCGCACATCCACGCGGTCGTCGGTATCTAACCCGATGGGGGTCTGACCATCGAGGCTGAGTACGGCATTGTCACTCAGGACCGTCATGGTGACGGTAACACCCTCCGAGAGTACGACCGCCCGATCGACAGACAGGTGCGGGGCGATGGGAATGAGCAAGATGTTGCGCAATTCGGGCGGTAAAATCGGCCCGCCAGAAGCCAGCGCATAAGCAGTGGAGCCGGTGGCGGTCGAGGCAATTAGCCCGTCACAGACATATTTGGTAAGGTATTGCCCATCGACGCTGGCCGTAACGTGAATGGGGCGCATGTTGGGGCCGCGCCCCACGACGACATCGTTGAGCGCCTGCCAGGTTCCGAGCAGTTCCCCGGCGCGCAAATGTTCGGCGCGCAACATCATGCGGTTCTCAATCCAGTAATCGCCATCGAGCAGGTGGTCGAACATCTTTTGCCAGCCACCCTCATCCACCTGGAAGAGGAAACCCAGGCGGCCTTTATTCACGCCCAGGATGGGGATGTTGTGCGGGCCGCACAAATGCCCGGCCCGTAACATGGTTCCATCGCCGCCCACTGCAACCAGCAGGTCAAATTCTCCGGCATGGACGCGTTTACGCAGCTTTTCATCATACAACGAGCCATAAGGAGCATCGAGCCCCTTTTGGGTGAGATAGGCCGAAATGACCGCGGCCTCGCTCAACGAGTCGGCCAGTTTGGGGTGGCCGGTGACGACAATTCGGTGGGGGGAAGGGAACGACGCCATGGGGTAATTATATAATACCCGCGCTTACTCATTAGGCTGTCTTTTACAAGCCGGGCAGCGTAATTCGCAAACACGATGAAGGGGGTTACAGTTTCTGCTCACAGGTGTTACGAAAACCACATTTCGCGCAACGCGCGGCGCTTTCATGTGAACGGTTGACTTCTTCGCGGCGTTCGTCGCGCCGAATTTCGGCCAGAAGGTCGAGCAGGGCGGTCTCCAATTCGTGGGTATAGTCCACTGCAAAGTCACGATCTTCATAATGGATGATGCCGTAGGGTGGGCGCGTGCCCATCGTTCTTTCGACCAGCAGGCAATAAGTAGCCAACTGGTAAATATGCGAATCGTAAGGCGACTCTGGCGCTCGCCCGCTCTTGACTTCAACGGGAATGACGCGCCCGTTTTGCTGTACCAGGTAATCGGGTTTGCCGGTCAGGCTCAACAACGGGTCGTAAAGCGGTTTTTCCACCTTACCCCAGGAACGCGTATCAGTATAAATGACCCGCCCGCCCGGCAACCCGGCCGCATGACGGGTACGCCCGGACTGCCAGAACAACACCAGGGCCAGCAAAACGAGGAAAAGTGCCAGGTAAAAAAAGGTCATCCGCCGCTCAAAAAATACATCAAACCAAAAGCCGTCAGCATGACACAGGCAACCAGCAAAACAAAATAAGCCAGGGTGCGCTGCAACCCGGCCACAAGCACTTTGCGACCGTGGCGTCGATGCATCTCTGTCCCGGCCGCCATCTCGGCCTGGTTGGCCGATTCGAAGCCTTTCAGGCGATACCACCAGGCCCGGCGACAATATAAATACGAACCGATTTCAGAGGCTTTTATGGCTCTCATTAGCACATTTATTCTATCAGAATTCACATCGAATTGCACAACTTCGTTAAACTGCCCCTTGACTCTCCCCGTACCGGAGGGTCTATACTATCGACACTGAAGGCCTTCAGTTACACAACCAAGGACATCCATGATCAAGATCGGCGACTTCTCCAACCTGGCGCATGTTTCAGTCAAAACCTTGCATCACTACGATGAAATGGGGCTGCTCAAACCCGCCCACATCGACCGTTTTAGCGGCTACCGCTATTACACGCTGACGCAACTGGCGACCCTCAACCGCATCCTGGCCCTCAAAGACCTGGGGCTAACGCTGGAACAGGTGGCCCAACTCCTGCGCGACAACATCTCGCCTGCCGAAATGCGCGGGATGCTGCGCCTGAAACGCATTGAACTGGCCGCACGGGTCGAAGAAGAACAATCACGCCTGACGCGCGTCGAACAACGCCTGCGCCAGCTCGAACAGGAAGGGCTCGCTCCCGTGGCCGAAGTCGCCCTCAAGCAGGTGCCCGCCCAAACCATCTTGCTTGGCCGCATTGTCGCCGCCAACGAAAATATGTTGCAGCCCGCCCGCGAGAGCCTGCAAACCCTGCTCCAGGACCACCTGGCCCAGGCCCAGCTCAAACCAGCCAGCCCGTGGTTTGCCCTGCTCAACAACCACCCCTATGTGGAAACCGACCTGGAGATCACCCTGGGTGTGGGCGTCAACCTGCGCAGCACGCAACGCGCCGGAGACTGGCACGGCACCCCAATCAGCCTGCAAGACTTGCCAGCGGTCCCCAACATGGCCAGCGTCATTCACACCAGCGAGGCTTTTGCCCTGTCGCAAACCTACACCGCGCTATATGCCTGGACACAAAGCAACGGCTACCAAGTCGCCGGTCCCTTCCGGGAGATTTACCTGCCCGAAACCGCTCCCCCGCCGGGTGCCAGTCTCATCGAAGTGCAATGCCCGGTCAAAAAGCCTGGCATCCCTGCGTCCATCATCTCTAAAAAGGAAAAGACCATGCAACCCCAATTTGTTACCAAACCGGCCTTCAAGGCTGTCGGCATGTCTTATATTGGCAAGAACCAGAACGGCGAAATTGCCCAAATGTGGGGGCGCTTCGTCCCGCGCATTGACGAACCCCAACGCATCCACGCCGACATCAGCTACGGCCTGTGCTTCTCCGAAGTCCCGGAGGCCCGTGAAGGCGAGTTCGAATACGTGGCCGCAGTCGAAGTCCCCGATAACCATGCCATCCCGGCCGGGATGGTCTACCGTGAAGTCCCCGAGCTCAAATACGCCATCTTCACCCACCACGGCTCGCTTGAGAATCTCGGCGAAACCTACCAGTACATCTACAACACCTGGCTGCCACAGTCCGGCGTCCAGATGCACCCCAGCAAGTTTGACATGGAAGTTTACACCGCAGACTTCGACCCCGCCTCCCCCGACTCAAAGCTCTACATTTACGTCGCCATTCAATAACCTTACGCTTGCACCCACAGCCCTCGGGACCTCCCGGGGGCTGTTTTTTTTGCCCCATACTTCCCACCCCGGCTGTGAAATATTTCCCAGCCTGCCTGTCCCACACTTCCTTTCGGTCCTGGCTTGCCTGACGGATAATACGATTGAAAGACACACAAGGAGGCTGAAATGACCGAAAACTTCACCATCAAATTTTGGGGCGTCCGTGGGAGTCATCCCACCCCTGGCAGCGACACGGTTCGATACGGCGGCAACACCGCCTGTGTCGAAATCAACGCTGGCGGCCACACCCTGATCCTCGACGCTGGCACCGGTATCATCCCGCTCGGCCGTGACCTGGCCCGGCGCGCCCGCCAAGCTGGCAAAGCCATCCACGCCACCATCCTGTTCAGCCACCTGCATCACGACCACACCCAGGGCTTCCCATTCTTTACACCGGCTTACAACCCGGCCACCCGCCTGCACCTGTTTGGCCCTGGCGCGTCTGAACAAGCGCTGGAAGAATTGCTGGCCCGCAACCAGATGCCACCGGCCTTCCCGGTCACCCTGCGTGATATGAACGCCGCAAAGGACATCCGCTCGCTGAACGAAACCGACATCCTGACCTTTGGCGCGGATGGCCCCCAGCCGGGCAAACCCGACTCACCCGACAGCCTGTCTGTCCGTTTAATGAAGTCGCATGCCCACCCGGGCGGGGTCTACATCTACCGCGTCGAATGGCAAGGACTGAGTGTAGTCTATGCCACCGACACCGAAGGCTATGTAGGCACCGACCGCCGCCTGGCCGCCTTTGCCCGCAACGCCGATCTGCTCATTCACGACGCGCAATACTCCGAGGCGCATTACCGCGGGCTGAATGGCTGGATGTCCACCCAGGGCTTCGGCCACTCCACCGCCCCCATGGCCTGCGAACTGGCCGTGGCAGCCGGGGTGCGACAGTTGGCGCTCTTTCACCACGACCCGAACTACGCCGATGACACGGTGCAAGAGCTCGAGTTGCAAGCCAACGCACTCTTCCCCGGCGCCTTTGCCGCCCGCGAAGGGCTGGAAGTGACCCTTTCGGCCGAACAACCGCCCGCCATAGCGGTAGACAGGCGACAGACTGCGCTTAACCTAGGGGCGCGGCAGTAACCATCCCCTGCCGTGCCCCGACAACCCCAAAAGGAAGTAAAATCATGTTACGTATGGCTGACGTAAACGCAGAAAACACCCGCAACATCCTCGGAACCATCCCGATCTTTGAGGGCCTGAGCAATACCGACCTGAACTGGCTGGGCGCGCGCGCTCATCGCCGGGTCTTCCCGGCCGGGAGCAACATTATCACCGCCGAACAGCCCGGCGAGGCGGTTTACGTCATCCTGCACGGCACCGTCAAAATTCACGTTGAGCAAACCGATGGCCGCGATGTGGTCCTGGCGATCCTGGGAACAGGCGACACCCTTGGAGAAATGAGCCTGATCGACAGCGCCGGACGTTCGGCCAGCGCCATCACCCTTGAAGACAGCCTGCTGTTATGGATGGATAAAAGCGCCTTCCAGGAGGCCCTGCACAACTTCCCGGCGGTCTCGCAAAACCTGGTGCGGATTCTCTCCGGGCGGGTGCGGCTGGCCAATGAATTGATTCAGGCCCTGGCAACGCTCGACGTTTATGGGCGGGTGGCGCGCCAGTTGCTGGCCTTTGCCGATAAATACGGCCGCGCCGAAGGTGAATCGGTGCTGATCCCCATTCACTTGACCCAGAGCGACATTGCCGATCTGGTCGGCGCTTCGCGCAAACGGGTCAACCAGGTGATGGTCTTCTTCCGCGAGCAGGAATTGGTTTCAGTCAACGCTTCGGGGAAAATGGTAGTGCTTAACCGTGCGGCCCTGGCTCGTTATTGCCGCTGACCGTGCGCAAAACCATCCAAAACAAAAACGCCCGGGACTGATTGTCCCGGGCGCTTTTTATCTAAAAAGCGAACCCTACTGGCTTAATGCCGCCATTTCGGCCATCATTTCGTTAAGCATCTGCATAAACTCACCTGTGGGGCGCTGGCGCAAGATGTTTTTGCGCGCTTCGCGGTCGAGGCTCTTAAGCAGCAGGTATTGCACCGCATACTTGCGGAACAATCGCTGCCCATCCTCGGGGCCATAGAACTGCATCGTGCGTTCCAGGTGTGTCTGGGCTGTATCGCGCAGCAAAGCGTGTGAGACATCCTCACGGTCGAGGCGCGCAAAAATCCACGGGTTAGCAATCGCTGCCCGGCCAATCATCACCGCTTCGCAGCCAGTGTAAGCCTTCATGCGCTGGATATCGGCCACGGTTTTGACATCGCCATTGCCCAACACCGGGATTTTGACAGCGGACTTGACCTCCGCAATCGCATCCCAGTTGGCGGCGCCGCTGTAATGCTGCTGTTTGGTGCGCCCGTGCAGCGCCACCAGCGCCCCGCCGTTTTCTTCTACAATGCGCGCCACCAATTTATAAGTACGGCAATCATCCCAGCCCAGGCGCATTTTCCCGGTGACAGGAACGTTCAGGCGCGCCGTCAGGGTGCGAAAAATGCGCGCCACCTTAAGCGGGGTGCGCATCAGCCCCACGCCTGAGCCGCGGTTGGCAACATTTTTGGCCGGACAACCCATGTTGATATCGATGATATCCGGGCCCATATCTTGCACAATCAGGGCCGCCTCCAGCATCTCGGCCGGGTCTTCGCCGTAGAGCTGGAACACCACCGGGCGCTCGGCCTGGCTATAAGTCAGTTTGGCGCGCACATGCCTGAATTCACGCACAATGTGCTCGGCTTTGACAAATTCGGTGTAGCTCATGGCCGAGCCCAACGAGCGGCAGATGGAGCGAAACGGCCAGTCGGAGTAGCCATCCATGGGGGCCAGGATGGCGTCTCCGTAAACGGGAACCGGCCCAACGTGGAAAACAGGCTCGGGGGTTGTCACCGTTGGGGCCAGGGCAGGCAGGCTAAGGGAGGAAAAGGGGGAAAAATCCATCACAAAGAAACCGTTTCAGACAAAGTATATCAGAGATGAAGCTGCAGTCCATCTTTCACTCATAAGCGCCGCTAATTGCAAATTTATAACAAAGTCCCCCTGGCTTTGAGCCAGTGATAAAATAGCGTTTATTCGTCTGGTTCAGGAGAAACACGATGTTGAGTCCAGTAGCAATGATTTCTATGGCGGTAGTGGTAATTGCGGGTGCAGTGGGCCTGTATTTCTGGCAAGGAAGCCGCACGGTATCCCAAAACGACCAGCGTTTTGCGCAGGCGACAGCCGCCAAAGCGACAATTATCGAAGTTGGCACCTCGATCGTGGGCAAATCGACATCGAAGGTCTCAGCAGCCCTGCGGTTTGAAGTGCAACGCCCCGATGGAACCACTTACAAAACTCGCTCGCCGTGGGTCATTGAACCCGCCCACATTGGGCAGGTGCGCCTGGGAACCTCGTTGCCGGTGAAAATTGACGCCAGGGAAAAGAATGTCGTTTTCCCCGATGTGGCCTGGGCCAAGTATGATTGGTCCCGCTACGGTGAACCGGAACCGATTTACGAAGACTAATCCCCCGCAAAAGTTAACCCCCATTCCAGCAGTGGAGTGGGGGTTTGTTTTTTTCTTCCCGGCCGCAGCCGGTGTACCGCTTAACTATCTTTGCCCTGCCGCCGGAAGTCGACAAAGCGATACCCCACGCCGCGTTCGGTCAGGATGTATTTGGGGTTGGCGGCATCTTTTTCCAGCTTTTGGCGCAGGTAGTTGATGTAAAGACGCACATAGTGCGGCTCGTCACGGTATTCATAGCCCCACACCTTGGCCAGCAACTGGTCGTGTGAAACCACCCAGCCAGCATTTTGAACCAGGTGGTACAACAAGCGATATTCCGTGGGGCGCAATTTGACAATCTTGCTTTCCAGCCAGACTTCACGGCGGTCGAAATCGATTTTCAGGCGCTCATCGATTTCGATCAGGCCATGCATCGAACCAGATGCGCCTTCGGTGCGGCGCAAAACAGCGCGCACCCGGCTGACCAGTTCTCGCGGGCTAAACGGTTTGGTGACATAATCGTCCGCGCCCAGTTCGAGGCCACGCACCCGGTCATCTTCTTCGCCTTTGGCGGTAAGCATGATGACCGGCACATTGCTGATCTCGCGCACCATCTCCAGCACTTCGAAACCATCCAGGTCGGGCATCATCACATCCAGCAGGATGATATCGGGGTTGATATCGCGCAGTTTTTGCACCGCCTGGCGGCCATTAAAGGCCTCGCTGACGTGGAAACCGTCATGTTCCAGGTTCAGGCGGATAAAACGCACCATTCGTTCTTCATCGTCCACCACCAGGATGCGGCGGCGTTCGAGTTCTTCAGGCATGGTCTACTCCCTCACAAAACCGATGATTTGTTCTTCTTCGTCGCCGGGCACAATCTCGATGAACGAGATGCGCAGGATGGGCCAGATAACTTGCGTAACGTTGGCCATCAGGTAGTGCAGGTCTTTGCCATCCCTGCGGCGCGGGTTTTTTACCAGGATGGTCTGATCCGTAGGGGCGGGCAGTTCATCCACTTCGCCCAAAATTGGGTCTTCATTTGCAATATGCACCAGGACAGTTGGCATGATTCACCTTGATTTTAAGACAAGACAACTTGAATCTTCAAGCGGCCCAGGGCAACAATATCACCATGTCGCAGGGCCTGCTCGACATTGGGTACAACGCGAATCCCATTAATATAGGTTCCATTAGAAGAGCCCAGGTCCATGATGATGACATGCCCACTGTTTTGGCGAATCACGGCATGCAGGCGCGACACGCCGCTATCGAAAGCCTTGTAGGGGGTCAGGTCGATATCGGGCATGATGGGCTGGTTCTCGCTGACACGTCCCAGGGTAAACTCGGTGCGCTCAGAAACAGGCAAGATCTGGCCGCTTTCCAGCAGGTAGAGCGTAATCCAGGTCGAGTTTTGGCTGGGGAGCGAGCTGGGAGAAATTGGGGCTGTGCCCAATTCGCCGGGGCCAGGCGCAAACTTCTGAGTCTGGACGTTATCAAATCGAATCAACTGGGTGCCACACTCGCTACAAAAAATGGCGCCATCGATTTCCTGGTGTTTACAATTCGGACAAAGGATCATATTAACCTACTCCCCGGCATTAAATAGAGAACGTGTGCCATATTTAATTAGTTTATCTCCGCTTTCAGAAAAAGACTTCTCGCGCTCAATGTGTTCCACTTCTAACAGGATGGTCTTGGCCAGGCTGCGTTCTCCCTGTACAAGCAGGTGGGTTGCCAATTTCTGCAGGTGTTCGGTCGCCTTGCCATAATCCCCGGCTGCCACTTCGGCGCGAGCCTTTTCTTGGATGCGGTAAAGGGTCAGCTTGGAGAGCGCCTGGACAATGGAGGCAGGCGGCGGCTCAGGGGTCGGATTACGGCTTACCGGGATCGCCAGGTTGACGGGTATGGCCGGAATGGGGGCATGGCTGGAGGCAGATTGCACTTCCATCTTGCCATGCAACAGGGTCAGCAAGGTTACATCTTCCGACTGCGGCTTGATGCGAAATTCAAACAAGACTGAAAGCGGCCAATCCATTAAGATTGGGCCAAGCGGCATCGGGTTTTCGCGGCTGAGGGGGGTTGTATCGGGCTGTAAGCGAAAAGCATAGCTGACTTCAACCCCATCGGTGCTCTGGTATTCGAGTGAAACGCCCTCGGCAAAAGTCTGCTTGAGGCTGTTGAATTTATCGTTAAGCAGTCGATCGATATCTTTTGGTTGCGAAACGAACATCGAACTGCCGCCGGTCAGGTTGGCAAGCTGGTCGAGGAAAATATCGTTCCAGCCACTGCCAATGCCCAAACCGCTAATCCCAATGCCGTGTTCGGCTGCGTCTTGAGCCAATTCGTAACATTGTTGCTCATCGCCGTAGGTACGGCCGTCGGTGAGAATGATGATGTGGTTGATACTTTGCGGGCTGGCATAGCGCTTGACTTCTTCGAAACCGGCGCGCAGGCCTTGCAAAATTTCGGTGCCGCCAAAAGGCTGCAGCATCTGCACTTTGGTTTCCATGCGGTGCTGGTTGCCCTGACGTGTTGCCGGGATAATCACTTCGGCGCGATCGCTAAAAGAGACGACCGAGAAGACATCTTCTGGCTTCAACTTGCGAATCAACTGGGCCGCGGTGGCTTTCACCGTGTCCATTTTCTCGCCCTTCATCGAAGTCGAGCAATCTAACACCAGGCACAGGTTTAAGGGGATATTACTGGCTGCTTTTTTGCGTTCTTCGCTGGGCGAGATGTCCATTAAGACATAAACCAACTGCGGTTCTCTCAACCTGGGGATATCGCGTCGGCTGATTAAAATCCGCTGGGCAATGGCCGTGGGAATGTCATCTTCGGGAGAAAGGGTGGCGTCGTAGGCCGAGCGGCGGGACGTATCTGAAAGGATCTGGTACGCCTGTTGGACATCGAGAAAGAGCTCGGTTTCACCGGGAGAACTGTTTGTATCAGGATGCAGGCGTTTGGCGGCCTTAAGGTATGCGCGCCGAATCTCCTCCTGCGTAGCAGTACGCAGGATGCCGAGCAACGCATAAAAATTTGGCCGTTTGGGCATCAACGCCTCAGATTATCCAAGCAGTTGCACCAAGACAGCACTGATGTTATCAGGGCCACCGGCGGCATTGGCGGCTGCAATCAGATTCTGGCAGGCGCGCTGCAACGTGGGTGCCTCGTAAATGGTCTTGCGGATTTCTTCTTCAGGGACCACGCCCCACAGGCCATCGCTGCACAGCAACATATAGCCGCCCAGCGGGAAGGGTGTCGTGACCACATCTGGCTCGAGGGATTCTCCCTGGCCGAGGGCGCGATACAACACGTTGCGCTGCGGATGAACAGCCGCCTCGGCGGAGGTAATCTGCCCCAACTCTTCCAGGCGGCGCACCAGGGAATGGTCGCGGGTGGCTGCTTCCATGCGCTGGTCGTTGTAGAGCAGGTAAGCACGACTATCCCCCACATGCGCAATGGTCAATTGCTGCCCCAGGATGAGGGCTGCGGTCACGGTAGTCCCAGAACCAGGGGCTTCGCGCAAGACAGCACGCTGGGCTTCCATGACGGCCGCCTGGAGGATCTCCTGGAGCGATTCATCCACCGGGAGTGTGGGCAGGTTGAAGAGGGTATTGTGGAACTTCTTCATCACATAGCCAGAAATGACCCGGATGGCTGTGTTGCTGGCCACTTCCCCGTACTGATGCCCGCCCATGCCATCGGCAATGATGAACAACCCGAAAGGTGGGTTGCTGGTATTCCCGGCCACGGTAGTGGTCAGGGCAAACAGGCTATCTTCGTTCAACTCACGCTGGCGACCAACCGATTGCCCACTGGCAACAATGATTTGGGGCGGCTCTACGCGATTCATAGCCATGTCTTTAATGGATTGCAGCTGCGCTTCCGAAAGCGGTGCCGTCACCACATTATCGTTGTTGGTTTTGGTTGGTGTCGTCTGTTTTTTACCAAATAGGTTGCGGAAGAAATCCAACACAGGTCACTCCTTTGGGCAGCTCGCCATTTACGATAGAAGGGCATAGAGGAAATGGTCAGTAGAACCAATATAAACAATATCGTCATAAATTACCGGGGTTCCAGTAATCGGGCCTTTCGTCTCGAACCTCCAGCGCAGGCGGCCTGTTCGATACTCCAGGCAATAGAGGTTGTTATCCACCGAACCGACATAGACTGCATCTTTATAAACAGCCGGGGAGCCATTGACCTGGTGGTTGGTCTTGTAACGCCAGATTTCTTTGGCGCTGCGGGCATCGACAGCATAAATATGCCCGTCGGCAGAGCCGGTAAACACCAGGCCATCTGAGACATACGGCGATACCATCGATGATTTTTCGGTGCGGAAACGCCAAATCAGAAAACCGGATTTCGCATCGATGGCGTAGAGATAACCATCCATCGAATTGAAGTAAACAACATTATCCTGCACCCACGGTGAAGATGTAATCCCACGTTTGGCCCGGAAGCGCCAGCGAACCTGCCCGCGGAAATCGAGGCAGAAGAAATCGCCCGATTCAGCGCCAAAGTAGATCATTTCATTGGCAACAAAGGGGGTCGAACGCACATCGTCGCCAACTTCATAACGCCAGGCGCGGCGACCGGTGGTCAGGTTAATCGCATGTAATGATTTATCGTCCGAGCCGATGAAGATATGCCCTTCCGCAATCCGGCCAGAAGAACGGATACGCCCGTCCGTATAATACGTCCAAACCACTTTTCCAGAACGACTGGAGACAGCGTGCAAACGCTTGTCTTCGGAGCCAAAAAAGATAACGTCATCGGTTGCCACCGGGCGGCTGACAATCCCGCCATCGGTCGCGTACTTCCAGGCAAACTCGCCATTGGCCGCATTGACGGCGTAAAGGTTGTTGTCATAACAACCAACATACACCATCCCCTTATAGAAAAGGGGCGTGCCGCGAATCTCATCTTCACACTGGAAAGCCCACACTGGCTTGATGCCGATATTGCTGGTGGTGATGGTATTCGTCACCCCGGCAGCAATCCGGTTCAACAAACCAGTTTTGCGGCCAGCCCCAATGAGCGCCTGTTTTAGATCTTCAACAGACTTAAAACGATCCTCGCTGTTGTACTGCAGCGCGGTATTGATGACCGTTTCCATTTCAATGGAAACACTCGGGTTAATCTTGCGAATGGGGCGTTCGGCAAAAGAAAATGGCGGCTCAAGGCGTGGGTCGCGTTTGGTCAACAGGTGATGGACCGTTGCCCCAAGCGCATAAATATCCGCCTGGATGTTGGCTTCGCCGCGATACTGTTCGGGCGGCGAGTATCCTTCCGTGCCAATCATCGTTCCCTTTTGGCCCGACTGGAAAGGCTTGGCAATCCCAAAGTCGACCAGTACGATGTGGTTGTGCTGGTTCACCATCACATTGGAGGGCTTCATATCGCGGAAAATGATCGGGTCCGGTTTGTGAGCGTGTAAAAAGATCAACACTTCACATAGCTGGATTGCCCAATCGAGCACCTGCTCTTCCGGGAAGAAACCATCGCTCTGCCCCAGGATCACTTCCAGGTCTTTCCCGTTGACAAATTCAAGCACCAGGTAAGAGCGGTTGTCCAGGGTAAAATAATCGTAGATGCGGGGAATGGAAGGATGGCTAAGAGTCGCCAGGATATTGGCTTCACGCTCAAAGTTCTGAACGATGGTCTGCCTCACCAGCGGGTCTGGAGCCTGGTTGATCATCTCTTTGACCGCCACCAACTTGACGACATTGGGGAAGTGCAAGTCACGGGCACGATAAACAGACCCCATGCCCCCTACACCAATCACCTCTTGAATCAGATAGCGATTGACTAGATTCGTCCCTGGTTGGAGCTGGCCGGTGGTGGAGCGATGTTCTCCCGATTCAGGCGGTAACTCGATGCGCTGTGTTTCCATAGTGGACTTAAAGTTCCTGTGTCCCTCTTTAGGGAAGGAATAATAAATTATAGCCCATTATTATCCATAATTCCAAATTTCGTGTTGCATGGGCCTATCAATTTTGCCCCTTGTCGTGTGCCCCTTTTTACGGCAAAATTCAGCCTTAATCATGAAGCTCCTCGCCGTCAGCGACCAAATCATCGACCGGTTGTATTCCAACACAGTCGTCAAAACCTACCCCGATATCGATATCCTGGTCGGGTGCGGCGACTTGCCCTACAACTACCTCGAATTCCTGGTTTCCATTTATAACATTCCCCTTTTATACGTCCCCGGAAACCACGACCCGCAATACGGAGCGCCAGCTGCATCGCGCGCCGAAGGCGGGACCAATGTCGACGGTGAAATGATGATTATCAAAGGGCTGCTGGTAGCCGGGCTGGGCGGCAGCATCCTGTACCAGCCAAACACCCCCAACCAGTATTCGCAGCAACAAATGTTCTGGCGCGTATACCAGTTACTCCCCAAACTGCTCATCCAACGTTACATCTACGGCCGCAGCCTCGACCTTTTCATTGCCCACTCCCCGCCTGCGGGAATCCATGATGATGATGACCCCGCTCACCAGGGCATGAAAGCCCTCAACCTGCTTATCCAATGGGCTAAACCGCGCTACTTCTTGCATGGTCATACCATTTTTTACCGGCAAAATCTCAAAAGCCACATTACCACTTACGGCGAAACACAAATTGTCAATGTGTATCCCTTCCGGGTGATGGAGATTTAGCAGGTCATTCGCTCCAACGGGAAGATTAAACGATGACACACCTCCACCCCCTTGCCGGAATCTACGCTGCCGCCGTCACCCCCCTCAAAGCGGATTACTCCGTCGCCCCTGAAGCCGTCACCCCGTTCCTCAATCATCTCGCCGCCCGCGATTGTCACGGCGCCTTACTCTTTGGCACCACCGGCGAGGGTCCGTCCTTCGGCATCAAAGAGCGTGAAAGCGTCCTGCGCGCCGCCCTGGGCGTGCGCCATACCTATCCCGAATTCCGCATACTGGCCGGAACCGGCACCCCCAGCCTCGACGAAACCATTGAACTAACCCGCCTGGCCTTTGAAATTGGCTGCGACGGTGTGGTGGTCTTGCCTCCTTATTATTTCCGCAAAGCCAGCGACGATGGCCTGTTCGAGTGGTTTGACCTGGTGCTCAAACGCGCCGTCCCGCGCGGGAAACACCTGCTGGGGTATCACATCCCGGCCCAATCAGGGGTAGGACTCTCGCTCGACCTGCTCGCCCGTCTCAAAGACGCCCACCCCAACAAATTTGCCGGCATCAAAGACTCCTCTGGCGACCCCGATTATGCCGTTGCACTCGGTGCGCGCTTTGGCCCCGATTTACTGGTGCTCAGCGGCAACGACGGTCTGCTGCTGCACGCCATGGAACACCATGCCGGGGGTGGCATCACCGCCATGGCCAACCTGTACTCGCCCCTGCTGCGCCAGGTTTGGGATATTTTCATGCAAGGCGGCGATGCCATTGAAGACCAGGAAGAACTGAACAAACGCCGTCACGTACTCGACCGTTACCAGCCTTTCCCACCCATCCTGAAATCCATGCTGCACCGCCTGTGGGGCTTCGAACGCTGGCCGGTGCGCCCGCCCTTACGCGCTGCCACATCCCAGGCAGAAGAAGCCTGCTTAAAAGAACTGCACGAGTGCGACGAAATTAAATAAAAAGGGCGGGATAACCCCGCCCTTTTCCTTATACAAACCCCAAACCACGCTCTTTTAATGAAACCCAGCGCCCCTGACCAATCACCAGGTGGTCGAGCACATCCACGTCCAGCAATTTCCCGGCCTGGACAATGGCGCGCGTTACCGCCACGTCATCGGGGCTGGGCGTAGGGTCGCCGCTGGGGTGATTGTGGGCCACAACCAGCGCCGAAGCGTTCTTGCGAATGGCTGCCTTAAAGACCTCGCCCACCCGCACCTGTGACGAACTGACCGAGCCACGGTAGACATCCTCAATCTCCAAAACACGGTTGCGACGGTCCAGCAAAATCACGCGCAGGTGTTCCTGCTCCAGGGCTGCCATCTCATACTGAAG
>CAZLSP010000014.1:0-111088 GCA_964562145.1 uncultured Anaerolinea sp. | reverse complement strand
CGCAATCCCATCCACACCGACTGCCCTGCCGCCCACCCCCCCCCGCATCCCGGCTGTAGCAACCCAGCCTGCAAACACCCCCTTGCAGCAATACTATGTTCCACCCTATTTTCTTCCCTCTTACGCCGAAATCATCGAGGGCTCTAAAACCGAGCAAGAACTGGTGATTTACTCTGTAATGAGCAACACCAACTGGGCTCCCATTCTTGAAACGTTCAAAAGCCATTACCCGTGGATCAGGGTCAAAGCGGTCGAGTTGGGCACCAGTGAAGTTTTCGACCGCTACCTGCAAGAATCGGCCTCTGGGCAGCCCACCGCCGACCTGATTATCTCCACCGATATTATTGGCTGGCAAAACTTCATCAACGCGGGTGAAGTGCTCACTTACCGTTCACAAGAAGAGACCTTCCTCCCGCTCTGGTCCACGACCAACATTGGTGTATATGTTGTCTCCAGCGATCCAATGCTTATCATCTATAACAAAGAACTGGTCCCCGTGCCGCCCATCAGCCTGGGACAACTAATCAGCTTTGTCAACAACCAGGAAGGGTTCAAACAGCAGATCATCACCTACGATGCCGAGACCAACGCGACTGGTTTTTCCATCAACTGGGCCTTTGTAAAACACTTTGGCGAGCCCGGCTGGGAAAAACTCACCAACCTGGGCTACCAACAGCCAATCTTAACCCCCGACCGCAATCGCATGGTCCGCATGGTCAACGAAGGCAGCGCCAAACTGGGTTATTTTGTCACCAGCATTGTGGTATTCCCCAATCTCGACACCTACACCAACCTGGGCTACAAATACATGCAAGACGGCCAGCCGGTGCTGTTGCGCTACATGGCCATCACCCAATCTGGCGCCAACAAAAACTCGGCCAAACTGCTGCTCGATTTTCTCCTGTCGCAAGAAGGCCAGCTCGCCATCGACCGCGGCGGGCTCACCCCTTACCGTACCGACATTGCCAACCTGGCCCAGTACCATCTCGATAAAATTTCACAGCAAGTAGGTGACGAAAACCTGATTTTCATCGACCTCGACCCAACCATCATGAATGTCGAGAACCGCCAAACCTTCCTGGATCGATGGAAGTTGGTGCTCAACAAACAAGAGCCCACCCCCCAACCCTAAACCAGTAAACAGGCCGGCCCCAATAACCGGCCTGTTTTTTTATTTTTAACGAGAAAACTCAAACCCGCCAGCGCATCCTGGCCCATAAAACGGGTCAACCCCTCTTGTTGAAACCGATAAGCGCCGCCCCGCAGCCGCATCGCCGTTAAACCAACCCGGCTACTGCCCTAAACCAGAGTCCGATCGGCCAGGTACGCGGAAATCAGCGTGTCATAATGCGCCGTCTGGCGGAACCCCTTAACCGCCAAATCTTTCCGCCTCGCCGCTGAAACCGACCCCGAACCCAATTCCGCCAACACTGCCGCGTAATCGGCCGGGTCACAGACCAGGGTTACGCGCTCGTGGTTCTTGGCGGCTGCACGAATTAAAGTGACCCCACCTATATCGATATTCTCGATGACCTCGGCATAGGTCACGCCCGGTTTGGCAATCGTCTGCTCAAAAGGATACAAGTTCACCGCCACCAGGTCGATAAAATCCCAACCCAGGCCCAGCAACTGCTGGTGATCGGCTTCGGTGGGCCGCGCCAGCAACCCGCCGTGGATGGCCGGATGCAGGGTCTTTACACGCCCGCCCAAAATCTCAGGCGATTGGGTGTAATCGGCCACTTCGGTAACGGGCAATCCGTTTTCGCGCAGCAGCCTGGCGGTGCCCCCCGAGGCGAGCAATTCCCAGCCTAACACAGCCAGGCCGCTGGCAAATTCGAGGATGCCGGTTTTATCATGAACAGAAAGAATGGCTTTTGGCATAAAAAACTCCTTTATCAGTCAGTCATACTTGTTTATCGAAAATCAACGCATTTTCACCACTCACTGGTGACCACTTTTTTGAGCGCTTCCACCAGCAGCCGATGTTCTTCAACATGTACGCGTGCTTCAAACTGCTCCAGCGTTTCGCCTGCCCTGAAAGCAATTCGCTGGGTTGCCAGGACCGGCCCGTTGTCGACCCCTTCATCGGGGACGAGATGAACCATAATACCGGTCTGGTCGAGCTCACCCCGCTGAAAGGCATCGTAAGCACGGTCGATGGCATGCGTACCAGGGAAGGCTCCGGGCAGGGCGGGGTGAAGATTGATGACCCGGTTCGGGAAATGTGACAGGAAATTGGATGTCAATAAACGCATCCAGCCAGCCAGGACGACATAATCCGGTTCGTAGGTGGCAACCAGGGCCGCTAAACGGGCATCGTATTCGCGGCGGGCTTCGCCGTTTGCCAGGGGAAAAGCGACAGCCGGTACACCAGCCTGGCGAGCACGGGTGAGGCCATAGGCTTCGGGCTTGTTCGAGATAACGGCGACAACGGATGCGGGGAGTTCGTTCACGGCACAGGCGTTGAGGAGGGCCTGGAGGTTGGAACCACTCCCAGAAACGAGAACAACCAATTTGGCAAACATCATCCAAGGTCTCTTTCAATGGCACGCAAAGGGCAAGCCCCTTACGCAATTAATGATGGAACAGGCGCAGGCCGCTAAAGACCATCGTCATGCCATATTCATTGGCAGCCTGGATGACGGCGTCATCGCGGGCAGAACCACCAGGCTCAAGCACATATTTGACGCCTGTTGCCGCGGCGCGGTCGATGCTGTCACGGAAGGGGAAGAAGGCATCTGAACCGAGGGTGACATTGGTGAGGCCGTCGAGCCAGGCGCGTTTTTCTTCGGCGCTGAGCTGGCGCGGGATTTCGGTAAAAATCTCTCCCCACAGGGTCTTTTCGGCCGGGGTAACATCATCGCGCAGGAACTGGTCGATGGCATTGTCACGGTCGGGGCGTTTGATTTCGGGGCGAAAAGGCAGGGCCATGATCTGTGGATGCTGACGCAGCCGCCACAAGTCTGCTTTGGTGCCTGCCAGGCGGACACAGTGGATGCGAGACTGCTGCCCGGCGCCAACACCAATGGTCTGACCGTCAGCCACAAAACAAACCGAATTAGACTGGGTGTACTTGAGTGTGATCCAGGCAATGGTCATGTCGCGCACGGCCTCGGCAGGCAATCCGTGGGCCTGGCCTGTGACCAGGTTGGCAAAATCGGCGGGTGTAACCGGGCGATCGTTGCGCCGCTGTTCAAAGGTGATGCCATAGACTTCGCGGGTTTCGATGGCGGGCGGTTCGTAAGCCGGGTCAATTTGGACAACAGCATACTTGCCCTGTTTCTTTTTCTTCAGGATTTCGAGCGCTTCTGGCTCGTACGCTGGGGCAATTACGCCATCTGAGACTTCGCGGGCAATCAGTCGCGCGGTGGAAACGTCGACGGTGTCGGACAGCGCAATCCAGTCGCCAAAAGAACACAACCGATCGACGCCACGAGCACGCGCATAAGCAGTGGCGAGCGGGGAAAGCTCCAGGTCATCGACAAAGTAAATCTTGCGCAGGGTTTCAGAAAGCGGTGTGGCAACCGCCACCCCCGAGGGGCTAACATGCTTGAAAGAGGCAGCCGCCGGAAGCCCAAGCGCCGCTTTGAGTTCCTTGACCAATTGCCAGGAGTTGAAGGCGTCGAGCAAATTAATAAAACCAGGAGACCCGCCCAAGACAGCTATTGGCAAGTCGGAGCCGTCTTTCATAAAGATACGAGCAGGCGATTGATTAGGGTTGGTGCCATAACGGAGCGGGAGAGAAGATGACATATGATTCCTTTCGGTGCTAGGTGAATGGGTTTCAAAAGCGGATTTTTAACGAAAAACGGATACTTCATTGGGAACGGATTTTTAGCGGGAAAGCGGATGCTTCGCTAGGAACGGATGCTGGAGCGGGAAAGCGGATTCTTCGCGGGAGCGAATTTTTAACGAAAAGCGGATACTTCACCGGAAACGGATTTTTAGCGAAAAAACGGATGCTTCGATGGGAAAGGATGCGGGAGCGAAAAACGGATGATTTACCTGGAACGGGTTCAGGCAACGAGGCGCGTTTTGTGCGTACCGGCAGCCAGCTCACCGATGACAAAAGTTTCTTCGGGAATCTGCTTGCGAACATCAGCAACTGAGGCAGGGTCCACAATTGCGACCATGCCAATGCCCATATTGAAGACACGATACATTTCGTCGGTGGCGATAGAGCCTTTGTTCTGAATCAATTTCCAGAGCGGGGGAAGTGGCCACGACCCGAGGCGAATGACCGCATCCAGGTCAGCGGGCAAGATGCGTGGGATATTTTCGATAAAGCCGCCACCGGTCAGGTGCGCCAGGGCTTTAATCGCATTTGAATGGCTAAGGGTTGGATAAAGTACATTGAAATATGATCGATGTGAGGCCAGCAACGCATCAGCCAGGGAACCACCCAGTTCGGGGAAAACCGTCTCCAGTGGCGTATCGGAGAACACTTTTCGGATGAGGGAATAGCCATTGGTATGGGGTCCACTCGAGCGAAAACCAAGCAATACATCCCCGGCTTTAAGTTCGGCGGTGCGTGGCAAGATGCGCTCACGCTCCAGCAAACCAACTATCGTCCCGGCGACATCAAATTCGCCAGATGCGTACACGCCGGGCATTTCGGCCGTCTCACCACCCAGCAAAGCCATGCCGGCCTCGCGGCAGGCTTCGGCTATCCCCGTAACTACTTCGGCGGTTTGTTCGGGGTGGAGTTTAGATGTCGCAAAATAATCCATAAAGAAGAGTGGACGCGCACCCTGCACAAGGATGTCATCAATACAATGATTGACAATATCGTGCCCAATCCCGCGATAACGCCCCAGAGAAGCAGCCAGTTTCACTTTGGTGCCAACACCGTCGGTGGAAGCCACCAGGACCGGGTTATGCATATTCTTCAAGGCGGAAGCGTCAAACAGGCCGCCAAATGAGCCAATGCCCGCCAGAACCGCCGGGGTATAGGTGGCCTTGACCGCCTCCTTCATCAATTCGACAGCCCGGTTGCCAGCATCGATTGAGACCCCCGAAGCAGCATAAGCCGATTGTGAAGCGGAAGCCGAAGCGGATTTTTCAACGGAATAACGGATGGCTGCCCCGGTTGGCGATGGAATCTCAACCAACTTGGTGGCGTTGCTAATCGAATTAAAGCGGATGGGTGGGACCTGAGAAGCCTGCCCCAACGGCGGAAGCACCATCCCGGGGCTTTTGTGAATAAATCGATACAGGTATTTTTGCCATTCTTGCACATCACGCGGAGCCAGGATCCGGCGCGGCTGCAGACGATACATCCCAAAGTTATAAAGCATACCCACTGAGCTACCTGTGGCTGTCAGATAGGTAAGAACCTGCCCAATCTCTTCACGGCCAATTGGGTGCGCCAGGGCTTTACACTCCACCACCAACCGCTCTTCGATCCATAAATCGAGCTTTAAGTAACCAACCAGTTTGTTGGCAATCCAGACTTCAACGCGTTTTTCGGTTTCCACTGCCAGCCCGGCCTCGAGACACAATTCTGCCAGGCGGCGTTGATAGAATTTTTCGGCATGCCCTGGCCCCAGCTCATTATGAGCTTGCATGGCAAACCCGGTGACTTTGTACGTCAGCGCGTCGCTCGGTAACTGCACCAGTTTTGACGTGCGATACTCGGCGCGAGCTTCGGACATCCGTTTTTCCGCTTCACCATCCGTTTGCGCGTCCGCTTTAACATCCGCTTGTAACGCCCGCCATGCAATGTCAGTTCGGTACTGGATGCCGTCAAAGTGGATTTCATCTACCGCATCGTACGCGCCAGATACCGCCTCCGCCAGGTTCTGCGCCCAGGCAGTAACCCCAAAAACCCGCCCACCGGAGGTGGCTAACTGACCCAGCGGGTTTAACTGAATCCCGGCATAAAAACAGACCGCGTTGGCTGGCATCGCGCCAATCGTGGCCAGCTGGCCGCTTTCAACTTTCTCCGGATATCCTTTCGAGGCCAGCACCACGCAGGCGGCAGCCCCGCTCTTCCAGGTTATCGCTGTTTCAGACAGTTTCCCCATCACGCAGGCTTCAACCACATTCACCAGATCCGCTTCTAACAACGGGAGCACTGCCTGGGTTTCAGGGTCGCCAAAACGACAGTTAAATTCCAAAACGCGGATGCCATCCGCAGTGAGCATTAACCCGGCATAGAGCACCCCTACAAACGGCCGCCCTTCCATCCGCAAACCGCTGACCGCCGGTTTCAAGACCGTTTCCAGCGCTTCCTCCATCAAGTCTGCTGTAAAGATGGGCGCCGGGGCATACGCGCCCATTCCGCCGGTGTTTGGACCCTGGTCATCATCAAAAATACGCTTATGGTCCTGCGCCGCAAGCATGGGAATGACCGTTTTGCCATCGGTGAATGCCATTAAAGAAACCTCGGGGCCACTGATGCGCTCCTCGATCACCACCTGGCTGCCAGCCTCGCCAAATACCCCATCCACCATCATCTCCCGCAAAGCGGATTCGGCCTCGGCAGTGGTATCGGGTAAGATAACCCCCTTCCCGGCCGCCAGTCCGGAAGCTTTGATCACCAGCGGATAATCGACCTGGTTGAGATACGCCAGCGCTTCGGGGAGTTTCGAAAAAGTCTCATAACGCGCGGTAGGGATGCCATGCCGCGCCATAAAATGCTTGGAAAACACCTTTGACGACTCAATCTCGGCGGCTGCCCGTGACGGCCCAAAACAACGAATCGCCGCTGCATTCAATGCATCTGCAATTCCCGCAGCTAAAGGCACCTCTGGCCCCACAATCACCAGTTCCACAGCATTCGCCTGGCAGAATTGGATAATGCCCGGATGGTCTTCGATTTTCAAAGGAATATTTTCGCCAACCAGTGCCGTCCCAGGGTTCCCCGGGGCGATAAATAATTTTCCCAGCCTGGGCGACTGCGCTACCTTCCACGCAATTGCGTGCTCACGCCCACCCGAGCCAATAATCAGGATATTCATCATTGCACCTCACTTTGTGCCACGTTCAAAACCCGTCTTAACCGAAGACAAGTCAACCGGTACAGGATAGTTGCCGGTAAAACAGGCCTGGCAATACCCATCGGGCCGCCCAACCGCCCGCATCATCCCATCCAGCGAAAGAAAGGTCAGCGAATCTGCACCGACCAGCTCTCGAATCTCATCCACGGTGCGTTTGTGCGCAATCAGGTCTTCATATTTGCCCATATCGACACCCATAAAACAGGGATGCGCAATCGGCGGACAGGTAATGCACATATGAACTTCTTTTGCACCCGCCTGTTTAAGCAATTTGATTAGCGGCCCGGTAGTATTGCCTCGTACAATCGAATCGTCGATCACCACCACACGCTTTCCAATCACATTCTCATTGATGACATTAAACTTCATCCCAACCCCACGTTTGCGCAGCGAATCGGTTGGTTCGATAAAGGTGCGCCCTACATAACGGTTCTTAATAAACCCGTCGTTGAATGGAATGCCGCTCACCCGCGAAAACCCGATCGCCGCCGGGGTGGATGAATCGGGAACCGGGATCACCACATCTGCCCCCCGGCTTTCCTCCGTTTGCCATTCGTTTTTCCGCTCTGCCGCAGGCAATCCGTTTGTAAATCCGCTTTCCCGCGCCAGTTCCTCGCCCAACTTCTGACGCACCGCATGAACACTGACATCCTCCCAAACCTGGTCGGGGCGCGCAAAATAGATAAATTCAAAAACACACTTCGCCGAAGGTTTCATCGGCGGCAAAGCCTGGGTCACCGTTAAAGCTTTGTCTGAAAGCGCCACAATCTCGCCCGGTTTCACATCCCGAATCGCTTCACAACCCAGGGTGTGCAGCGCTCCGCTCTCGGATGCAGCCGCGTACCCACCCCCCGGAAGCAGCCCCACGCACAGGGGGCGGAATCCCCACGGGTCCCTGACAGCGTAGACACAGTCGCGGGTCAGGATCACCAACGAGTAGGCACCCACCCACTTCTTCATCGCATCTTTAATGCGCGCTTCCCAGGTAGCCCCGGCGTCACGGGCCAACATCATTGTCATCACTTCGCTATCTGAAGAGGATGAAAACCCAACCCCCTGGCGCAGCATCTCATCCCGCAGTTCCGCCGAATTGACCAGGTTGCCATTATGCGCCAATGCCAGCGGACCGTTCATGGTTTCAATCATAAACGGCTGCGCATTGCGGATGAGTGACGAGCCGGTCGTGGAATAGCGCGTGTGGCCGATGGCATAATGCCCCTGCAACCCGCTCAGGGTCTCAGGCTTGAAAACCTGCGACACCAGGCCGACATTCTTATAAATCGAAAGGGTGCTGCCATCCGAAACAGCAATCCCGGCCGCTTCCTGGCCGCGATGCTGGAGCGCAAACAATCCAAAAAACGTCATGCGCGCCACATCTTCGTTGGGCGCAAAAACGCCAATGATCCCGCATTCTTCTTTGGGCGAATCAGACAAGAAATCGTTCATACGCTTCCTTCCCGGAACCTATAAATACACCTGGCGCACATCCACCACCGGCCGCATGGCCTTCAGGCCAGCCAGCACATTCTCAGGGGCTTGCGAATCGAGGTTGATGAGCGACAGCGCCGTACCACCGGCGGCGTCTCGGCCCAGGCGGTATTCGGCAATATTCAAACCAGCGGCTCCCAGCAACGAGGCAATCTGACCAATTACGCCTGGCACATCATGGCTGCGCACCACCAGCACATACCCGGCCGGGAGCGCATCCATTGGAATCTCATCCAGGCGCACAATTCGCGGCTGGGCGCGGGTTAACAACGTTCCGGCCAGGAAACGCTTCTCAACCGGTGTCGTCACCCGGCAAGCAATCACATTAGCATAATCAGATAAATCGGCAAAAATCGCCTGGTGGATGCTCAATCCATAATCGTGTGCCAGTTGCGGCGCATTGACATAATTGACCCGGTCACCCAGGATGGGTGTCAGCAGCCCCTTAAGCAGCGCCACTGTCAACGGTTTGGCATGCTGCTGAATCTCTGAACCGTGATAAGCCACCTGAACCTGCATTTCGCCCAGGCCCGAGAGCTGCCCGCGCACCAGCTGCATATGAAAAGAACCAATTTTCTCGGCCAGCAGCATATACGGGGCAATGGCGCTGTAATCCGACTCTCCCGCAAAAGGCAGGTTGACCACGTTACGATAACCGTTACCGCGCAGGGCATCCAAAACCTGCCCCACAATGCGGATCGAGACATCTTCCTGCGCTTCGAGCGTGGACGCCCCCAAATGGGGCGTGGCAACCACCCTCGGATGCTTCACCAATGCTTCAGACGCCCCTGAAACCGGTTCTGCCTGAAAAACATCCAGCGCCGCCCCGGCCACCTGCCCCGCATCCAGCGCCGCCAGCAAAGCCGTCTCATCGATCAACGCACCACGCGCAACATTAATAATGCGCGCGCCTGGCTTCAATTGCGCAAACTGGTCGGGACCAAGCAGGTTGCGCGTCTCATCGGTCAATTGCGTGTGCAAGGTCAAGAAATCGACCCGTGGCAAGATCTCATCCAATTCTTCTACCAATTCCACGCGCAGGGCCTCAGCCGTCTCTTCGGGAACATAGGGGTCAAAAGCCAGAACATCCATGCCAAAAGCCCGCGCCCGCGCCGCCACCAGCTTACCAATGCGCCCCAACCCGATAATCCCAAGCGTTTTCCCGGCCAGTTGCACACCCAAAAACGGAGCCCGCTCCCAAACCCCTTCCAGCAAACGGGCATTGGCCTGCGGAACATGCCGGCATAACGCCAACATTAGAGCCAGCGCATGCTCGGCCGCAGCCAACGCATTCACTTCTGGAATATTCATAACCATGACCCCGGCCTGGGTGGCAGCGGGCACATCCACATTCTCCAAACCTACCCCGGCCCGCGCCGCAATTTTGAGATGCCCGGCCGCAGCCGCAAAGAACCCCGCATCCAGCGCCGACCCGGAGCGGGTCACAACCGCATCATACGCCGGGACGCGCTCCAGCAGGTCCGCGCCGCGCAAGCCCAACTCAACATCCACCTGCACATCCCCGGCCGTACGCAACAGTTCCAACCCGGCCTTGTTGATTTCATCAATAATCAAGATTTTATAAGTCATATTCATCATTCCGCAAAAACTTTGGGTTTATCGTCATCCAGGCCGAGGTGCGCGCGCGCCACACGCTCATAAAGGGCGCGATCTTTAAACAAGACCCGACCAGCGCCAATGTCCTCCAAACCCTGCTGGAAAATTCCCAGCAGCCCCGAACCTTCCAGCTTGCCAACACCATGCGGCGAAAGCGCCAGCGGCAAAATTGCGGCCAGCCCTGGCGCTTCAATAAATACATCTGCGCCTTGTTTCACCGCTGGGCGGCTTTCCACCCCTCCAAACCCCACAAAAGTCCGCACAACATCCTTTGTCGCCAGGTCTGTTGAACCATCACCAACCATCAGGGTGCGCTTGCCCTCAGACAGGGCCTTCACCACCGCCGACTTCCCGGTTGACTCAGCCAGGGGCGTGGGCGCAAAAGCAAAATAAGTTTCCGCCGGGTTCCCCGCATACTGATGGCGGGTGTAATCCCACCACTGACCTTGCAGCACATCCATCTCTACAGCCACAGCCTGCACATTGGCCGCCGGGATATCCAGCATCTCAGCCAGGTCGAGCACCGCCGCTTTAAGCCCGCCGCTGACAATAAATACCTCTACGCCGGCGCGATGAAGCGCTGCGACCACCTCAGCCGCCTGTGGCACCAGGGTATGACGATAAATACGCCCCACCTCGTCCAGTTCGGCGCGGGTCGGGCGTAACAACTCCAACCGCTCGGCATACACCCGCTCCAGCGGGATTTTGCCGTCCATCGCCTGGCGCGTCAGGTCGGCGATATGTTCCGCCTGCCCCTTCAATCGCGCCAATTCATCAATCCCTTCCACCGTTACCAGCGTTGAATCACAATCAAAGACCACACGTTGAAAACCAAGATGTCTTGCCAGCATAGAATAAATTCCGGGTTGCTTACTCGCCCACCAGTTCCTTTACTTTTTCCAATTTTTCGCTTAACTCATTATGACTACCCGCAACCAAATTAATGTGCCCCACTTTCCGGCCAGGTCGCGGGGATTTATCATATAAATGCAGGTGCGCGCCTTCAATATTCAAGATGGAGGCTGGCTCGGGAATTTCCCCGATTAAGTTGACCATTCCACTCACCCCAAGCACGCCTGTGCCCCCCAGCGGAAGCCCTGCCACCGCACGAACATGGTTCTCGAACTGGGATGTGACCGCACCGTTGAGGGACCAATGCCCGCTGTTATGCACACGCGGAGCCATCTCATTCACCAGCAACTGATCACCAACCTGGAAAAGCTCAATCGCCAGCACGCCAACATAGTCTAGCGTTTCCATCACCGCCGCCGCGTAGACCTCCGCCAGCGACTGCGTTGACTGATGATACTCCAGCAGCTGGGCGGTTTGCGCCCGGCGCGGAGCCGGGGCAATGGACTGGCGCAGGATACCGTTGCGATGGGTATTCTCTACCAGCGGATAAAAAGCCACCTCCCCGGCAATGCTGCGCACCCCTAGGATCGAAAGCTCACGATCAAAACGAACGAACTGCTCCAGAATAGTCTCCTGGCCCGCCAGCTGCGCTTGTGCGCGAGCCAATTCGTCTGCGGCTTTCACCACAAATTGGCCCTTGCCGTCATACCCCAGGCGGCGGGTTTTCAACACTGCCGGGAAACCAACCCCATCCGCTTGTCCGCTTGCGGCTCCGTTGACACTTCCGTTTACAAACGCCGGGGTCGGAATGCCAAGAGCCTTAAAAAACGACTTCTCCACCAGCCGGTCCTGGGCTTTTTCCAGCGCCAGCGGCGGCGGGTAGACCGGAACAAAGCGCTCCAGAAAACGCACAGTTTCCACGGGGACATTCTCGAACTCGTAGGTCACTACATCGAGGCCATCCACCCAGCGGCGCAGGGCCTCAGTATCAGCGTAGTCGGCGGTCAAATGATCGGCCAAACGGTTGGCAGGGGCGTCAGCGGCAGGGTCCAAAAAGCGAAAATGCATCCCCAGCGGGTATCCCGCCAGGGCTAGCATCCGCCCCAATTGTCCAGCACCCAAAATGCCAATCGTTGTCATCTTCGTCCTGTAAATTCCAGACCTACAGCCTAAGCTCTAGGGTCGGGATGTTCCAAAACCGTTTCGGTTTGTTTCCGGCGATATTCAAGCAAGGCCGCACGATGTTCGGGGTGGGCATTCGACACAATTGCCGCAGCCAGCAGGGCCGCATTCACCGCACCGGCGCGCCCAATGGCAAGTGTGCCCACCGGCACCCCGGCTGGCATTTGCACCATCGAAAGCAATGAATCGAGCCCGTTGAGCGCCTTCGACTGAACCGGCACGCCCAATATTGGCAAATACGTCTTGGCGGCAAGCATGCCCGGCAAGTGAGCCGCCCCACCCGCCCCGGCGATAATGACCTCGATTCCGCGCCCGGCGGCAGATTCGGCAAACGCAAAGAGCAGGTCGGGCGTGCGATGGGCCGAAACAACCTTCACTTCATATGGCAGGCCCAGGGGCTCAAGCGTCTCTGCCGCGTGAGACATCGTCTCCCAATCAGACTGGCTCCCCATAAGAATGGCAATCAACGGTATCAAGGTTTTTCTCCATCCAGAAACAATTTCATGCCCACGTGTGAAGGCACAAAACCAAGGTCTGTGTAAAAGCGTTGGGCATCGGTGCGCTGGTTGTTGGTGGTTAACTGCACCACATAACAATTTTTGGCGCGTGCAACTTCAATGGCCCAGCGAAACAAGGCCCGTCCAATACCCCGTCCACGCAAATGGGTTGCCACACGCACCGATTCAATCTGCGCGCGCTGTCCACCCTGGAATGATAAACCAAAAATAAAATTGAGTTGCAAAGTGCCAACAATCTCTTGATCCGCTTCAACCACAACCAACTCGGCCTGCGGGTCACGTTCAACCTGCTCAAAAGCCAGGTAATATGACTGTGGCAACGGCTCGACAGCCTTTTCGCGCTGGCTGCCCAGTCGATCATCGGCCAACAAACGGACAATACCCGGCACATCCTGGCGCGCGGCACGCCGGACAAAGATACCAGGCAAAATCTCTGTCTTTTCCATGTTTAGGCCACCCCGGCAACGCGCAAATGCTCCAGCAAACGTGATTCCACCGGGTAAGCCCCCGGCACAAAAGTTTCACCGGTCAGCATCTCATAAATCGCAATATAGCGCTCTGAAGCCGCCGCCCAAAGCGCATCAGGCATGGCGGGAATTTCACCGTCACCGCGATACCCTTTTTCGGCATAGGCAATGCGCACAAATTCTTTGTCAAAATTTTCCGGTTCCAGCCCGGCTGCCAGGCGAGCCTGGTAGCTATCGGCCTTCCAAAAGCGGGAAGAATCGGGGGTATGGACCTCGTCAATTAACAGGATGCGCCCATCGGGTGCCCGGCCGAATTCGTATTTCGTATCCACCAACACCAGCCCGGCCCTGTGGGCCAGTTCCTGCCCGCGCTTAAAAATCGCCAATGCCGCCGACTGCACCTGCGCCCACGTCTCAGTGTCAAGGATGCCCTGCGAAACCACCTCGGCGCAGGTCAGACGCTCATCATGGCCGGTGAGACCGCCTTTGGTAGTAGGCGTGATGATAGGTTCAGGCAAAGCCTGGTTCTTTTGCAAACCGTCCGGAAAACTGTACCCGTAAATCTCACGCTCACCCAAATGATAGCGATACCACAATGCGGTGCTCGTCACACCAGAGATGTAACCGCGCACCACCACCTCCACCAGCAGCGGCTCAACCTCGGTCACGATGGCGGCATTCGGGTCGGGGAGCGCCAGCAAGTGATTGGGGAAAATGTCCCGCGTCTGGTCAAACCACCAGGCCGAAAGCTGGTTCAGCACCTGGCCTTTGTACGGCACCCGGGCAAGGATGCGGTCAAACGCCGATAGCCGGTCAGTCGTTATAATCAGCCGCTTTCCACCCGGCAGTGGGTACCACTCGCGCACCTTGCCGACTGTTTTTCCCGGCAAAAGCAGGTGAGTCTCCCCAAAAGCATCGGGGAGTAAATCAAGGATGTTTCGTGGGTCAATCATCAGGCTTCCTTTTGTAAAAAGTGGGAAATCGAAATCGATTTTCCACCCGCCATCGCTACAATTGCGCCGCGTATGCGACGCCATTCTCAAATAACACCAAACCGCTGCCGCCGTTTTCACCGCGTGTGCGACGCGGATGCTGCCAGGGGTGAATGTGATTCTCGGGGTGCGGCATCAGCCCGAGCACGTTGCCAGCCGGGTTGCAGATGCCCGCAATATCGAGCAGCGAACCGTTCGGGTTGGCAGGATACACCCCATTGGCCGGAGCGCCATCCGCGTGGACATAGGTGAGGGCAATCTGGTCGTCCCCCGACAAAGTGGAGAGCAAGGATGTTTCACGAACCCTAAAATTCCCCTCGCCATGCGCAATAGGGCATGTAATGATTTCACCCAGGCCCTGCGTCCAGACGCATTGCTGTGAAATCGGTTTTAACTCGACCCAACGACATTCAAAATGACCCTGTTCATTAAAGGTAAGCGTGGCCGGTGATTTATCACCAGCCTGGCGCGCGCCGCCGGGCAAAATCCCCGACTTCACCAGGGCCTGGAAGCCATTACAGATACCGATCACCGGTTTGCCTGCCGCCACAAAGGCAGCAATTTCATCGGCAAAGTAGGAGGTCAGGTCGAGGGCCAGCAGTTTGCCTGCGCCCAGCGCATCGGCATACGAAAAACCGCCGGGCACAACCAGCATTTGGAACTGGGAAAAGTGTTGTTTACCGGCGCGCAGCTCATTGAGCGGCACAAAGACCGGTTCCGCCCCGGCCAGGGTAAGGGCTTCGGCGACATCAATATCACGGTTGGTACCGTGGGCTTGCAAGATGAGGGCAGCAGGTTTCATAGTCATTTACCTGGGTTCATTCTGGCCGGTAAAGGCGCTAACGAGGGACGGAACAGGTATGGCAGCCCCTGAAAACTTCAGCACGGGGTCTGACACAACCAGGCCGATTTTTTCCAGCGGCAGGTCCGCAAACAGGGCCTGGAAAGCCACCTCGGCGCCGGGAGCAACCTCGGCCAGGAGACAGCCATTGGTCTCAGCAAAACAGGCTTCAGCGCGCAAGGATGGGTCGAGGACCAGGCCGAGGCGGCCGCCGATGCACATTTCCGCAGCAGCCACAGCCAGGCCGCCTTCGCTCAGATCATGACAAGCTTTGACCAACCCCAGGCCAATGGCCTGGTGCAGGGCGCGGTAAACCGCCGGGGCAGTTTTGGGTACATCTGGCACAGGCTGTGCGATGTCAAAAGAGGCGCTATGCCCCCCTACCAGGTAAACGGCATTTCCGGCCATTTTCAGGTCCATCGTAACGGCCTGGCTGACATTATCGATTATCCCCAGGGCTGAAATCAGCAAGGTGGGTGGGATGGAATGGCGCTGGCCGTCAGCGCCAAGATACTCGTTGTTGAGCGAATCTTTGCCGCTGATAAAGGGAGTGCCATAAAACAGGGCGGCATCATGGCAACCACGCACCGATTCAACCAGTGTGCCCATCGTCTCGGGCCGCTTGGGGTCGCCCCAGCAAAAATTGTCGAGGATGGCAATCCGCTGCGGGTCTGCGCCAACTGCAACAGCATTGCGAATGGCTTCATCGATCACGGCCCAGGTCATTTTATAGGCATCGCGCTTGCCGTATTCGGGATTGATGCCATTGGAAAGCACAATACCGCGTGTCCCGCGCGTGCCAATGGGCTTAATCACCGCCGCATCTGACGGCGCATCGGCCTGTACGCCGGTGAGGGGTTTGACCACGGTGCCGCCCTGTACTTCATGGTCATAAATGCGAATGGTGGCAGCTTTAGAAGCAATGTTGGGCGATGCGAGCAGCGAAAGCAGGAAGTCGCTCACATTCGCTGGGGTTGACAGGGAAACGGGGGATAACTCGGTCCGCTGGCCTGTCTCCGGTTTTTGAAGCACAGCCTTCAGCCGCCGCTGCGGAATCCCCTCGTGCAGGAATTCATTCTCCAGGTCGAGCACAGTCTTGCCCTGGTAGGCCACCACAATCCGCCCGCTGGAAGTGAACATGCCGATATCGGTCAATTCGGTGTTAAAGGTGTCGCACAACGCTTGCAGGGCGGCAATATTTTCAGGCGGGACAGCTACAACCATCCGTTCCTGGGCTTCAGAAAGCCAAATTTCCCAGGGGGCCAGGCCAGGGTACTTAAGCCGCACGCTGCCCAGGTCGACCTGCCCGCCAATTTTGGAGGTCATTTCGCCCACGGCAGAAGACAGACCGCCCGCACCACAGTCAGTGATATCGGTATACAGTCCCAGGTCACGGGCGCGAACAATGACATCGATCAGCCCTTTTTCGGTGATAGGGTCACCAATCTGGACAGACGCCCCAGAAACTTCGCCGGTTTGGGCATCCATCGTCATAGAGGAGAACGTCGCGCCGCGCAAGCCGTCGCGCCCGGTGCGCCCCCCCAATACCACAATCCGGTCGCCGGGGCGCGGGGTTTTGCGATGCCTGCCTTTAGGAGCCAGGCCCACACAACCGCAGAACACAAGCGGGTTGGCGGTATAGCCCTCGTCATAAAGGATTGCGCCATTCACCGTCGGGATCCCAATCTTGTTGCCATAATCTTGCACCCCGGCCACCACCCCACCCTGAATGCGGCGGGGGTGTAAGACCCCCTCGGGCAAACTTTCTGGATCGATGTTTTGCGGGCCGAAACAAAGAACATCGGTGTTGGCGATGGGTTTGGCCGACACCCCAAGGATATCGCGGATCACCCCACCCACACCGGTGTTTGCGCCGCCAAACGGCTCAATGGCTGACGGGTGGTTATGGGTTTCAGCCTTGAAGGAAATCTCAAATTCGTCGTCGAAATCGATGATCCCGGCATTATCGACAAATGCTGAGATGACCCAGGGCGCAGCAATCTGATCGGTCGCGGCTTTAAGATAAGTTTTGATGAGGCTGTTAATCGTGAGCGGCGCAAGCCCGGCATCCGGGTTTTGCACCGTTACCAGCGCCTTAAAGGTCTTATGGACACAATGCTCGCTCCAGGTTTGGGCAATCATCTCAAATTCAACATCGGTCGGCTCGCGCTGCTCGCGGTGATAATACTGTTGAATAGCCTGCATCTCGGCCAGGTCAAGGGCGGCTCGGCGGTCAGCAGAAACAGACAAAAGCTCTTCATCAGACAAACCGCAAAGCGGAATCAACTCCACGGCCCCGCTGGAGGCACTTTCCTGGGGAAAGGTCGGGGTAATTTCACCAAGTGTCCAGTGTTGGATGACATTGTTGGAGAGAAGCTGCCGCGCCAAGCGTGAAGCCGACAAACGGATGTCGCCCGAAGAGGCAAACTGGAGCAAGAAACGCAGGCCGGTAGAGGCGCGATGCACCCCGTCAAAGCCAAGCTCAGAGGCGGCGCGCGCAATCTGCTCGGCCACCGGGTCAGTGACGCCAGGGCGCAGGGCCACTTCAACCGTCACGGAACTCGCTTCGGTGATCGAGGCAGCTTGCTCCGGCTCTCCCAAAATCGAAAAATCGTAAGCCTGGGTGACCGGGTCACTTAAAAGTTTGAGGGCCAACTGTCGACACTGCTCGGGTGACAATTGGCCCTCGATAAAGTACAAATCCTGACATTCCAGCCTTTGCAGGTCATGAAACCCGAGGGCGCGCGCGTCTGAAAGGTATCCGGCAGAACGCGGATCGGGTTGGTTAAAACCGATGATGAAACGATAGATGGTCATGGCATTTCCTTTTTGAAGATAGCGCGTCGATTTTACACCGGCCCACTTGTCTAGTCAACATTGCCGATTGTACCAGAGGTCACAAATCGCTATAATAAAAACAGTACAAACACCCGTGAGTGCGCTTGTTGTTTTCCGAATATGATTACAAAAATAATGTCGGTTTTCGACAATAATCGCGCTAATTTTGTGAAAAATTACACAATATCATCTGCGATGTCATACGTAGTGTGACTTTTGTCACACATTGAAATGATTTACTATACTGATAAGCGAGGCCCGAATCTATCATACTATTTTATAACATAAGTCTGACCCTGCTGGGGAGGCGGGGGCAGACATCGTCTTTAACCCAAAGGAGGGGTTATGACACCAGTTGGCACGACGGGTCAAGGTGCAGGCTTGCGCAAGCAAGAAGATTTAACACTCCTGCACGAGGTGGCAGAGGCAACCGCGGGTGTATCGCACCTGGAAATGTGTATCCAGTGCGGGTCTTGCGGCGGGTCCTGTCCCTCTGCGGCGGATATGGACCACACGCCGCGTATGTTATTCGCCATGCTGCGGGCCGGCCTCAGAGATGAGGTGTTACGCAGCAACACACCCTGGGTTTGTGTGTCGTGTTACCACTGCGTGGTGCGCTGTCCGCAAGAGGTTCACATCGCCGACGTGATGTACACCTTAAAAGCGATGGCCATCCAAGCCAAAATGTACAAAGATGAAACTGCGCCTGATTTTTCTGCGTCCTTTGTGGACTTTGTGGAAAATTACGGGCGCAGTTTTGAATTTGGCCTGGCCACGCGCTTTTACCTTAAGCACCAGCCGCTGCGCCTGCCCGGCATGACCGGGATGGGTCTGGGCATGCTCACCAAAAAACGCATGAGCATCACCCCCTCCCGTATTAAGAACATGGATCAGCTAAAAGCCATCCTGGACAAAGCCAAAACCCTGGAGTTGTCATCATGAACAAATACATCTTTTACCCCGGATGTTCGATGGAAGGCAGCGCCAGGGCTTATTACGACTCACTCAAAGAGATCGATGATGTTCTTGGGATGGAACTGGAAGAGGTCAATGACTGGAACTGCTGTGGCGCCACCGAATACCTGGGTGTCAACCTGATCCCGGCCTATTCGTTAATTGCCCGCAACCTGGCCCTGGCGTCTCAACAGGTCAATGGAACCAAAACCCTGATGGCTCCCTGCTCGGCGTGCTATCTCAACCTGGAAAAAGCCGATTACTACATGGCCGAACGCCCGGCGCTAGGCAACAAGGTAAACGAAGCGCTGGCGGCTGGCGGCTTGCATTACAACCCCGGCTCGTTACAAATTCGCCACCTGGTAGATGTCATCATCAACGATATCGGGCTGGATACCGTGAAAGCCAAAGTGGTGCGCCCGCTCAAAGGCCTGCGCATCGCCCCTTACCTGGGCTGCATGGTGCCAAGACCCGATTACCAGAAACGCTGGTCTGACCACGAGCATCCTTCCGAACTGGATGATTTGATGAAAGCCCTGGGCGCAGAAGTGATTGACTTCCCGCTCAAGACCAGCTGCTGCGGCGGCCACATGACCCAGATTGGGCCCGAAACAGCCTATGAGCTCATTCGGCGGCTCGTCTCCGGCGCAGAAGAATACGAAGCGGATATTATGGTCACCGTCTGCCCGATGTGCCAGATGAACCTGGACGCCTACCAGACCGAGACCAACCGCTATTTTGGCACGAATTTCCATATGCCAATCGTCTTCTTTACGCAGCTGATGGCGCTGGCCTTTGGGAAAGACCCCAAAGAAGCTGCTTTTGGCATGGAACTCACCAGTGCCAAAGATGCGCTGGCACGCATCGGGTTGGAAGCCCCGACCCCGGTGGAAGCGCCGCGCAAAAAGCAGGAAGGCCTGCCCATGCCCAAACGTCCGCATAAAAAGTATGCCAGCGGACAGGAAGCCAGTGAGTAGGAGGCCATCATGAGCGAAAATACTTCCAAACATGACAATTCGAACCCTGCCAATAAACCGCGCGTGGGCGTATATGTCTGCCATTGTGGCACCAACATCGCCGGGACGGTGGATGTGGAAGGGGTGCGCGATTGGGCAAAAGACCAGCTTGCCAAAGACGGCGTGGTGGTTTCGCGTGACTACAAGTTTATGTGCTCCAGCCTCGGCCAGGAACTGATTGAGAAAGACATTAAAGAACTTGGCCTGGAGCGCGTCGTCGTCGCTGCCTGCTCACCCCATTTGCACGAGAAAACCTTCCGAACCGCATCGGAACGGGCTGGATTAAACCCCTATTTAACGGAACTCGTTTCCATTCGCGAACAGGTTTCGTGGGTTCACACCGATAAAGCTGTCGCTACCGATAAATCCAAAGCGCTGGTAGCCGGTACCGTTGAACGTATTGTCTACAACACCGCCCTGGAAAAGCTGAAAGTACCGATCAATGCCAATACCCTGGTAGTTGGCGGCGGCATCGCGGGCATTCAGGCAGCACTGGAGATTGCCAACGGCGGGTTCCATGTCTACCTGGTCGAGCGCGAGCCCTCCATCGGCGGGCATATGGCGCAATTCGACAAGACTTTCCCAACCCTGGATTGCTCGGCCTGCATCCTGACCCCGCGCATGGTGGAAGCAGGCTATCACCCCAACATTACCCTGCTCACCTGGAGCGAGGTGATGAGCGTGAGCGGTTTTGTGGGCAACTTCAACGTAACCATCAAAAAGAAAGCCCGCTACGTCAACGAAGAACTGTGCACCGGCTGCGGCATCTGTGTAGAAAAATGCCCCAAGAAGGTTGTCGACGATGTCTACGAAGCCGGGCTGGGCCATCGCAAAGTAGTTTACACACCGTTTGCCCAGGCTGTGCCAAAGTATCCGGTCATCGACCGCCCCAACTGCACCTTCTTCCAAAAGGGCACCTGCAAAGCCTGTGAAAAATTCTGCCCAACCAACGCCATCGATTTTACCCAGCAGGACGAATACCTGAACGTGGAAGTCGGCAACATTATCCTTGCAACCGGGTATGACCTGTTCGACGCCAACCGCGTCACCAATTATGGCTATGGCCGCCTGGCCAACGTCTTCACCAGCATCGAGTTCGAGCGCATGTGCAATGCTTCGGGCCCGACCAATGGCGAGATTGTGCTGCGCGACGGTAAAACCAAGCCGCAAACGGTCGGCATTATTCACTGCGTGGGTTCACGCGACAAGAATTTCAACAACTACTGCTCCAGCATTTGCTGTATGCAGAGTCTCAAGTTCGCCCACCTGGTGAAAGAACGCACCGGTGCAGATGTCTACGATTTCTACATCGACATGCGCACGCCAATGAAGTCATATGACGAGTTCTACCAGCGCGTTTTGGATGAAGGCACCCTGTTTGTGCGCGGCAAAGTGGCCGAAGTCACCGATGCGGCCCGCGCCCCGCACGAAAAAGGCAAGCTCATCATCCAGGTCGAAGACACCCTCATCGGCAAGCAGCGCCGCATCCCGGTTGATATGGTTGTTCTGTCGATTGGCATGGAACCGCGTCGTGACTCGAAGCAGACCAGCCAGATGTTCGGTATTTCCTGCTCATCGGATGGCTGGTTTACCGAGCGGCACCCCAAGCTGGATCCGGTTTCGACCATGACCGAGGGCATCTTCATCGCTGGCTGCGCCACCGGGCCCAAAGACATCCCGGCCACTGTCTCGCAGGGGGCCGCCGCGGCAGCCCGGGTGCTGGATAAGATCCTGCAAAAAGAAGTGGAACTGGACCCAATCCGCGCCACAGTGGACGAGGACAAATGCTCCGGTTGTCGTATTTGTAACAACCTGTGCCCGTTCAACGCCATCTCTTTTATCGACGACCTGGCGGTCACGCGCATCAACCCGGCCCTATGCCAGGGTTGCGGAACCTGCGTAGCGGCCTGTCCGGCCGGCGCCATCAGCGGGACGGGTTTCAGCAATGACCAGATTCTGGCCCAGATCGATGGTATTTTGACACTTGCACCTGCGCGCAGTGCAGGTGTGGGGCTGTAGGAGAAAACTATGAGCGAAAAATTTGAACCCGTCATCGTGGGCTTCACCTGCAACTGGTGCTCCTATCGCGCCGCCGATACCGCCGGAACCGCCCGCGTAAAATACGCTCCCAATGTACGCCTGATCCGCCTGATGTGCAGCGGCCGCCTGGACCCAACCTTTGTGATGAAGGCCCTGGCGGGTGGCGCTGACGGCGTCATGATCACTGGTTGCCACCCCGGTGACTGCCACTATATTGAACAAAACTACAAGGCCCTGCGCCGCTTCTTGTTATTGCGCCGCACCCTTAAAGGGCTGGGGGTTGAGCCAGAGCGCGTCAAGCTCGTTTGGGCCAGCGCCGCCGAGGGCCTCAAACTGGCCCACGAAATTAATTCGTTTGTCGAAGAAGTCCGCAACCTGGGGCCACTTAACTGGCCCAAATGGGACAACCGGGCCCACGAGGCTGAGCCAGAGAAGGAGGCAGCATGAGCGACAAGCCGAAATTTGCCATGTACTGGGCGGCATCCTGCGGTGGGTGTGAGATCGCCGTACTGAACATCAACGAAAAAATCCTGGATGTCGATGCCAACTTCGATGTCGTCTTCTGGCCGGTAGCCATGGATGCCAAATACCAGGATGTGGAAGCCATGGAAGATGGCTCTATCTTGCTCACCCTGTGGAATGGCGGCATCCGCACCGATGAAAACGAGCACCTGGCCCACCTGCTGCGCCGCAAATCGAAGATTTTGGTTGCCTTTGGCTCTTGCGCCACAGAAGGTTGTGTGCCGGGCCTGGCGAACCTGTGTCCGGTGAATGAGATCTTCGATGTTGCCTACCACACCGTTTCGACAGATAATCCCAACAACATCCACCCGGTCACCAGCTTCGAAGTTCCCGAAGGCACCCTTACCCTGCCAGCGCTCAACCCGGTTCTCCAAACCCTGGCCCAGGTTGTCGATGTGGATTACTTCATGCCTGGCTGCCCGCCCGAAAGCCACCAAATCGCCGCCGTCATCGACCTGGTCATCCAGGTGCTACAGGGCAAGGCCCAACTCCCGCCCAAAGGCAGTGTCATCGGCGCCGGAACCTCTACGGTATGCGATGAATGCCCACGCGCCCGCAACGTCAAAACCATCAAGGCCTTCCACCGCATTCAAGATGTGGCCCCGCTCGACCCGAACCTGTGCATCCTCGAACAGGGTGTACCCTGCAACGGCCCGGCCACGCGCAGCGGCTGCAATTCACGCTGCCCGCGAGTGGGCGCGCAGTGTATCGGATGTTATGGACCAGCCGAAGGCGTGCTCGATTACGGGGCGCGGCTCATCACCGCTTTTGCTTCGGTGGTAGACGCCAAAGAGCCAGCCGAGATTGAAGCTATCCTCGACGGCATCCCCGACCCGACCGGCCAGTTCTATCGCTTCAACCTGGCCGATTCGCTGCTCCGCGCCAGCACCAAGGCCTGGAAAAAGTAGGAGGCAGACATGACCCAACGAATTACGATTGATCCCATTACCCGCCTGGAAGGTCACGGAAAGATCGACATTTTCCTCGACGATAAAGGCGATGTCGCCAACTCCTACTTCCAAATCCCAGAACTGCGCGGTTTTGAGCGCTTTTGCGTTGGCCGCCCGGTAGAAGAAATGCCGCTGCTAACCAATCGCATCTGCGGCGTATGCCCCGAGGCACATCATATGGCCGCCGCCAAAGCCGCCGACGCGGTTTACCACGTTGACCCGCCGCGCACTGCCAAGCTACTGCGCGAACTGCTTTACATGGCCTTCTACGCCACCGACCACACCACCCACTTCTATGCCCTGGCTGGCCCCGATTTCATCGTCGGCCCCGATGCGCCGGTTGCCGAAAGAAACATCCTCGGCGTGATCCACAAAGTTGGGCTGGAAATTGGCGGTAAAGTCATCCAGATGCGCAAGTTCGGTCACGATACGGTGGAAAAAATCGGTGGCCGCAAAGTCCATCCGGCCTCCTCCATCCCCGGCGGCATCACCAAAATCCTTTCAGAAGAAGAGCGCGAAGAGATCGAAAAAATGGGCCGCTGGGCCATCGATTTCGCCCTGTTCAGCCTGCAAGCCTTCAAAGATATTGTCCTGGCCAACAAAACCTACCTCGACCTGATTGTTGGCGATGTTTACACCCACCATACCTATTACATGGGCCTGGTAGATGCCAACAACAAGGTCAATTTCTACGATGGCAAAGTGCGCGTGGTTGACCCTGACGGCAAGGAGTTCTGCAAGTACGAGCCCAAGGATTACATGAACCACATCGCCGAACATGTTGAGCCGTGGACCTACCTGAAGTTCCCGTATCTCAAAAACGTCGGCTGGAAGGGTTTTACCGAAGGCAAAGATTCGGGTGTCTACATGGCCACCCCGCTCTCGCGCCTGAATGCCAGCGACGGCATGGCGACCCCGCGTGCGCAAGCCGCTTACGAAGAGCTGTATGCCACCCTGGGCGGCAAACCTGTGCACCAGCGCCTCGCCACACACTGGGCGCGCCTGGTTGAGCTGCTCTACGCCGCCGAGCACTGGGTAGAGCTGGCAACCGACCCGGAAATTACCTCGCCCAACGTCCACACCGTCCCCACCGAAACCCCCACCGAGGGCGTGGGGATCGTTGAAGCGCCGCGCGGCACGCTGACACACCACTACGTGACCGATGAAAAAGGCCTGCTCAAGAAGGTTAATCTGATTGTGGGCACCACCAACAACTACGCCCCCATTCAGATGTCGACCAACAAGGCCGCCCGCAACCTGATCAAAGGCGGGAAAGTGACCGAGGGCCTGCTCAACATGGTTGAGATGGCTTTCCGTGTCTATGACCCATGTTTTGGTTGCGCCACCCACTCCCTGCCCGGCCAGATGCCGCTCGAGGTCAAGATCCACAACAAAGACGGCGATGTGGTCGAGGTCATCAAGCAGTTCGTCGATTAAACCCACAGGGGCGGCCCGCTGGGCCGCCCCTACACCTTGCCTATGAAAACTCTCATTATCGGTCTCGGAAATCCCATTCTCGGCGACGACGGTGTCGGCTGGAAAATTGCCCAGGAAGTGGAAGCACGCCTCGGGGAGTCTGGTCCCGCCCTTAAGGTGGAGTGCCTGGCCCTGGCGGGCATTGCCCTGATGGAGCAGATGATCGGCTTCGAGCGGGTCATCCTGATTGATTCGCTTAACACCGGAAAATACAATCAGGGGGAGGTTGTCACCTTCAACCTGGACGAACTGGTGGACCTGACCTATGGTCATAGCGCCTCGGCGCATGACGCCTCGCTTAAGACCGCGCTGAAAATGGGGCGCGGAATGGGTGTGGTCTTACCCGCTGATAAAGACGTGACCGTGGTGGCCGTTGAAGCGGCACATGTCTACGACTTTACCGAGGAGTTGACCCCCGAGATTGCCCTGGCGGTTCCCAGGGCTGTTGAGATCATCTTCAAGTTGATTAACATGGCAGAAGGAGTGAATGTATGATTTCGCCCGAACTGTTGCGCCGTTATCCGTTCTTTGGTTTCCTGACAGATGCCGAATACAAAGCCATTGCGCTGGTTGCTGACGAAGTGGAGTTTGCCGACGGCGCAGAAGTGTTCAAATATCGCCAGAAAGCCGAGCAAATCTACTTCCTGATCAGCGGCTATGTGTCGAATTACTTCATCGTCGACCACGACGGGTATAAAGAATTGTACGCCGGGGATGTCAACCCGGGCGAGCTATTCGGGATTTCGGCGCTGGTCGAACCGTATACGTACAGCACCACCCTGCGCGCCAATGGCGATATCAAAGCCATCCGCATCGATGCCAAAGCTTTGCGCGCCTCGTTTGAAGTGGACAACCGCCTGGGCTTTGAATTTATGAAAGCCCTCTCGGGAGCCCTGATGCAGCGCCTGCAAGATGCCCGCGCACAAATGGCTGAAGTACGCTAACCCCTTTCCTCCCCAGGTTCACAGGGCGACCCAAACGGGTCGCCCTACTTTTTCTTGTGCGCGTCCGCGATGATTTGTTCCATATCTTGCAAATGCAAATCGAGCGCACCAACCGAGATCTGGATTTCGCGCAGCGAGAGGGCCAGGGCAATCATCATCAAGATCAGGCTGAAGCCAAAAACCCATTTCCCCACCTCGAGCCAGCCCGCAAACAGGGTAAACATTGAAACAACGCAAAACAACAGGCTGGCAACGCCAAACGCCTGCATATCACGGATCAGACGGATGCGGTATTTCAGGTTGGCAATCTGCCCGACAAAAACCTCGTTTTGATCGACCTTATACTTGGCATGCAGGTCACGAATCAGGTTGGCCAGGGTCAGGAAGCGGTTGGTAAAGGCCAAAAGCAACAACGAAATGGCCGGGAACAAAAGAGCGGGAGTAGTAACGTTGATTTCCATGCCATTATTCTACTCCAAAGTTATAATAGCCTCACTCACCGGAGGATTTATGAGCAAACAAGATACCGCCAATTGGATCGAAAAAGACCGCAAGCAACTGCACCCGGTTTACCATCCCAAGAGCCATATCGACCCGCTGGTGGTCGAAAGCGGACAGGGTGTCTGGTTGCGCACCACCGACGGCCAGGAAATCCTGGACGGCATGGCCGGTTTGTGGAATGTCAACGCTGGCTACGGCAACGAGGAACTGGCCCGCGCCGCTTACGACCAGATGAAGCAGATGGCCTTCACCTCGAACTTTGCCGGGATGACCAACCTGCCCTCCATCCAACTGGCCGACAAACTGGCCGGTTTTGCCTACGAAGGGCTCAACACCACTTTCTTCGCCTCCGGCGGCTCCGAAGCCAATGACTCAGCCTTCAAAACCGCCCGCTACTACTGGAAGCGGAAAGGCAAACCCGAAAAAACCAAGATTATTGCCCGCAAAGGCGCTTATCACGGCGTGACCCTGTATGCCACTTTTGCCACCGGGCTGGAAAAATACCACACCATGTTTGGCCCGGCGGTCCCTGGCTTTGTGCACATCGCCGCTCCCAACCCCTACCGTTTCGACGGCACCCTGCAGCCCGGAGAAAGCATCGGCCAGGCGGCGGCTCGTTTGCTGGAAGAAGCCATCCAGTGCGAGGGCCCCGAAACCATCGCCGCTTTCATCGCCGAACCGGTGATGGGCGTCGGCGGCGTCATTGTCCCCCCCGCCGATTATTTCCCGCTCGTCCGCCAGATTTGCGACAAACACGAAATCCTTCTCATTGCCGATGAAGTCATCACCGGCTTTGGGCGCACCGGCGAATGGTTCGCGCTCAAACATTGGAATATCAGGCCCGACATCTTGAGTTTTGCCAAGGCCATTACCAGCGGCTACGCCCAACTGGGCGGCATCCAGATCTCGGATGAAATTCGCGAAAGCATCGAAAGCGCCTCCGAAGGCGAGGCCTGGATGCACGGCTACACCTATTCCGGGCACGCCATGGCCTGCGCGGTAGGCCTGAAGAACCTGGAAATCATGGAGCGTGACAATTACCTGGCGCGCGCGCGTGAGCTGGGCAAACGCCTATTGGATGGACTAAGCACGCTGAAAGAATTCCCATTTGTGGGCGATGTGCGCGGCCTGGGGCTGGTCTGTGGCGTGGAAATTGTCTCAAACAAAGAGACGAAAACCGCCGACCCGGCCACCGCCATGCGCATTTTTAAGGCGGCGCAAGCCCACGGGCTGCGTTCCCGCCCCCTGGGGGCAACCCTGGCTTTTGCCCCACCGCTGGTTATCAGCGAGGCAGAGGTCGATGAAATCGTAAAACGCCTCGGCGCAGCCATGGACGGGATCCGTTAAAAACGACCTGGGCAGGCCAGGACCTACATCGTCCCGAAGGTGACCCCTTCGGGACGTATTCGTTGATTTTCAAGCCAACCAGGAGGAGAGATTCATGCAACGCAGATTCGCATTACACCTGATTGTGATTGCCATACTAATCACCCAGATTTCTTGCCAGTTCGTCACCGACCTGGCGGGCATCGGTGGCGGGAGCAGCCATTACAACCAGCCAGGCAACCCAATCGACTTAACCATCCGCCTGGATAATGTCAGTGCCACCCAGGTCATCCCGGCCAGTGGCGGCGAACTGAGTGTAACCGGCAGCGATGGCAGCCGCTACACGCTGAGCATCCCGGCCGGGGCCCTGGAGGTTAGCACAGAAATCAGCATGACCCCCATCACCGCAATCGATGGCCTGCCCTTTAGCGGCGGGCTGGGTGGCGCGGTCAAGCTGGAGCCAAGCGGGCTGGGCTTTTTCGATTTCGTCACCCTGACGATTGAACCCGCCAACCCAATTGCGCTCGAAAAACAGATCCTGTTTGGGTTTGAAGCCAGCGGTGAAGACCTGCACCTGGCCCTGCCCGGCGCAGACAAAAACCAGGTCCAGATCCGCTTGCTGCATTTTAGCGGCGCAGGGGTGGCCAGCGGTGTTAGCACAGAGGTGACTTTTGCCTTACAGCGCATGGCCGACCGGGTGGAAGCGCGCCTGACTTCCGAAATGGGCGCTTATTTACAAGATTTACGCAACGGTAAAGACCCTAACCCCGACACCCTGGAAGCCCTGCTCGATGAATACTACAACTCAGTGGTTGTCCGGCGCCTAAAGGCCGCCACCTCGGCCTCGGCCACCTGCGCAGATGCAAAAAAAGCGATCCAAACCTTCCTGGGCTGGGATCGCCAGCGGCAACTGCTCGGAGGCGCGAGCAACGACACCCAATTTGAAAAATTCGTCTCGGACTATTTCCCGGTCTTAACCAAAAAATGCCTGGATGAAGAGTTCGACCGCTGCGCCAACAAGCACCAAATTGCCGGGATGCTGCCCGCCCTGCTGGGTTTTGACCGCATGGGGCAGCTGCTCGGTGCTTTTAGCGCCTCCAACCCGGCGGCAGATGACAAAAACTGGGCGGAAGTCCGCGATTACGGCCAGGATTTGCTGCGCAGGTGCTACCAGTGGGACCTGGAATTCGAATCGGCCGGAACCTTCGACGACGGGGACGTAGGCTACGACTCCAGGGTGAAAGCGGTGGTTCCAATCCGCGTTCAGGGAGATGTCTATAATCTCCAGTTTGGCGGAACCTCGGTGTTGGACAACCTGGATTTCAGCTTCCACATCAACGAATGCAGCGTTAAGAGCAAAACCGGCGGCGGGAATTTCACCGCCGATTCGCTTGGCTGGGTGGCCGAATTGCGCAAAGACCAGGATGGTGAAGAGCGCTATTTTGTGAAAGATTTTGTGCTGAAATACAACCCCGGCCTGACAAGCGAGAGTTTTAGCGTTAGTTGCCCCGGCTCGCCTACCATCACGCCGCCGCAATCCAACTTCTGGAACTCACTGTTCATCGTCACCCACTACCAGGAAGTAGACCAGGGCAACGGGGCCGCCCCGGCGCTCCCCGACATCACCACTTTTGACCTGGGAAGCGTACAAACAGCCCAGGTGCAGGCCTACATTGCCCAAAACTGGCAAGCCTTTGAAGCCGAACTGATGGCCACCAAAGAGTGGGAGGGCGTCAGCGAGATTACGCCGACGGTCTTTGAAGGCGGCAGTTTCAAACTTTATCATCGCCCGCAAAAATAACGGGGCTTAAAAACAAACCGCCCGCAGGGTTAACCCTGCGGGCGGTTTGCATAAAATCAACAGATTCTGGGCAGCATCTCCCCGGCCAGCATATCCACCACGCGCGTCGAACCAAAAGCCGTTTTCATCAACACCCGGCCCTGTGGCGCTGCGCTCACTTCACCAATCAAGACCGCCTCCGCGCCATATTTCGAAGCACGCAGCGCGGCCAGGGCCTTTTCGGCGCTCTCGCGTGGCAAAACCACCAGCACCTTGCCCTCATTGGCCACATACAGCGGATCGAAGCCGAGCATTTCGCACACCGAGGCCACTGCCGGGCGCACCGGCAACGACTTCTCGAACAGGGTAATGCAAAGCTGAGATTGCCGGGCAATCTCATTGAGCGTCGTAGCGACCCCGCCACGGGTTGGGTCGCGCAGCACATGCACATCAGGGCAAACCGCCAGCAAATCCGCGATCAGACCGTTTAGAGGGGCGCAGTCGCTTTGCACATCCGTCTCAAAACCCAACTCGCCGCGCGCAGCCAGAACCGCAATCCCATGATCGCCCATCGTACCGCTCAGCAGGACGACATCGCCAGGCTTTGCCTGCGCCCCGCCAATGTTTCGTCCCTCGGGCACGACCCCCACCCCGGTGGTGGAGATGTACAACCCGTCTGCCTTGCCGCGCTGCACAACCTTGGTATCCCCGCTGACAATCTGGACCCCGGCCTCAGCCGCGGCTGCACTCATCGAAGCGGTCACCCGCTGCAAGGTTTCAAGCGGCAACCCTTCTTCCAGGATAAAGCCCACCGTCAAGTACAAAGGCTGGGCCCCCATCATCGCCACATCATTGACCGTGCCACAAACCGCCAGGTGACCAATATCGCCACCAGGGAAAAATAACGGGGTGACCACATGCGAATCGGTGCTGACGGCAATACGACCAACCGGGACCGATACCACCGCCCCATCGTCACCCGCGCGCAGGGCCGGGTTATCGAAGGCAGGCAGGAAAGTCCTGGCAATTAAGTCGGCGGCCATCTTACCGCCCGAGCCATGCCCGAGCACAATCTGTTCGTGGTGAGACAACGGAACCGGGCAAACGGCGCCGGTGATGTCAATTTCATCGCTCATCTTATCGTCCATACTTAAAATAGGCGGCGCAGGCCCCTTCAGAGGATACCATCGTCGCACCCAGCGGATGCTCAGGTGTACATTGTTTGCCAAAAGCCGGGCAGTCGTGCGGTTTTTTGAGTCCTTGCATAATCTGACCGGCAATACACAAAGGCGACTCGCGTGGGGTAATATCGGCCACATCGAAGCGTTTTTCGGCGTTAAATTGGTCGTATTCGGGGCGCAGGCACCAACCGCTCATGGGGATGACCCCAATCCCGCGCCAGGCGCGGTCGCATTCCATAAAAACCTGGTCAATCATCTTCTGCGCCGGTTGGTTGCCTTCATAAGTGACCAGCCGCGAATAGCCATTGGCCACTTCCACTTTACCGGCTTCAAGCAACCGGATTGTTTCGAGAATTCCTTTGGCCAGGTCAAGCGGCTCAAAACCGGTCACCACCATTGGCACACGATATTTCTGCGCCAGGGCCGGGTATTCCCAATAGCCCATAATCGAACAAACATGCCCGGCTAGCAAAAAACCCTGCACCCGGTTAGAAGGCGACCCCAAAATAGCGTGGATGGCCGGTGGCACGCGCACATGTGAAACCAGCACCGAGAAATTTTTTAGCCCCAGCGCTTTGGCCTGCTGAACCGCCATAACATTGGGCGGGGCGGTTGTCTCAAACCCAATGGCAAAGAAAACAACCTGTTTTTCGGGGTTTTCACGCGCAATTTTTACCGCATCGAGCGGCGAATAGACCACGCGCACATCGCCGCCGCGCGCACGGACCGAGAACAGGTCCACGTTGGAGCCGGGTACACGCAGCATATCGCCATAAGATGTAAAAATAACCCCCGGCTGCGAGGCAATGGCCAACGCCCGGTCTATTTGCTCCAGCGGGGTGACACATACCGGGCAACCCGGCCCATGAACCAGTTCAATTTCTGGCGGGAGCAGCTGGTCGAGACCATGCCGCACAATAGAATGCGTCTGCCCGCCGCATATCTCCATTAATACCCACGGACGCGTCACCACGCGCCGGGTCTCTTCAATAACACCTTTAACGAGTTCGGCATCACGAAAAGAATTTGTAAAATCGAAAGAAGTGCCTGTCACAAATAAACTCCACAGTAAGGGCGAACCAACCATCTCCCCGGAGGGTCTAAACGTTTGCGCTGTCCAACTCCGGGCCAAGTTCTTCACCCAGGTCGGCAATCTCTTGCAGCAGGGCCAGGGTTTCCAGGGCTTCTTGCTCACTGAGCAAGTTGAGCGCAAAGCCAACATGGATGACTGTGTAATCGCCCACTTTGGCTTCAGGGATATATGCCAGGCAAGTTTCGCGCATTACGCCCGCGCCAAAATCCACTTTGGCCATTGGCAGGCCATCTTTTTCAAAAATCTCAACAATTTTACCGGGTACGCCTAAACACATGGGAACCTCCATCCTAGATCAAAAGTCAAAATCGGCTGGCCGGGCGACACTCAAAAACTGGCCGGGTTTGGATAACTTCCAGGCGGCAATGGCAGCCTGCCCCAGGGCCAGGCCGCCATCATTGGCCGGCACCTGCGAATGAATGTAAACGGTAAAGCCCTCGCGCTCCAACAACGCCAACGACTTCTGCAACAGGGTCACATTTTGCCAGACCCCACCCGAAAGCGCCACTTCTGAGACATCATACTCATCGCTTAACCGCAGACACATATCGGCGACCATGCGGGCCAGGCCATTGTGGAAGCGGGCTGAAATTTTTTGGATGGAGACCCCTGAAAGCACATCTGCGACCAGGGCTTCGATCGCCGGACGTGGATCGACCAGCGGCCCCGGTTCAAACGGATACAGCCCGGTTTCATCGGGGTCCGCCCAAACTTCAAACTCAATCGCGGCCTGTGCTTCATAATTCACCTGCTGGCGCACACCCGCCAGGGCTGCCGCGGCATCGAACAGACGCCCCATGCTTGAAGTCTGTGGTGAATTGAGATTGTGCAACAATTGCGCCCGAATGGCGGTGCGGTCTTCGTAACACAGGTCTTCATGGGTGGGCAGGGCTTCATCCCACTCCAACCCCAGGGCATGCAACAGGCCCAGGGCGGTGCGTGACGGGCGGCGGGTGGCAGCATCCCCGCCGGGGAGCGGGAAATACTTCAGGTGGGCGGCGCGCTTGTAACCGGAGTAATCTGCCAGCAGGAATTCCCCACCCCAAATGGCGCCATCCTCGCCGTAGCCGGTGCCGTCAAAGGCCACACCGATGACCGGATGCGAACCATCCAACCCATGCTCCACCATCAATGCGGCAATATGGGCATGATGGTGCTGGACGCCCAGGGTGGCGATTTTCTCACGCTCGGCGCGCAATTGGGTATAGCGGGTGGAGAGATAATCGGGGTGCAGGTCGTAAGCGATCAGGTCGGGGCGGTTAACGCGGAACAACCCCTGGAAATGATGGATACCGCGTTCAAAAGATTGCAGGGTTTCGTAATTTTCCAGGTCGCCGATGTGATGGCTCAAAAAGGCATAGTCGCCGTGGGTGATGCAAAACGTATTCTTCAACTCGGCCCCGGCCGCCAGGATCGAGGGCGCGGTCCACGGCAGGCGCACCGGGAAGGGCGTATACCCGCGCGAACGGCGCAGCGGATAGGTGCCGCCAGCCATGGTCGCGGGTACAGATTCAGGCGGCAGCACGCGCACCACCGAATCGTCGGTGCGAACATGAATATCGCGGTTGTTCATCAGGAAGGCATCTGCCAGGTCAGCCAGGCGAGTGCGGGCTTCGATGTTATCGGTGCAAATCGGTTCTTCGGTCAGGTTGCCGCTGGTCATGACCAGTACATCGGTAAAACCATCGCTACGCTCAAGTAACAGGTGATGAAGCGGGGTATAGGGCAACATTACCCCCAGCGTCTTCTGGCCGGGAGCCACGTCCCCGGCAATCATGGACGACGCGCGGTTGAGCAGGACGATGGGGTGGGCCGGGGATTCGAGCAGTTCTTTTTCGGCATCGCTGACCTGGCAATAGCGCTTGACCGTTTCGATATCGGGCATCATGACCGCGAAAGGTTTGTCGACGCGCATTTTTCGGCGGCGCAAGTCGGCCACGGCCTGCTGGTTGCGGGCATCGCAGGCCAGGTGGAAGCCACCCAGGCCTTTGACGGCAACAATTTTCCCGGCAAGCAGCAACTTGCGCGCGCGGCGGATGCCATCTTCGCCGACATTGATGAGAACCGAGCTTTTCCCATCCCGGCTCGAGGGGAACTCTTCGAGCCAGACGCGCGGGCCGCAGTTGGGGCAGGCGACCGGTTGGGCATGGAAACGCCGGTCGGCGGGGTTTTCATATTCAGCGGCGCAGGCCGGGCACATGGCAAATTGGGCCATGGTGGTCTTGGGCCGGTCGTAGGGGATATCCTGAATGATGGTAAAACGCGGACCGCAGTTGGTGCAGTTAATGAATGGGTAGCGGTAGCGCCGGTTGTTGACATCGAAGAGTTCGCGCAAGCAATCGGGGCACAAGGCCACATCGGGTGAAATTGGCTGGAAATCACCGGCCACCGCCTGGGATTGAAGGATTTCAAAGTCGGCGAAACCGGTGGCGGGGCGTTCAGTCACTTTAATGTGGGCAATACTTGCCAGCGGCGGGGCATCTGTCTTGAGACGGGCCACAAACTCACGCAAAACGGTCTCTTCCCCATCCACTTCAATCTCCACCCCGCCCGAAGTGTTCTTCACCCACCCAGTCAGGTTGTAATGCCGGGCAAGGTTATAGACAAAGGGCCGAAAACCGACCCCTTGCACGATTCCGGTAACGTGGATTTGATAACCGATTGTTTCCATGAATGAAGCGTTAAGGGCATCAACTGTTATGGGTTGCATGAGGTCTGCGCAGTGAGCCAGGCCAGCCAGGCATCCAGGCCCTGGCCAGTCCGGCACGATAATTCGAACTGCACCACGCCCGGGTTGAGCGCTTCGATGCCTTTCTTGAAAAATTCCATGCGGAAGGGAACATAAGGTAACAGGTCAATTTTATTGATAACAACCGCATCGACCCCGCGGTACATGCCCGGATATTTATAGGGTTTGTCATCCCCTTCCGGGATGGAGGCCACCAGGATGCTTTTGTGCGTCCCCAGTTGGAACTCGGCCGGGCAAACCAGGTTGCCAACGTTTTCGACAATGACCAGGTCGAGGGATGCCAGGTCAAGCTGCGGAATGGCCGACTGGAGCATAACCGCATCGAGGTGGCAGTCGCCGCCGGTGTTGATTTGCACCGCGCTGGCCCCGGCCGCCGCGGCCCGGTCGGCATCGAAGCTGGTAGCGATATCGCCATTAATCATGCCGACGCGCAACTTGCCCCTGAGGGAGCTGACAGTCTGCTCAATCAACGAGGTTTTTCCCGCACCCGGCGAGGCCATGATGTTCACAGTAAAGACCCCGGCAGCATCGAAGCGGGCGCGATTTTCAACCGCCAGGCGGTCATTGGCGGAAAGGATTTTTTCAACAACAGGAATACGTTGGGTCATAGATAATCACTCAAAAGATTAGTTTTCAGAAAAGTGTTTAAACAGCGCAAGATGAAGCACAAAAACAGGCTGGCGAACCTTCTCAGGCTCCGGCTGGGGGCGCAGCGCCAGCGGGCGGATACGCTTACGGGTGGCACACAGACTTTTGTGGCTGCGCTTCCTGGGCCGAACAAACACCGCCAGCTTCACGCTCATTTTCCGGACCCCACATTTTCTGGATCAGCTTCCACTTCAATGGCTTCGAGATAAAACTCCTCGCCCGTTTTCACTTTGATCCGTGTGCTTTCACAATTGGGACACAGCAGCTCGCGCGCCGTTGGGGTATAGCTGTGACCACAATCGAGGCAGACAATTTCAACCGGGATGCGTCGAAAATGCAGTTTTGAACCAAATGCAATCGTATTCTCGGTCAACATATCCCAATAAAACTGGACCGAATCATCGACAACAGACGACCATTGCCCCATGACAATGAACAACTCCGTGATGCGTTTGGCTTTTTGCTGCTCGGCGTGGCGCACAGCAATCTCAAGGATGGATTCGGTGACGGCTAATTCATGCATGAGCGCTTTTCTCTCCGATGCAATGGTAGCGAAAAGCGCAAAAAATTAAGAGTGACAAATGTAACGAAAAATGTCACCTATTAAGGTAGGAATTTATTGATTTTGTGAAGAAAAGAACGAATTCTGGCTTTAAAACAAATCTTTCCCCTTTCATTTCGCTGTCTGCAAAACAAAAGGGGAAAGATTTTTAGAGCCGCCTACCAGCTCACTTCAGGCTGGTTAAACTCCAGCGAAGGCAAAAACTGCGGCGGTTTGCGCACCTGCGTCGCTTGCTCGAAAGCATAAGCATACTGAATCAGCCGCCCCTCTGTCCAGGCTGTGCTGAAGAACGACAGGCCAACCGGCAAGCCATAAACATACCCCATCGGCACGGTAATGTGTGGATACCCCGCCACGGCCGCAGCCGAAGAGAATCCGCCACCGGGGTACTGGTCGCCGTTCACCAGGTCAATCAACCAGGCCGGGCAGCCGGTCGGGGCAATCAGCGCGTCCAATTTGTGTTGGGCCAGCAACCCATCAATCCCCTCGCGTGAAAGCTTCAGGTTCTTTGCCAGCGCCTTGAGATAACGTTTTTGGGTCAGCGGGCCTTTCGCAATGGCCTGCTCCATCCGTTCCTGACCAAAATAAGGCATAATTTTCGCTTTATTTTGGTCGTTATACGCAACCAACTCTTTCATCGACTTGAAACCCGACTGGGGATGTTCGGCCAGGTAGGCATCTACATCGGCCTGGAATTCGTAAAGCAACACTTCCAGCTCACTTTTTCCGTAGGCTTCTTCATTGTCCACGTTGGCCGGGTCGATAATTTCTGCGCCCAGGCCCTGAATGACTTCGATAGCATGCTCGAAGATGCGCTTGACGCGCTGGTCTGCGCCCAGGAAATTGCGGGATACCCCGATACGGGCTCCCGCCAAACCATCTTTGCGCAGGAAACGGGTGTAATCCGTTTCGAGATGCGCCGCAGACGCCCCGGTAGCGGCATCCCGTTCATCGACGCCGGTCATCGCCCCCAGCAGCAGCGCGGCATCTGCAACGGTGCGCGCCATCGGCCCGGCAGTATCCTGGCTGTGGGAAATGGGGATAATCCCCGAGCGGGAAACCAGTCCCAGGGTGGGCTTGAGCCCCACAATCCCGTTGGTCTGCGAGGGGCAAACGATGGAGCCGTCTGTCTCGGTGCCCACGGCCGCGGCGCAAAAGTTGGAGGCCACGGCCACGCCCGACCCCGACGAGGAGCCGCACGGGGTGCGGTCGAGCGCGTAGGGGTTGCGCGTCTGCCCGCCGCGGCTGGACCAGCCCGAGGAGGAACGCGAGGAACGAAAATTGGCCCATTCGCTCAGGTTGGTTTTACCCAAAATCAGCGCCCCGGCTTGACGCAATTGCCCTACCAGGAAAGCATCCCGCTGGGCAATATGCCCTTCCAGCGCAAGCGACCCGGCAGTGGTTTGCATTTTGTCGGCTGTATCGATATTATCCTTAAGCAAGATCGGGATGCCGTGCAACGGGCCGCGCAGCTTCCCGGCGGCGCGTTCGGCATCGAGGCCTTTAGCGAGCTCAAAAGCTTCGGGGTTGATCTCGATCACAGAACGCAGCGGCGGGTCGTAGACGCGGATTAGTTCGAGGTAGCCGCTAACAATGCTGTAACTGGTCAACTCACCCGTGCGCATTTTTTCGCTTAGTTCAAAAATGGTGTATTCCTGCATGTTTTCTCCGAAAAAGGAAGGGCGAGCCGTTGGCTCGCCCTGTGGTTTTATTGACCGCGGATGTAGTGTTCGAGCTGGCTGATCATAAATTTTTGTTCGTGAATGACCTCGCGCAGCACGTCGCCGATGGAGATGACCCCCAACAGGCGCTCACTGTCCATCACGGGCAAGTGACGGATGCGTTTTTCGGTCATGAGCGCCATACATTCTTCCAGGGGTTGGCTGGCTTCCACGTAGAGCACTTTTTCAGTCATAATTTCACGCACACGGGTGGTGGCGCAGGTTTTGCCCAAGATATCGACCTTGCGGACAATATCACGTTCCGACAAGATCCCCTCAATCTTGCCGCCATCCATCACCAAAACTGCACCAATATTTCGTTCCGACATCATCTTCATGGCCTCCAACACACTCGCATCTTGCGAGACCGAGAAAATGTTGTCCATGCTTTTGGCTTTCAATAAATCGCGTACTTGAGCCATGCCTTCCTCCTCTGCAGTGATTTGCAACCAGTGTACACACAATAAACTGGGATGTCAACAAAGTGAAAATTGGAACGAAAAAACATCTCCTGCCCGATAAAAAGAGCAGGAGATGAAGAGGGATCAAAAGCTGACGACTCTAGGGCTGCGCAACAAAGGTTGCTTCTACCGTCATGCCCCAACGTAACGCCGGATCGGTATCATCGAGTTTGATTTTGACCGTATACAGCACGTCGCCGCCCTGGGTCTTGGACGATTGGCTGATGCTTTCGACCGTACCTGCCAGCGATACACCGTCCAGGGCATCCGGTTTGATCTCAACATCCTGGTTTTCGGCAATTTGGACAACTTCCAGCTCAGTCAGGTCGCTGGTTTCTACATACCAGGCGCTAAAATCGGCCATTTGCACGGCCCAGGTTTCAGACCCCACCAGTTGGCCAAGGGTCACGTTGACATCCGTCACGACCCCATCGAAGGGTGCGGTCAGGTCATAGTTATCGAGGCTGTTCTGGGCAGCGGCCACCTGGGCGGTGGCATTGGCCAGGCGCGCTTCGAGGATGGCTTTCTGCTCGGGGTCAGCGACACCGTTCAGGGTGTTTTCATACTTGCGTTGGGCTTCCGATTCAGCGGCCAGGGCGGCTTCCAGCACCGCCTTGGGACCATCCATATCACGCTGGAGCTCTTCCACCTTACGCAGGGCCTCGTTGTAGTTGGCCTCGGCCTGGCGCAAGGCATCTTCTGCGCTGCGACGGGTAGGATTATCTTCTTTCAAATCCTTATACTTGTCCACTTCATCCTGGGCGTCTTCCATCAACTTCTTTTTGTCCTTGACATCCGTTTCGGCGGTATCAATCTGGTCCTGGATGTCATTGGGGTTGACCTTTTCCCATTCTTTCTGGGCGTCGGCGCGGGCCAGCTGGGCTTTCTGGTACGCATCCCAGGCATTGGCGGCATTCAACCCGGCGGTGCGGATGAATTCATCGAAATCCTGCTGGGCCTGGGTCAGTTCCAGGTTGGCAGCCGCCAACGCGGCCTCGGCCTGTTCCCGGTCCGCCAGGCGGATGAGCACATCGCCCGCCCGGACGCTCTGCCCCTCGCTGACCAGGATCTCACCGACCTTGCCGCGCGCGGAAAAAGAGAGTTTGACATCTTGCACCGGGATGAGATGCCCCTCGGCCACAACCAGGTTCTCGTTTGTTGTGGGTTGCTGCGCTTGTGGGGTGGCTTGCTGCCCACAGGCGGCCAACAAAAGGGAAAGCAGAAGTAGTGTAAAGAAAATTGTCTTTTTCATGGTTCGTTCCTCGTTTTGTTTGCTTTCCACTTTCCGCAAATTGGAAAGTGGTCTTGGTTTTGAATTATTGCTACTCGTACGCCAGCACTTCACGGATGGTTAACCGGGCAGCGTTGCGGGCCGGGAGCACGCTGGCCAAGGCCGAAAGCACAATGACCAAACCCAACCAGATGAGATACCCGGTGGGGGTAAAGACCACGTCGATGGGGGTTTCAAAGACTGCCAGGCTGACGATGTACGAGAGCATGTAGGTAAACGGCAGCGATAACACCAGCCCCATCAGCCAGGAAATCCCGCCTATTACCATGCCCTCTACAATCACCATGCGCATGATCTCGCCATCTACCGCGCCAATGGCGCGCATAATGCCAATTTCACGGGTGCGCTCGAGCACGTTCATGCCCATGGTGCCCGTCAGGCCCATCGCGCCAACCACCGCTGTCAGGACAGCCATGATGAGCAAGAAAATCACCAGGATGTCGAGGCTTTCGGTGGCATTGTTCAGGGCCGAAAGACCGGGGCGCGCCTGGCTCACCTGGAATCCAGCCTCGCGAAAGTGCCTGTCAAGGTCTTCGCTTATTTTGCGCTGGTAGGCGCGGTCATGCTGGTCGGTCATGATGCGAAACGACACAGAACGATTGGCCAGGTTGGTTTCGCGTGAAAAATATTCGTATGTTCCGTAGCCAATCAGCCCTTCACGGTCGATAAACTTGAAGAAGCCTACTACCTGCCAGCGGTCTTCCTTGCCATCCACTTTGACATCCAGGTAATCGCCCACTTTTAGATCGGGGAAGCTGCGCAAGATGCCTTCCGTGAGAGCCACCTGCTTGGTATCCCCGGCCTGCACCCAGCGCCCGGCCACCGGCTCCGGCGAGACCATGGTACTCCCGGCCGGTGGGGCCAGGATGGTGAGATTCTCAGCCAGGGTTCCATCGGGGTAGAGCACCTCGGCAGCGGCAAAAGCCCAGCCTTCCACGTCCACCACACCCTCCACCTGACGCGCCAGGTACTCCACCTCGCTCAAGCGATACGGCTTGGTGAAATCGAGGGTCACGTCGGCCACAAAATAACGGCCGACATTGTCCATGTAATCAAAGAGGGTCGTGCGCACGTTGAAAACTGAAATGAAGATGGCCCCGCCCATGGTGAGGGTGAACAAAGTCAGCGCCAGGCGGCTTTTGCGGCGGAAGGTGTTGCGCAGCGAGATCAGCAGGGGGCGTGGAAGATGGATTCCGCGCCGCAAAAAGGCGGCATCGACCTGGTTCTCAAAACGCTCAAACAACGACTCCTGCCGTTTGCCGTCGCGGGTCTTGGCTCCCGTTTCATGGGCAATATCCCCGCTGATGGCATCCAACACGGTGATGCGTGAGCCGTTAATCACCGGCAAGAAGCCAGCCAGCAACGGAACCAGGATGCCCACCACTATCTGGATGATAAACGCCATCGGGACAATGCGATACCCCAGCAGGGTAAAACTCAACTGGTCGGCGATGAACGATGCCAGGCCATAAGCGCCTTGCCCGCCAAGCGGAACCGCTATCAGCAGCGCCAGCACCCCAAAAGACAAAATCAGCGCCAGGTACATGGTAAAAACCTGGTTATTGCGCCCACCCACCAGTTTGATGACCCCAATATGGCGTAAATGCTGGTTGAGCAACGCCGCCAGGGTATTGGCAATCAACGAAGACGACAGGAAAACAATCAGGATACCCAGCGCCATCAAAATGCCCAGGATGGCGTTGGTGGTGGAGGCCAGCGGGTGTTCGTTGGTCAGGGCCGTGCGGGAGCGATAAACATCCTTGCCGCTTTTCTCAATCCGGTCCGATAAATCGGCGGCCACCTCGCGGATGTGGCCTTCATCATTTTGACCGGTTTCAACGGTTGCATAGATACGGTTGAATTCATCCGGTTGGCCGAGGGTGGGCAGGGTGTCCATAGTGACATAGGCAAACGGAGGCGCCAGGAAATCATCGGCGCCGGTTGTGGGGTCTTGGACCACACCTACCACCTGCAAAGCTTTCTCAGACCCATCTGGCAGCTGGAAAATCAAGTCATCGCCAACGTTGATGCTAAACTCTTCCAGAACTTCGCGTTCTATGAGTACTTCGCGCTTGCCGGGTTTGGCAACGCCTTCCATCGGGGTCAACAGGTTGATGTTATTCTCATCAAAGTCATCGACCGCAACGATGTCGAGGGCCGTCCATTGCTGGCTTTCCACCGGGCGGGCGCGGACGTTGAAGACGCGCCGTCCAACAGCATCGGCAATGCCGGGCGCATTTTCTACCGTGGAGAGAAAGTCGCGGTCGAAGTTTTCCATGCGTAATTCGATATTGGCCGGTTGGTTGGCCGCATAGCTGGCGCTCATGTCGTTTTCGATAATGACATAAGCCCCGGCAATCACACCAATGGAAAACACGCCGACTGCAATGGAAAAAACCACCAGCAGGGTGCGGGTTTTGTTTTCAAACAGGTCGAGGAATACTTTTCGCCAACGAGGTCTCATAAGAAAAGGTCTTTGTCTTGGTTTATTTGAAAGGCCACAGGCGCAAGCCACCGCGCCGGTCGACGGATTTATTTTCTTGCAGCCGGTTCTGGACGATGCGCCCCAGCGCCTCGGCCGTCAGCGGGGATTCGACAATCAATTTTTGAAAATCGTCCCGGTTCAGGGCCAACAGTTCAACCGGGCCTTCTGGGGCAGCGCGAACCGAGGCAATCGACTTGCCGCCTCGCAATAGTTCCACTTCACCAAAAAATTCACCCGGGTTCATGCGCGCCACGACAACATCTTCACGGTTTTTGCCCTGTAAGACAATCTCCACATCACCCCGCGCGATGATGAAGAGTTGATCAACATGGTCATCGCGGCGCAAGATGGGCTGGTTGGCCTGGTAAACCCGGCGCTCCACTTTTTGAGTGACTTCGAGCATCTGGCGGTGGTTGAGCAACGGCAGGGCCAGGGCAACAGCGTCGTCAATTAATTGACCGTCGGAGATGATGATGTTGCGGGTGGTGCGTTCGGTCAGGGATGGGTCGTGTGTCACCATGACCACCGTTTTGCCTTCGGCTACCAGGTGGTCAAACAGGGCGATGATGGTGTCGGAAGAGCGCGAATCGAGGTTACCGGTGGGTTCGTCGGCAACCAGCAGGGGCGGGTCAGTGGCGAGGGCACGCGCAATGGCGGCAAGCTGCTGCTGCCCGGTGGAAACCGATAAGGGCAACTTGGCGGCCTGTTTTTCGAGGCCAACCATTTCTAGCAGGCGCATGGCGCGCTTGGGGCGTTCATCAAAGTCGTACAGTCCGGCATAATCCATGGGCAGCATGACGTTTTCGACCAGCGAAAGCATGGGGAGCAGTTGGAAAAACTGGAAGACTATCCCCAGGTTTTTGCCACGCCACAGCGAACGCTGCGATTCATTCATGGCGGTGTACAGGTCCTGATCGTTCACCAAAACCTGCCCGGAGGTGGGATGGTCGATGCCAGTGACCATGTTGAGCAAGGTGCTTTTGCCGCTGCCCGATTTGCCGACAATGGAAACAAATTCGCCGCGTGCAATTTGCAGATCGATCCCTTTAAGGACGGTAAATTCACCCGCAGCGTTTTTGAATTTTTTGACCACTTTGCGCAGGTCGATCATGGGTGTTGAAGCGGGAGGGAAAACGGATGCTGAAGCGGATGCAGAAGCGGAAAAACGGATGGCGGCTTCGGCAGCGGGTATCGGCGCGGAGGTGGAATCGGATGATTTAAGGGGGGTACGGCGGCGGGGAGTCGGTTGCATGTTATTTTCTCCGGCGAGTAACTACAGGCGCGGGATCCGCTACCGAAACGGGTGCCTGGCTGGGGGCAATTTCTCCATCCACCAGCAGGAGGTGGCGACTGAAACGCGGCATGAGGCCCATATCGTGGGTGACCATGATGATGGTTTTGCCGCGCCCGATCAGGTGTTCAAAAACATCGAAGATGTGGTCGGCGGTGACGGAGTCGAGCGAACCGGTGGGTTCGTCGGCAACCAGGATGGGCGGGTCGTTGGCAAGGGCGCGGGCAATCGCTACGCGCTGCTGCTGGCCGCCCGAAATGAAAGCGGGGAGTTTGTTGGCGTGTTCGGGGATTTCTACCAGTTCAAGCAGTTCCATGGCACGGCGACGGCTGTCGCGCGGGTGGTACAGACCACACAGGTCCATGGGGAGCATGATGTTTTCGAGCAGGGTCAGCATGGGGAGCAGCTGAAAGGACTGGTAGACGACCCCCATGGTGCGGCCGCGCCATAAAGCCAAATCATTCTCGCTCAGGGTATGCACCTGGGTGAGATTGCCATTGGCGCGGACGATCACCTGGCCTTCGGTTAGGCGGTCGACGCCGGTGATCATGTTGAGCAGGGTGCTTTTGCCCGCCCCGGATTTGCCAATTACTCCCAGGAATTCACCTGGCTGGATGGCGAGGTTGATCCCTTTGAGCGCAGGGAAATCACCGGCTTCGCTGGAATAGATTTTGACCAAATCACGCAGTTCGATCAACGGCGCGGTTGTGCTTGAATTTGAATACCCGTTGGGGTTGGATGCAATTTCCACAGAAATTCCTCGGTTGGTCAGGTGGTCACTGACATTTTAATCGAGCGCAGGCTCTGGCCTGGCCCTGCCGATAAAGATTAACCGAACTCTTACGCGCGGCCTGTGACCGGTTTTGACCTTCCTTTTTTCGGTAAAGTGTAGTAAAACAAAGACATTCTGGTCACTGACCATTACTAGACAGTGTCTACTAATTTTCAATGGCTATTATATTGCGAGTGAGAAATTTGTCAACCCCACACAAGGCTCTTTATGGATAACGCTTCTGAAAGCAAAGAAACGATCAAGACCGACCGGCGAGTCCTGCGCACTCGCCAGGCCCTGCGCACCGCGTTGATGGAGTTGGTGCAGGAAAAGAATTACGAGTCGATCTCGGTAGAGGAAATTACAGCGCGGGCCAACCTGGGTCGGGCTACTTTTTACTTGCATTACCGGGATAAAGAAGATTTACTACTGGAAGAATTTAGTACGATGGCCAATGACCGTGTGCGGGTGTTGAGCGAACTGCCGGTTTCGGTCTGGACCCCCGACGTAAGCACGGTTGAACCGGGCCGCAAACCAATTATGCCGTTGCTGCAACTCTTTGAGCACGCCGCTGAACATGCCGAACTGTATCGCATCTTGTTGCGCGGCGAGGGTTCGCAACGCATGGCGCAGGGCATCCGCGATATTACTACCAAAGCCATCAATGACTTTTTTGAGACCAAGTTGCAAAATGAGCCGCTTAACATCCAGCCAGAAGTGCCCGTGGAACTGCTGGGGGCTTATTTTAGTGGCGCGCTGCTCAGCACCATCCGCTGGTGGCTGGAGCAAGACCCCCAGCCCACCCCGGCTGAAATGACGCGCATGTTCCAGCGCCTGTTTTTCCCCGGTGTCCGAAAAGTGTTCGGGCTCGAAAAAACCGCCTGAAATCTTCCATCCGCTTAAAAACCAATTACAAATGAATCACCAGGCAGGTTCCGCGGAACCTGCCTTTTTGAGTTAAACACGGGCGGGCTTTTTGTACTATACTTTTTGTAATGGAGTAAACATGTCCCAACTTGACCTTGCCCCCCTGCAAAACGAGCTTGAGCATTTCACCCTGATGGGCCGCTCCGGATTGCTGCCCGCCCTGCACGCTGCACAAAAGGTTTATGGCTGGCTGCCTCCGGAAGCCGCCAGCGAGGTGGCGCGCGCCCTGCAAGTGCCCCTGGCTGAAGTCCATGGCGTTATTGAGTTTTACAGCATGTTCTACAACGAACCAACCGGCAAACACATCGTGCGGGTTTGTACAGATGCCGCCTGCGGGCTGAAAGGGGGCGAGGCGCACCTGGAGCGACTCTGCGCCCGGAACGGTACCCGACCGGGGCAAACCGCGCCGGAAACAGGCACCACCATCGAGGCTGCGCCTTGCCTGGGGCTGTGCGAACACGCCCCGGCCGTTGTGACGGTCGATCATGGCCGCTGGAGCGTTGGGGAGGGCGAAGACTTGCCACGCTCTTTGGTGTACAGCCAGCCCGCGCTGTTAACGGCCAACTGCGGCACAGGCAAAACCACCACGCTCGCGGCATATGGCCCGTATTCCGCTTTTCTCAAAGCCCTGGGCATGGAGCCGCAGGCGGTCATCGACGAGGTAAAATCTGCGGGCCTGGTCGGCCGCGGCGGGGCGGCTTTCCCAACCGGGATTAAGTGGGAGGGGGCACGCGCCGCGGAAGGGCATCCCAAGTATGTTGTCTGCAACGCCGACGAATCGGAGCCGGGAACTTTCAAAGACCGGGTACTGTTGCTCGACGACCCGCACCGTACGATCGAAGGGCTGCTCATCAGCGGGTACGCCATCGGTGCTTCGCGCGGGTACATTTACTTGCGCGGCGAGTATGAATATCTCCAACCGGTCATCGAAGCTGCACTGGATGAGGCGCGCCAGGCCAGTTATCTCGGGACCAATATCCAGGGTTCGGGCTTTTCGTTTGAAATTGAGTTGCGGCTGGGGGCGGGCGCGTATATTTGTGGCGAAGAAACGGCCCTGTTCGAATCGATTGAAGGCAAACGCGGTTATCCGCGCATCAAGCCGCCCTTCCCCACCACTTTTGGCCTGTTTGGACAGCCGACCGTGATTAATAACGTGGAAACGCTGTGCAATATTCCGCTGATCCTTGAGAAGGGCGCGGCAGGCTATCGGCAGATTGGCACCGAAAAATCTCCCGGCCCCAAACTGTTCTGCGTTTCTGGCGATGTTGCCCGGCCGGGTGTGTATGAAATCCCTTTTGGGATCACCTTGCGTGAATTGCTGACGATGGCGGGCGCGGGAACGGATGATAAAGCGGAAAAACGGATGCAGGCTGTGCTGTTTGGCGGGGCGGCCGGGGCGTTTGCCACGCCAGCGCACCTGGATGTTAAACTGACCTTCGAGGATTTGCGCGCGGCCGGTTTGCCGCTCGGCTCGGGGGTGGTGATGGTCTTCGACGAAACCCGCGACCTGCGCCAGACTCTGGCCCGGCTGGGGAAATTCTTTGCGCATGAAAGCTGCGGGAAGTGTTACCCCTGCCAGATGGGAACCCAACGCCAGATGGAGATTTTGGAGCGTTTGAAAAACGGGAAAATGGAAAAAGGGGATTTAGACCGCCTGCAAGATGTGGGCTGGACGATGACCGACGCCAGTTTGTGTGGGCTGGGTCAAACAGCCTCCAGCGCAGTGTTATCGGCGTTGAAGCAGTTCCCCTATTTGTTTGTCGAGGGCCAATAGGCAAAGGCGCTGGAGCAGCGACCTTTGACGCGGAGATTTTTATGACGGTTAAATTATCTATCGACGGGCAAGAAGTAACCACCCAGGCGGGATCGACTGTTCTTGAAGCCGCCCAACAAGCGGGGATTGGCATCCCTACGATCTGCTGGCACGAAGCAACCACTTCCAATGGGCTGTGCCGCATGTGCGTGGTCGAGATTGAGGGGATGCGCCTGTTGCAGCCCAGTTGCATCGTCCGGGCAGCAGACGGGATGAAGGTCCAGACGCGCAGCGAGCGAGTACTAAGGGCGCGAAAAACCATCCTTGAAATGCTCGCTTCGAGCGTGGACCTGACCGATTCACCCGAAATCCAGGCGATGATGAGTGAGTATGGCGCCTCTCCCGAGCGCTTCCCGGCGGCCAAACAGCGCGAAGTGCCGGTAAAAGATGATAACCCGATGTATATTCGCGATTATGCCAAGTGCGTGCTGTGCTGGCGCTGCGTACAGGTATGCGCGGAGGACGCCCAATATACCTTTGCCATCAATTTTAGCGGGCGCGGGTTTGAGACCCAGATTGGCACTTTTTTCGACAGCCCGATGCCCGCAACGACCTGCGTTTTCTGCGGTCAGTGTGTGGGTGTCTGCCCGACTGGCGCTTTGAAGCCCAAGCGTGAATTTTTACTGGAACAAGGGCTGCAACCGGATGAAATTGCGATTATGAGTTCGGGACGCAGGTCCAAGGCCAAGCGCCAGGACCCGGCCTGAACGGCCTGTGATGGTTGACTTTCGATAAACGGAGACCCTATGGTTAAAGCCGAAAAAATTGTCAGCACCACCTGCCCCTACTGCGGGGTTGGCTGTACGCTTGAACTGCACCACAAAGATGGTTTTATCTATCGCGTTACTTCGCCGTTCGACTCGCCCGTTAACCGTGGCAACCTGTGCGTCAAGGGACGCTTCGGTTACGACTTTATCTATCATCCGCAGCGAATCACGACCCCCATGGTGCGCCGCTATCTGCTGGAAGCTAAACCAGGGGAGAGTGCCCCACCCCAGGGGAACCGGAAAGTGGCAGCCGAGTTGGGGAATCGCTCGCTGCGCGCAGATCAGTCGTCGGGCGAGCAGTCTCCCTGGGATTGGGTCAAAACCGACTGGGAGACGGCCCTCGAACTTACAGCCGACAAGTTGACGAGCATTTATCGCCGCGATGGCCCGGATGCCATGGCGGTCTACTGCTGCGCCAAGGCCACCAACGAAGACAATTACCTGCTGCAAAAGATGTTCCGGGCCCTGTTCCGCACGAACAACGTGGATCATTGCACGCGTCTGTGCCACGCCGGGAGCGTGGTGGCTCTGCAACAGGCGGTTGGATCGTCGGCGATGAGCAATTCGGCTTCCGAGGTGATTCATAACGATGTTTTTATCGTGACCGGCTCCAATACCAGCGAGAATCATCCGATTATTGCCCTGCAAATGAAAGAAGCGGTGCGCAAATATGGCGCAAAGATGATTGTGATTGACCCGCGCCGCATCGAGCTGGTCGATTTTGCCGAGATGTGGCTGCCGCTGAAACCCGGGACCAATGTCCCCGTTTTCAGCGCCATGGCGCATGTCATCGTCAAAGAAAACCTGGTGAACTGGGATTTTGTCAACCGCCGCACCGAAGGGATCGAAGAGTATATTGCCAGCCTGGAGAAATTCACCCCCGAGTTCGCCGAAAGCGTCAGCGGGGTTAACGCCGACCTCATCCGCCGCGCTGCGCGCACCTATGCCAGCGCAAAAAATGCGGCCATTTACTGGGGTATGGGCATTTCGCAACTCTCGCATGGTACGGCCAGCGCGCTGGCGTTAATTCACCTGGCCTTCTTAACCGGACACATTGGGCGCTTTGGAACAGGGCTCAACCCGTTGCGCGGTCAGAACAACGTCCAGGGCGCGTCAGACATGGGCGCGATGCCATTTCACTTCCCCGGGTATATGCGTGTCGATGCTCCCGGCAATGCCGAAAAATGGGAAAAAACCTGGAATATTGAACCCGGCGGACTCAGCCGCAAACTTGGCCTGACCACCACCGAAATCCTGAGTCATGTCCACCCTGGCGGCATCCGCTCCCTTTACATTATGGGCGAAAACCCGATGATGTCGGAACCCAACCTCAACGAAACCCGCCGCCATATGGAAGAATTGGAATTCCTCGTGGCCCAGGATTTGTTCGTTACTGAAAGCGCGGCCTATGCAGATGTTTTCCTCCCGGCGACGCCTTTCGCCGAAAAGGAGGGAACTTTTACGAATACCGACCGCCGTGTCCAGCGGGTGCGCCCGGCCGTCCCGCCCCGGGGCCTGGCCCGCCGGGATACCGAGATCCTGTGCGACCTGGCCCTGCGCATCGAAGCGCGGCTGGGGCGACCTACTGCCAGGTGGGACTACACCCACCCGTCTGAAATCCTGCGCGAGATGGCCTCGGTCAACAGGGATTATGCCGGGGTGACCTATGAACGCATCGAGAAAACCGGCCTGATCTACCCTGTGCCCGACGAAAACCACCCCGGAACTCCCGATTTGTTCACCGAGAGCTTTCCTCGCGGACGCGGGAAATTCTTTGCGCTCGATTACGTTCCGTCGATGGAACCGGTCGACGACGAGTACCCCTTCATCCTCACAACCGGGCGCGTACTGGAGCACTGGCACGGCGGCTCGATGACACGTCACTCTGAGCTGGACGAGCTTTATCCAGAAGCGCGGGTCGAAATCCACCCGGCCGATGCCGATATTCACGGTATCCATCACGGCGACCCGGTAAAGGTAAGTTCGCGCCGCGGCACCGTGGTGCTGCGCGCCTCGGTCACCGAAAAGACTTCGGTAGGGGTGGTTTTCATCCCCTTCCATTTTCACGAGGCGGCTGCCAACTTGTTGACCAATGATGTGCTCGACCCGCAGGCCAAAATCCCCGAATTCAAGGCCTGTGCAGTCCAGGTTTTCCCGGCCCGCGAAAGCGACCTGGAAAAACCCGAGGCAAAAACCGAGCGCGGACGATATTAAAACCAAACGGGGGCAATGCCCCCGTTTTTTTATTCTTCCTGGTACTGCATCGCGCAATTGCGGCCCTTGTTTTTGGCGCGATACATGGCGATATCGGCCTGTTTCAAGAGTTCGTCAATGGTATTGATCGAATCATCCAGTTCGGCTGCACCAATGCTGATGGTCACGCTCAGGGTGTGACCCACAATCAGGCAGGGTTCATCACGAACGGCTTTGAGCAAACGCGCGCAGAGCTTGAGGGCATCCGCAATGGCCGTATTGGGCAACAGGATTGCAAACTCTTCGCCGCCCAGGCGCGCCACAGTATCAATCTCTCGAACGCTGTGCTTGAGGGTCGCCGCAATTTGCTTGAGCACCAGGTCGCCAGCATCGTGCCCATAGGAATCGTTGACATTCTTAAAGCGGTCAATATCCAGCATTAGCAGCGAGAACGGCTGGTTATGACGGCGCGCACGCTTTAGCTCATCGGTTCCTTTAAGGACAAAGGAGCGGCGATTGGGCAGGCTGGTGAGATCGTCGGTCATAGCCATGTGGGTGAGACGAATATTCAACAGCTTGATCTTTTCTTCATCCAGCTTGCGATCGGTAACATCTTCTTTAATGGCTATAAAGTTCGTAATCACCCCGTCGGCGTTGAGAATGGGGGCGATTGTGGCCTGCTCCCAGTACAGGGTGCCATCTTTCCGGCGATTATGGAATTCACCACGCCAAATTTCGCCGCTGCGAATGGTGCCCCACATGTTGCGATAAAATTCCGAATTTTGCGCCCCTGATCGCAACATGCGCGGATTTTGGCCAACGGCCTCGGCCCGGGAGTAGCCGGTGGTTTTCTCGAAGCGCGGGTTGGCGTATTGGATCACGCCATTGGTATCGGTAATGACGATTGTGCTGCCGCTTTGCTCCATGGCAATGGATAATTTGCGCAATTCCATGTTCTGCAATTCGAGCCGGGTGCGCGATTCACGCAACTCCGATTCGATTTTGCGCCGTTCGGTAATGTCTTCAAAGGTGGCATGCGCCTGGTAGGGCTGTTCCGAATCGGGGCGGAATTGCGGGACGACGTTGATGTTGATCCAGCGAATTTCGTCAAACTGGGGATTGAAAAACCCCATGACGGCATCCCTCACTGGCTGCGCCGTGCGAACCGACAGGATGGCTGGCTCGAGCGCAAAGGGATGGTCGCTGCCATCTTCGTGGATCACCCGCCAGCGCGGGTCGATTGGAGCAAGACCCTGTAGCTGTTCCAGTGATAACCCTAAAATCCGCTCGGCAGCCTGGTTGGCAGAAATAATCGTGCCGCCGCGATCGACGTAGACCACTCCTTGCGACATGGTTTCATAAAAAGCGCGATGCTTCTCTTCGCTCTGGCGAATGTACTCATCGAGGCGCTTGCGCCCGGCAATATCGTGAAAGACGGTCAGGATGGCCGCCTTTTCATCCTGTTCAAGGGGGCAGGAGGTTACCTCGACATCGACCCATTCACCGTTGAGACACCTGAAGCGTTGTTCGGCAGGCGGGGTGCTCCGCTTTTCTTCAGACAATTGCCGCAGGCGCTCGCGGGCGAATTGCACAAAATCGGGGTGGATAAAATCGAGCACATGACGCCCAATCAAGTCCTGCGGCGAAGCAGCTTTTAGCAAGGCCAGCGAAGCCGGGTTGGCAAACTGGATAACCCCGCCAACGTGAATGACAATCCCATCTGGCAATAATTCAATTATTTGACGGTACAGGTTTTCACTCTCCCACTGCGACCGGGCAACAGGCCGCAGGTCAGTGACATCGGTTAAGCGCAGCAAGCAACCAATCTTGTCCTGACCTGTGCTGGTAAGCGGCTCAAGATGCGCTTCGAAGGTCTTTCCCGCCAGGGTCACTTCACAGACGCCTCCATTTTGGAGCAACAATTCCAGGCCAGGGATTTGAGTCCCAATCGATTGCCCCAATAATTGCGCAGTGGGGGCCATCATCAACTTCGAAGCAGCAGCATTGACAGTGACAACCTGGTTCTTGTCATCCAAAACAAAAATGGCTTCAGAAAAATGATTAAAAACTGTTTCGCTGGCTGCCGACGTAATGCTTAACATCTTGTTCTTTGACCTTTTCTGGAGCTTTTCTGCCGCGAAACCAATCATGGTTCCTGCAGAAAAGAACAACACAATCCATATGATCATGTTTATCCAGGACATGATCTGCCTCCTTTCCTTCAGGATGCTACCAGGGTCGTGCTTAAAGCCTGCCTGTCAACCAATAAGTAACCATGTCTCCACGGCCCTTAAGGGTAATCTGGCCTCGTTCTTCAAACCGATACTGATCACGAAGCCTCAGGTAGACGGACTCGCTTACCTGGGTTTTCCCTGGCAGCCCGTGTGATTCGAGGCGACTGGCAATATTGACTGTATCGCCCCACAGGTCGTAAATGAACTTTTTACTGCCAATGACACCGGCCACAACCGGGCCGCAATTCAAACCAATGCGAATCTCGAATTTATGCGCCAGGTTTTCATCCAGGTCACTCAGGGCACAGCGCATATCAAGCGCCATCTCCGCCATGGCATGAAGATGGTCTTTTCGCGGCAGCGGGACACCACTGACCACCATGTAAGCATCACCCACGGTCTTAATCTTTTCGAGGCCATGCTTTTCGGCCAAGTCGTCAAACCTGGAAAAAATAATATTCAGGGCCGCCAGCACATCTTCTGGCGCGCGCCCGGCCGACCAGGTGGTGAAATCGACAATATCGGCAAAGAGCACACTGACATCGCTAAAAGAATCAGCGATCAATTCGCCCAATTTTAAGCGCTCCGCCACCGGGGTGGGCAGGATGTTGAGCAGCAAACTTTCAGAGCGGTTGCGCTCCTGTTCCAGCATGAGCCGCTGAATAAAGTCGCGGCGCAGGTAATGATCGCTAAAAAATGCGGTCAGCATCCCGATGACATTGGCAACCACCAGGAAAACCGCACTAATCATAATGTGAATTGGGAGGTTGTTAAGGAGGATGGCAATCCCAACAAAGATCATCCACAGCGACCAACCTGTCAGGGCAGCCACAAAGGGCCGAAGTCGCGCCAGGGTATAACCGCTGATAATAATCAGCAGCAGGCTGGTGATATAGAGCGCAAAGCCCTTCGCATCCACCACCCACTGAACCGCCATAACCCCAACCCCGGTCACGATGATTCCCAGGCTGGAGCACAGGTCATACAGGCGTCGGTAGAATTTTGCAAAAGATAAAGTAAATAAAGCCACCAAAAGAAGAACAACGCCCAACCGTATTAAGGTCAGGCGCATCAGAACATCGGCAGGCATCCCAAGGTCGAGGACTTCAAAAATAATGTATGCCACCACGGCGGTCAGAATCGCAATTCGGTGCGTACGCAAAGATGTCTCAAAATACTCATCCTGAAAGGTGGCCTCCAGGTCGGCAGAGAAACGTTTTCGCGAAAGCAATGAAGAAAGATCGGAAATTCCAGCCATAGTTTTGACTCTTGTCCCAAAAAGTCCAGAATAGGCCACCCCAAAAGACACCCAGGCCTCAGACAGACAAACGATCAAAAATTTTTATACATATTATCATGAAATCCTAGCCTGCCTGATGATAAAAAAAGGCATGACGCTGGGTTCATGCCTTTTCAATGAATTCAAGCGGCTCAGTCTTCCTCGCTCCGTTGCAAGAAACGCCGGGTGGTCTCAAGCAGCGACAGGCGCAACTGCGCTGTGGAAATTCCCACCTGTTGCATGCCCAGCACCACCCCACCCACCACCGGCGGAGCCGTCAGCCGAACCAGGCGCGCTCGCGGCGCAACCCGCTGGATAGTTTCACGGGCCACATCGGTCATCAACGGGTGACCATTCCAGGTGCTGCCAATCTGCACCACCTCAAACTCATCCGCTTCCATACGCAGCTGGCGGATGACACCACAGGCCATATCACCCAACTGCTCCCCCGCCCAGCGAACCACCTCCAGCGCCACAGGGTCGCCCTGCCGGGCAATTTCAAAGACCAGCAAGATGTAAGAAACATCAAACTGATAACGGTCAACATAAACGCCCTCAACCAGGGCATCGAGGCTCTCTGCGCCACTCTTTTGCAGGAAAGCCTGAGAGAGCGCAGTCGCCGGTCCGCGCCGGTTCCACTCAAACGTGACAGCCTGCATCGCGCGCATCAGGATGTCCCAGCCGCCCGCATATTCGCAAGACCAATGGCTGGCCCCGCCCACCACACGGCCTTCACGCCCATCTCGACTCCAACCACGACAGTTCGTGCCGGTTCCAGAAACAATGGAAACACCCCAACCTTCAGTCGTTCCGGCCAGGATTCCCAGGGTGGCATCATTGACAATCCGGGGCGGGGTGCGCAACCCCAGCGGGGCAATCGCTCCCTGAATCATGGCATGCTGGCTGGGCCAATCGTAACCGGCCAGCCCCATCCCGGCGCCATAAATCTGGTCGATACGCAGCCCAGACGAGCGAAGCGCTTCGCCCACCGCAACCTGTAGCGCATCGGTTAAACCATCCAGGCCCACACCTTCCCAATTGCCGCGCCCGCCAGCGCCAAAACCGATGGCATTCCCCTGCTCATCTGCGATCAGGGCATGTGTCTTGGTGCCCCCGGCATCTACGCCGAGGAAAAATTGTGTCATACGCATCTCCAAACCTGTCGAATGATCGATCCAAACGTTTTACGGGTCTTACCCGGCCATCTCGGGCTGCCATTCACCGGGAGTGGGCTGCAACAAACCGAGGGCGGTTGAGCCGCTTTCGAGCAGCAGGTTCACCGCCGAGGGGAGTTCCACCTCCCCGCGCGGCGAGACCGGAACCAGCGGCAGGACCTCCCAGATGCGGGGCGGCAAAATATAGATGAGCGCCGCCGTAAAACGGCTGGGAGCCTCCCCGGGGGCAGGTTTTTCGACCACGCGCCGCACGCGCCAACCCGGCTCTAAAACCACGCTCGAGCGAGCTGAAAGCTCCTCCGGCGGGCATTCCTTAAGGCTCACCGCCAGGTCACACCCACTTTCAGCCTGGGCCGCGACCAGGTCGGCGAGTGCGTTTTCAGGCAGGATGTAATCGGTGGCAGCCACCAGCAGCGGCTGTTCGCGCCGAATCCAACCGGGGAGCGCGTCCAGCACCGTTCGCACGGCATCGCCGCTACCCGCCATGCCCGGCTGGTGACAAAAAACCGCCTGCAGGCCCCAGCGCGCGCCATCCCCAACATAAGCCCAAATTTGCTCTTCCAGGTGATGGGTCACAATACATACCCGCTCAATCCCGGCGCGCGCGGCGGCGGCCAGCGTAAAATCGAGCGTATTGCGCGCGCCGATTGGCAGCAGCGGTTTGGGGACACGATCGGTAAACGGGCGCTGGCGCTTTCCCCGCCCGGCAGCCAGCAAAATGGCGCTGGTCGGCTTCATAAGGTTGCCATCCGCAGCCCGTCAGCCGGTTCGACCACGTACACGGCCGCCTGGCCTGCCAGTTCAGGGTGCTCACGGGCAAACTGCGCACGAATACACCCGGCGGCTTCGACCGCCTGCTCACGCCGAACCAGACCCACCACACAGCCGCCATACCCGCCACCGCTAAAACGACTACCATACACACCCGGAGCCTGGCGCACGATCGTTTGCAAGGCCTGGATGACCGGACTGCCCGATTCGTACTGGTAAATGGATGACTGACACGAGGCATTCATCAGCGCCCCAAACAGTTCCAGGTTCGACGCCGCCCAGGCCTGTTTACCGTTTTCGACGCGCTGTACCTCGCTGAAAAAATGGGCGGCGCGCCGTTGCAGGTGCCCGGGCAGCTCATCCTGGCGGCGCGCAAACACTTCCGCCGGAATCTCGCCCAGGCGTTTGGCACCCGGTTGGAGAATTGCAGCGGCCTGGTAACATTCCGCCACCCGGTTGTTGAATCCGCTCTGGGTAAGCTGGCGCGAAACCCCAGAATACGCCACCAGCCAGGCTACCCCGGCCGATTGCGGCGCATCCAAAATTGGCGCAACCTGCGCGCTAACGGTATCGATGTATAACAACGCCTTCCGCTGCCCATACACAATGGTGGCCGGGTCGAGTATGCCAATTTGCAAACCCAGGAAATCATGCTCGAGGCGATATTCCAGTTGAACCAGGTCGGCCGCTGTTAGCGCAATCTCATTGACGTTTGCCAACGCCAAAAGATAGGCCAGCCCCACCGAGGCCGACGAACTCAACCCGGCCCCAACCAACGTTCCGCTAACAAACCCGACCAGCCCACGCCGCAGCGGATGGCGTTCGCCCAGCGCCAACGCAGCCGCTTCGGCATACCGCGCCCAATGCTGGAAATCGGGTGGCTGACCGAGGGAAAAAGACACCTGCCCAAAATTCTCGCTATACAGGCACACCTCGGACGTCGGCAAGGCGGCAAACGCCAGCACCGTTCCGGCTGCTATGGTTCGTCCGAGCACTTGCCCGCCCTGGTGATCGACGTGAGCTCCAAGCGGGCAAATTCGATAAGGGGCAAACACAGCCCGCACCTCCGCCGCTGGAGGCGCCGCAATTCGGTCTAAAGCTTCCAGCGCGGCTGAAAGCTGGTCATTCAAGGCAGGCAAGCAATCCATGCGTGTGTCCGGGCTAGTGCCGAATCGCCTCGCGCACAGCCCGATACCCAATAACCTGGATACCTGACGCGCGGATATAGGCTTTCAATTCCGGGCTCATAAACGCCTTGTAGTTGGCTACGCGGCTCTCCCAATCAGGCGCAATGGCGCGCAATTCGGGCGTATCAAGCGACGGGTGGAACAAGAAATGCGTCACCCCAACCGGCACATCATCAATCAGCTTGCGGGCCATCGCTATGTTCACTTCCACACTACCGTTATCCAACGGCATACCAAACAGGCCATCCATCATCGGCAGGCCAGCTGCTTCAAAGTGCTCCAGCACCGGTTTGTACGTCGCCAGGGCCTCATCGCTGGCCTCCATCATCCAAAAACCTTTCGAATTGGCGCGCGGCAGCATGTTGGGAATCTGGCGGCTGGTTCCGGCCTGTAAATACGATTCAATAAACTTCGGGTGCATAATGGTACCCATATGCGAATCGATATGCGTCACATCAATCCCCGCCGCCAGTGCGCGCTCCACCTGGGCACCAAGCTCCGCCGCTACCGCGGCCGGCAGGGCATTCTCGTACACCGCCGGATGCCATTGATGGAAATAGCCCTGCGCATCGATCAGGCCCGAACCCGCATCACGGGTCGAGATCGGCCCCCAGCGATAATTGCTCCATTCGGCGTTGAGCGTGGCATGCACGCCCATATCCATTTCCGGGTTGTTGCGGCACATTTCGGCGGCCGCCGGGAACCACGGGCACGGCACCATCACCGCGCCAGATGAAATGGTCCCAAAATCCCACAGGTGCTCAAACGCAGCGACCGAAGCCTGGCACATGCCAATATCATCGGTGTGGAAGATAACCACACGGTCATTGTTAGAGAAACCAAGTTTCTTGAGAAGCGGGTTGGGGGTCATTGCAGCTCCTTATCGTTGAACACGTGCACAACATGCCCGGTCTGGGCAAAAAAACGCTCCATTTCAGCGCGCGACAAGACCAATGTGGCGGTATTGACCAGCGGATGGCAAAGGAAATACCCGGACTGCCAAGTTTCTGCATCCAGCCAGAGCTCGACCTCGTGCGCCTCGTCGTTGACCAGCCCCATCGAAGTCACCGAACCGGGCGTCACACCCAGCAAGCGCAGCAGGTTCTCCGGCGAGCCAAAACGCAGGTGCGAGACGCCAAATTGCGCCGCCAACTGCGCCAGGTTGACCGTTTTTTCGCAAGCGGTCACCGCCAGGAAGAAACGCCGCCCTTTTTTATCACACAGGAACAGGTTTTTGGTGCTCACCGCCGCGACATCCGGGCGATGCAGGGCCGCCTCGTCACAGGTAAAGACCGCCGGGTGCTCCATGCGCTGGCAGGCAAAACCGTTTTGGTCGAGAAAACGCAGGAATTCTTGCTCAGAGGTAATCATCGGGTCTCTCGCATCGCATTTACATTATTTCTGCCGCACACGCAGCGTCACAATCTGGTAAGGTTTCAAATCCAGGTGGATTGAATCCTGGTCCACGCCCAGGGCGGATTCATTTTCCTCGAGCAGGTTCGTCACCCAGGCCGCTTCCAGCGCGAAGGCAAACCGGACCGTAACCGGCCCGCGCTTGCGATGTGACTCATACAACCTGACGATGATCCCGTCCCCATCCTCGGCCATTTTGACGGTTTCAACGACGACGTTGGGAGCGGAGGCAGTAACCAGTGAATAGCGATTTGTAATCGGTTTTTCGCTGGCTACTCCCGGCTGATAACTGATCACCGGGTCATTCAGCGCATACGCTTCTGCCTGAGTGCCTTCTTCCCACGAACCTAGATGCGGCAGCAGGCTGTAGGTGAAGGTATGCTCGCCAAAATCGGCCATGGGGTCGGGCAAGGTTGGGGAACGGAGCAGGGTCAAACGAATCACGTTGTCGTGAATATCGTGCCCATATTTGCAGTCATTCAACAGGCTGACGCCGTATCCGCCTTCAGACAAATCCACCCATTTGTGAGCGCAAGTCTCAAAACGCGCCCAGTCCCAACTGGTGTTTTTATGCGTCGGGCGCTGGACATTGCCCCATTGAATCTCATACGTCGCCACCGGCGAGAAAACTTCAACCGGGAATGCCACTTTCAGCATGGTATGGCGCTCCATCCAGTTAATCGTGGTCTCAAAATCCAGCCGCGGCGAGTTGTGGCGCAGTGAAATACGCTGGGTAATATCGCTGTTCAGGATTTTTCGTTTCACTTCCACCGTCCAGCGCAGCGGGCCCGCTTCAACCAGCTTAACCGAGCTGGCCGCCTGGGCCAGGTAGGTCTTGTCGTCATAGTAGATGTCAATATCCCAGGCGTCAAAATCCTTGGGGCGGTCTTCAAAAGCCTGGAACTGGTTGGCAATTTGTCCGCTGGGCAACACTTCACGGCGGGCCGCTTTATCAAAGATGCGGGTGATATCGCCGGTTTCGGAGAATTGCACAAGAAGGTGTGCGTTTTCGAGCGTGGCATCCCAGTGAGCGGGTAATTGGGTATTGGTAATGGGAGATTGTGGCTCCGGCTGGGGGATTGATTCGATAACGGCCGGGGTAACACTGTAAGGTGGAAGCTCGCCCGCGTCGATGAGCAATCCGCCTTCAACTGGCTGCACCAGCCAATGACTATTTGCCACCCGCCAATTCCCGGGTAAGAACGCCAAATCGTTGCGCGAAAACGGCGTCGGGTTGACCAATAGCAGGTCGCCGCCCAGGGATGCGGAGATGGCCGCTAAAGCAGAATCGCGCTCACGGGCGATGGTATCCGCTAATTCCGCATATTGCTGGAGCGATTCTTCGTAGACCGGGCCAATGCTGGAGCCGGGGATGATGTCGTGAAACTGGTTCAGGCAAACGGTCTGCCAGGCGGTCTGGTAAGCGGCAAACGGGTACTGGTATTGGGCTGTTTGGGCGGCCAGGGTCGAGAGAAATTCAGCATCGTGGAGCAGGAATTCGCTTTTGCGGTTGGCGCGTTTGTTGCGGGCCTGGGTGGTGTAGGTGCCGCGATGGTATTCCAGGTACAGCTCGCCGTTCCAGACCGGCATTTTTTTATCGGCAGCCAGCGGCTGGATGGTTTCGAAGAATGTTTTGACGCTGGATTGTTTAACCTGCGGCAAGCCGGGAATTTTGCCCATGACGGCGATGTTCTCAAGCATTTCGCGCGTTGGGCCGCCGCCGCCATCGCCATAGCCATACGACATCAGCAAATCGCGCTGTAATTCCTTTTGCTGGAAGTTGCTCCACGCGCCAAGCGACTCGGTGGCGTTGGCCATCGAGTTGTAGGTTGCAAAATAGGGGCTGCCCAGTTCCATAACGGTGCTGAAATGAGTCAGGATTTGTGTGCCATCCAGGCCCTGCCACAGGAAGGTGTCAAAGGGCAGGCGGTTGTACTGGCTCCAGCCGATTTTGATGGTCATGAAATACTTTAGCCCGGCCTGTTTGATCAATTGCGGCAAGGCCCAGGCATAGCCAAACACATCTGGCAGCCACAAAACCGGGGTTTCGGCCTGTGCACCAAAGTGCTGGCGGAAGAAACCCCGCCCGAGCAGGAACTGCCGGGCTAGCGCTTCTGCGCCGCTCAGGTTGCAGTCGGCTTCGACCCACATGCCGCCCATCGGTTCCCAGCGGCCCTCGGCGATGCGCTGTTTGATGGCTTCAAACAGTTCAGGCTGGTCGTGGCGCAGGTATTCGTACAACTGCGGCTGGCTCTGGCTAAAGTGATAGTCGGGGAATTGTTCCATGTTGCGCAGTACATTGTAAAAGGTGCGCTCCGACTTGCGGCGGGTCTGCCCAAGGGTCCACAACCAGGCTACGTCGATATGGGCATGCCCGGTGGCGTGAATGGTGACATCGAGCGGCGCACCGGCCCGCTCGAGACCTGCTTTTAGCGCGGCAGTGGCGGGTTCGATGCTGGCATAAAAATCGGTGCGGGTGTCAGATTGCTCCACCCCACGGGTCTCTAGCAGGTCAAAAGCATCATTGAGGGCGTTGAGCAGGCCATGACGAGCCGGGTTGTTCTCTTCCAGCTTTTCAGCAGTTTCGCGAGACACCCGCGCCAGGGTCACAAAGTCACGGGTTGGCTGGTGAATCTGTACCACCTGGCACTGGCGCATATAGAGTTTGGTGAACAAATCGCCATTGGAGTAGCCCCCCAGCCCCGTCCAACCGCGCAGGGCCAGGGTGTGCGAGCGGCCGTCGGCCCACTCGGGGCGCAGGGATATCTCCTGGTGATGACGGTCGGCAGCGGCATAGGGCTGTCCATCGATGTAGGCCAGCGCTTCGGGGTGGCTGAAATCGCCCGCTTCGCCCAGCGGCAGGTACAGGGCAATTGGCGCAGTACCCGGCAGTGACTCGCCCCAATCGGCGGGCACGGTGAAGGTGGTACGCAGGATGAACTCGCTCATCCAAAAACCCCAGTAGTCCCCTGCGCCAATCTCAGGCCAGTGTGTATCCTCCACATTGGGAGCAATGGGAGCGATTGCCAGCGGGCCATCCAGTTCTTTGTAACGGAAGGCCGGTAACGGGTAGGTTTTGGCATACACCAACGGGGCGATCAGGTCGAGGCGTTGGCGGATTTTTTCGAGAGTCCAGCGTTGACGATGATACATATTTCCTCAAATGAAGTAGGTGATTTAGAGCACGGACGCCGGGGTGGGCGTTTTTAGGGTTGTGCCACCCGCTTGGAAAGGATGATATCGGGCTTGCCAGGGCCATTGGCATCGGGAACGACGCCGGTGATGATGTACCCCAGCTTTTGGTAAAACTCGTAGGGGTGGCGTTTGAAATTGCGAATGTTTTGGACCTGTTCCCAAAAGTGGTTATAAAGATCCGCACCGGCCAGCGAAGTCATCGCGTCTTCATCATCGGAGCCAAGCGTGATGGTCAGACCGCCACGTAAACGGACCTGTTCTTCCAGGTCGGCCACCAACGCCCTGCCAATACCCTGGCCCTGGCAGGTTGGCTGAACCGCAAGCGGGTGAAGCTCCCAAACATTGCCATCATATTCAGGAATCGCGCCAATTATTCCCAACAGATTGCCCTCGGCATCGGCGGCCACGCGACAAATTCGCTCAGGCTCCAGCATCTCTTCGATCTCGGCGGCAGCCTCTTCTGTTGTGGGCCAGGCGGTGGGCCAGTGCTCACCGAAAGCGTCTACCAGCAGCCGGGCCGCCTGTGTGCGCAGGTTTTCATCGCGACGATCAAGCGTAAAGATATTGACCATATCGTTCCTTTTTTGCCACACGGGAAATGAAGGTTATTCAACCGCATTGGCGGCAATGACGCGGCTATACCATTCGCCACTGTCTTTGATGGTTCGCTTCAGGGTGTCGTAATCGACGCGAATCAGGCCAAAGCGTTTGGTGAAACCATGCCCCCATTCAAAGTTATCTAACAGCGACCAGACGAAGTAACCGCGCACATCGACACCATCTTGCATAGCCAGGCGCACCTGGGTGAAATACTGGCGCAGGTAATCAAGGCGGCGCTCGTCGTGAATTTTTCCGTCGGGGCTGACCACGTCCTTAAAGGCGGCCCCGTTTTCGGTGATGTAGATGGGCGGCAGGTGATAATCGTTGTTCATCTTGACCAACACGCGGCGAAAGGCCGGGGCGCAGACTTCCCAATCCATTTCGGTATATTCCGAACCCGGGATGGGGCTAAGCCGCCCTTCCTGGGCGCTGATGACGCTACGTGAATAAGAGTTGATGCCAAGAAAATCAAGCTTTTGTGATATGAGCGCCATATCGCCAGGTTTGATCTCAGGCAGGTCGCCTTGCATGGCATCGATCATCTCGGGGTGGTAATGGCCGGTGAAAATGGGGTGCAAGAATGCCGTTTCCCCTGAATTCCAGACGTGGTTGGCGGCAGCCACATCGGCAGGGTCAGACGAGGCCGGGTCAACACCCCACTGGCTGAGGACAATGCCAACCTCGAGATTGGGGTTGGTCGCGCGGATGGCCTGGACCGCCAGCCCATGCGCTACCATCAGGTTGTGCGTGACCTGGCGCGCCTTTTTAAGGTCCTGCTCGCCAGGGGCATGCTCCCCGCTGACATAACCATCCCAGGCAATCACGCCCGGTTCGTTGAAGGTTGCCCAGCGGCGGATCCGGTCACCCAGCCGTTTGACCATGATGGAGGCATAATCGGCAAAGTAGGCCAGGTTGTCACGCCGGGTCCAGCCTCCCTGCTCGTAAAGCGCCTGGGGGTAGTCCCAGTGATGCAGGGTGATAAAAGGCTCAATATTGGCGGCCAGCAAGGCATCGGTCAGGCGGTCGTAAAAGTCCAGGCCGGGCAGGTTCACCCGTCCAAACCCGGCAGGCAAAACACGCGGCCACGAAACCGAAAAACGATAGGCTTTCAGCCCAAGCTGGCGCATCAGGGCAATATCTTCACGCCAGCGGTGATAGTGGTCACAGGCGATATCGCCGGTGTGGCCCTCGGCAATCTTGCCCGGTGTATGGCTGAAACGGTCCCAAATCGACTCGCCTTTACCGTCTTCGTTCCAGGCGCCTTCGATCTGGTAGGACGCGGTCGCCGCGCCCCAGATAAAATTGTGGGGGAATTGGATAGGGGTCATGGTTCAAATTCCATCAAATGGGAGGATGCTCCCGGCCAGGGAGCCAGGGATGGGTTAATCTTATCCCTAAATGCGTAGAACGGCCACGCCGGGGATTGAGATTGTGTTCACGGACCATCCCCATTTTAAATCAAAAAGTGGGGCGGCTGCCCCACTTTTATGATCAGATTAAGTGTGCTGGAAAAGGGTTCGACACAATTCCTGCGCCACATGCTCAATCGCTGCCTGCACTGGCGGGCTGGGCGGTGAATCTGGCTCGTTCTGGGCCGGTTGAATCCCTAGCAAATGGACCGAACAGCCAAATTCGAGCGTCAGGTAACGCGCCAGCATCGAAAGCGGCAACATATGTGAGGCGGCGCTCATACCCGTGACGGAATCCCACGAAATCCATTCGATGGAACCGGGCGGCAGGGCCAGGTGCGCCGCATCGACCAGCAGCACAACATCCGGGTGGAAGCTGCGCAAGTCCACGGTGACATTCTCGGGAGCCTGACCCGCTTCCAGCACCAGCACATGCCCGGCATCGGCAGCACATTCCTGGCTGGAGAGCAGGCGCGCCACACTCACCCCGGCAGCGTCGTCGCCGTTAAATTCGTTCCCAACCCCAATGATGGCAACCCGGCCAGGGTTAGGCGTTTTCAGGGTCAGGTTTTGGTTGAGCCGTGCTTGCCAGGAAAGCTGCAATGTCTTCGTCCTTTCCGTAATAAACCTCGAAGGCCTCGCGTTTGAGCGCAGCCAGTTCCCACTGTTCGTTGTTCATCCCCATGCATTTGAATTTGCAATTAACGGCACACTGGCCGCAATAGGTGCAGCGATCCATGTGATAACGCACAACAAAGCGTTTGGCAGCCCGGTCAAGGGTGATTAACTCAATGGCCTTGGACGGGCAATCTTTGACACACAGACCGCACCCGGTGCATTTGGAGGGGTCATAAAAGAGCTGACCGCGGAACCGCTCGGGGGTGGGGGCTTTCTCAAATGGGTATTTCTCCGTCACTGGCGAGCGGAAAAGGGAAGTTAGCACATCTTTGAGCATCGAGCCGAGTTTCATAGGAAGTAGCCTCGCCAGAGAATGATAACCAGGATTTGCAATAGCACCAGAATGGCTCCGTAGCGCCACCACAGGCCAACCGTCTGGTCGATGCGCAGGCGGGTCAGCAGCGATTGGATGGCCGCCATGACCAGCACCAGCACGAGCGTTTTGAGCGCAAAAGACAAAAAGCCATCCACGCCGCCCAAGTAAAAGGCCGCCACCAACGACAGGCCCACCACCAACTCGACACCTTTGCCAATGTGGAAGAGGGCCAGGCCACGCCCGCTGTATTCGGTCAGCGCCCCCGAGACAATTTCAGTCTCGGCTTCTGGCGCATCAAAAGGCGGCAATTCCAACTTACCCATCAGGCCAATCAGCGCGACGATAAACCCAATCGGTTGGGTCAGGATGACCCAACGCCCGCCGGTATATTGCAAGATTTCGCTAATTTGCCACGAACCGGCCACCAACGCCGGGCCTAGCAGGGCCAGCAAGAAGGGGGCTTCGTAGGCAAACATCTGCGTCAGCACGCGGGTTGCGCCCACCAGCGAGAAGCGGCTGCCAGTGTTCCAGCCTGCCAGGCCGATGCACATCGTCAGCAGGGAGAGCAGGTACAGGGTCACAATCAGGTCGCCGGGGAAGGAATAGATTGGGGCAAAACCCATCAGCGGCACATACAAAGCCGCAGTCAACGCCCCCGCCAGAGCCACCACCGGCAGCCAGAAGAACATGGTCTTGCCCGCCGAAGCCGGTTCGATTTGCTCTTTGGAAAAGAGTTTAACCACATCGGCAAGCGGCTGGAACCAGCGCGGCCCAATGCGATTCTGGAAACGCGCCACCAGCTTGCGGTCCACCCATTCGTAGGCCATCCCGCTCAAAATGAGCGCCAGCCCGCCGGGGAAAAACAATAGTGCGCCAAAATTGATCAGAAGGTCCATGGTTATTTCTTTCGTAATTCATCCAACGAGTAAATCCGGTTTTCGCCCTTGCGCACCACCGTTACCATACGGTCGTTGCACGAAAAGCACGGGTCCATCCCTGAAATCAGCATGGGGACATCGGCCAGCTGACGCCCAATCGCTTTGCGCAGGACCGAGGTCCAGTTGCACAAGCTTGGGGTGCGGATCTTGACCCGCGCCGGGTTCTCACCACCCGTGGATTTGATAAAGTAGAAGGCTTCGCCACGCGGCGCTTCTACCCGGCTGATTGTTTCGCCAGCGGGAATTTTGCGTGGAACCCGCACCGACAACTCGCCAGCAGGCAGGTTATCGACAATCGTGCGAATGGTGAAACAGGTCACCAGCAATTCTTTCATGCGCACCACAAAACGCGCTTCCAGGTCGCCGCGGTCGTCGGTAATCAGGCTCACCGGGAAACGGGCATACGAGGCATACGGTGCTTCGAGGCGCACATCGCGCGCAACCCCCGAGGCGCGTGCCGTTGGCCCCAACAGGCCAAAGAATTCAGCTTCTTCACGGGTAATGGTGCCAATGCCCCGGGTACGGCTCAGGAACATGGCATCGGTCGTGACCACATCCAGGTAATAGCGGATGCGCTCTTCGAGATAATCCATACCTTTGCGCAGCTCGGCGGCAATTTCAGATGTGATATCGTTTTTGACACCGCCGAGCACATTGATGGAATAGTTGACGCGGTTCCCGGTGATGGTTTCGAGCAGTTTCATCACAGTCTCACGGTCGCGCCAGGAGTACATGAACAGGGTATCAAACCCGGCTTCGTGCGCGGCCACTCCCAGCCACAACAGGTGACTGTGCAGACGTTCCAGCCCGGCCACCAACTCACGAATGGCCTGGGCCCGCGCCGGAACTTCGACCTGGGCCAGTCTTTCCACGCCCAGGCTGTACGCCAGCGCATGCGTGTGTGAACAAATCCCACAGACACGCTCCACCAGGTAGAGATTCTGGGTCCAATTGCGTTTTTCAGCGCCTTTTTCGATGCCGCGGTGCGCATACCCGAGCCGCATATGCGCGGCAGTGACAATCTCACCATCCACAGCAAACTCAAAGTGCCCCGGTTCTTTCAAGGCCGGGTGCTGGGGGCCGATTGGAACGATGAACTTGTTGCCCTGACGGCCCAACTCGGGTATCTCATTGCTCACATCATCTTTAAACGCAATCGGCTTTTCAGGATCAAACTCGGCCCGCAACGGGTACACACCATCCGGCCAGTTATCGGGCAGGAACAGGCGCGAGGAATCATCAATATCGGTAATGGTGATGCCCAGCATTTCATTCAGTTCGCGTTCAAAGAACCCGGCCGGAGGGATCATTCCCGAAAGACTGGGAAGCACCGCTTCGCCTTCACGCGGCAGCGGCACACGCAATGTCGTCACCGCCGCGCCCGAGCAAAAGTGGTACAACGCTTCCATTTTGCCCGCTTCGGGGCCGCTATCCATGCCTGTAATGGCAGAAAGATAACCCCAATGCGTGTTGTGCAGCGCTTCGGCTGCGTGTACCAGGCTCTCCGGCTTTACAATCACATCCAGGCGATTGGGCTCTGGCCGGACCGGGTCACTACTCCATGACCCCAGGAGTTGCTCGGCTTGCTGTAAAGTGGTTTCGATGTTCATGCCCCCTCCTCAAGGATAAGCGGTTTTTCGGGTGTCGGGCGGGTACCGTTTTGCAAGTGGGTCAGCAGCGCCACCACCCCGTTAATAATGGCCTCCGGGCGCGGCGGGCAGCCAGGAACATACGCATCCACCGGCACAATCGAGTCTACGTGGCTGACGACGTTGTAACAACCCTGGAAGGCCCCGCCCGAAATGGAGCACGACCCCACGGCGATAACAAACTTTGGTTCGGGCATTTGCTCATAAATCCGGCGCAGGCGATCTTTGGCCTGCTGTGTCACCGGCCCGGTACAAATCAGGACATCGGCATGGCGCGGCGACCCTTCGAGCTTGATGCCGAAACGTTCCACATCATAGCGCGGCGTTAAGGTCGCCAGGATCTCAATGTCACAACCATTGCACGAACCACTGTTAAAGTGGATGACCCACGGCGAATTGACCCGCGCCCAGGTCTGGATTTTCTTCATGATGCCTTTCCAGGCAGATTCTTTCAGGTTTTGCATAAGCACTCCAAAATCTTCGCAGTACTTGATTCTGTTTCAGCCCAAGATCAATGCCAGTAAGGCCAGCACCAGACCCAGCAAATAGACCCCAGCCACAGGCGACAGGTCACTGGAGCCGAGCATCAAGACGCCCAGGTGCAACACCGCAAAAAACAGCGCCACCACAAAAAACGGACGATATCCCGGCCCGGCGGGAGCCGCTTCTGAAACCTCGCCACCGGCATACATGGTGGTCTTAAGGGCCGAGTTTTTCCCGGGCGCAGAAAAATAACGGCCCAGGCCAGAAGTAGCCGCCACAATTAAGACATAAACCAGGAAAGCAATCAGGGGAGAGAGAAAAAACTCACTCATACAGGTCTCCTACTGTCCAAACATTTGCACCAGGCGCAACCCGGCGGCCTGGCTCAGCCAGGTCAAAAGTCCCGGCCACATACCAACGGCAATCACCGCCAGCGACAACACAATCAAAGGAACCAGCATCGCCCACGGAATCGGTGCACCATCCTGCACCAGGCCTGAGGGCTTGCGCCGGTAAAGCATGTTGACCACCGGGGCGTAATATCCCAACGAAAGAACACTATTGAGCGCCATAAAAATAGCCAGCCCAACCACCCAACCGTTGCCGCTCTGGAACCCGGCCACAAAAATCTGCCATTTCGACATGAAACCCGCCAGCGGCGGCATGCCGCCCAGGGCCAGCAGGGCCAGCGACAGCGCCAACGCGGCCAGCGGATAACGAGTGGCCGCCCCGGCCAGGTCACTCACCAGCAATGGGCCATGATGTCCCTTCTGGATGTGCAGCACATACAAGAAAGCGCCAACAGCCAGGAAGGCCAGCCCCTTCATCAACGTGTGCGTCAACAAGTGGAACATGGCGCCCTGCGCCCCGGCCAAAACACCGGTCGTGAGCGCAATCCCCAACCCAAACAACATGTAACCGATGTGGCTCAACGAGGAAAAAGCCAGCATGCGCTTCAACTGCGACTGACGCAAGGCCAACAGGTTGCCATAGAGCATATTGATCGCGCCAAATGCAAGCAGCAGCGGCCCCCACGAAACTCCCAGCCCCAGCGTCCCCAAGGCGCGCAGCATGGCTACCAAACCGGCCTCAATCACCACACCCGAAAGCATAGCCGAGATTCCGCTGGGAGCCTGCGAGTGGGCATCGGGCAGCCAGGTATGCAGTGGAACCAACGCCACCTTAACCCCAAACCCGATCATAAACAACGCGCCCGCCGCCAGCAGCAGCGGCTTGTTCGCGCCTGTTGCAATTACAGCGCTGACCGCCGACATATCCACTGTGCCAGTGGCAGACAAAACCAGCGCAATCCCCATCAGCACCAGTGCCGAACCAATGGCGCTTTGCACCAGGTATTTCATCCCGGCTTCCAGCGAAGCCGCCTGCTCACGATAAAAAGCCACCAACAAGTATGAAGAAACCGCCATGGCCTCGAACCACACCCACAGGTTAAACAGGTCGCGAGCACAGCCCAGGCCAATCATCAGGCCCATCATCGCCAAAAGCATGGCGTAATATTTTTCCTCGCCAATTTCCCCGGCCATGTACGGCCCGGAATACAGCACCACCAGCGTTCCCAGTGTGAGCACCACACCCGCCAGCAGCAGGCTCAGCCCATCCGCCGCCAGGAAAATCTTCTCCACGGTCATCTGCATGGCCTCGCCCGCGCCAAACGAACGCAGCGCCATCACAAACGGAACCCAGGCAGCCAGCACCCCGGCCAGGGCCAACAAACGCACCAACCACGAGCGCCAGGCCACTTCCACATCGTGGCGGCCCAAACGCCCGGCCAGGTACACCAGCGGCGACGAAACCAGCGGGATCGCAATCATCCAGGTAAAACGTATCGTATCCATTAAGCCCCCCACCACAAGATGACCAGCACCATCAACAATGCGCCGATAATCCCGAGAATATTCCAGTTCATTTGGCCCGTTTGAGTCTTTTGCAGCAGGAAAGCGGCCCGCTCCACCCCGTAGACCACGCCACGATTGAGCGGCTCAAACCCGAAGCTGGCTCCGGACAGCGCATCAAACCACCCGCCGCCTTTTTCCAGCTTCGAGAGGCGTTGTCTCACCGCCCAGATGCCCGCCCCACCCGCAATGACTCCCATTGCCAGCCAGGTCGCCGGTGCGAAAAGCACCTCTTCCACCACTTCCAGGGTCGAAAGCGGCTCCAACTCGTGGAAAGGCAGGCTATGAGCCAGCACCCCGGCAAAAGGACCCGCCAACAACCAGGTGGTCAACGTCCCAAAGGCCAGGAGACCCGTGGCTACCCGCATAAAAACACCTGATTCGTGTACGTGCAGGTGCTCGCGAGGCTCACCAAAGAACACCATCCAGGTCATGCGCAGGGTGTAAAAAGCGGTCAGGCCCGCACCCAGCAGCATAAAACCGTACGCCCAAAGCGGCCCATGTTTGAGACCGGCTTCCAGCACCAGTTCCTTGCTCCAAAACCCGTTCAAAATGGGCAGCCCGGCCAGCGCCAGCGCCCCAACGATAAAGACATTGCGAATAAACGGCATCTTCGCACCCAGGCCACCCATGCGGCGCATATCGCGCGTGCCAACACTGTGGATCACCGCGCCCGCCGAAAGGAACAGCAGCGCCTTGAAAACGGCATGGCTCAACAGGTGAAACTGACTGGCAAAGACCCCACCTACGCCAATGGCATACACCATGTAACCCAACTGCGACACGGTCGAATAAGCCAGCGCGCGCTTCAAGTCGGTGGCGGTCAGGGCCATCAGGGCTGTAATTAACGCGGAGGTCATCCCAACCAGCGTCACGGCCAGGGTCCAGCCAGGGACATGCTCAAAAGCCGGGTAAAAACGCGCCAGCAGGTAAACGCCAGCATTCACCATCGTCGCCGCATGAATCAGGGCACTGATGGGTGTAGGCGCTTCCATGGCATCTGGCAACCAGGTGTGAAAGGGGAACTGCGCGCTTTTGGCAGCGGCTGCAACCAGGAAGCCGAAGGCCACAAAAGCAATTGCCCCGGCCGGAAGCGTTTCAGCCTGCGCGAGCAAATCGGCGACCTGCAACGAGCCGAGGTTGGCATAGGTTACCAGGGCGCCAACCAGCAGCCCCACCCCACCCACCTGGGTGATGATGAGCGCTTTCATCCCGCCAGCCACAGCACGCGGGTCATCGTTGTAGAAAGAGATCAGGGCGTACGAGCACAGGGCTGTAATTTCCCAAAAGAAGAAAGTGAACAACAAGTTGCCGCTCAGCACCAGGCCGGTCATTGCGCCAATAAAGAGCAAGACCAGGGTGTAGTAACGACCTAACTGCGCTTCGCCACGCATATAATCAACCGAGAACAGGACTGCCAGCGAACCCACCACACAAGCCACCGCCGCCAGCCCGGCTCCCAAACCATCGGGGACAAGGGTGAGCGTGCCGAAGACTTCGCCAAAGGGCAGGGCAAACGCTGCGGTATCGGTCACAAAGGCCAACAGGGCCAGTGAAGCAGCGCCCGAGGCCAGCGAGAAAGCTACCGCCACGGTATGCTGCCAACGCGGGCGAGCGTCCCCAATCATCCAGACCAGGAGTGCCCCGAGCCAGGGAATTGCAATCAAGAGAATAGAAAGGTTCCCAGCCATGTTAGCCTCGCAGGGTGGAAATTTGGGGAATGTCGAGTGTGCCAAAGCGGCGGCGAACCTGTACGCCCAGCGCCAACCCGACAACTGCCACGATGGTATCTGCGACGATGACGGTCGCGGCCAGGCTTTGCCCCAGACCGGCATTCCCGCCAATCTCCCCGGCCAGCACCAGCGCCAACACCACCGACTTGACCAGGATTTGCAGCACCAGCACAACCTTGATCAGGTTGCGAGTAATGAGCAGGCCGTATAACCCGATACCAAACAGGCCAATGATCGTAACCAAAATGACGCTGAAGGGGGTCATGTTCATGAATGCACCTCTTTCATCTCGGCCGGTTGGGCAAGCGGGAATTTGACTTTGCGGGGCTCGACCTTTTCGGCCAGCAACCCCAGCACCCCCAAGACCCCCGAGAAGATTAAGGCAATCTGAACCCACACATCGAGCACGCGCTCACGCCACAGGACAACTGTCAACCGGGTGGATGTGCTTTCAATGGCAGGCTGCACAAACGGGAAGACCATAACACCCAGGAAAAGAACCACCAGCGCTGCCACCCCAATTGCCAGCGGGCGCGGAATGACTGTTAGCTCGTCCCAGGCGTCATCACCGACAACACTCAAAGCATAGACCATGAGTACTGTCACCAACCCGGCACCCACACTCAGCTCAATCACAGCCACCTGGTGCGCCCCCAGCAAATACAAAATGGCCGAAACCATTGCGCTGACACAGGCCAGGTATAGTGAACAGATGAGCAGGCGCTGCGTGACCATCGCACGATAGGCGCAAAAGATGGCCACCAATCCTAAAATTCCATAAAACCAGCTTTGCATAGCGCTCTCCAATTAATTGTTGTGTAACACCTATAGCCTATCGCGCCCGGGCAAGTTCGTCATGTGAACTTTGTCACCACTTCCGGCCTAATTCATCCTAAGTTTGTGAAAATTATCACAATCTATTAGGAATACTGATAGAACAGAGCCGCGACTATCAGAGAAAGCCAACCAAAGTCGCTTGACGCATGCCCGTGTTCCCATTAATATCGTATCAATTAACGAGCCCAGGAAATCACATCCCTCAACAGGCACAGTCTGCTCAGAGAGACACCAGAACAAAAAATGCTCAACCTACCACCCCGGTGGTATTCATTCCTCTTCCATACAAAGGTGACATCATGAACCAAGGCAACTTCAACGGCTGGCCCACATACATTCTGGAAAATAATTTCCTGCGGCTTGAGTTCCTGGCCGCATCGGCGCGCATCGTGCGCTTTGCGCCAACTGGCAAGGAAAACCTGTTTGCCGACCTGGGGAACGAAGCGCTAGAAACCCCCTACGGCCCATTCTATTTCCGCGGCGGACACCGTCTGTGGCATTCGCCCGAGGCCATGCCGCGCACCTACATCCCCGATAATGACGGCGCCACCATCAGCGAAGTCCCCGGCGGGGTACGCATCGACCAACCCGCTGAACCGTGGACACATATTGCCAAAAGTATTGAAATCCGCCTCAACGCCACCCAACCCCAGGTCATCCTGCGCCACGAAATGCGCAACGACGGCCCCTGGACGGTAGAATTTGCCCCCTGGGCGCTCACCATGTTCCGGCTGGGCGGGACAGGCATCTTCCCGCAACCAATCGGCAACGCCGACCCGGCCGGGCTGCTGGCGAATCGACAACTGGCCATCTGGCCTTATACGAAAGTGAACGATCCACGCCTGGTCCTGCGCGACGACTTTATCCTGGTGCGCGCCGCCCCCAGCCTGCCTCCCGTTAAAATCGGCTATTTCAACCCGCATGGCTGGCAAGGCTATTACATCGACGGCAGCCTGTTTGTCAAACGCTTCGACCCGCTCCCCGGCGCCAACTTCCCCGATGGCGGCTGCAACACTGAAACCTACTGCAACCACAAATTTATCGAACTTGAAACCCTCGCCCCGCTCACCCGCCTGGCCCCCGGCGAAACCGTGCTCCACACGGAGACCTGGGAAGTGTATGACAATCTCGACCAGCCCTTTATCCCGCCCGCGCTGGCCGAACTGCTGGTGAAATGATAAAATCTATTTTCAGCAAATTTATCTTATTTTGAAAGGCAACTTGAACCATGAGCAATCATAAGGCCGTTTATATCGGCACCGACAGCGGCGCGACCACCTCCAAAACCGGTGGGGTCTGGGATGACGGCACCACCATCTCGACCAAACTATTGCAGAAATCGACCAATGCCCAGGAAGGCACCGAAGCGGTCATTCGCGGCTGGGTGGACGGAGTTAGCGAATTCTTGGTCCAGAACAACCTGGGCTGGGACCAGGTACAAGGCGTTGGCCTGGCCATCCCTGGCCCGTACCAGCGCTACGGCGTGCTCGACCGCTCGGCCAACCTGCCCAAATCTTTTGAAGGTTGGGACGTTCACACCGCTTATAGCAGCGCCCTCTCCGAACGCGCCGGGCGCGCCATCCCGTTAATTGTTGGCAACGACGGCAATTACGGCGGCGTAGCCGAGGCCCAGCGTGTGCGCGGCAACAGCAATAGCACCGTGCTGATGCTGGCACCCGGCTCGGGCCTGGGCGTGGCTTATATCGATAGCCATGGCCTGCCCCTGGAAGGGGATACCCTGGCCGGGATGGAAGGCGGTCACATGCCCGCGCCGCTGCAACTGCTCGATATCAAACCCTACCCGTGCGGCTGTGGCAAAGACTGGGGCTGTGTCGAGGTCTACACCACCATCTCGGGCCTGCCCTACCTGCTGGCCGAGAAACTGGCAAAATACCCTGAGCACGAACTGGCAAAATCGACCGCCACCCCCAAAGAAAAAGTGCTAGCCCTGCGCGGTTTGGCCCAAAAGGGCGATGCGCTGGCCAATGAGATTTTTGATTTCCAGGCCAAAGCGATGGGTTTGCACGTCGCCAACCTGGCAATGGCGCTCGACCCGACCTTTGTTGTAATTGGCGGCGGCCTCATGGACCCCGAAGCAACCACCGAGGCCTTCCGCGAGCGTTACCTGCGCGTACTGCGCGAAGCCGCCATGCCCTACCTGTGGCCAGCGCAGCGCGCACGCATCACCATCGTCCCGGCGGCGCTTGGCGACCTGTCGCAGGCCATTGGCGCAGCGTTGGTTGCGCTTTACCACGGTCGGGCTTAAAACTTGCGCAAACAAAACTCCCGAGAAAATTCTCGGGAGTTTTTATTTTATTACAGGGCTACCGCCAGGCCTTCGGGCAAAAAAAGCGCTTCGCCTACCTTTTTCCAGATATGCTCGGCCAGGATTTGCGGCTCTTGCGTGGCATCCAGCAGGACCCAATCGGCTTGCTCGATGGCCGCATAGGCACGCGCACGAGTATCCAATTCGGCAATGGTTTCATGCCCATCGACTCCACGCGCCACAATGCGTTCACGGGCCACTTCCGGCGGCAGGTTCAGGAACAGAACCAGGCTGGGCCTGGCAGCCACCCGGTTCAGCAAACGCCAGAGCCAGTTCCGTTCGACATGCAGGTGCGGGAACTGCTGCTGAAAGATGACCAGGGTATCCCAGTGGTAGCGGTCACAGACCAGGGTCTTGCCCATCAAAAGATGCCAGCGCACCACCACGGTCTCCATCCAGAGCAATTCCAACAGGCTGGTAAATACATACATTCCCTGAAAGCGGCGCGGAACCGAGAACTTTTTAGCTTCGGAAAGCCCGGATGAACTTGTTTTAGGTTTGCGATACAGCAGTTTGACCAAAGAACGCACTTTTTTATAGAACGGCGTAAAACCACCTCGAATAAACATATCGGTCGTTGTGGTACCTGAACACTCCATACGGGCACACAGGTGCTTAATTTGGGTGGTCTTGCCTGAGCCATCAATACCGCTCACAATGATCAATTTGCCAGTTCTTTTTGAAAAAAGAGAGTTCATCATCCTGGTCCCCCATCGGTATGTTAACGTCTTGTTAAATCAATCTTACCTAAAAATATCCGAAATAGCAATTCCCAATTTGCCCCGCAGCCTTAAAAAATCGACAAAAAACTCCCCGGAATTTTCTTCCGGGGAGTTTGACTTTATTCGCCTTTAGCCAGGGCCAGGATTTCTTCACGGTCTTCGTAGACACGCACCAGTTTGCCATCGCGCATTTGCAAGACACGATCAACGTACTGGCACATGCGCAGGTCGTGTGTGACCATGATCCCGGCGCGGTTGTTTTCATGGATGAGCGCCGCAAAGGTTTGGACGACCTGGAAGGCGCGTTCTGTGTCCAGGCTGGCAGTCGGCTCATCGGCCAGCACCACGGTTGGAGAGTGGATCAGCGCCCGGGCAATCGCCACACGTTGCTGCTGGCCGCCCGACATCTGGCTGGGGAGGTTTTTCAGGCGCTCCCCCAACCCCAGGCGCGAGAGCAGCTCTGCGGAGCGCACCCGGCCGGTTTTATCGAGCCGATTGTTGAGACGCAGCATGAATTCAACGTTTTCAAGCGCTGTCAGGAAGGGAATCAGGTTGTTGGACTGAAAGGTGAAACCTATCTTCTCGCGGCGCAGCGCGACGCGTTCGGTTTCGCCCATGCGGGCCAGGTCCTGGCCGTCAATCAACACCTGCCCGCTGGTGGGGGTCAGCAAGGCAGCCAGGATGGATAGCATGGTGGTTTTCCCGGAACCGCTGGGGCCAACCAGGGCCACAAATTCACCGTGCTTGACGGAAAACGAAACCCCATCGACCGCATTAATCGAACCCGTGTCGGTCTCAAACGTTTTGATGACATCACGAACTTCAAGGGCAATTGCGCTCATCTATTTCTCTCCTACGAAAGGCGCAAGGCCTTGAGCGGTTCAATGCGGACCGCATAAATCACCGAAACCAGGCCGCCCAACGGGCCAATTGATAACAGGGCGGCAATTGCCAGCGCGGAAGCCGTTCCGTTGAAAGAAATCGGCACAGTGGGAGGAAAACCCAGCGAAAACAGGTACGTCAACAAGCCGCCAATCGCCACACCGATCGCGGTCACCACCGTAATCTGGATCACCGCCGAGGCGCCCACTACCGGGTTCGAAGCGCCGATAGCTTTTAGCACACCAATTTGCGGCACTTTTTGCAAAATCTGGATCTGGAAGAAGCCGCCAATGACCAGCACACCAATCAACAGGGTGAAAACACCCTGGGTTTGCACCGTGCCTTGCTGGGCTGAATACCCGGGGATGTTGTTGATGGTGGTCTGGATGTCGGCCACTTCAATATTGTTGATATTTTCCAGCAAAGCCTGTCGTACCAGGGCTTCCTGGGCAGGGTCACTCAGGCGCACAATAATGATGTTGATGGCGGGCGTTGTATTGTTCAGTTCGGCTTCCGACTTGGGGCGTACCTGCTCCCAGACCGAAGGCGGGACAAAAATGGTCGGCTGGAAAAAATAAGCCTGGCCGGAGGTCGTCCCGACCACTTTCAGGTCATAAAACTGGTCTTTGGTGCCCTGTGTCGATCGGATGGTAATGACATCCCCGAGCTGGATGTTAGAACGGTCGAGTACGCGCTGGTCAACGATGACTTCGCGCGCGGTGGCCGACAGGAAAGTGCGCCCGGCTACAATCTGCGGCGTGCCGGGGCGACCCGCTTCTACACCCAGCAACGACACCTTGAGCACTTCATCGTCGGGGAAAATGATGGCGGTACTGGAAGTGGATACCGGACCAGCATCCTCGATCCCATCGATGCGGCGCACAGCGCGCAAGGTGGATTGATTCATACGGCTGGAAGTGATGATGTAATCCGACTTTTCCAGGAATACCACCAACTGCCCATCGACCTTGGAAATATATTCGCGGTTGTTGGTGCCCAACCCCTCTCCGAGCCCGGCAATGAACAAGACCAGCAGGGTAATAAGCGCAATAACCAGGCTAACCAGAAAAAACCGCCCCCGGTTTCTCCAGACTTCTATAACAGCTAGATATGTAGCAAGTGACAAACCCATATGACTTCTTTTTCTGTTATCCGTTTAGATGACAATCTCTGCAACGAGGCTGATAACCCTCCCCGCCGCCGATTCTGCAAATCAGCCAATCGGCCCTTCGAGGGGCGCAGACCAATCCACACCCATCACGCCGCGCAAGAGCAACTCCACCGGCGGGTGATCGGCAATATCATCATAGTAATAGGGCAAACGTATGCGCCCTTCGGGACCGATGATAAAAGTCCCCGACATTTGCATGGCATCCTGACCGCTCGGAGGCAGCTCGGGCTTCCAACCATGCTCCTTGGCCAGCCGCTGGTTGGACTTAAGCACCCGGGTTGAAAGCACCGACTGGAACCAGGTGGCCCGCCCAAGCCCGTAGGCGCGATAAGCATTACGCTCCGGGTCAGCCAGGCACAAAACTCCCGGCGCACGCTCTGAGCAAAAGGCTTTAGCGGCCTCGGGAGTTCCCTGGGTGGCTACCGCCAGGGCTAACCCTTTGGCAGCAAACTCAGGGCGGAATTTGACGAGCTGGTCCATCATCTCTTTGCACTGCGGGCAGCCAAAGTGACGTGTAAAAGCCAGCACCAGCACCCGACCCTGCCAGAGCGATGACAGCCTGACCGGACGGCCATCGAGCCCAAGCAACTCCACATCGGGCGCCAAATCATTGAATTTGAGATGTCCTATCTTTGACATGGCCGGGATTGTATCACCGAGGGGTCGCAAAACCTATCAGGTCTCGCAAAGCACCCGGCAAGACGCAAATATTAAGCCAGCCTAAGAATATTTATCAAATAATTGACAAATATTTCCCACCCGGCTAAACTGAAATAGTCCCTGATGGGGAGTAGCAACCCGCGCCTGCGGGCGAACAGTCGTCAATACGGACTTTGTCCCGGCTTTCGTGAAATTGCAAGACCATCACAACCGTTGGTTGTGATGGTCTTTTTTATTGATGAATTCCCGGTATTCACTTTAGGAGGAGAAATGTTGGAACAACTCGAATTGCAGATTATTGCCTCGCTACAAGGCATCTTCGACCAGTTTGGATGGCTGGGTGTGGCAGCCATCCTGGCTTTTGAAAACGCAACCGGTATCACCCCCAGCGAAATTATCCTGGGCCTGGCCGGATGGATGTTGATCGAAGCGCATGGCCTGCCGCTCTCGTTCATTTTCCTGGCCGGTATGTACGCCGCCCTGGGCAGCACGGTGGGTGCCTCGATCACCTACTGGGTAGCCCGTCTGGGCGGTCGCCCTGTGATTGAACGAATGGCACGCTGGTTCCGAATCGACACCGAACACATTACCCGCTCTGAAACCCTGTTCCACAAATGGGGTCCCGGACTGGTACTGTTTGGCCGAATGATGCCGGGCGTCCGCACCCTGGTCAGTATCCCGGCCGGGTTAGCGCGCATGTCTTACCCGGTTTTTGCGCTCACCACCGCCATCGGCACCTACATTTGGTGCACCCTGCTGTTAGGCGTCGGCTTTTTCCTGGGTGAAGAGTGGCCCATCATCCGGGAGTTGGTGTATGCCTATTTGCCCTATATCTTTGGCGTGGCAGCGGTTGCCGGGGCTATTGCGCTGGTGATTTACTACCGCCGAAATATCTTTGCCAGCCTGGGTTTACGCGAACCAGTGCAATAAAACAGACATTAAAAACAACAGGAGCCGCAGCCCAAACGCCTGCGGCTCCTGTTTTATTTTCTGGCTTGCTTACTCGCGCTTCAACACCATAATGGTGATGTCGTCAAATGGGATCGTCTCGCCAATATGAGCTTTGAGCGCGCTTTCGAGCGCATCCACGACTTCCGCAGCCGATTTTCCGCGGCTGGCCAGCGCGATTTCGCGCAAACGGTCGTTGCCAAACTCCTGCCCGGCCGCATTCAGCGCATCGGGGACCCCATCGGTATAGAACAGGATCAGGTCGCCGGGGAACATGTGAATCAACTGCTGGGTGTATAAAACTTCCGGATCGATGCCCAGCGCCATGCCGGTACGAGAAAGAATCTCCAGGTCGCCGCCGCCCGCCCGAATCACAAAAGGCGGGTTATGTCCGGCGTTGACATAGACCACATTCCCCTCCCAGGCGCTCACCTGCGCATAGAACAGGGTCACAAACATGCCATTGTGGGCATCATTGCTCACCAGCTGGTTGACATGTGTAAGGCCATGCACCGGCGATTCGGCATCAAACATACTGGCGCGCAGCGTGGAGCGCACATCCACCATAAAAAGCGCCGCCGGGATGCCTTTATCGGCCACATCGGCAATGACCAGCCCCAGCTTTTGCATACGGTCCGGAAGCATTTCGAGCTGGACAAAGTCATAATAATCGCCCGCCACTTCACGGGCTGGCAACCAGCGGCCCGACATTTCCCATCCGGGGAATTGCGGGGTTTCTTGTGGCAAAAGGTTGGCCTGCACATCGCGCGCCACTTGCAATTCACGCTCCATACGGCCTTTATCGACCGCTACCTGGTACAGACGGGCGTTCTCAATAGCGAATGCGGCGCTGGAGGCAAAAGTTGCCAGCAATTCCAGATCGTCACCGCTAAAACCGCCGGGCTTATTAAAAACTTCGATCACCCCAATCGCCTTCTCGTTGACACACAAGGGCACGGCAATCAACGACTGGGTTGAAAAGCCTGTCTTTTTGTCCATGGTCCCAAAAAAACGAGGATCGTTCTGGGCATCGTTAACGATAACCGGCTGTTTGTTCTCCACCACCCACCCGGCAATTCCCTGCCCCAATTGCACCCGAAAAGGCTTAATGGCCGAAGAGGATTCGCCAATAGCCACCTGGAATGTCAGGGCATCCCCATCCACCGTCAAAATGGAGGCCGCCGAAGCGTGCAGCAGCTCCTTTACAGCCTGGGTTGTGACATGCAAAACGCGGTCGAGGTCAAGGGTGGAGGTGATTTCCTGGCTAATCTGGTGCAAAAGGTCGAGGGTGCGCAGACGGTTTTCGGTCTCAAAATACAGGCGTGCATTTTCCATGGCGGTAGCAGCGGTCGCGGCAATCGCCATCAGCAAATCGGTGTCTTTTTCTGTAAAAACCCCATGTCGAAAGCGGCTGTCGACATAAATCGCGCCCATAACCCCGCGCTTCGATTTCATCGGCACGCACAAAATGGAGCGAACATGGTTGGCAACAATGCTCAAACTCTGGTTAAAACGCGTGTCCTGCCCGGCATCACTGGTGAGCACCGGCTGGCCGCTCTCAAAAACCTGTTTGACCAGGGTGCGGGAAACATGGAATTCCTGCGTCCCCAGCGCATCCCGTTCCATCCCGCGAGTCACGGCACCCACATGGAATTCCTTCTCTTCGAAAGCCGTGCTACCGTTTAATAAAAGGAAACCCCGCTCAGCGCCGGTGACGGTGATGACATCATCCATCACGCGTTCCAGCACTTCATCGGGGTTTAACGAGGCGTTCAGGTCCTGCGCAAGGCGGTACAAAAGCATCAGCCGTTCATCAACCGTTTGAGACATTGCGCCTCTCCCTCAAAAAACTAAACTCGCGATCAAAAACTTGTTATTTATTGTATAACAAATTCTCGCCACCCGCTGACAGGAATTTGGACAATTTTTATATAAATATATCAGGTTTGCCCTGTAACAAGCTTTCGTACACATCCAATACCTGCCGGGCAATCCGTTCCCAGGCATAACCCTGTGCATATTCAGCGGCAGATACGCCCATTGTATGGCGTAATTCACCATCTCCCAGCAACAACGACAACTTTTCACATAGCGCATCCGGCTCCCCATCGGGAACCGTGAAGCCAGTCACCCCATCCTGAACCAGGAAAGCCAGCCCGCCTACTTGCGAGGCAATTACTGGCGTGCCACAGGCCATCGCTTCCAACGCCACCATGCCAAACGACTCGTAATGAGAAGGCATCACCAGCACTTCCGCCGCCGAATAATAATAGGGCAGGGTATCTTGCCCACGCTTGCCCAGGAAGACCACAATCTCATCCATGCTCAAGTCGCGGCACAATTGCTGGCAGCGCGCCATCTCTGCACTCATACTCTCCGGGCTGGCGTTGGGGTCGCCGCCGATAATAGCCAGGTAGGCCGGGCGCGCCATTTCGTTAACACGCAGGCACGACATGGCGCGAATCAGGGTCTCGAGCCCTTTAAGCGGCTCAATGCGCCCCACAAACAACACCATACGGTCATCTTTGGGAATACCGATGAAATCTTTGGCCTCGTCGGGGGGGATGGGATAAAAATGGCAGGTATCAACGCCTGGCGGGATGATGACCAGCTTCCCAATATCAGCCTTGTACAACCATTGAAGCTGGGCCTGCTCTGCCAGCGTGGCGGCCACAATCCGGTCGGCGCGCGCCAAGACACGACGCTCACCATTCAGGCGATACGCGCCCTCTTTTTCAGTTTCGCTGGTCGCAATCCGGTTTTTCATCTCCCCTAGGGTGTGAAACATGTGCACGATGGGCACATTCCAGGCATCTGAGAGCATCTCGGCCGCCAAACCCGACATCCAATAGTGGCTGTGGATGACATCGTAACGGATGCCTTTTTCGGCGGCGAAGGCCTTAATCCCTTCCACAAACTGCGGGATATGGTCTGCCAATTCCTTTTTGGGCATTGGCTGTTCTGGCCCGGCAGGGACATGCACAACGCGATTTCCAAACCCCAGGTCGTGCAAAACATGCGGGACATGTTCATCCTGCGAACGGGTAAAAACATCTACATGGATACCCATGCGCCCCAGTTCGCGGGTCAGGTCACGGACGTAGACATTCATCCCGCCGGTATCTTTGCCGCCCAGGGTAGCCAGCGGACAGGTGTGATAAGAAAGCATGGCAACACGAATCATAGTGGTATTTTACGCCAGAAACATATACGCCGCGTAAGAACCCGCCTGTAAGCGAATATTGCGCAAACCGTTAAAATCTTTTATAATCTCGCCCGCTACGATGCCACCGTAGCACAGTTGGCAGTGCAGACGATTCGTAATCGTCAGGTCATGGGTTCAAATCCCATCGGTGGCTCAAAAACAGCGTCCGCTTGAGCGGACGCTGTTTTATTTTTCCAGCAAATCGTTGACACCAAAAACTTGCTCATAAAAGGCCAGCAGCTGCGTGGCCTTGCCCCTAAACACAGGGTCCCCCGTCTTTGGGCCAAATTCGAGACGCGCAACCAGTCGTTCCCGAAAATTTTCGCCCGGCGCAAGCTGTAAAAGGATTGCCAGTTCTGTAATCAGACCCTGGGCCTGGCTAACCTGGGCCAAGGCATCCGAAAGAGGGGTCGCATCGGCCATCACCTGCTTAAGCAATTTACACTTATAGGCGCGACAAACGTGCGGGTAATGGGGCGACTCATAAATGGTGCACAGGCCCTGCCAGAGCGGGCAAGGCTGGCTAAAACCACGCTGGTTCGGGTCAGAACGAAAAACTTTCAGGCCGAGCGCTTCAGCCGGGTCAAGTTCTGCCGGCCTAAGTTTTGCCCATATAAACAAATGCCCATTGCAGCACATCCCACAGGCTTTGCACAGTTCGCCATCCGGGGTCTGGTCGATTTCCAACTCACCCATCTTTAGAGAATCCCGTTAAAGCGAGTCGTAAATCGTATCCAGGTCTTCTGCGCTGACATCAAAAACGGCATTGTTGGGAGGCAGCGCTTCGCGGGTCATAAATTCAGGCAGGCGGTCGTCTTTTGGGGTAAAACCGGCCCGTTTGTTCCACTCCCGTTCCATCTTGATGGTTTCACGCCCCAACTGCTGCAAGTAATCGGCGGGGACTTCCCAGCCATAGCGAGCCTTGACCAGCTCCGGGATGGCGGTTGGGGCCGAGGCATAACCGAACCCGGCAAAAATGCATGCGCCCAGGGTATCGTACCCGGCCATATTCAACTGCGCGCCCAATGAGATTTTGGCCTGCCCGGCCGGGTCGAGATGGTTAACTTTGGCGCGAATGGTCAGCCCACAGGTATGATCGGCCCCTTGCGGAGTGGTAGCGTAAGTCACACCGGTTCCCTTAATGGCGCGCGGCTCGTAAGCACTCATGGCCTGGCCCTTTACCGACGGGACGCGCTCATTGCCATACACCTTTCCAACCGTTGAAGCGCCTGCCCCCAGCAAACGCCCCAGCGGGGTTCCGGCGCGGATCTCGTCCATAAGCTTCAGGGCGGCAGTGCCATCGCCAAAGTCAAAGACTCCCGAATCGGCGGCTACCCCCAAGGCAGCGCCCACTTCAATCGAATCCAGCCCCAGGTCGTTGACCTGCCAGTTCAGGCGCGCAATCGTATCGAGCGAATCGATGCCCAGGTTCGAGCCCATCAAACCCACCGTCTCATATTCCAGCGGAGAGACAATCGCCTTGCCATCTTCGCCGCCAAAAATGTTCGAGCAGCGAATGGTACAGCCAGCCATACAGGCGTGGGTTGGGTCACTGGCGCCGCCGCGCGCTAACAACAGGTCGCGCATGTGTTCGCCGCTGATGTTTTCCACTTGCTCAAAGTGCCCAGCCGAGAAGTTGCGTGTTGGCAGCGCTCCAAATCCATCGCACATGCGCGGCATGGCCTGGGTACCATAGTCTCGATACAGCGCGGTTTGTGGATGGGCCATTAGCTGGGTGGTGTAGTCTTTCTGGGCTTTCTTAAAGGCTTCAGGGTCATGGATGGGCGGCTTCTGCCCCCCGGCATTCTCAAAAACGATGGCTTTCAACCCTTTCGAGGCCATTACCGCGCCTAAACCGCCGCGCGCCGCAATCCGCGCCGGAACTTTATCTTTGTCCAGGTTTTGGATCCCGGCCGAGGCCATTTTCATTTCACCCCCCGGGCCAATCAGCGCAATCGCCACTTTCTCGCCGTAACGCTCCAGCAGCACTTTGGCGGCATCGTACACCCCAAGACCAACCAACCCGTCGGCGGTATCCCAGCGCGCGCCATCCAGGCCCAGGTGCAGCACCCACAACCCTTTTTCTGCGGGCATCCCTTCGACAATCAGGGCTTTCATCCCCAGCATTGCCATGTGCATGCCCGTGCGCCCACCTGCATTGGCTTCTTTGATGCCACCCGTCAGCGGGGACTTGCCTCCAATCGAAATGCGGTCGGTCGATGAGATCATATGCCCGACCAGCAGGCCAGGAGCAAAGATTAGTTTATTTTTGGGGCCAAGCGGCTCACAAGTCGGTTCAACTTCGTCAAGCATGATGCGCGCCAGCAGCCCACGCCCGCCCAATATTTCCCACCCCGCCGGGACAGATTCACGGGTTACGGTTTGAGTTTGTACATTTGCTCGCCAGATTTGCATAATTGTCTCTCTTTTATCGCGGATTTTGCCGATTGATTGGGTTGCGCTTTTTGTTTTTGGCGCAATTTGCTAAATTCGCGTTAAAGACCTACTCAACCAACGATTTCACCGCATCCCTAAATACAGATGTATGGTAATCCACATCAGCCTGGGTGGTTTCAGGGGAGATAAGCGCCATGTTGTGAAAGGGTGTCATCAGGATGCCGCGATTAAGCGCATACAGGTGCATATAACGATCCAGTTCATGGTCAATGGCTGCAGCTGCCTCGCCGCCGTTGCGGGGGGGACGGGGCCGAAACCAATATTCAGAGCGGTTGCCCAGGCGTTTTACAATCCAGGGCAGGTTAAACTCTGCAATCACGGCTTCCACCCCGGCAGTAAATTTTTCTTGTAAAGCGATGGCCTTTTCGTAAAAGTCGGCTGTTAACACATGCTCCAGCGTGGCTTTCATGGCCGCAATGGATAGCGCGTTCCCGGCCAGGGTGCCGCCAATCCCGCCCACATCCGCGTCATCGATGGCCAGGCGGGCCTGGAAACGATCTGCGACTTCCTGGCTGAACCCGTACACAGCCGCGGGAACACCCCCGGCCAATGGCTTGCCCAGGGTCAGGAAATCCGGCTCCAGCCCGTGGGCAGCGGTGTACCCGCCCGGGCCGGTGCAAATGGTATGGGTCTCGTCAATAATGAGCAGGGTGCCGTATTTACGGGTCAGTTTACGCAATTCGTCGTGAAAACCCGGGTCGGGGTGGATGATGCCAATGTTGGTCATCACCGGCTCGGCCAGCACCGCGGCCACATCCCCCGCAGAAAGCGAAATTTCGAGGGCGGCAATATCGTTGAATTCAATGACTTTGGTGGTGTGAATGGGGTTGACCTGCGGCCCCATATTGTTGGGGCGCGAAATGGGCGTGCCTTCTTCATCCATGATGATGAAGGTTTCATCGACCGTGCCGTGATAACAGTAGTTAAAAACCAACACCTTCGGGCGACCGGTGATCATGCGCGCCATACGCAGGGCAAAGCGATTGGCATCGGTGGCGGTCAGCGCAAACTGCCAGAGCGGCAGGCCAAACCGGCGTTGTAGCTCTTCCCCCACAGCAATAACATCTTCGTAGGGCAGCATTAAGGTGATGCCCCGGTCAATTTGCGCGCGAATGGCGTCTTTGGTGGCCGCCGGACCGTGCCCGGTCATGGCCCCGGTGTCGCCCAGGCAAAAGTCAATGTATTTATTGCCGTCAACATCTGTAAAGTGCGCACCGTGGGCTTTGCTAACAAAAACCGGGAAAGACCCGGCCCAACGGATCATCCACAACATTGGCACGCCGCCGTGCAGGGATTTTTTTGCGCGCTGGTACAGTTCGTACGACTTTGGATGGGTTTTGTGAAAAAGTTCTTCTTCAGAACGGAGGAGTTGTTCGAGGCGGGTTCGATCCATGATAACGTAAAATCTCCGTAGGGGCGACCCGCTGGCCGCCCCTACCTGGTTTATCCTACAGCTTCTTTGAGAGATGCGCTGAATATCCCAAGCGCATCATTTACCTGCGCTTCGGTCACATTCAGCGGCGGAATCCAACGCACGGTACTGTCGTAGGTGCCACACGAAAGCAGCAACAAGCCGCGTTTTTCAGCAGCGGTGATGATGTTCTTGACCAGTCCCTTGGCCTTCTGGTATTTTCCATCCACTTCGAATTCGGTGCCAATCATCAGGCCCAGGCCGCGCACATCGCCAATTTGCGGATATTCTTCCTGGAGCTTGCGCAACCCGGTCTGGAGCTGGCTGCCGCGTGCGTTAGCGTTTTCCAGCATTTTTTCTTCACGCATGGCGCGCACTGTGGCAACGCCAGCCGCCATCGCCACAGCATTCCCGCCGTAGGTACCGCCATGCGAACCCGTCGGCCACTTTTTCATCAGGTCGAGGCGGCTAAAAACACCCGAAAGCGGCATCCCGCTGGCAATGCCCTTGGCAACCGTCATAATATCGGGGACCACGCCAAAGTGCTCCAGCGCAAACCACTTGCCGGTGCGTCCAAAGCCACTCTGTACCTCATCAAAAATCAACAAAATGCCATGACGATCACACAGCTCGCGTAAGGCTTTCAGGAAAGAAGCCGGGGGCACAACATAACCACCCTCGCCAAGCACCGGCTCGATCAGGATGGCAGCGACATCGTGGGGGGCAATCTGGCTAATCAGCAGTTCATCCAGGGCGTCAAGCGCAAGCTGGCTGGCTTTTTCTTCGCTTAGGCCCAATTTGTAAGCATACGGGTATGGCGTAACATATACACCCGCCGGGAGCAGTTGCGCCGCGCCTTTATAACCCGTCTTGGAGGTGGTTAGCGCCATCGTTTGGCCGGTGCGCCCGTGGAAAGAGCCGGTAAACACAATCACAGCATGGCGACCGGTGGCGGCGCGCGCCAGTTTTACCGCCCCTTCCACCGCCTCAGCGCCAGAGTTGCTAAAAAAGAAACCATCGATCGATGGCGGCACAATCTTGCGCAGTTCATCAATCAACTGGAGCATGGGTTGGTGGACAACAATATTGGCCTGGGCATGCAAGAACAGCCCGGCCTGCTGGCGAATGGCTTCGACCACCTTGGGGTGGCAATGACCGGTATTGGTCACCCCGATGCCGCAGGTAAAGTCGAGATATTGACGCCCGTCTGTGGCATAGATGTAACTGCCTTCAGCCCGCTCGGCTTCAATCGGGAAAATCCGCGACCAAACGGGGGACATATGCGGGAAATTTTGTTCGTAAAGTTGAGTCATAATCGTTGGTTGAATCTTTGAAAGGTCAAATTCAAAGGTCGAAAGTCTGGAATTTGACCTTCGACCTTTGAAGGATTAGAGCAACTCCGCCGCCCAGGCCAGATCAAGCTGTTCCAGCTTGGCCCGCGTCGGCCTGCCATCGACAGTCCACTCGGCCAGGTGGTAGTAGCCATCTAGCGCCGCTTCAATTTCATCGTGGGTTAGAGCAATCCCGGCAGTAGGGCCTTCACCCTGCAGCGCTTTGTAGAATTTCTTGGGCAGTTTATCGGCCTTGCGATCGAGGCCCTCGCGGGCGTTGAAGGTACGCATCAGGTTCAAACGGCGTTCACCCACGGCCATCAACTCGCCAACGGTTACATCCCAACCCGTCACCGCCTGGAGCAACTGAGCCGTCTCCGCCGGGCCATAAAGCGTCCAACCAGGCCCCCATACAAACTGACACAGTTCCACCGAGTCGAGCATCGAGTAGAAAACCTCGGTCAGGTAGGCAAACTTGACCTTTTCTGGCCCCAGGCTCATGGGCTCAAGCTTGTCTTCCATCCCCAACAAGGCCAGGCGGCTCATATACAGGTCCGAAGCGATACCGTCTTCAATCATCCAGTCATGTTCGCTGGATTGGTGATCAGCGCCAAAGGGGTTGACGGCGTAAATCAGGCCCAGGCTGCGTTTGGCTTGCGGCATATGGGCCGGGGATTCCGCACCCTTAACGGTGGTCAGGCACTCATCCGCGCCATTGCCCCAGGCCGCCGCCGCCCGCTCCGAGCCCTGGCCCAGCAACTGCCCCAGCGGGGTACTGCCGGTCACAATCTGGCGCAGGACATCCAGCATGGCATCGGCATCGCCAAAGCGCAATTCGATGCCGCCGGTCTGTTGTTTGGAAATAATGCCCTTCTCGAAACACTCCATTGCAAAGGCAATCGTTGCGCCTGCCGCAATGGTATCGACGGCATATTCATTGCAGATCTGGTTGGCCAGCGAAATGGCGGCCAGGTCGGTGACACCACAGTACGAACCAAACGTGCCGATGGTTTCGTATTCCGGGCCACCGTACTTCTCATCGACTTTGTACTTTCCTTCCAGTTCCACCACGCGCTTGCAGCGCACCACGCACGAATAGCAGGTGTCACGACCCTGCTTGTCCTGTTTGCCGCTGGCTGCGCCGCGCAGGTATTCATCATAGAGCTTTTCGCCGCTAATGGCTTCCGCCAGGGCAAAAGAACCTTCGTTGTAATTGTTGGTGGGCAGGGTTCCCATCGAATGTTGCGGCATCACCACGCTGGCCGTGCCGTATTTGGCCAAACCAGCCATATCCGGGTTATCTGGCAGCAGCTTGGGGCCTTCACGGTTTAGCACAGTCAATGCCTTAGGGTCAGCAATCGACGGCTTGCGCGTCCCGCGCACCACCACCGCTTTCAAATTCTTGCTGGCCATCACCAGGCCCATGCCGGTGCGGCCATTGTTGCGGTTCGACATGCTCAACAGGGAAGAATAAAGGACGCCTTTTTCGGCGGCCGGGCCATGTTGCAGGATTTCGATTTTATCGTCGCCCAATTCCTGTTTCAGCGCGGAATCAACCTCACCCGTAACCTTGCCCGCCAGTTGCGAGGCATCTTTCAAGGCTGCGACGCCATCTTTAATCCACAGGTAGACCGGTTTCGACGACTTGCCCTTGACGACAATGCCATCAAATCCGGCGAACTTTAGCTCGGCCGGGAAAAAACCGCCCCCCTGCGAATCGCCAATCCCTCCCGAGATCGGTGATTTGGCATTGGCATTAATGCGGCTCTGCCCACTGATGGCCGCCCCGGTAGTGACACCCGTCATCAGGGTGAGCACATTTTCGGGTCCCAATGGGTCGGCCCCGGCAGGCATCTCTTTCAAAATGTAATACAGTCCCATGGCGCTGCCGCCCATATAGGTGCGGTAAAACTTTTCAGACGGCTCTTCCACCGTCAAAGTACCGTGCGTCAAATCGACATGCAAAATTTTGCCATTATACCCATGGGGCATGGTTTCTCCTCCTGAGAAATTCGCCTTGCGGCGTTTGTTGTCGGTGTTCCTATTATACGTGTGAGTGTTCGGAAAAGCAAAGCATCCATTCCGTTTCCGACATAAATTTCAAAAACCGCGCTGTTTTCTTACACAAATCGTCCCGTTCTTGTCGAGACAGGAACGGGACGAGAAACTGCGCCTCGACGCCCCGGCTCATCAATCTTCAGACGGGGCCTCTACAAACGGGTTGACGTCTGGCACGCCCGGTTTAATGAATTTCATAATTGGGAAGTACAGCACTGCCCCCAGGGCCATAAAAGCCAGCGCCCAGCCCAAAGAGGCCAGCCCCTCTTCGATATACTGGCTGACAATTGCCACCAGGATGATGGCCGTCGGGCCGAGCGAAACCAGGAACAGCCCCAGCCACCCGCCAGGGATCCGGTCACGAGGCGCATCGGGCATCTTGAAGCGGAAAACCCACAAAGCGGCGATCTCGGCCAGGATGACGATCAATTGCAGGACCACATCGGCCACCACCAGCGTGGAAAAGTCGAAGGTGGCGAAGAACCAATAGATGAAACCGGTCACAATAATCGCAATGTATGGCGTTCCGTATTTTGGGTGCACTTTCACCAGCCAGCGCGGGAACATGCCATCCTCAGCCAGTGCAAAGGGGATGCGCGTGCCCCCCAGGCTGTTGCCGGTGAACAGCCCCACCATACTCAGTACAGCCGCAAAGGTGAGCCATGCGCCTAGCATGGCGCCAAAACCTTCCCCGGCAAAAACGGTGCCAACTACCTGGCCAATGTTGGTAAATTCCCAGCCCGTAGCGCCTGCCGGGTCAATGCCCCAGGCGGCAATCTGGTCGCTGGTAACGCCATATCCTTCCAGGTCGCCAGCAATCCCAACAGCCTCGTCGGAGGCTTCGATGCCCCACACCAGGTAGCTGTTCTCTGCGCCGCCGCCGCCATACAAACCGCCAAAAACGGGGATGGCATAAGTGAGTACCACGCCAATCAGCACAATCGTCAGGGCCAACGGGTAGGTCTTTTTGGGATTGACAATCTCATCCCCGGCGGCGGTTGGCAGCTCCCAGCCCATGTAATTCCACATGACGATGAACAGGCCGGTGCTAAGGGCAGCGCCCAACGATTCAGGGGTCAGCGGCTCACCCATCGGCAGGAAAGGCAGGTCGAGGCGCATGCCGCCGACAAACCAGTTGTAAATGCCAATGAAACCCATCACAAACAGCGGGATAATCAATAGCACGCCAAGTCCATTGGTAAACCAGCCCGAAATACTGGCCCCGCGAATTTGCAAGTAGCTAATACCCCAAATAATGAGCCCCGAAATGACAATCTGCCAGACCGGGATGCCTAGAATAGCCGGGCCTTCGGTCAGCGCAGGGAAGAAAAAGCTCAGGTAGTAGTAGGCCAAAACCGGGTAGATGGCGACATCCAACCACGAGACAATCCAGTTGTTCCAACCGGCCATAAATCCGGCAAAAGAACCAAAGGCCTGTTTGACCCAGTGATAGTAGCCGCCTTCGGCAGGCATGAGCGTGGTCAACTCACGCACCAACAAGACATTGGGCAAGCTGAAAACAAGCGGGGTCAGCAAAATCATCAACATCGCCAGGCCCGGGCCTGAATACCCAATGAGCCCTTCAATGCCGAAAGTTCCGCCAGAAACGGTGAAATAAATCAACCCTGCCAGCGGCAGCAATGTCAACTCACGCTTGAGCCGATGCGCCCCCCGCGCAATAGCGGCCCCTCCAGGTGCAGTTGTGACAGTCATAGTTGTCTCCTCTGAAAAGATAACGGATGAGCGCCCCTCAACGCTCATCCGCCATTGATTGTAATCTAGCTGGCCAGCTCTTTTGTCATCTCTTTGAGCCCCCACGGGAAACCGTAGTCGGCCATCTTGTCCATAAATGGAATTGGGTCAAAGGCCTCCGGCCCAAGCACGCCAACTCCCTTCCACTGGCCGTGGGTCAGCAGGTCCATAGCAATCACCGCGCTGAAAGCGGTTTGAGCGACAACCGCCTGGCAACCCCAGCGACGCATGCATTCTTCGTTATCGGCCACCTGGTACAGGTACACTTCACGCGGCTTGTTGTCTTTTAGCCCCTTAATCCAGGTTCCGGCGCAGGTTTTGCCAAACATATGATCCCCAAGATGAGCAGGGTCAGGCAGGCAGGCTGCCACAACATCGCGCGGGGCCACCTGAACACCCTTCACGTTGATTTTTTCTTTGTTATCGAGGCCGAGCATATGCAAGGTTTTGAGAACGCCAATAAACTGGTCGCCCAAACCATATTTGAAGGTAACGCGTTTGGCCTTCACCCAGCGCGGAACCAACAATACTTCTTCATGTTCCACGTTGACGACTTCAATTTTGCCAATCCCCTCCGGGAACTCGAAGACTTCTGGTTCGGAGAACGGCGCGGTGGTAAACCAGCCCTTTTCCTTTTCCCAAATGACCGGCGGGTTCAGGCATTCTTCAATGGTGGTCCAAATGGAGAAGTTGGGCGCAAACTCGTAACCGCGAATTTCAATGTTGGCCCCATCTCGAATGCCGACTTCTTCAATCTCATCGAACAGGTGATCCTGGGCGTAACGGGCAAAGACATCGGCCATACCGGGCTCAACGCCGATGCCCACCAGCGCCAGCTGGCCTTTTTTCTCCCATTCGGCGGCCTTTTCAAACTGGTAATCACCCAGCTTAATGCCAGGAAGTTCGAACGGCTTTTCGGGATGCGGCTCAGACAGGGTCATGGCCATATCCATGTATGTCGCGCCCACATTGTAGGCTGCGTCGAAAATCTGTTTGTTGAAAACCGGGTCAACCGAATTCATGATCAGGTTGACATCGTGTTTTTTCGCCAGCGCTTCGATCATCTCTTGCTTACTGGCGTCGATAAATTCGACAGGAAAACGGCTGGGGTCCCCCAGTTTCTGTTGGACTTCTTCGGCGCGCTTGACATTGTAGTCAGCCAGCACGATTTTTTCCACCCAGTTGCGCTCACGGGCAATCATGGCAATGGCCTCACCGACACCGCCAACACCGACGAGCAAGATTTTCATAGATTCCTTTTCCTTTTGGGTTTTATAACCTTGCGGTTAGTTTGACATCAGCCACACTGGCTGTTGTTCGCGTTAGAAATATATCTCCTTGGCAATTTTTAGGTGCATAAACGATTCGGACTCACGCACCCCGTCCACGGTGTATAACTTTTCGGTCAGGAAGCGCAACAAATCGGCATGGTCACGGCAAACTACTTCGGCCATGATGTCGTAACGGCCGCTGACCACAATCAGGTAGATGACTTCTTCAAAAGCCGAGACTTTTTCGGCCACTTCGAGCATCTTGTTGCCCTCAGTGCGGATGCCGATCATGGCCATGGTGCGAAAACCCATACGCAACGGATTGGTAATAGCCACCACCCGCAAAATGCCCAGGTCTACCAGCCGGTTGTAACGAACCCGGATCATACCGGGAGAGACACCCAACTGTTGCGCAATTTGGGCAAAAGCAATACGTCCATCCTGGCGCATGGCATCGATGATATAGCGGTCAACTTCATCCAGTTCTTCCTGGCGCTGATTAATGATTATGTTTTGCATACCCCTATTTTATAACGATTTTGTACTCTAGTCAAACAATCTTTGTTGATATGTGATTTTAGCTCGCAAAATAGTCCATTAACCATAAAACCGGCCACAGTTTGTGGCCGGTTTTATGGTTGGTCTTAACGGGCTTACTGCCCGCCTTTAATCTCAGTCCAGATCTGGTCGTAGAGCGGCAGGGCATCGCCAACATCTTTGATGCGATGTCCATTCTTAAGCGCCTCGGTCGGGGTGTTGGTGATCGGCGAACCCATGTAGGCGTCGTAGAGCTCTTTCTGGTTGTCTTTGGCGTAATTGAGCGCAGCCGCGTTGGGATTGGTGTAGGGGAAGTCGCGCAGCATCAACCAGAAGACATCGCCCTGCAGGGTGTAGTTGAGCCAGGCGTAAACGGCATCGAGATGCGGGGCAGATGCGGTCAGGGCCCAGTTATCCTGCCACAGGATGGCCCCTTCTTCGGGGTAGACGTAGCCAATAGCCGGGTTTTCCTGCTGGGCGAGGAAGGCTTCACCGGTCCAGGTCATGCCCAGGTCCACGTCTCCGGCGATGAGAGCGGTCTTAGGGGAGTCGCTGTCGAACAGTTTGATGCCCGGGACCAGGTCGGCAAGCTTGGCCTTGGCCTGTTCCAGTTCGGCCGGGTCGGTGGTGTTCGGGTCGAAGCCGAGGGTCAAAAGGGTGAGACCGATGGTAACGCGGGAATCATCCAAAAAGACCATACGGCCCGCGTATTCGGCATTCCACAGGTCGGCCCATTTGGTGGGCGGGTTCTGGACCGCATCGCCATTGTAGACAATGGCATCGGTGCCAGCCTGGTAAGGCAGGGTGTACTCGTTGCCAGGGTCAAACTCGAGGTTCATGTAGTTCGGGTCGAGGTTTGAGATGTTGGGCAGGCGGGATTTGTCGAATTTCTGAAGCAACCCCTGGCGGATCATCAGGGGAACGATGTAGTCGGTCGGCTGGACAAGGTCGTAGTTGGTGCCACCGGCAGATAACTTGGCATACATCTCTTCGTTGGCAGAGTATTCGTCGCGGTTGACCTTGATGCCATAAACCAGCTCGAAACATTCCAGCATGTCCTGAGGAATGTATTCGGTCCAAACGAACAGGTTGAGTTCGGTAGAGGTCACTTCTACGCGCGGGTTGGGTTCAGGGCAAACAAACCCGGAGGAGGCCGCTTTCGGGCCATCCTGTGCCTGTTCGTCACTGGCAGCGCCGCCCCCACAGGCCGCCAGGACCATGCTCAGCGCCATAACAACCACCAGCGCCTTCCACAATAGTGTTTTTTTCATTTCTTCATCTCCTTTGGATATTGATCGTTCCAAACACGGGCTATCCCGTGTGAAACACTAGGGTTAGTGCTGTTCCCGGTTTTGTAAGCGTTGTAACAGGAAGACGGCCACAAATACGGTCAGAATCCAAACCGTGGAGAGGGCATTGACCTGCGGGGTGATAATGCGCCGGAGCAAGCCATAAACATAAATGGGCAGGGTCGTAGAACCCGGGCCATTGGTAAAAAAGGTAATCACAAAGTCATCCAGCGATAGGGTAAACGCCAGCAGCGCTCCTGAAAGCACCCCCGGTAAAAGCATGGGCAGGGTGACACGCCAGAAGGTGACCAACTCGTTCGCGCCCAGGTCCATGGCGGCCTCTTCGAAAGATTTATCGAATCCTTGCAGGCGCGCCTGGACAACCAGCGTAACAAAGGGAACGCTGAAGGCGATGTGAGAGACGATCACTGTCCCAATTCCCAACACCAGGCGCGCATCTCCCGAAAGGGAAAAGGTGGAGTTGACGAAAGTGAAGACCTGGCTGAAAAGGGTCAGGATGCCAATGCCCATGACAATCTCAGGGATGACGATGGGGATGTAAAGCGCGAGCTGTGAAAAGGGCTTAAGCTTGAAGTCGTAGCGTTGCAGCGCCAGGGCGGCCATGGTGCCGATAATGGTCGAAACCACCGTAGAGATAAACGCAATCGTCAGGGTGTTCCCAGCGGCATTAATAACCTCATTGTTTTTAGCCAGTTCGCAAAACCAGTGAAAGGGGCCACACGGGCTCTGGACAACCAGGCTGCCATCGGTGCGCAACGGGCCAAAATTGGTAATCACCCCTTCAAACAAGATGTTGGTACGCGAGGCGTTGAAGGAGTAGGTCATCAAGACCAGGATCGGCGCATACAAAAAGCCATAGACCAGCACGGTCATGATCAAAACAAGGGGAGAGCGGCGATGCGGGTTCATCCGACGACAATCTCCTCTCCGAAACCAAACTTACGGGTGTAGAAATAGGTCACGATCAGGGTCATGACCATCAGGATGAGCGAGGCGGCGCTGCCGAAAGTGGGGTCGCGGGCATCTAGGAACTGGCGCTGGATCAGGTTCCCAACCAGGATCACCTGCCGCCCGCCGAGAATATCGGAGACGATGAAGGTTCCCATCACCGGGATAAAGACCAGGATGGTACCGGCGACCACCCCCGGCATCGAAAGCGGCAGGGTAACGCGGAAAAAGGTGCGGATGGCGTTGGCGCCCAAATCGGCGGCGGCTTCATACAATGAGCCATCTATTTTTTCCAAAGAAGTATAGATGGGCAAGATCATAAAGGGCAGGAATTCGTAGACCATCCCGACCAAGACCGCGCCAGGGGTATAAAGCATCTCGAGCGGGGTAAAAGGCAGCCCAAACAAACCAGCCACCCAGCCCAGGATACCGTTGATCACACCCTGTGTGCGCAACAGCATCATCCACGCATAAACGCGAATCACAAAATTCGTCCATAGCGGGACCAGCACCAGGAACAGGAAGGTGTTGCGTCGTTTAAGCGGGGCGCGGGCGATGAAGTATGAAAGCGGATAGGCCAGCAAGATCACGACAACGGTGGTTTGAAAAGCCAGGGTTAGTGAGCGCAGCAAGATTTGAACATACAGCGGGTCGAAACAGGTGGCCGCGCCGTTGTCACACTGGGTGGAGATGCCCAACAAACGCTGGTAATTCTCAAGTGTGAAGGTGTAAATCACACCGCCATCCGAATCGCGCTTGCCAAAGCTGATCACCAGCGTCAGCAACAGCGGGATGATCAGCAGCACCACCAGCCACAAAAGTGTGGGGGAAATCAGCAGGGTTCCCTGCCAGGATTTGTTTTCACGGAGTTTTCGCAGCATAGCGACCTCTTAACCAGCCGGGAGAACCAGGGCGTTTTCGGGCAAGAGCATAACCCAGGCCTTTTGTTCGCTGTGGAAATACGCCCGCGGGTCCAGGGTAGAAATGCGGTTCTGCTCCCAAACCTTAAGGCGCTGGCCGTTGGCAGTCACTTCCAAACGGGTGTCAGAACCGATATAGGCCGAGTTAAGGATGCTCACCTGGAAAGAATTCTGGTGAATCACCTCCTGTTCGGTCAGGCGGATTTTCTCTGGGCGGATCGAAATAACCACCCGGTCGCCGCGCACAAAAGGCTGGACACCCGTCCCAAGCACCTCTGCCTGAAGCTGGGGCACGTAAACCGTTACCTGTTCTTTTTCCACGCCGCGAACTTCCCCCTCGAGGAAATTCGTATCACCAATGAAGTCAGCAACAAATTTGTTCTGCGGGCGCTCATAAATTTCCACCGGCGCGCCAATCTGCATTACTTTGCCGTGGCTCATCACAGCAATGCGATCGCTCATTGTCAGGGCTTCTTCCTGGTCATGGGTGACGAACACAAATGTGATGCCGACTTCACGTTGCAAGTTTTTCAATTCCAATTGCATTTCTTTGCGAAGTTTCAGGTCCAACGCGCCGAGCGGCTCATCGAGCAGCAACACATTCGGAGTCTTAACCAGCGCACGCGCCAGGGCCACACGCTGCTGCTGCCCACCCGAAAGCTGGCGAGGAAAACGGCGTTCCATGCCGCTTAATTTGACCATTTCCAGGGCGCGGCCTACGCGAGCAGTAATCTCCGGCTTCTGTGCGCCTTCCATCTCCAGGCCAAAGGCCACGTTTTGGAAAACGGTCATATGCTGGAAAAGGGCATAATTCTGGAAAACCGTATTCACCTGGCGCTGGAAAGGCGGCTTATGCCCTTGCGGCTGCCCTTCAATATAGACTTCCCCGGCAGTAGGCCACTCAAAACCGGCAATCATCCGCAGCGATGTGGTTTTTCCACACCCCGACGAGCCCAACATCGAAAAGAACTCGCCATTCTTAATCTGCATATCGACATGGTCTACCGCATTCACCGTGCCCCCCTCTGGCGTAGTGAATGACTTGACCACGTCACGTAACTCCACAGCAAAATCGCTCATTGCGTGTCTCCTCCGTTTATTTGCCGGTCTGAAACTGCCGGTTAAACTCGCCTCTGGCAAAACATTGTACGACTCGTGCAGTCGATATCGATATACTTCGTATGGGTGATTTTAATCCTATATGAAGGAAAAGGATAATATTTGTAAAATATTGACGGGCAAATTCCCCTGGCACGCCTCCCGCGCGCCAGGGGATAGAAACAGGCTCCTAGATCGTTGCGGCCACTTCCGCCACAACATCCGACAAGGCCGCCAGCCCCAGGTTAATCTCATCGTAGGTGATCACCAGCGGCGGTTCGATGCGAATGGTCTGGGCACTGGTCAGGGTTCCGGCCACCAGCACCCCGCGTTTGAACAATCCGGCCGCGACCTGCCCGCCGATTTCGGGGGTCTGGAAATGCTGGCCGATCAACAGCCCCTTGCCGGTGACACCCTTGTAAACCTGCGGGTATTGCTCGGCCAATTGCTGCAAGCGGGGGATGAGATAGTCGCCCTTTTCGCGAGCCGCTTCCCATAACCGGTCACGGATGGTGACATTGATGGCCGCAATGGCCGCCGAACAGGCCAGCGCGCCGCCGCCGGTGGTGGTGGTCTGCAAGAAGGGGTTCGGGTACATAAACGACTGGAAAATCTCCTCGGTGGTGGAGACGGCACAAATCGGCATCACGCCCCCGCCCAGCGACTTGGCTACTGCGATAATGTCGGGAACCACATTCCAGTGTTCGACCCCCCATAGCTTGCCGGTGCGGCCCAGGCCGGTCTGCACCTCATCAGCGATGAGCAGCGCCCCATATTTTTTGGTTGCGGCGCGCAGGCGCGGCCAGAAATCATCCGGCGGAACAATCCCGCCCGCCTCGCCCTGGATGGGTTCCATCAAAACACCGGCCACACCCACCCCAATTTTGTCACAGATATCGAGCTGGCGTTCCACCGCTTCGGCATCGCCAAACGGGACGTGGTAAACCGGGCCGCCATACAGCATCCCGGCTGGCTGGCGATAATCAGCCTTGCCCATCATCGAGAGCGAACCCATCGTCTTGCCATGAAAACCCTTCACAGAGACGATAAAGGCCGGTTTCTGGGTGTAAACCTTGGCCAATTTAATCGCCGCTTCTATGGCTTCGGTGCCGCTGGCGGCAAACCAGCTATATTTCAAGTCGCCGGGGGTGATGTCTGCCATCAATTTGGCCAGCACCCCGCGCAACGGGTCAATCAGTTCCTGGCTGGGCATGGGCGTGCGCAACAACTGCGCCTGCACCGCCGCCACCACTTCGGGGTGGCTCCAGCCCAAATCCATCATGCCAAAGCCGCCGAGGAAGTCGATATATTTGCGGCCCAGCACATCTTCAAAGGTTGCGCCGCGCCCGGTCCATTCGGTGGCGGCCCATTGCCCGGCCTGCGTCACAGATTTGCGATAATCGAGCCAACCGCGGTTGAAATGCTCGGCAAAATTTTGCATCGACTCAGAGATAATCCACTTGGCCTGTTCTTCATCCGGGCGATGGGGTTGTTTGATAATCTCGAGCCACTTATTGGAATATTCCAGCGCGTTTTCGTAAGACATGATTTTCCTCCGCAGGGGCGCAGCATGGCTGCGCCCCTGCACATATGATTAAAATTTCCGGCTCCACTCTTTGGGCCAGCGCTCCACCACCACTTTCTTTTGGGTGAAGAACTCTACAGCATCCATGCCCTGACCGTGCATATCGCCGTAGAACGACTCTTTCCAGCCGCTAAACGGATAAAAAGCCATTGGGGCCGCCACACCAATATTGATGCCGATGTTCCCGGCCTCCACCTCGTAGCGGAATTTGCGCGCCGCCGACCCACTGGCGGTAAACAGGCTGGCCTGGTTGCCATAGGCCTGGCTGTTAGCCAATGCGATTGCCTCGTCAATGGTGTTGACATGCATCAGACCCAACACCGGGCCAAAAATCTCCGTTTTCCAAATTTCGCTGCCCGGTTTCATATCCATCAAGATGGTAGGCCGCACAAAGTTGCCGCCTTCGTAGCCTTTGATGACCGTCCCGCGCCCGTCGACCGGCACAGAAGCGCCCTCAGACGCCCCGAGGCCGATCAACTGTTCAACGCGCATTTTGCTGGCCGAATTAATCAACGCTCCCATCTGGATGCCGCTATCGAGACCGTATCCAACCGTCCGGCTGGCGGCGGCATCGCAAATCGCTTCGTTAAATTCGTTCCTGGCCTCGCCCACTGTCACCGCCCACGAAACCGCCAGGCAGCGTTGACCGGCGCAGCCAAACGCCGAATCGGCGATAATTTTGACGGCCATATCCATATCGGCATCGGGCAGCACCACCACCGGGTTTTTGGCCCCACCCTGGGCCTGGACTCGTTTGCCATTGGCGGCAGCGCGGCTATAAATGTACTTGGCCACATTGGACGAACCCACAAAGGTAATGGCACGGATAACCGGGTGGTCCAGGATGGCATCCACCGCTTCTTTAGCGCCATTAACCAGGTTGATGACACCCTTCGGCAGCCCCAACTGGTCAATCAGCCGGAAAATAATCTGCATGGTCACCGGCACTTTTTCAGACGGTTTGACAATGTAAGTGTTGCCCGTCGCCAGGGCATAGGGCAGGTACCAAAAAGGAATCATTCCGGGGAAGTTAAACGGCGCAATCGTCGCGCACACCCCTACCGGCTGGCGCAGCATCATTTCATCGATGCCGGGAGCAATGTCCTCGCTAATCTCGCCTTTGGCCATCACAGGGATGCCACAGGCCACTTCCACATTTTCAATGGCGCGCACCATCTCGGCTTTCGACTCTTCGAAAGTCTTCCCGGCTTCGTTGGTGATGGCGCGGGCAATTTCATCATTATGCGCTTTGAGCAAATCGCGCAGTTTGAACAGGTACTGGATGCGTTCCTGGGCCGGGGTGCGCCGCCAGGCCGGGAGCGCCGCCGCTGCAGCCTGGGCCGCCGCTTCGACATCGGAAACGCGGCTGAGGGGCGTCCGGGCAATCACCTCACCCGTTGCCGGGTTGACGACATCCACATATTCTGAGACAACGGGATCAATCCATTCACCGTTGACGTAATTTAAGATTTTTTGCATATTTTCTCCACATTGGTAATTGGGGATTGGTAAATGGCAACAACCAATTCCCAATCACGATTAACCCATTACCGATTTATCCGCAATCTCCAGCGCCTTTTCCACAATCGCCAGGCCCTCGTCGAGTTGCTCTTTGGTGATGCACAACGGCGGCACGACAAAAACCATACTGCCAATGTTGTTGGCCATGATGAACGTAAACAGGCCGTTCTCGCGCAACGCCTTGCCAATCTCACCCATCACACTGGCCGGCATCACTTCTTTGCTCTCACGGTTTTGCACCAATTCGAGGGTCGAAAACAGGCCGATATAACGGACATCACCGACCGAAGCGTGGCGGGACTTGATGGCTTCCAGCCGCTCGCCCAGGTAACGGCCAACTTCGACCGCGTTTTCCATTAAGTGCTCATCTTCATAGACTTCAATGGTTGCCAGCGCCGTGGCGCATGACAGGGCATGCGCGCTGTAGGTCAAACCGGCGTACAGGTATTTGTCGTCGAAGAATTTGGCAATCTCCTCACTGACAATCACCGCACCCAGGGGGGCATAACCGCTGGTGATGCCTTTGGCTGTGGTGATAATATCCGGCTGGACCTTCCAGTTATCCACCGCAAACCACTTGCCCGTGCGTCCCCAGCCGCTCATCACCTCGTCAGAAATAAGCAGGATGCCGTACTTGTCACAGATCTCGCGCACGCGCGGCCAATAATCATCCGGTGGGACAATAATGCCATTCGACCCAACCACACCTTCCATGATAATAGCGGCAATCTTGTCGGGTCCCTCATAACGGATCACTTCTTCAAGATGCTTGATGCATTCGCGCGCGCAGGTTTCTTTCTTCTGGCCAAACGGGCAGCGATAGCAGAACGGATTCATAAAATGCACTCCGCCTGGCATCACCGGTTCCACCGCCAGGCGGCGATAGTCCCCCGTCAGGGCAATTGCGCCGTGTGTCGCGCCATGATAGGAACGATAGTGCGCCAATATCTTGTGGCGTCCCGTGTAGAAGCGCGCAATTTTGATTGCGTTTTCATTGGCTTCAGCGCCGCCCAGGCAAAAAAAGGTCTTTTTAAGTTTACCGGGTGTAATCTCGGACAGTTTTTTGCCCAACAGGCCGCGCGGCTCGGTTGCCATGCCGGGGTGAGCAAAGGTCAGTGCCGCTGCCTGGTCCTGAATGGCCTTAACCACCTTAGGATGCTGGTGGCCGATATTGGTATTCATCAATTGTGACGAAAAATCGATATAGCGCTTGCCATCGGCATCCCAGAAATAAATCCCTTCGGCTTTCGCCATCGGGATGGGGTTAACTTGCGACTGAACCGACCACGAAAAGAAGGTGAATTCCTTATTCAGGTCAATGATTTCTTTCGATGTGAGTTGAGTCATACATCCTCGTTGCAGGGGCGACCCGCTGGAGCCGCCCCTGCCTGAAATTATTTTTTACTAGCCTTTACGGCCTCACGGAACACTGTCAGGGTTTCGTCAATTTCTTTGTCGCCGTGGGCATAACACAGGAACCACGGTTCACGGGCATCGTTATCGGGCATTACACCGCGTTCGATCAGCGCCTCGATAATTTTCAAGTACAGGTCTTTATCGCTTTCATTCCAGGTGCGCTGGCTGGTAGCTTTTTCGATCCCGAGCGCGTACGTGAACATGGCCGGGTAACCATTCATGCAATGCACCAGGCCCTCTTCGGTCAAGATTGTGTCGATGCCTTCCATCAAGCGTTTGCCGCGTTTTTCAATCGTCGCCAGGATCGGCTGCTCCTTTAAAATCTTGAGCGTCGCCCAGGCTCCGGCCACACCGGGCTTGTTATTGGTATACGTGCCGCCCTGGGCCACACCGCGCCCGATGATGCTCATCACTTCCTTCTTACCGCCAAACGCCGCCGCCGGGTACCCATTGCCAAGCGCCTTGGCATAGGTCATCAAATCAGGTTTCAAGCCGTAATACTCCTGCGCGCCGCCATTGCCAATGCGGAAGCCCGTCTTCACCTCGTCCAGAATGAAAACACTGCCATATTCGGCACATTTTTGCTGGATCAATTCCAGGAATCCGGGCTCCGGCAGGATCGCGCCACAATTCCCCTGGGCCGCTTCCGTGATCACCGCTGCAATCTGGCGACCGTAGCTGAACATGGTCCGCTCGAAAGCCTCGCGATCATTAAAAGGCAGCGTAATAATGAGATTTCCCATCGGACGCGGAATGCCCGAGGAAGACGGAATCGAAATCGGGCTGCGCGAATTCCCATAGGCTTCCGCTGGCGCATACGTGCTCCACAATGTATGATCGTGAAACCCGTGATAATTCCCCTCGAACTTGATGATAATCTCACGGCCGCTATAAGCGCGCGCCACGCGAATAGCATGCATCGTGGCTTCAGTACCCGAACAAGCCAGGCGTACCATCTCCAGGCCGGGTACCATCTCAATCATCATTTCTTCCACTTCAATTTCTAGCTCGCCAGTCATGGCGAACAGAACCCCCTTGCGTATTTCCTCGGCGACCTTGTCATCTACTTCATCTACTGCATGACCAAGGATAATCGGTCCAAAAGCCATGCGATAATCGATATATTTATTATCATCCACATCCCACAGATAGCCATCTTTGGCCTTCTTCACGTACGGCGTAACCCCTTCCCCCCAGTATCGGAAGTTCGAATTAACCCCCAGCGGCGTTACCTGCTGGGCGCGTTTCTGAAGGGCCTGACTCTTTGCAAAGTTTTTCATGTCTCTCCTTTTGATAGCTCGAATCACAACAAGCGACTGTCTTAATCTTCCCCTGTATCATTTCCCACCAGGCCCGGCGGAATGCGCCACTGATGCACATCCTTCAACACAAAGGGCACAATCGAGGTGGTGGTTTTACGTACACCTGAAACCTTGCCTATCACCTCCGTGACAAAACGGTATACATCCGCTGTATCGCGCGCCAGAACCTGAACACTCACGTCCGTCTCGCCAATGGAGCTGGCTACATAACTAACGTTGTCAAATTCGGCCATCTTGCGAGCCACGTCCAGTATCGAATCCGAATCACACTCCAGCCATACATCCGCCACCACTGCCATCCCCACAGATTTGGGGTTAACCACGGCTGTGACCTTGATGATGTCATTCTCCAGCATCCGGTCAATTCGATAACGAACAGCCCGCTCCGAAATATTGCCTACACGACGCGCAATTTCAGCAGCGTGCATCCGCCCGTTTTCCATCAACAAATTGATTATTTTCAGATCGATCTTGTCGGTTTTATACATATTTATCTCTGTTTAATTCCGTTTCTTACAAAATCTTACCCTCGATCTTCCGAAAAGTCAAATATTTTGCAAGATTCGCCATAAATTGCGCCAATCGTCACGAAGGTCGGTTGACAGGTACCCAAAGAGCGGTATAATCAAGTTTCGGCATTATCCCCGTAATCAGGAGCAAAGTTATGACACTACCGGCAGATACCGTTTCCCCCGCCAGCGAAATCAAATCCAAAACCAAGCTGACAGGGAAAGTTGTAAAAACCACTCTGGCAGGAGCCCTGCTCGATATCGGGATGGACATCCCTGGTATCGTCCACATCTCGCAGATGTCCGAAACCCCCATCAAGCGCGTCGAGGATGTTCTCCAGGTTGGGCAAGAAGTCAGTGTTTGGGTGCGCAAAGCCAAAGCTGACCGCGTTGAACTGACCATGATCGAACCGCTCGGCGTTGACTGGCGCGAACTCAAGGCCGAAATGGTCTTCAAGGGCAAAGTTGTCCGTCTCGAAACCTACGGCGCTTTTGTCGAAATCGGCGCCGAACGCCCCGGACTCGTGCACATCAGCGAAATGGCGCACGGCTATGTCAAGACCCCCGGCGATGTCGTCAAAGAAGGCGATGAAGTCGATGTAATGGTGCTCGACATTGACCGCAAAAAGAAGCAGATTCGCCTGAGCATGAAGGCTGTCCTGCCCAAGCCCGAAGAAAAAGAAATCATCGAAGAAGCTCCGCGCATGGAACGCCCGGAACGTGGCGAGCGTGGTGACCGCAGCGACCGCAAACGCGGCGGCAAAAAGGGCAAACCGCAGCGCTCCGAACGCATTGAAACCTATTCCGAGCCGGAAACCGAACCCGAACCCACTGTCTTCGAACTGGCCTGGAAAGACGCCCTCGAGCGCGCCAAGGCCGATAAAGCCGCCAAGGCTAAAAAGAACAAGAATAGCGATCAGATGCAGGAAGATCTTCTCAGCCGCACCCTGAAGAACCGCTTGCCCACCGCCTAATTTTGAAGCCTCGAAACCCTCACTTACAAAATAAGTGAGGGTTTTCTGTTGACAAGCCCCCCCATTCTTGATATTATCTATCCACTTTAGACGTTCAATTCATTAAGGAGAAATCCTATGTTACAAGAAGTTGAATCTGGTATTGGCACTAACATTGACAGCGTTAGCTTGTCCGCCGAGGCGGGTGAAGCCGTTCGCCGTATCCTGGCTGAGCGCAACCTGACCGGCTACTCTTTACGGGTATATGTTTCGGGCGGCGGGTGCTGTGGCGCTCAGTTTGGCATGGCTCTCGACGGCAATGTCCGCAGCAACGACCTGACGTTCCAATCTGAGGGTGTTCAGGTCATCGTCGACGACTCGTCCATTAACTACCTGCGCGGCGCCCGCGTTGACTTTGTGAATGACCCAGTGCGCGGCGCTGGCTTTGTGGTGGATAGCCCCAGCGCCTCCGGCGGTTCGTGCGCCTGCGGGTCGAAAGGCGAAAGCCACAGCCATGCCGAAGGCAGCGGCGAAAGTTGCGCTTGCGGCGGCTCCTGCGGCTGCAACAACTAAAACAGATAACCGATATAAAAGGACCGGGTGTTGAACCCGGTCCTTTTTGTTTCTATTGAATATTAGCGACCGCGCAAGAAGGAAATCAGCGCCCCAAAGCCACCCACCAGCGCGAGCAGCATAATCACGAGCCCCATCGGAACACCCCCGACCTCGGCTCCTTCACTCTCATAAGTGGGGATGACCAGCGGCCCGGGCGGAGTAAACGTTGGCAAACGGGTTGGGGTAAACTGAGGGATGAACTGCGCCACCAGCGTGGGATCGATGGTGGGGGTTGTGAGAGGCGTGGGCGTGGGTGGCGGCTCCACAATCGGCAGGTTGGCATTGGGTGAAAGGTTGACCAGTGGGGCGTAGACCCAGCCAATATTTCCGGGCACACCCGGGTAGCGGATCTGGATCCAATCGGAGCCGGGAGAACGGCCAATAGCGGGAGCAATCTGCCCGGTCAGCAAAACACCAACCGCCGGGTAAAGGTAAGAGCTTGGGCCGCCGCGCACATTAATCTGCTCGGGGTAAGTGACGGTCACAAACGGCCCAATGGGCGTGCTGGTCACAGTAGGGACAGAACCGGTTGGCTGCTGGGCTGCAACTTTTTGCGGGGTGGTCACGTTAAATACAAGAGCCAAAAATGCGAGTACAAAGATTAATCCAAGAAAAGCTGTTTTTACAAGAAGGCGCATTTGCTCACCTGTGTCTGGAAATTTAAGCGAAGGTGATTATAATCGATACTATGGAACAGAAAATTTTCCACGGAAACATTACCCCGAACGATGTTGCTGAGGCCTTGCTGGCGCATTTTAATCGTGGCAATTTGCGTACACAGGTCGTTGGCGACAGCAACAATATGAAGGTGCAGATCGCCACCCGTCACGGAGCAGCCAGCGGCGGGCAAACCGCCGTCACGGTCCAAATCCAGAAGGTTTCGGAAGGGGTGCTGGTGATGGTCGGCCAGCAAGCCTGGCTCGGCGTGGCCGCCAGCATGGGGCAGACTGTGATTGCCACCCTGTTGAACCCGTGGAACCTGCTAAACCGGCTGGATGATATTGCCCAGGATATTGAGAGCCTGCAAATTGGCGAAACGGTCTGGCAGGTGATTGGCAAAGTTGCACAGGCGAACCGCGCCAGCACCCAGGTAGCTGAACGCCTGCGCCGTTCGGTGTGTGAATATTGCGATACTGCCAATCCGGTTGGTGAAGGCAATTGTATTGCTTGTGGCGCACCGCTTGGGAAAGTCCAGCCGCGCACTTGTGTCAGTTGCGGGTTTGTGGTCCTGCGCGGCGAACGCACCTGCCCAAGCTGCAACCGGCCGATTCCAATCTAATCTGGTAAAACAATAAAAAACGGATGTCTTTTACAGACATCCGTTTTTTATTCGGCATAAACATCCGGGTTGACACAGTGTGGCAGCGGACGGCCTTCCAGCCCGGCCAGCAGGTTGGCACAGGCGATCTCAGCCATGCGGCGACGGGTTCCGTGGGTGGCCGAGCCAATATGCGGGACGACCAGGCAGTTGGGCAAGTCGTACAAGGGATGATCAGCGGGCAACGGCTCGGGGTCGGTGACATCGATGGCAGCCGCAGCAATCTGGCCTTCACGCAGGGCGTGCACCAGGTCATCGGTGACAACAACCGGCCCGCGAGCAGTATTCACCAGTACGGCGGTCTTCTTCATCTTTTTAAGAGCCCTGGCGTTAATCAAACCGCGCGTTTCACGCGTCAGCGGGCAGTGTAAGCTGACAAAATCACTCTGGTGCAACAACTCATCCAGCGACATAAACTGAGCACCCCAGGCTGCTTCGGCTTCGGGGATGTGTTTTGAGTCGTGATAAACAATCTTAAGCCCAAACCCGCGAGCGCGCTCCGCGACAGCTTTGCCGATCTTGCCGAGGCCGACAATCCCCAGGGTTGCGCCGCGCAAATCGGCGCCCAGCCAGCGAATGGGATTCCAGGTATGCCAAAAGCCATCACGGGCATCCATGGCGGCTTTTGGAAGGCCCCGGGCGGCCGAAAGGAGCAGGGCCATCGCCAAATCGGCAGTCGCATCGGTGAGGACACCGGGGGTATTCCCCACCGGGATCTTGCGGCGCGTACAGGCCGGAATGTCAATGTTGTCGAACCCTACCGCCATGTTGCTAACCACCCTCAGGCGAGGAGCGTGTTCCAGCAGGGCGTCATCGACTTTTTCGGTTAAAAGGCAAAAGATGCCCTCGGCTTCGGGCAGTTGTTCGAGCAGGTGCGGGGCAAAACCGGGCGGGTCGGCAGGACCCACTAGCAGGCGCACATGCCCTTCGAGTGAGGCGAGCCAGGCGGGAGGGAGGGGATGGGAAAGGATAACGAGGGGGAGTGCCATAGTAGGCTCCGCAATATCGAGGCCGGGGGAGAATCCGCACCAATCCGGCCTGAGACTTTCAATGGGTTGACAAATACTATATCACAACATAAGATAGTAATTATTGTGTTTTCTCCCATTCTTACTTTATAATTCATTCGTCATTAATTAAGGACAGCATCGATGAGCCTCCAGTTAAGCGATATCGAGAAAAGACTGCAAAGTCTTATTGAAGTGCACTTGGTCAAGTATCTGCCGGGGCCAGATTATCAGGACCGCGTTGCCTTGCATCTTGCAGAGGCGTTGCGTACTAATTTAACAACCCATAGCCTGGATGACCAACGCAATACGCTGCCCAACAAATTTTTGCTGGTTGTGCACCCTTCGATGATTTCCCAATGGCAGAAAGACCCGCGCCTGACGGAAGGCCTGAGCAAGATTTTCCGGCTGGTAGCCAGCGAAGTGGGGGTGCGCTTTGAAGGCGCGCCGACTATTTCGCTCATGGGAGACCCGTTGCTGGGCGTGGAAGATGTGCAGGTGCGCATCAACCGCGAAGAAAGCATCTCAGAGACCCAGGATGTGCGTGTCGGCGATGACGATGACCAGATTCGCACAGCCTTCCTGATTGTGGGCGGGACAAAAGTCTTTACGCTCAACCAGGCGGTCACCAACATCGGCCGTCGGCTCGACAACCACCTGGTCGTCGATGACCCGCGTGTTTCACGCTATCATGCCCAGATCCGCTATGTGCGCGGGCGCTTTATCATTTTTGACCTGAACTCCACCGGCGGGACCTATGTCAACGGACAGCGCACCACACAAAGTGTGCTCTATCCTGGAGATGTGATTTCGCTGGCCGGTTTGCCGATTGTCTTTGGGCAAGATAATCCGCCTCCGTCGGTTCATACCGGCAACACCGCCCCACTCTCTCCATCTTCGGGGGAGCGTAGTACAGCGGTGCTGAAAACCTTCCCACCAAATTCTGAAAAATAATGAGCGCTGTCGTTTTGCTTGGCCTGAGGGTGTTGGGGGCCATAGCATTGTATGCCTTCCTGGCCTGGGCCCTTTTGCTTTTGTGGCGTTCCCTGCAACAAGAGGCCTTGCTGATTGCGTCCCGCAAGGTGGCGCCGTTGGGATTGCGCATCGAATCACCTGACCATGAGGGGATTCTCCGCCAATTTACCGAAGGGGACATCTCGATTGGCCGCGACCCCGATTGCGAGTGCCCGCTGGAAGATGGAACCATCTCCGGGCGGCATGCCCGGCTCGCCTACCACCATAACCAATGGTGGCTCGAGGACCTCGAATCGACCAACGGCACCAAGCTGAATGACAATACAGTCCAGACACCCACGGTTGTGCTGGATGGCGATACAATTCGATGTGGACAAACCACGCTGACCATTTTGCTCGGATAAATTGGAGACTCCATGGCTGAACAACTTTCTTTTGCCGTGATTGGCGGATCAGGCCTGTATTCGATGAAAGGCCTGACAGACACCAGCGAACATACCCTCGAAACGCCTTTTGGCAAGCCCAGCTCACCCATTATGGTGGGAACGCTTGAGGGCAAACGCGTTGCCTTCCTGGCCCGCCACGGCATCGGTCACTTCATCAATCCAACCGAGGTCAATTACCGCGCCAACATCTACGCGCTAAAAATGCTCGGCGCGCGCAAGGTCATCAGCATCAGCGCCTGTGGGTCGTTGCGCGAAGATTACGCCCCTGGCAACATCGTTGTCCCCGACCAGCTCTACGACAACACCAAAGATCGCAGCCGCTCCTTCTTCGGTGAAGGCCTGGTGGCCCACATTGGCGTGGCTGACCCTTTCTGTAACGACCTGAGCCAAAAAGTATACGAAGCCGTCAAAGGTGCGGGAGCTGTCGTTCACAAAGGCGGAACCTTCATCACGGTCGAGGGGCCGCGTTTCTCCACCAAAGCCGAGTCGAACGTTTTTCGCAGCTGGGGCATGTCGATTATCGGCATGACCGCTTCGCCTGAAACTTTCCTGGCGCGCGAAGCCGAAATGTGCTATGCCGTCATGGCGCATGTCACCGACTACGATGTCTGGCACATCTCCGCCGAACCCGTTACGGTCGAAATGGTCATCCAGACTCTCAACAAAAATACCGAATACGCCCAGGAAGCCTTACGCCTGCTGGCTCTCAGCCTGGATGAAAACACCACCTGCACCTGCGAAAGCGCCTTATCCAGCGCGCTCATCACCAATCCCAAAGTCGTTCCACCAGAAACCCGCCAAAAACTGGACCTGCTGGTAAAAAAGTACCTGCCCGCATAGGCAACCGCACACAGTTTACACAATAGCTTGTTCTCAACCTATCTCCCCCCCGCAACCATTCAAAGCCGCCTGTTCAAACTGGCGGCCTTGTTTCTATTAATCACTGCCCTGGCCCTCACCCTTTCGCCCATGGCGCGCACACGCTCGTGGGAAGCTGACTTGCGCTGGTCACACTGGCTGGGCGTGGCCGCCTGGGCCGCCGTGGCAGCCCTGGTCCACCGCCAGATCGTACGCCAGGCTCCCGATGCCGACCCTTACCTCGTCCCCACCGCCATGCTGCTGGCTGGCTGGGGTTTGCTAGCCATCTGGCGGCTCGACCCCGCCTTTGGGCTGCGCCAGACGATGTGGCTGGCTGTCGCGGCGGTGGTCTTCTTTTTAGGATTAAAAGCCCCACAAAACCTCGACCTGCTGCGCCGTTACAAGTATGTCTTCCTCTCCAGCGGCTTGCTCCTGACCGCCCTGACCCTGGTCTTTGGCTCCAACCCCGGCGGCATTGGACCACGCCTGTGGCTAGGCTGCTGTGGCATCTACCTGCAGCCTTCCGAACCGCTCAAACTGCTGCTGGTGGCCTACCTGGCCGCCTACTTTGCCGAACGCATCCCCATCCGCTCCCGCCTGGTGCCGCTGCTCTTTCCAACCCTGGTCATCGCCGGGCTGGCGCTATCCATCCTGCTCATCCAGCGTGACCTGGGAACCGCCTCCATTTTCATCTTTCTATATTCAGCCACGGTCTACCTCGCCAGCGGAAAGCGCCGCCTGCTGCTCGGGTCACTGGGCATCCTGCTCCTGGCAGCCCTGACCGGATATTTCTTTGTAGACATCATCCGCATCCGTTTAAGCGGCTGGCTCGACCCGTGGAGCGACCCATCCGGGCGCTCGTACCAGATTATCCAGTCCATCCTGGCCGTCGCCAACGGCGGCATGATTGGGCGTGGAATCGGCATGGGCGCACCCGGCCTGGTCCCGGTGGCACACTCCGACTTTATCTACACCTCCATTTCCGAAGAATTCGGCATCCTTGGCACCTCCGGCCTGCTCATCCTGCTCGGCATCCTGGTCACACGCGGATTTTTCATCGCCATTCGCGCCGGGAGCAATTTCCGCCGCCTGCTGGCTGCTGGCATTGCCGCCTACTTCGGCGCACAAAGCATCCTCATCATTGGGGGCAACCTGCGCCTGCTGCCGCTCACCGGCGTCACCCTGCCTTTCGTCTCATATGGCGGCTCATCGCTCTTAACCTCCTTCCTGGCGCTGCTAACCCTAATGCAAATCAGCAACGAACTGGAAGAAGAACCCGCTGCCCTGCCGCGCCCCCAGCCTTACCTGCACATGTCCGCACTCATCTGGCTGGGATTGCTAGGTTGCGCCCTCAGCAACGGCTGGTGGGCCATCTGGCGTACTGAAGACCTGCTCAACCGCACCGACAACCCGCGCCGCACCATTGCCGACCGCTTTGTGCGTCGTGGCGCGTTATTCGATCGCCAAAACCGCGCCATCACCGTCACTACCGGCGAACCGGGTGAATTTACACGCACCTATATCTTCCCCTCGCTGGCGCCCATCTCTGGTTACACCGACCCGATTTACGGGCAGGCCGGGCTGGAAGAAAGCCTCGACCCTTACCTGCGCGGCACACGCGGCAACCCGGCCCTGCTCATCTGGTGGGAACACCTGCTCTATGGTCAGCCCCCCGGCGGGCTGGATGTGCGCCTGAGCATTGACCTCGATATCCAGCAAGTTGCCGATGACGCCCTGTCCGACCACACCGGCGCCATCATCCTGATCAATGCCGCAACCGGCGAGATTTTAGCAATGGCTTCGCACCCCACTTATGACCCCAACCGCCTGGCCGAAATTGGCCCATCCCTGAACAGCGACCCCAATGCCCCGCTGCTCAACCGCGCCACCCAGGGCATCTACCCAACCAACAACACGCTGGCACCCTTCCAGTTTGCCGCGCTGGGCAGCAGCACCGCCACCACCGAAGAATTAACCAACCTGTACTCACGGTTGGGATTCTACAGCGCCCCGGCGCTCTCCTTGCCCGTCTCCCCGGCCGCCTCCGCCAACAACCTGCAACCCGGCCTGAACGCCGTTCAAATGGTGATTGCCGCCGCCGCCCTCAGCCACCAGGGCATCTGCCCGGTTCCGCAACTGGCAATGGCTGTCAACTCACCCCAACAAGGCTGGATCATCCTGCCTCCCGGCAGCGACCCGACCCAATGCCTGCCCGCCGAAGGCGCTCAACGCACCGCCGAAACCTACGAGCGAGACGACAGACCCTTTTGGGAGCATATCGGCCTCAGCAAAGCGGGGCAAAAACCAATTACCTGGTACCTCTCCGGAACCAGCACCAACTGGCAGGGTACACCGCTCGCCCTGGTCATCGTCCTGGAAGAAAACAACACCCTCGCCGTTCGCCTTATCGCCGACCGGATTTTGGATCGCGCTACCCAACCCTGACCCATCTGGAGGGCATCCGCCATGCTCAAACGACTGCTGTTA
>CAZLSP010000013.1:0-111477 GCA_964562145.1 uncultured Anaerolinea sp. | reverse complement strand
CCTGCGAGGTCTGCGGCGGCAAACGCTTCAAGGATGAAGTGCTGGCATACAAACTTAACGGCAAATCCATCAGCGATGTGCTGGCGATGAATGTGGAACAGGCGCTGGAATATTTTGAGCTGAAGGAAGTGCTCAAGAAATTACAGGCCCTGAGCGATGTGGGCCTCGATTATCTCGGTCTCGGCCAGCCGTTGAGCACGCTTTCGGGCGGCGAATGCCAGCGCATCAAACTGGCCAGCGAACTACACAAAAAAGGAAGCATCTACATCATGGACGAACCGACGACGGGTTTGCACATGTCCGACGTCGGTCACCTGATGCAAGTCATCAACCGCCTTGTCGACACGGGCAATACGGTCGTAATCATCGAGCATAACCTGCACGTCATCAAGAATGCCGACTGGATCATTGACATGGGGCCTGAAGGCGGCAGCAAAGGCGGCAGGGTGATGTTCGAAGGCACCCCGCAACAACTTTTGAGCGCAACGCAATCGCTCACCAGTGCCTATCTCAGCGCTTAAACGGCGAATGATTTAACCTTTAGCTGTAAGCTGTTAATTTACATGTTCTAAAAAGGATATTTCGATGAAAACTTTTTATCACATACTCGGGAATACCCTGCTGGCCAATGTCACCAACATGACCGTCTGGTTTGCGCTGATCTTTTTTATCTATCTTGAAACGCAATCTGTCACGGCAACCTCCGTTGTTTCGGGAATCTATTTGGTGGCAACAGCCACTTCTGGCATCTGGTTCGGGAGTCTGGTGGACCATCACAAGAAAAAGAACGTCATGCTCCTTTCGGGTTTTGTCTCGTTGATTATTTACGCGCTCGGTTTTGTGGTTTACATCAACCTCCCGGCCGAAACCTGGAAGAATGCCACCAGCCCTGCGCTTTGGACCTTCGTCCCGCTGCTGCTGCTCGGCGTGATCGCGGGCAACCTGCGTGGCATTGCCATGCCGACGCTGGTGACGATCCTCATCCCCGACGAGTCGCGCGACAAGGCCAATGGCCTGGTTGGCACAACCACGGGAATTATCTTCCTCATCACCTCCGCCATCAGCGGATTTCTCGTGGCACATTCGGGCATGTACCTGGTTTTGATTCTCGCTGTCGTGGTGATGGCGCTCTCGATTGCGCATCTCTTCACCATGCAGATCCCAGAGAAAGAAATTGTTCACCTGGATGGAAAACCTGGCAAAGTGGATTTGCGCGGCACATTCGCGGTGGTGGTTGCCATCCCCGGCATGATTGCGCTAATCTTCTTCACCACCTTCAACAACTTTTTAGGCGGCGTCTTCATGGGCTTGATGGACGCTTATGGGTTGTCGCTGGTTTCGGTTGAAGTCTGGGGGGTGCTGTGGGCCATTCTCAGCTGCGGATTCATCGTCGGCGGACTCTTGATTGCGAAATGGGGGCTCGGTAAAAATCCGCTCTTTGCGATGTTCGCTGCCAACATTGTCATCTGGATCATCTCCAGCGTGTTCACCATCCAGCCATCCATCGTGCTGCTTTGCATTGGCATGTTCATTTACATCAGCGTGGTTCCGTTTATCGAAGCAGCGGAACACACCATCATCCAGAAGGTGGTCCCGCTCGAAAGGCAGGGGCGCGTCTTCGGGTTTGCCCAGAGCGTGGAGATGTCCGCTTCGCCGCTGACAACCTTTCTGATTGGTCCCGTTACCGAGCTTTTCTTCATCCCATTCATGACCACCGGTATGGGCGTCACTTTAATCGGGAATTGGTTCGGTACAGGAGCGGCTCGCGGCATTGCCCTGGTATTTACTTTGACAGGCATCCTTGGCTTGATCGTGACCCTGGTCGCGATGAACTCGAAATACTACCACTTGCTCTCGAAACAATACGCTACCCATGCTGAAATTCTCCCCGATGGAGAGTTCGCATAAATCCGTAAGCTGGCAACATCCCCAAAATCGGCGTTCGCTGGGAGCGCTGGCGAAAAGATTGTCGTTTTGTAAGTCAAAAACAGGAACCCTGAAAAGGAGAAACCATGAGAAAAATCATTGTTCACGAATTCATCACCCTGGACGGTGTCATCCAGGCGCCGGGCAGCCCTACCGAAGACACCGATGGCGGTTTTATCCACGGCGGCTGGACGCTCCCCTACTGGCATGATGACATCGGCGCCCAAATCGGCCAGGTCTTTGCCCAAGCCGACACATTGTTGTTGGGACGCAAGACCTGGCAAATGCATGGCGAGGCCTTCGAACCCGATTCCGCCGAAGATCCGTTTGGCGACATGAAAAAGTATGTCGTTTCCAGCACGTTGAAATCTACGGCGGGCTGGCGGAATTCGAGCCTGATCAGTAGCGATGTAATTAATGAAATTCGCAAGTTGAAGAGCCAGCCCGGCAAAAATATCATCATGGATGGAAGCAGTGTTCTCGTCCACCCGTTGATCGAGAATGGCCTGGTAGATGAATTTTCGCTGCATGTGTACCCGCTTGTGCTGGGCGGCGGTAAACGACTATTCCCGGCAGGAAAGCCGGTCAATTTGAAACTGAGCGAATGCGTTGCACTGTCTACAGGCGTTGTGCATCAATACTATCAACTGGCCTGATGCGCTGTCTTTCAGGAGAAATGGTCTCCGGCAGGGGATTTTTTGAACACACGACCTTGAGAAAATCGCATACGCTCTACAGCAAACAGAACTCTTGAGAAAACAATCTCAAGAGTTCTGTTTTACCAGTTTTTGGACCCCAGCCAACCAGCGTGGAAATGCGGCGACACACTGGGCGCGCAGTTAGCTGTTGCCCCGGTATTCGTTGGGAGCCATGCCCATCTGTTTGCCAAAGACACGGCTGAAATAGGCCTGGTCTTTGAAACCCACCAATCGGGCTATCTCAGCAATCGGGTGGGTGGTATTGCGCAAAAGATATTGGGCTTGCAAAACACGGTAGCGGGTGAGATAGTCCCAGGGAGAGATTTCCAATTCGCGGTTAAAAACCTTGGTCAGGTAATCTTCGCTCACGCCAATGGCTTCCGCAATTTCCCAGCGCGCCAGCGGGCGGGCGTAGTTTTGATGCAAGTAAGCCAGGGCACGTTTGACCAGGGCGCTGGTGTGGGCGGGCAGGCTATCCCCGCCAAACAAGGCACGATTGAGGGCTGCCTGGGCTTCACTTTCAGACCAGATGCCTTTGGTTTGCAAGGTCACACGGGTGTGATGTTCCAGGCGCTTAACATCCTCGATGCTGAGCAATTTGCTGCTCAGGATAATCACCGGCACCTGGCGCAAGCGCGGCTCGGCGCGAATATGGTCGAGCACATCGGCCCCGCCCAGGCCTGGCATGACCAGGTCGAGCAGGATCAAGGCCGGGGTTTCGGTTTTTAACTGCTCCAGGGCCGCTTCGCCGCTTTCGGCCAGGAGAATGCCGCAACCGGGGAAATTTTGTTCCACAAGCTGGCGATGACTCTGACGCACCTGCGGGTCGTCATCGACGATCAGGATGGGCTGCCCGGGAGTTGATGCAGAAGCAGGCGGGCACAGGGCATTCAGGGTTTCGAGCAGGGTTTGGGATACCGGGGTTTTCGTCAGGAAACTGGTCAGGCCAACAGCCGCGTGCTCATTTTCGGGCAGGTTGCCGTAGATAATCACGGGAGCCAGGCTGAGGGTGGGATGACTGCGCAAGCGGCGAAGCAGGTTCCAATCGCCGGGGCGAGCGGAAGATAAATCCCAGGCGATTGCCAGGGGCTGGGTATTCCCAAGCGCTGCTTCCAGCTCGGTCTGGGTACTGATGGGGCAAAGCTGCAAGTTTTGGCGTGCCGCCATCGCGCTAATTTCGGCAGTTGGTTGGCCAAGCAACAGCAAAACCGGCTGCGCCCCGCGAACGCTGGCCTGCTCACGTTCCAACGCGGGCAAGGGGAGATAGATATGAAAGGTGCTGCCCTGCCCAGGGTCGCTATCGAGGGCCATGCGGCCGCCGTGCAGGGCAACCAGGTGGCGGGTGATGGATAACCCCAGGCCAATGCCGCCGCTGCGCCGGTTCCTTTCCATGGTGACGAAGGGCTCAAAAATGCGCTCTTGCTGTTCGGGCGGGATACCGGGCCCGGTATCCCGAACCCACAGGTGAACCTGGGGCGGGGCAACTTCTGCCCCCAGGGTTACTTCACCTTGCCCGGTAAATTTACGGGCGTTGCTGAGCAGGTTGAGCAATACCTGGCGCAAGCGTACCGCATCGGCGCGAATCAATGGCAGGCGCTCTGGCAAATCCAGACGCCAGGCCACTGCCGGGGCCGCATTCTGGTTAGCAATCGACTCAAAAGCTTCTTTGAGCAAGGGGGATGGATCGAGCAGTTCCAGGCTTAAATCCAATTCGTCAATTTCAGCACGAGAAAGGTCGAGCAAGTCATTAATCACGCGCAGCTGGTGCTCGGCGTTGTTTTGGATGTTTTGCAACTCGCCACGCAGTTGGGGATCGGGCGTTTGCTGCGCAAGCTTTTGGGTATAACCGATGATGATATTGGACGGCGCGCGCAGCTCGTGGCTGACATTGGCCAGCAGGCGGGTTTTGATGTGGTCGGCTTTTTCGGCGGCCAGGCGCGCCCGCTGGATTTCGTCAAACAGCAAGGCCCCCTGGATGGCGCTGCTCAGGTTGGCGCGCACCAGTTCATAGATATCGCCATCGCGCGCGCCGGTTTCAAAAACCGCATATCCCAAAGGCTTCTCCTGGAAGTAAAGCGGCTCCACCACCAGGCTATAGCGCCGATTTTGCGGCAGGAATTGCGCCGGAAGCAGGGTGGGCGTGGCAAACTGCCAACCATCAGGGGGCAGCTCTGCGCGGCCTTGCTCGGTATAAGCCATCACCAACCGCGCAAAACCCGGAATTTCATACAAGGCCAGGTACGCACTTGGGATTCCCAACCCTGGCAGGCGTTCAGCCAGCACATCGGCCAGTTGGTGCACATCAAAAGTAGTCAACAGGGCGCGGTTGGCCTCGCGCAGGTTTTCGGCCTGGCGCTCAGCCTGCCACTTCCAGTAAGACTGGGTGCGTTTTTCGGCTTCACTGACCAGCACCCGCGCCTGGCCGACAAGGACTTCGAGCTGAATGGCGGCCCCAACTTCATCGGGTAAAGGAACAAGGTATTGCCGTAACACCGAAAGGACATCATTCCAGGGGATATTTTGGGCCTGGGCCTGGCGCAGCACATTGTCCAGGGTTTGCAAAAAGCGCTGGCTTTTTTGGGAAAAAGCAGCGGGCGCGTCCTGGCTGGAGGGGAAACTCTCCAAGATGGACATCATCCACTCCCGCAGCGACTCCTGGGGCGCACCACCCGCAGCCTGGATCATCTCCATCAGGCATTGTTCACGCGGGTCACCGCTCCGGCCCTTGCCGGGGGTCAGGGCTGCCAGCTTCATGGCCGCCGAAGCACAGCCACACGATTGACGCACCACCAGCTGCGAAGACAGGGTCATCAGCGCCGGTACGGTTTCACCGCGCAGTTGGGCCAACAGCAAATCCACGGCGCGCGCACCCTGGTCATAAAAGGGCAAATCCACAGTGGTGAGCGGCGGCGTGGAAAGCCGCTCTTCGATGGAGTTGTTGAACCCGGTCACTGCCACGTGGCCGGGCACATCAAAACCGCGCGCCTGGAGGATTTTCAGCGCCCAAAGCGCCAGCATATCGCTGACGGCCACCACCACTTCAAAATCTTTGCCGGGCTGGAGTTTGCGCTCGTCGAGCAAAATTTCCACGGCTTCAGCACCCGATTCCCAGCGCAGGGGGCGGGTGACCAGTTCGGGGCGCAGGGGCAGGTTGAAAGCCTGGAGGGTATCCAGGTAGGCGCGGTAGCGCTCCTGGGCGTAGTAATGTTCTGCCGGGCCACGCACAAAGGCCAGGCGGGTAAATCCATGCTCCTTAATCAGGTGAATCAACAGGGCGCGCATGCCCTGGTAGCTATCCAGGGCTACCGTGGGCAACCCTTCCATAAACTGCGCCAGGCTGACCATGGGCAGCCCGGCATAGCGCTGGTGAAAAGCGCTAATTTGGCTGGGGCCAAGCACCCCGCCCAGACTGGAGGCCCAGGTAATCAGGCCATCCAGGTAATCGGCGCTGGCGAGATCAAAAACCTGGTTGCGCTGGCTTTCAAAGCCGTTGGCCGCACCCAGCCGCCCACCGGGGAAACACACCAGGTTGACGTCCTGCTTTTCGGCCGCGTCCAGCACGCCAGGCCACAAGGCGCGGCTCGCGCCGGTGTGCAGGCTGGCCAGGAGAAATCCGAGGGTGGGACGGGGGGATGACATAAAATGATTATAGCAAAATTGCAACGCTATTCTTCAACTGCTGTACGGCAGAATCCAAACCCTGAATCCTATAATCGGAGACATACAAGATGAAGTTCTCTCAACCTTCCAAAGGCGACCCAACCATGAATCAAACCGCCGCACTCGAACACAAGCCAACTGCCCGTAAGCCCTTTACCTGGGACAGGGTGTGGAAAACCATCCTGAAGTATCGCTGGCTGTATGTAATGATGATTCCGGGGATTATTTACTTCGTGGTTTTTCGCTATATGCCGCTTTGGAATGCGCAAATCGCTTTCAAAGATTTCCAACCACGCGTCGGAGTGGAAGCCAGTCCGTTTATCGGCTTCAAACATTTCCTGACCTTTTTCAAATCTTTTTACTTCAGCCAGTTGATTAGCAATACCCTGTTTTTCAGCCTTGCCAAGCTGCTTTTGGGAATGCCGGTGGCAATCATCCTGGCCTTGAGCATTTACGAATCGATGTTCAAACCGCTGGCGCGCCTGGTGCAGACAATTTCGTACCTGCCGCACTTCCTGTCGTGGGTGATCATGTTTGGTATTTTGCTGGGAATTCTCTCCCCCGGCGACGGGCTGATCAATGAAATCATCAAATCGGCGGGCGGAACCCCCATTCCCTTCCTGACATCTCCGCAATGGTTCCGCATCGTGGTGATCGTCTCGGACATTTGGAAAGAGACTGGCTGGAGCACCATTATTTACCTGGCCGCGCTGATGGCGATTGACCCAACCTTGTTCGAGGCCGCCGCCGTAGATGGAGCCAGCCGTATGCAACGCATCTGGCACATTTCGCTGCCCGGCATCGCCGCAACCGTTGTAGTTGTAACCCTGCTACGCCTGGGCAACATCCTGGACGCCGGTTTTCACCAAATCTTTGTACTGTATTCGCTGCCAGTCTATAGCGTGGGCGACATTATTGACACCTGGGTCTATCGCCAAGGCATCCTGGAATTCCAGTTGAGCCTGGCGACGGCGGTGGGCCTGTTCAAAGGCACAATCAGCCTGGTGCTGGTGCTGGTCTCCAACAAATTAGCCAAAAAGTTCGCCGGAACCGGCATTTACTAAAACAGGAGCCCGCCATGAACTACAAAACAAAATCCTGGGATGACTTCCTGTTTCAATTCCTTGTCAATGGGCTGCTGATTGCCATCCTGGTGGCAGTAATTATCCCCATGTGGAAAGTGCTGATTATGTCGGTGACGCCGCTCGGCCACATTGACACCCATACCTTTGGCCTCTGGCTGGCCCCCTGGGAGTGGTCGTTTGAAGCCTACAAACAGCTTCTCAGCCACCCATCTTTCCTTAAAGCAAGCACCAACAGCGCCATCATTACCTTTGGCGGCGTGATTATCAACATGCTGCTCACCGTCCCCATGGCTTACGCGCTCTCGAATGAAGACCTGCCAGGCCGCAAGTTTTTTGTGGCCATGGTGATGCTGCCCTTCCTGTTCAACGCCGGTCTCATCCCCACCTACCTGGTGGTGAAAAAGCTGGAACTAGTGGATACGCTGTGGGCGGTCATGTTACCCGGCGCAATCAACATTTACAACCTGTTGGTGATGAAGAGCTTTTTCGAAGGCCTGCCCCAGGAAATCAAAGAAGCTGCCCGCCTGGATGGCGCAAACGAGTTGCAGGTCTTGCTGCATGTTGTTTTGCCGCTCTCCAAGCCCATCCTGCTGACGATTAGCCTGTTCTACGCTGTCGGTCATTGGAATGAGTTCTTCAATGCCGTGCTGTATCTCAATGATGCGGCCCTGCAACCGCTGCCGGTTTTACTGCGCAATATCTTGCTGGCCGCCAACATGAACGAATATGTGGAATATGACGCTTTCAGCTCGGCTTCGGTGCAATCCATCAAAGCAGCCAGCGTCTTCCTGACGATGTTGCCGATGGTGATCATCTACCCCTGGATTCAACGCTACTTCACCAAAGGCACCTTGCTCGGCGGCGTCAAATCGTAAACACCAAGGCAAAATCTTCACCGCCCTCCCCATACGGGGCAGGCATAAAAACCCAAAAGATTTGCAGCTCTTTGCTTAGGTCTTTTCGCCTGCGCTGGGTGGTGGATTTTCAAAAATGTTCTTTCAACCCACATTTCCTTAAGGAGAGAGGTCCCCAATGAACAAACTGTTTTCCAAGTTCCTGCTGTTGATGATGATGCTAATCATCGTTCTCAGCGCCTGCGCCCCGGCTGCCACGGCAACCCCCGCAGTGGAGCCAACCGAAGCGGCGCCCGCCGCCACCGAAGCGCCCGCTGAGCCCACTGCCACCACAGCCCCCACCGAAATCCCAGTGACCGATATTGAACTGTGGGCCGGGGGTCGCGTTACCGAAGCCGGGCCTCCACCCGAAGATTGGGCTGCTTACCAGATTATGCGCGATAACGCCAAAGTTAACCTGAAACTGGTGCTGTTGCCCTCCACCCAGTCCGACCAGGATACCAAGATCAACGCCGCTGCTGCAAGCAACTCCCTGCCCGATGTTTTCATGGTCAGCCGCGATGTCTGGTACAAGCTCGTCCAGGCTGGCCTGGTTGCCAAAGTCGATGATTTACTGCCCCTGATGCCGGTGCGCACAGCCGGTCACTATTCCGACGCCGACCGCAACAAACTGGTCACAATCGATGGCTCCATGTACGGTTTGCCCGATCCCGGCGCCCTGCCCCAGACCGACTCGCTTGTCATTCGCCAGGACTGGCTCGACAAGCTCGGCTTGCAGGCTCCGAAAACCCTCGACGAAGTGATGACCGTCCTGAAAGCCTTCACCTATGACGACCCCGATGGCAATGGTCAGGATGATACTTATGGGTTCTGCGCTTACATCGAAGGCTCTGGCCTGGCGAACATGGGCCTCGGCACCCGCTTCGACTGGGTTTATGGCGCCTACGGCGTAGCCGGTGTCTGGAATCTCTCCAGCGCTGACGCGGTCGGACTGAACGTCCGCAACCCGAACTACATGAAAGCCGTCGATTTCATCAAACAGATGAACGATGAAAAAGTGGTCGATCCCGACTGGCCGACCCTCAAGAAAGATGAATTCCGCGCCCGCTGGAAACAGGGTAAATGCGGCATGCTGCACGAAAACTTTGCCGCCCTGGCCAACAAATCCAACTACAAGGACTTCGACGAGAACTTCCCCGAAGGCAAGTGGGTAGCAATGAATGCCCCGACCGGCCCCGATGGGAAAAGCTCGATGGGTGTCATCGCCAAGACTGCCCGCATCTACGCTGTGTCGCAAAAAGCGATCGATGAAGGCAAGGGCCCTGCCATTGCCCGCCTGCTCGAGTGGATGGCTTCCGATGAAGGCTACTACCTGCTCGGCTTCGGCGTCAAGGATGTCAACTACAAACTCGACGACAAGGGCTTCATCACCACCGAAGGTCTTGAAGATGCCGCCAAGTGGACTTCCAAGGAAGCCCAGCCGCTGACCCAGCTCGCCAACATGGTCTACATCTTCACCGAAGTTGAAATGCAAGCGCGCTATGTGGCTTACAAGACCAAAAACGGGTACGACATGGACCCCAAAGCCTACTATGCCGAATTCCTGAAGCAACCCTTCACCGAAGCCACCGGCCAGAGCATCATCAACCCGCCCTCCAATGCCGCCGACTTCACGCGCTTCTACAGCGAAAACATCGTCCAGTTCGTCCTCGGCCAAAAACCGCTCGACGAAGCCGCCTGGGCTGAGTTCATCGCCGGGCTTGACAGCCTCGGCGCCAAGGAACTCGAAGCCGCCGCCAAGGAAACACTCATCCAAGCCGGGTTCGTGAAATAACCTGAAAATCCAACGAGGCGGGCGGCTACAACCGCCCGCCTCTCTCTGAGAAGAGTGCCACGTACCCTCTCCCCAATCTTTCATTTCGCTAAATTCGTGAAATTCGATGCCTAACCTACCCCTCTCCCTCAAAATCGCCTACCTGGGCGGCGGCAGCCGTGAATGGGCGCGCAAGCTGATGTTTGACCTGGCGCTGACGCCCGAATTGACCGGCGAAATCGCCCTGTACGACATCGACATGGAGTCGGCGCGCCTGAACGAACAACTCGGCAACTGGCTTCAGGACCAGCCAGGGGTGGTCTCGCGCTGGCATTACACCGCCGTCACAACACTCAAGGCGGCCCTGCACAACACGAATTTGGTCATCATCTCCATCCAGCCTGGCTCGCTGGAACAGATGCAAACAGAAATTGCGATTGCCGAAAAATACGGCCTGTACTTCCCGGTTGGCGATACCAGCGGCGCACCCGGCCTGGTGCGTGGATGGCGCTCCGCCAAAACCTACAAAGTTTTTGCCGAGGCCATCGCCGAAACTTGCCCCAAGGCCTGGGTCATCAACTACACCAACCCCATGGCAATTTGCACGCGCACCCTCACCCGCATAGCCCCCGAGCTGAAAGTTTTTGGCTGCTGTCACGAAGTTTTTGCCGTACAAAAAATGCTCGCTGACCTCATCCGCCAATATTGGGACGGGCCCACCCCGCCCAAAGATGAAATCAAAGTCAACGTTATCGGCATCAACCACTTCACCTGGTTCGACCAGGCCACCTGGAACGGACACGACCTGCTCGAACTTGTCCGCCACCACATCGCCCAACCTGGCACCATCCGCCCCTACACGCAAGGCGAAGTCGAAAGCTGGAGCGATTGGTTCAAAAGCGTCCACCAGATTAAATTTGGACTTTTCCAACGCTTTGGCATTCTCGCTGCTGCTGGCGACCGCCACCTCGTTGAGTTTATCCCCGGATTTATCAACGACCCCAAAACCTTATTCCGTTATGGAATCATCCGCACCCCGGTCAGTTGGCGCATCCAACGCTGGCAGCAGGCCCCGCAAAAGACCCGCGACCTGCTCGCCGGAGTCACCCCGCTCGAAATCAAATCCAGTGGCGAAGAAGGCGTGCGCCAGATCCAGGCTCTTTTGGGCCTGGGCGATACCGTCACCAACGTCAACATGAAAAATAGCGGCCAAATTGCCAACCTGCCGCTCGGCGTGGTGGTTGAAACCAACGCCCATTTCAGCCGCGACGAGGTGCGCCCGCTTACAGCTGGCAACCTCCCGCCTGGCCTGGCCCCGCTGATCCAGCAACACAGCGCCAACCAGGAACTCATCATCGAAGCCGCCCTGACCGATAACACCGACCTGGCCTTCCAGGCCGTCTACAACGACCCCACCACCTCCCTGACCCTTGATAAAGCCTGGGAGATGTTCCAGGAAATGATGAATGCGGAACGCGGAATGTAGATAACCCCATTCATCATTCCGCATTCATCACTCTGCATTCATCATTCTAACTTCCGCGTTCACCGGCAGGACCCCATGACCCAACCACCCACTTTGCCAATCGTTACAACCAACTCTTGGGCTGTGCGCCTGGCCGATTCGATTCTCGAAAACTACCCCACCAAACGCTGGCAATGGCACTACGAGCACGGGCTGGTTGTCAAGGCCATCGCCGCGGTCGGCATGGCCAGCGGCGAGATGCGTCTCCAGGGCATGGACCAGGCCTGGGCCGGGCACTTCATCGCCGAAAACGGTGAAATCCGCACCTACCGGATGGGCGAGTTCAACCTGGACCAGGTAAACCCCGGAAAACTGCTCTTTGCTGCCTATCGCCGCACCGGTCAAGAACGCTACGCCACCGCCATTCACCTGCTCCGCAAACAAATGCGAGAACAGCCCCGCACATCTGGCGGCGGCTACTGGCACAAAAAAATCTACCCGCACCAAATGTGGCTGGATGGCGTCTATATGGCAGAACCCTTCCTGGCAGAGTACGCCATCACCTTTGACGAGCCCGAACTATTCGACGACATTGCCCATCAGTTTATCTTGATGGAAAGCAAAGCCCGCGACCCACACACCGGTCTGCTCTACCATGCCTGGGATGAATCCAAAACCCAGGCCTGGGCAAACCCGACCACGGGTTGCTCGCCGCACTTCTGGGGCCGGGCCATGGGCTGGTACATCATGGCGCTGGTCGATGTGCTGGATCTCCTTCCTGCAGAACATCCCCAAAAAACCGTCCTGCTTGCTATTCTCCAACGTCTTTCTGCCGCCCTGGTACGCTGGCAAGACCACACCAGCGGCCTGTGGTTCCAGGTGATCAACCTGCCAGAGCGCCCCGGAAACTATTGCGAGTCATCGGTCTCATCTATGCTGGTATATGGTTTTGCCAAAGCCGTCCGCAAAGGCTGGCTGGACGCCGAATACCTGTCCAGCGCCCGGCGCGCTTATCGCGGCCTGCTCGAAAACATGATCCGCGTGGACTCCAACAGCCAGGTACGCCTGGAAGGCACCTGCAAAGTGGCCGGGCTGGGTGGCAGCCCCTACCGCGACGGCTCTTTTGAATACTACATCAGCGAACCGGTTGTCGCCAACGACTTCAAAGGCGTTGGCCCCTTCCTGCTCGCATCATTGGAAATGGAAGAAAGCAAATGAACATCCAGGCCGCCATAGACCACTGCGCCGCCCAGGGTGGCGGGACCGTCGTTGTGCCGCCCGGTCAACACACCAGCGGCGCGCTCTTCTTCCGCGACAACATCACCCTGCATCTCGAAGCCGGAGCCACCCTGCTCGCCAGCCAAAACCCGGCCGACTACCCCATCATCTCCACCCGTTGGGAAGGCGTCGAACAACCCGCCTACGCGCCTTTCATCTCAGGCAAAGGCCTGAAAAACATCGCCATCACCGGGCGCGGGACAATTGACGGCCAGGGCGCACCCTGGTGGAAGGCCTACCGGGAGAAAACCCTCGCCCATCCCCGCCCGCGCCTGATTGGGTTTGCCGATTGCGACAACTTGCTTATCGAAGGCGTGACCCTCACCAACTCACCCGCCTGGACGATTAACCCCGTGCGCTGTCACAACGTCAATGTGCGCGGCGTCACCATCATCAACCCGCCCGATTCGCCCAACACCGACGGCATCAACCCCGACTCCTGCCGCTTGGTGCGCATTTCCGATTGCTACGTCAGCGTCGGCGACGACTGCATCACCATCAAGTCTGGCACCCAGTTTGAGAACCCCGCCCTGCTCCAACCCTGCCGCGACATCACCATCACCAACTGCACCCTCGAGCGCGGTCACGGCGGCGTGGTGATTGGCAGCGAAATGAGCGGCGGCGTCCAAAATGTCGCCATCTCCAACTGCGTCTTCATCGGTACAGACCGGGGCATCCGGCTCAAATCGCGACGCGGACGCGGCGGCACGGTCGAAAACGTGCGCGTCAGCAACGTCATCATGGACGGCGTGCTTTGCCCCTTTACCATCAACCTGTACTACCACTGCAACGGAGCCAAAGGCGACACCACCGTCTCAGACAAAGCCCCACACCCGGTAGATACCAGTACTCCCGCCTTCCGCAACATTCACTACAGCCACATCACTGCGGTAGATGTAAAAATCGCCGCCGGTTTCCTCTACGGCCTGGCCGAAATGCCCCTGGAAGATGTCTCCCTTAGCGACATTTCTGTCACCCTCAGCGGCGGCGCGGACGCAGACTACCCCGAGATGGCCGACGACATCCCCAGCATGGCCCAGGCTGGATTTTTCATCCGCAACGCCCACAACCTGCGCCTGAGCAACGTCCAGGTGCATAACCAGAATGGCCCGGCGTTTGATGTGGATGGCTCTGTAACCCAACTGGTGATTTCGTGACTACACGCTCGCGCGTCCACAAAACCCGCCATCACCACCCTGGCAAAATGGGCAGAACCCATCCGCCGCGCCTGCAACAACCTGGGCTGAAATTTAATCCGCCCAATCAATCAGACCAAACTTAACCCGCGGAGTCATTCTATGAAAAAAATCGTCACTTTTGGTGAAATCATGCTGCGGCTTGCGCCGCCCGGCTTCCAACGCTTCACCCAGGCCCATTCGCTCGAAGCCACCTATGGCGGCGGCGAAGCTAACGTCGCCGTTTCGCTTGCCAACTACGGCGAAAGTGTGGATTTTGTCACCCGCCTACCCAAAAACGACCTGGGCGACGCCTGCATCAACACCCTGCGCGGTTTGGGCGTTGGCACCCGCCACATCCAGCGCGGCGGAGAGCGCATCGGCATCTACTTCCTCGAAACCGGCGCCGCCCAACGCGCCAGCAAAGTCATTTACGACCGCGCCAATTCCAGCTTTGCCACCCTCCAACCCGGCAGCATCGACTGGAAAGCCGTCTTCGCCGACGCCGACTGGTTCCACTGGACCGGCATCACTCCGGCTGTCTCGCAAGGCGCGGCCGAAACCTGCCGCGAAGCCATCCTGGCCGCCCGCGAACTGGGCCTCACCGTTTCCACCGACCTGAACTACCGCGCCAAACTCTGGAAGTGGGGCAAAACCGCCGGGGAAGTGATGAGCGACCTAGTCAGCCTGTGTGACGTGGCCCTCGGTAACGAAGAAGACGCCGAAAAAGTCTTCGGCATTCACGCTCCCGAAGCCGACATCACCACTGGCAAAGTAGACGCCGACCACTACCGCTACGTCTGCGAAAAACTGGCCGAACGCTTCCCCGCGCTCAAAACCATCTCCATCACCCTGCGCGGCTCGCTTTCTGCCAGCCACAACACCTGGTCGGGTGTGCTCTGGAAAGAAGGCAACTTCTACACCGCCCCCACCTACGACATCCTCCCGATTGTAGACCGCGTCGGTGGCGGCGACTCCTTCATGGGCGGCCTGATTTATGGCCTGCGCAAATATGCCGCCGAGCCGCAAAAAGCCCTGCACTTTGCCGCTGCCGCCGCCTGCCTTAAACACAGTATCCCCGGTGATTTCAACGCCGTGACGGTCGCCGAAGTCGAAACGTTGATGTCCGGCGACGCCTCGGGCCGGGTTTCCCGATAATTACCTCGTAGGGCGAAGCAATGCTGCGCCCCTACATAACCAACCATGCGCCTCGTCTCCTTTATCCACCTCGGCCAAACCCACATCGGCCTGCAAACCGGCCAACAAATTGTGGATTTGAACCGACTCCACCCGCAGCTTCCCACCGATATGGCGGCATTCCTCGCCCTGGGAGAATCCGCGCTGGAACTGGCTCACGCAGTGGGAACGCAGCAATGCTGCGCCCCTGCCATCCCTGAATCCTGTCTGCTGGCTGAAAGTTCCGTCACCTTGCTGGCGCCGATTCCCCGCCCCGGTAAAATCCTGTGCATCGGACACAACTACCAGGGCCACATCGGCATCGGCAAAACCGAAATACCCGAATATCCGAACTTCTTCTGCAAAACCGCCAACGTCATCACCGGCCCCAACCAGCCCATCTTCATCCCGCGCGTCACCGCCCAGGTGGACTATGAAGCCGAACTGGCCGTCATCATTGGCAAACGCGGCCGCGACATCCCCGAAAGCGAAGCCTTGGGCTACGTTGCCGGATACAGCATCTTCAACGATGTCAGCGCCCGCGACTACCAGAAACGCACCAGCCAATGGTTCCTCGGCAAATCTTTCGACAGCTTCGGCCCGCTCGGCCCGGCCCTGGTAACCAAAGACGAAGTGCCCAACCCGCACAACCTAGCCCTCGAACTGACGGTCAACGGTATACCCAAACAGCGCACCCACACCAGCCAGTTGATTTTCAGCATCCCTTTCCTGGTTTCTTATCTCAGCCAGGTGCTCACCCTCGAACCCGGCGACATCATCGCCACCGGAACCCCCTCCAAACTCCCCGAAGCCGCCACCCCCCAGCGCTTCCTCGTGTCAGGAGATGTGGTCGAGATTACCATCGAAACCCTCGGCAACCTAACCAGCCCCATTCAATAAAAAACGAAATACCCAACACCTTATTCTGCACTCTGGATTCATCATTCTGCATTTCAGGACTTTCCCATGCCCCGCTTCATGCGCCTTGACGTAACCAATACCCTGCTTGAAATCGGCGTCCTGCCGCTCTTTTACAACGCCAACCTCGAAACCGCCATCGAACTGGTCAGCGCCTGTGCGCGCGGCGGTGCGCGGGTGATCGAATTTACCAATCGCGGAGAAGACGCCTACCCGGTCTTCACCAGCCTGGTCCGGCATTTTGCCAAAGCCGACCCATCCGTTATCCTGGGCGTCGGCTCAATTGTAGACGCGCCCACCGCCGCCCTGTTCATCGCCGCGGGCGCGAACTTCATCGTCGGCCCCAGCTTCAACCCCGAAATTTCGCGGCTCACCAACCGGCGCAAAGTGCTTTACCTGCCCGGCTGCGCCACCGAGAACGAAATCGCCAACGCCGAAGAATGGGGTGCAGAAATCTGCAAAATCTTCCCCGGCGAATCGGCGGGCGGCCCGGCCTTCATCAGCGCGGTGATGGCCCCCTGCCCCTGGCACCGCCTGCTGCCCACCGGCGGCGTGGACGCCACCGAAGCCAGTATCAGCGAATGGGTCAAAGCCGGGGCCGCCGCCGTGGGCCTGGGCAGCAAACTCATTTCCGGTCAGGCCGTCAAAGACAAAGATTTTGACGGAATCGCCAGCAAAGCCGCCCAATGCCTCGGCTGGGTAAAAACAGCGCGCAGCAAGAACAAGTAACCAGGAAAAAAGGAGAGACTCCCATGAAATACCACACCCCCCTCACCGCCAATCCGGGCCTCAACCCCCTGCCCTTTAACGCCTGCAAACTGCTCGATTTTTCCCTGCTCAAGCTGGCCGCCGGTGAAACCCACAGCGCCCAGAGTGGCGACCGTGAAATATTGGCCGTCCTGCTGGGCGGCAAAGCCAGCTTTGAAATCAACGGCCAGCGCTTTGAAAAAGTCGGCGGACGCCCCAACGTTTTTGCGGGCAAGCCACACTCGGTCTATATCCCGGCCGGGGCCAGTTACAGCATCCATGCAGAAAGCAGCGTTGAGATTGCCCTGCCCAGCGCCCCCAGTGATGAGACCGGCATCCAGCCCTACGTCATCGGCCCCGAACGGGTCGCCAACGGCGTTTGGGGCGCGGCCAACTTCAAGCGCAACTTCCACCAGATTCTCACCCTGGCATCCCAGCCAGACCTGCCCGCCCGCCGCCTGATTGTCGGTGAAACCTTCACCCCCAGCGGCAACTGGAGCACCTATCCGCCCCACAAACACCAGGTGGACGACCTGCCGCGTGAAGCCTATCACGAAGAAATGTATTATTTCAAAGTCAATCCCGGTGAAGGTTTTGGCATTTGTCATTATTACAATGAAGAAGGCGAAGACGAGAACTACACCCTCCGCGACAACAGCATTCACATGCTCCCGCGCGGGTATCACACCGTGGTTTCAGCCCCTGGTTACACCACCTACTACCTGTGGTTCCTGGCTGGCAACCAGCGCGTCCAGGCCACCGTAGACGACCCCAAAGTGGGCTGGGTCAGCAAGACCGTTGCGATGCTCAAAGAACTCGGGCACTAAAACCAGTACACGGATTGGACGGAAAACGCGGATGAACACGGAAAAAACCTTAAAAATCCGTGTGCGTAGCGGTCTGTGAAATCCGCCAAATCCGCGTAAAGGAAGGATTGGACAATATGATTCTCGACCTCTTCAAACTCGACGGAAAAGTAGCCCTCGTCACCGGCGCAGGGCAGGGACTGGGCCAGGGTATGGCTATAGCCCTCGCCGAAGCTGGAGCTGACATCGTCGGCCTCGACCGCAGTGGGAGCGAAACCACCGCCCAGGCCGTCCGCGCCCTCGGACACCGCTACCACGCCGTCACCTGCGACCTGCTCAAAGCCAGCGCCGCCGACCTGAACGCGGTAATCGAAGAAATTACCCGCGAAATGGGCCGTCTCGACATCTTGATTAACAACGCTGGCATTATCCGCCGCGCCCCGGTGCTGGAATTCAGCGAAGCCGACTGGGACGACGTGCTCCAAATCAACCTGAAGGTGGTTTTCCTGCTCTCGCAGGCCGCCGGGCGCGTGATGGCGGCCCAGGGCAGCGGCAAAATCATCAACATCGCCTCCATGCTCTCCTTCCAGGGCGGCATCCGTGTGCCCTCATACACCGCATCCAAGAGCGGCGTGGCCGGGCTGACCCGCCTGTTTGCCAACGAACTGGCCGCCAAAGGCCTGAACATCAACGCCATTGCCCCCGGCTACATGGCCACCGACAACACCGCCCCCCTGCGCGCCGACGCCGAGCGCTCAGCCTCCATCCTCGACCGCATCCCCGCCGCCCGCTGGGGCACTCCCTCCGACCTGATGGGCGCGGTGGTCTTCCTGGCTTCGGCCGCTTCGGATTATATGAATGGAGCCATTATCCCCGTGGATGGCGGCTGGTTAACGAGGTGACATGAACCCCGAGCGTTTTTTCTCAGCGGACCCGACTACCCGTAAGCTGGCCCTTGAACTCTATCAGCCCGTCGCTGCCTTGCCCATCGTCTCCCCGCACGGGCATGTAGACCCGGCCCTCTTCGCCGACCCCAACGCCACCTTCGGCTCCCCCGCTGATCTGTTCATCATTCCAGACCACTATGTCACCCGCATGTTGTATTCGCAAGGGATTGCGCTCGAAAGCCTGGGCGTTCCGCGGCAGGATGGCGGCCCGCTTGAAACCGACCACCGCCAAATCTGGCGGCTGTTCTGCGAAAACTTCTTCCTCTTTCGCGGCACCCCCTCCGGCATCTGGCTGGCGCACGAACTGAGCGAAGTCTTCGGCATCCACGAAAAACCCTCCGCCGCCAACGCCGACCGGCTCTACGACCGGATTGCCGAAAAGCTGGCCCAGCCCGAATTTTCTCCCCGCGCCCTCTTCAAACGCTTCAACATCGAGCTGCTCTCCACCACCGACGCCGCCACCGACACGCTGGAACAGCATCAGGCCATCCGCGCCACCTGGGATGGACGCATCATCCCCTGCTTCCGCCCCGACGGCGTGGTCAACCTGGACGCGCCCCACTGGCGGCAAAACATCGAAAAACTCAGCCAGGTCAGCGGCGTGGATGTGATGGATTACGCTTCCTTCCTCCGCGCTTTGGAACAACGCCGGGCATTTTTCAAGCAAATAGGCGCCACCGCCACCGACCACGCCGCCCTGACGCCTGCCACCGCTGAACTGACTCGCCTCGAAGCCGACGCCATCTTCCAGCGCGCCCTGCGCGGCCAGCCCGACCCCGGCGACCCGGCCCGTTTTACCGCTCACATGCTGATGGAAATGGCCCGCATGAGCGTGGAAGACGGCCTGGTGATGCAAATCCACCCCGGCTCCTTGCGTAACCACAACGACCAGGTTTTTCAGAAATTCGGCCTGGACAAAGGCTGTGACATTCCCCTGCAAACCGAATTTACCCGCAACCTGCGCCCGCTCTTGAACAAATACGGCGGCCAACCCGGCTTCAACCTTCTGCTTTTCACCCTCGACGAATCCGCCTACTCCCGTGAGCTGGCCACCCTGGCCGGGCATTATCCCGCTCTCAAGCTCGGCCCGCCCTGGTGGTTCCACGACAGCCTGAACGGCATGGCCCGCTACTTTGACCAGGTGATGGAAACCGCCGGTCTCTACAACACCGCCGGGTTCAACGACGACACCCGCGCCTTTTGCTCCATCCCGGCCCGCCATGATGTCTGGCGGCGCGCCGCCGCCAACTGGGTTGCCAGCCTGGTGGCCCGCCACATCGTAGACATGGACGACGCCCACGAGATGATGAAAGAATTGGCGGTTGGGTTGGCAAAACGGGCGTATTGTTTATCGTAGGGGCGCAGTAGGGGCGCAGCAATGCTGCGCCCCTACACCCCCACGGCCCACAAAAACATCATAAAGGACAAACATGCTCACCCCTTTTGGTCTCTCCCCCTCCTTCGGTTTCGGCGACCGCCTTGGCCTGGCCACCCCCGGCCATGTGGCCGCATTACGGCAGGCCGGGCTGGAAATTCAACCCATTTTTTGCCAGCAATCGGTGCGTGAGAATGCCCGCACCGGACGCACCCCCCAGCAGGTGATGGATGACGCCAAACGCGCCGTCGAAGCCAGCGGCTGGGACAAACCCTGGGGCGCAGACGCCGACCACCTGAAAACGGTGGACGACCTGCCGCTCTTCGTCGAGGCCGGGTACACCTTCTATACCGTAGACCCCGGCGCCCATGTAGACAATACCGCAGACGTAGATTCACTCTCCATGTTGCAAGAAAAAGCCGCAGGGCAGGGTTGGGATGAACTTTCAGCCTTGTACCTGACCGGGAACGGCGATACCGCTTACGGGTCGTTTGATTCAGAGAAGCTGCTCCGGGCGCTGGTCAAGTACGGGAGGGCAATCCAGCACACGATTGCGATGTATCGCCGCCTTTCCGAATTAAAAGAAACCTTTGACTTTGAAGTTTCGGTGGACGAAACCGACGCGCCCACCACGCCGCTGGAGCATTTTTTCATCGCCAGCGAGTTGACCCGCGCCGGGGTGAAGTTCACCAGCCTGGCCCCGCGCTTTATCGGGCGCTTTGAAAAGGGCGTGGATTACATTGGCGACATCCAGGCCCTGGACGCCGAACTAGCAAAACACGCCGCTGTGACCGCCCATTTTGGAACCTACAAACTCAGCCTGCACTCTGGTTCCGATAAATTCAGCGTTTACCCGCTGATTGTCAAGCACTGGGGCCAGCGTATCCACGTCAAAACTGCCGGGACGAGCTACTTGGAGGCCCTGCGCACCCTTGCCAGTGTTTCACCCGCGCTCTTTGAGCAGATTTGGACGCTGGGCCTGGCGCGTTACGCCACCGACCGCGCCACCTATCACGTTTCGGCGGACCCGGCGCTGGTTCCGGCGGGCCTGTCGCTCCCGGCTTTGTTGGATGATTTCCACGCCCGCGAAATTTTGCACGTCACCTTTGGCTCGGCGCTGGCGCAGTTTGGCGCAGAAATCAGAGCTGAACTGGTCAACAGTGCGGACGCCTACAGCGCCAACCTGCAAAAGCACTTTGGCAAACATTTGGATTTGTTGAAGTAGATAACAAGCAGTGCGTCGCACCAGACCTTTGGCAAGCAACCATTTAAACGGAATTTTCTTCCTTCGGGAATCGCCCCTTTAAAAATGGTGCGACGCACTCCCCCAGCAAAAAGGAGCTAATCTTATGAGTATTTCTTTCGATGTACAAGGAAAAGTAGCCGTTGTGACCGGCGGCGCGGGCGTGTTGTGCGCCCTGATGTGCCGTGAATTGGCCGAAGCCGGTGCGAAAGTCGCCGTGCTGGATTTACGCCTGGAGCCTGCCGCCGCGCTGGCCGCCGACCTCGGCAATGGCGCTATCGGCGTGGCCTGCAACGTGCTGGACAAAGCCAGCGTGGAAACCGCCGCTGCCCAGGTGCTGGAGGCCTTCGGCCGGGTGGATATTCTCATCAACGGCGCGGGCGGCAACAAACCCCAGGCCACCACCAACCCTGAACAACCCTTCTTCGACCTGCCCGCCGACGCCATCCGCTGGGTTTTTGACCTGAACCTGATGGGTACGATTTTGCCCAGCCAGGTTTTTGGCAAAATCATGGCGGCGCAGAAAAGCGGGGTTGTTATTAATATCTCGTCCATGAATTCCTTCCGCCCGCTGACGCGCATTGCGGCCTACTCCGCCGCCAAAGCCGGGGTCAGCAACTTCACCCAATGGCTGGCGGTTCACATGGCCCAGGAATACAGCCCCGAAATCCGCGTCAACGCCATCGCCCCCGGCTTTTTCCTGACCGAACAAAACCGCTTCCTGCTGACCGACAAGGAAACCGGCGATTTAACCCCGCGTGGGCAAACCATCATCTCCCACACTCCCCAGAGCCGATTCGGCACCCCCGAAGACCTGCTCGGCGCGCTCATGTGGCTGGTTTCGCCAGCCTCCGCCTTCGTCACCGGGGTCGTTATCCCGGTGGATGGCGGTTTTTCGGCGTTTAGTGGTGTTTAAAGATTCAACCGCGAAGTGCGCGAAGAACGCGAAGATTTAATGTTTTTCTTTGCGCTCTTCGCGGCCTTAGCGGTTCATTTATAGAAAATCCGGGAGGTTCCCATGCCGGTTGCTCAAAAAATCGCTTCATCAGGCCAACTTTTGACGGAATATGAAATTCGCAACACGCTTACGCAAGCCCTGGAAGGCCAGTTCACCCGCCAGCGCCTGCTCGTCCTGATTCCCGACCACACCCGTTCCCTGCCGCTTCCCTTCTTGTTCCGGTCGCTGGTCGAGATTCTCCACGACGCCCAACAACTCGACTTCATGGTGGCCCTCGGCACGCACCCCGGCCTCAGTGACGAGAGCCTCAACCAACTCGTCGGCATTACCCCCGATGAAAGAGTTTCCCTTGCCGCTGGAAAAGGCTTTGGCGCTAATCCGTTCATCCGCTCTTCATCCGTTGAAACCATCCGTTCATCCGCTTCCTATCCGTTGACAATGCTCCTCAACCACGCCTGGGATGACCCCGCCGCCCTGACCACCATCGGCGCGATTGAACAAGACCAGATTAAAGCCATCGCAGGCGACCGTTGGCACGCCTCCCTGCCCAGCCATGTGGATATTCGCCTGAACAAGGCTGTTTTCGACTACGACCACATCCTGATTCTTGGCCCAACCTTCCCGCACGAAGTGGTTGGCTTTTCAGGCGGGGCCAAATACATCTTCCCTGGCATCTCGGGGCCAGATATGATTAACGCCACCCATTGGCTGGGCGCGCTGGCCGGGGTGGTTGGCACCATCGGCGTCAAAGACACGCCCGTTCGCGCCATGATTCACGCCGCCGCGGAGCATATCACCAAACCCATCACCCTGATTGCGCTGGTGGTCGAAGGTCACGACCTGAGCGGCCTCTTCATCGGCGACCATATCTCCGCCTGGAGCGCCGCCGCCGACCTTTCGGCCCAGCGCCATATCCGCTGGTGCGACACACCCTACCAGCGGGTGCTCTCCTGCGCTCCCAAAATGTACGACGAACTCTGGACGGGGGCCAAAGCCATGTACAAGCTCGAACCGGCTGTGGCCATCGGCGGCGAAGTCATCATCTACGCCCCGCACCTGGATGTCGTCAGCCATGTGCACGGCAAATACATCTATGAAATCGGATACCACACCCTCGAGTATTTCCTGAACGACTGGGAACGCTTCAAACACATCCCGCTGGGGGTGCTGGCCCATTCGACGCATGTGCGCGGCTCCGGTGTCTGGTTGAACGGCGCAGAAAAGCCCAATGTGCGCGTCACGCTTGCCAGCCAGGTTCCGCCCGAAGACTGCGCCAAACTCAACCTGGGCTACCTGGACCCGGCCAGCATCAACATTGCCGAGTGGCAAAACCGCGAAGATGAAGGCATTCTCTATGTGCCCAAGGCCGGTGAAATTTTGTACCGGCTTAAGAAATAACGCCCAAAACGGCCCATGCAGGTATAACTGAGCTTCATGCAAACCTTTTTCCACACCTACGGCAAAGTTTTTGCCCTGGTTTTGACCATGCTGGCGGGCGCGCTGATTCCGCAGGCCAGCACATTGTCATTCCTGGTGCAATACCTGTTAATGGCGATGCTGTTTTTCGCCTTCCTGGATATTGAGATTGACCCGCACAAATTCCACAGCGGCGTGCTCTGGGTACTGCTGGCAAACCTGGGGGTGGCGTTTGTTGCCTGGAGTGTTTTCTCGCGCCTGAGCATTGAATTGGGGCTGGCGGCCTTCATCACCGCCGTTGCACCGACCGCTATTTCATCCACTGTAATTGTCAGTTTCATCAAGGGCCGGGTGGAATTTATGGTGGCGGCAGTGTTGTTAACCAATGTCGCCATGGCGCTGATCGTCCCCTTCGTGCTGCCCTATATCTTGGGGGCGCAGGTGCAAATCTCCACCTGGGAAGTGCTCCAACCGGTTTTGCTGACGATGTTCACACCACTGATCTTGGCGCGCATTGCTGCCCGCCTGCCCGAGTCCCTGCGCAAACCGGTTTACGCCGCCAAAAGGTTTTCCTTCCAAATCTGGATTTTGAACCTGTTCATCATCAGCGCCAAAGCCAGCGATTTTATCTTGCGCGAAAACGACGGTTCGCTGCTGGCGCTCGGGCAAATTGCGCTGGTCTCGCTGGTAATCTGCGCCGTCAATTTTGCCCTCGGCGCGCTGATCGGCGGGCGCGACTACTGGCAGGAAACCAGCCAGGCCCTCGGCCAAAAGAACAACACCTTTGCCATCTGGGTGGCACTCACCTTTATCAGCCCATTGGTGGCAATGGGGCCAGTTTTTTATGTGCTGTATCACAACCTGTACAACACCTGGCAAATTTATCGTTTTGAAAGGCAGCGTCAACCATGAACCCTTCTTTTTACATCGTCATGGGCGTTTCCGGCTCCGGCAAATCGTCGGTGGGCAAGGCCCTGGCCGATGCGCTGGGCTGGGATTTTTACGACGCGGATGATTTCCACCCGGCTGAAAATGTCGCCAAGATGGCAAGCGGCACCCCGCTAGATGACTCTGACCGCGCCCCCTGGCTGGCCCGCCTGCGCGATTTGATTCATGCCTGCCTGGAAGAAAAACGCCCCGGTGTGCTGGCCTGCTCGGCGCTCAAGGAACGCTACCGCCAGGTGCTGCTTGCAGGGAATCCCGATGTTCAAATTATTTATCTCAAGGGCAGTTACGATCTCATCTGGCAACGCATGAGCCAACGGCCTGGTCATTTTATGAAGGCGCACATGCTCCAAAGCCAGTTTGACGCGCTCGAAGAGCCGCAAAATGCGCTGGTGGTTGGTATTGAACAATCGTTGGATGAAATTACACAAAAAATCTTAACGCAAAGTCGCCAAGACGCGGAGGCGCAAGGTTTTTAATTTTTTCTTTGCGTCCTTGCGTTAAAAAGGAGCTTTTATGTCATATCAAATTGGTTTGCTTGGCCTGGGTGTGATGGGTCGTTCGTTGGCGATGAACTTACAGCGCAACGGGATCCCCGTCATCGGGTTTGACCCCTTTCCGAAGATTCCAGCGAATTTCCCGGTAACACTGGCGGCCTCGGCGGCAGAGCTTGTTTCAGCTCTGGAAAGCCCCCGGGTGGTTTTACTCATGGTTCCAGCCGGGGAGCCGGTGGATGTGGCGATTAACTCACTGAAAGCGCACCTGCAAAAGGGTGATATTGTGATTGATGGCGGCAACTCGTTCTTTGCCGATACCGAACTGCGCGTGAAAAGCCTGGAAGTGGATGGCATTTCGTTTATCGGGATGGGTGTTTCGGGTGGAGAGTCCGGGGCGCTGTGGGGGCCGAGCCTGATGCCCGGGGGTGGGGAGGCGGCCTGGGCCAGGCTGCAGCCCATCCTTTCCACGATTGCCGCCAAAGCTCCGGATGGAACGCCCTGCGTGGGCTGGATGGGGCGCGGCGGGGCCGGGCATTATGTGAAAATGGTGCATAACGGCATTGAATATGGCGATATGCAGTTGATTGCAGAGATTTACGACCTGCTGCACCGCGGCGCGGGTTTCTCGAATGCCGAGCTGGCCGAAGTTTTCTCGGAGTGGAATGAGTACGACCTGAAATCGTACCTGATTGAGATTACATCCAATATTTTGTGGTGGAAAGACCCTGAAACCGGCGCTGCCGACCTGGTGGATTTGATTTTGGACGAGGCGGCCCAAAAGGGCACCGGCAAGTGGACGAGCCAAAATGCCTTTGACGTGGGCGCGCCCATCCCGACGATTAATGCGGCGGTGGAAAGCCGCATTCTCTCCAGCTTAAAGGCCGAGCGCATGGCGGCGGCTAGGGAGCTAGGAGGAACCAGCCGCTTTACCGGCGACCGTGATCGGCTGGTGGATTTGGCCGAACAGGCGCTTTACGCCTGCAAAGTGACATCCTACGCCCAGGGGTTTGCCATGCTGCGGCTGGCTTCGGCGGAGTATGGCTGGAGCCTGGATTTTGCGGCGATTGCGCGGGTTTGGCGGGCGGGGTGCATTATCCGCGCGGAAGTGTTGGAAGATGTGACGGCGGCTTTTGTGCGTGAGCCCGACCTGCCCAACCTGCTGCTCGACCCGGTTTTTTCGACGGCCCTGCGTGAGCGCCAGGCGGCCTGGCGCGAGGTGGCGCAAACGGCGATTGGCCTGGGAATCCCGATGCTGGCGACCACCGCTTCGCTGGCCTATTTTGACGCCTATCGCTCTGCCGTGCTGCCCGCCAACCTGACACAGGCCCAGCGCGATTATTTCGGCGCACACACCTACCGCCGGGTGGATAAAGAAGGCAATTTCCATACCCAGTGGGATGGGGGTCAATAGAAAACACCTTTCCTGAACACAACAAAAATCCGTTTATGCCCAAAATCTGCATCAACGGATCCAATCTACCATTCGCGCACCTTTTAAGGGTGCGCTTTTTGTTGAGGGTGAGTCGTGTTGATATTACTGCCGGTTAGGGTGGAACCTGGCTGAAGATGCGCCAGGTCAAAATCGAGGCAGGGTTCGGGGCGCGCTAAACTTTCCCACGCTCCAGCAGTTTTTTAGGGTCCAGCACGACAATCTGGCTGCGCTCCAGGCGCAGGATACCGTCCGATTCCAGCGCTTTCAAGGCGCGGCTGAGAACGTCCCGAACCGTTCCAAGCCGCGCTGCCATTTCATCCAGGGTCGCCCACTGCCGGCGAGGGACAATCAAACGCCCATCACGTAATTCGGCATAGTTAAGCAGGGTATGCGCCATGCGCGCCTGGACGCTGCGCAGGCCCAGGTCTTCTACCAATTGGACATAATGCATAACGCTGGCGCTCAAGTGCTCCAGGCAAGCCAGTGCCAGCGCCGGGTACCGTTCCGCCAGGCCGACAAAAACCTCCGCTTTGACCGCCCAGATGCTGGCCTTTTCCAGCGCTGTGACCGTTAGCGGATAAGCCGACCCGCTGAAAACCGCTTCCACGCCGAAAATTTCGCCATCTTTCAGGAACAGGGCGGCCTGTTCGCGCCCGTCGCTGGCGGTACGCACTCCCTTAACCCAGCCTTTTTCTACAAACCAAGCATATTCACCGGGTTCACCCTCCAGGCAGATAAGTTGCCCGGAGTCATAACTGCGCCAGATCATCTGCCGCGCCAGAGCCTCGGCAGCTTCGGCTGGCAGGGCAGAGAAATGCCGGGTGGCTGCAAGAACCTGCCGGGCACGGGAGAAATCTGAAAGGGTAGAGGATGTTTGGACGGGCATGGTGGCTCCAGGGCGCAATATTCCAAATTATTCTACCCTGATTCAAAAAACTGAAACCGCTCAATACGACATTAGTCGTACCAAAATACCTGCCCCGGTCTTATCCTTGACTTCACGGGAATTTCCTGTGATTTTTTTAAAAAGGAGTCTGACTGGTGTCTATGCAACCCAAACATTCAACCTGGAGAACGAGCGTCATCGTCCTGTCGCTTTTGCTCATTTTTGTGGCCTTGCCCCACACGCTGGAAGATTTTGCCCTGGGCGAACCCGTTAAAAACGGCATTCCCGCCCCGGTTTTGGCGGGCGTCATCGCCGGGGTATTCGCCTTACAAGGGCTGGGACTTTTCTTGCTGGGCAGCAACCAGAAAAGCGGCTATTCCATCCACCTGGGGATTGGGCTTTTCTGGCCGCTGGCAGCGGGAGCCGCCCAACTGCCGGTGATTCTCACCCTCCAACCCTACCGCGCCGGGTTTATTTCCCTGTTTTATGTGTTGGGGATGATCATTCTGGGCATCCTGCTCTGCCTGGCCGCGCTGCTGGGGTTGAAAGGCACATCCAAATGACCCAAACCGCCCACGACCGCCTGCTGGACGCCGGACAACAGTTGTTTAGCGCCCAGGGCTATGCCGCCACTTCCATGCGCGAGATAGCCAGGGTTGCAGGGCTGGCATTGGGCAGCGTCTACAACCACTTTCCATCCAAAGAAGATATTTTCCAGGCCATCCTGCTGGAACGCAACCCCTTTGCGCGCCGCAACCTGCGCCGCCTGCCCGAAACGATTAACCGGCAGCAGGCCGCCATCCTGCTGGATGAACTTGCCTTACAACCCGATTTCTTCAACCTGATCCTGATTGAACTGTTGGAATTCAAAGGGCGTCACCTGCCCCGGCTTTTCGAGAAAATCTTCGACGCTGCCCCGCCCCCGGCATCCTGGAGGACACTGCTCAGCTTATTGATTTCGTATCATGTCACCCAAACCCTGCTCACCGGCGTTTTACCGCCCGAAATGCAGTATCAAACTTCCCCCAATGCCTGGCTGGATTGCATCCTGACCGGCATCCCGCACCCGGAGTAATCCATGAATTCTCGTCTCACCTCGATCATCCGCAAGGAGTTCATCCAAATCTGGCGCGACCCGCGCACGCTGATGATTGTGCTCGTCATCCCCATTTTGCAGCTTTTCCTGCTGGGGTATGCCGCCACCAACGATGTGCGCAACATCCCGCTGGCGATTTATGACCAGTCTTCCAGCCCCGAATCGCGCGCCCTGCTCGATTCGTACCGCGCCGCCGACTATTTCAAAGTGGCCTTCGCCGTCTATTCGGAAGACGAATTGCGGCTGCTGCTCGAAAGCGGCCAGGCCAAAGCGGGATTGATCATCCCGCCCGACTATGCCCGGCAGCTGAAATATGGTTCCGCGCAGGTGGCCTTTGTGCTCGACGGCTCCGACCCGACCGTGGCCTCCACCTCCCTATCCGCTGCCCAGCTGATTGGTCAACGCCACGCCACCAACATCCTGAGCGAAAAAGTGGCCCGTTCCGGCCAGGGGCTGGCGCTGCGCGTGCCGGTGGAAATCCGCACCACGGTCTGGTTCAACCCCGACCTGGCGAGCGCCTATTTCATGATCCCCGGCGTAATTGGCATGGTGCTCTCGGCCCTGACCGCCATGCTGACCGCCACTGCCGTCGTCCGCGAGCGCGAGCGCGGCACGATGGAGCAGCTGATCGTCACGCCCATCCGTTCGTGGGAATTGATTGTCGGCAAACTGGTGCCGTACACCATCCTGTCGATGTTCAACATGCTCGAAGTGCTGGCGCTCGGCCACTGGTGGTTCGGCGTGCCGATCCAGGGCAGCCTGGTGCAGGTGATTGTCATCTCGGCGCTCTTCCTGATTTCCGGCCTGGGCATTGGCCTGTTTGCCTCGACCATCGCCAACACCCAGCAGGAAGCCATGCTGACGGTTTGGATGACGCTGCTGCCAAGCATCTTCCTCTCGGGCTTTTTCTTCCCAATCAGCGCCATGCCTGCCGCCCTGCAAGCCATCTCTTACGCCATCCCGCTGCGTTACTACCTGGTGCTGATTCGCGCCCTGATGATTAAAGGCGTCGGCCCCAGTGTGCTGTGGAGTGAAGTCCTTTCGCTGATCATGTTCGCCGTTGTCATCATGTCCGCCGCCACCCTGCGCTTCAAGAAGCGGCTTGATTAGCGATAAAAGTGCGTACCCTGACGGGCATCAAATCGCACCATGTTAAACGGGATTTTCACCAGCGAAAGCATAACCCGTGGCTCTCTGGGAATCTCCGTGATAGGCATTTTTCGGACGCGGAAAACACGGAAAAAACGGATGAACACGGAAAAACCGTCATTTTAAAAGGCTCTTTCCGCGTTTTCCGTGAATTCCGTGTGTTCCGTGTACAAGTTTTCACGCTAATTCCCAGAAAGCCTAACCCGCTTAGCGGTTTTCTCCGCACAGTAAGGTGCGACGCACCCTCACCAACTACCAACAAACAACTACCAAAAGGAAAACCCCATGCAATCCAAACGCCCTCAAATCCTGGTCGTCATCCTGCTCATCGCCGCCCTGGCTGCGGCTGGCTACTACGCCTATAACACCTACTTCGTCGCCTCCGCCGCCAACGGCGTGCTGACCGCCTCCGGCACCGTCGAAGCCACCGATGTGATGATCGCCCCCGAGCTTTCGGGCCGCGTGGTCGAAGTGCTGGTGAATGAAGGGGATTCGGTCAATGCTGGCGATGTGCTCTTCCGCCTCGACGACACCCTGCTCCAGGCCCAACGCAAAGTCGCTGCCGCCGCGCTGGATACCGCCAAAGCAGCCGCCTCCACGGCTGAATCCGCCGCCGCGACCGCCCAATCGCAGTACGACCTGACCCTTACCGCGGCCCTGGCCGAGCAAAAAGCCACCCGCACCTTTGACTGGACCCTGACCCCGCCCGCCGAGTTCAACCAGCCCGCCTGGTACTTTGAAAAATCCGAGATGCTGACCTCCGCCCAAAACGAAGCCGCCGCCGCCCAATCCGCGCTGGACGCAACCCGCGCCCGGCTGGCCTCCGTCGAGCAAAAAGCTACCAGCGACGATTTCCTGGCCGCCGAAAAACGCCTGATGGACGCCCGCGCCGCTTTTGCCGTTGCCCAGGATGTTCTCAATACCAGCGCATCCACCGACCAGGCCCTGAAAGATTCGGCCCAGGCAAGCTATGACGACGCCCTGGTCGAACTGACCGACGCCCAGCAAGACTATGACGAGGCCGCCACCACCAGCGGCGCCGCTGACGTACTCTCCGCCCGCGCCGACCTGCGTGTGGCCCAGGAACGCCTCGATGCCGCCCAGGACAAAGTCCGCGCGCTGGAAACCGGGATGCTCTCCCCCAAGGTCGCCGCCGCCCAAAAAGCCCTCGACCAGGCCCAGGCTGCCGCCGCGCAGTCCAAAGCCGCCGTCGCCCAGGCAGAAGCCAACCTGGCCCTGATTGATACCCAAATCGCCAAACTGACCGTCACCGCCCCGACGGATGGCTTTATCCTGACCCGCGCCGTGGAACCCGGCGAAGTGGTCATGCCCGGCTCGGCCCTGCTGACCCTGGCCCGCCTGAGCGACCTGACCATCACCGTCTACATCCCCGAAGACCGCTACGGCGAACTGTCGCTCGGCCAATCTGCCGATGTCACCGCCGATTCCTTCCCCGGCGAGACCTTCAGCGGCACCGTCACCTACATTTCCGCCCAGGCCGAGTTTACCCCGCGCAACGTCCAGACCAGCTCAGGCCGTAAGACCACCGTCTTTGCCATCAAACTCTCCCTGGCCGACTCGGCTGGCAAGTTGAAACCAGGCATGCCTGCGGATGTGATGTTCAAGTAGATCAATTCGCCGAGGGTGCGTCGCATATCATCCCCGTTTGGGGACCAGCGTCCCACGCCAAAACCGTTTAGCGGAAGCTGCCGACGCCCGAAAAATCCCATTAAACATGGTGCGATTTGATGCCCGTTAGGGTACGCACTCCCCGGTGCAAGATTGGATGTCCCTATGAACCCTGAAACTCCCCTGGTTGTCGCCAGCAACCTGCACAAATCTTTTGGCGAGGTCAACGCCGTCAATGGGGTAGATTTAACCATCAGCCCCGGCGAAATCTACGGGCTGGTCGGCTCGGATGGCGCGGGCAAGACCACCACCATGCGCATGCTGGTCGGCGCGCTGTGGCCCACTTCCGGCGACGCCACCATCTGCGGCGACAGCGTCAAAACCCAGGTGGAACGCGCCCGCTCACACATCGGCTATCTCTCGCAGCGTTTTTCGCTCTACGAAGACCTGACCGTACTCGAAAACATCCGTTTTTTTGCCGAAATGCGCGGATTGAAGGCCAACGAATGGCTGCCGCGCTCGCTCGAAATCCTTGAATTTGTCGGGCTGGCCAAATTCCAGCATCGCCGCGCCGGTCAGCTTTCGGGCGGGATGAAGCAGAAGCTTGGCCTGGCCTCGGCCCTGGTCAGCCGCCCGCGCGTGCTCCTGCTTGACGAACCCACCACCGGCGTTGACCCCGTCACCCGCCAGGATTTCTGGCAGTTGATTATCAAACTGGTATCTACCCCCCTCCAACAGCCCCCAAATTCTGCGAATGTAGGGGGAGAGCAAAACGCTGGCGTCTCCGTCATCATCTCCACCCCCTACATGGACGAAGCCGCCCGCTGTCATCGCATCGGCTTTATGCAAAAAGGCAAAATCATCACCGAAGGCACGCCCGGCCAACTGCGCAGCCTGCTCGACGAGCGCATCCTGGAATTGCGCGGCAGTCCGCTGCCATTGCTGCGCCAGATCAGCGCCCAGAACGCCGCCGTGGAGGATGTCCGCGCCTTTGGCGACCGCCTGCACCTGCGCGTGCGCCCCGGCCAGACGGATTCCGTCATCCACAGCCTGGAGCGCGCCATCCCGCAGGGCGGCGGCAGCTTCCTGGGGGCGCGGCCCATCCCACCCGCGCTGGAAGACGCCTTTATCTACCTTTCGGAGCAAGAACATGCCTGAACCTGTCATCGTCGTTGACCATCTCACCCGTCGCTTTGGCGATTTCGTGGCCGTGAACGAAGTAACCTTCGATGTCCAGCCGGGAGAAATCATCGGCTACTTGGGGCCGAACGGCTCCGGCAAAACCACCACCTTCCGTATGTTGCTGGGGCTGCTGACCCCCTCGCAGGGGCACGCCTCCGTGCTCGGCTACGATGTTTATCGCCAGGCCGAGTTGGTACGGGCGCGCGTCGGCTATATGTCGCAAAAATTCGCCATCTACGACGATTTGACCGTCTGGGAGAATCTCCAGTTTTACGGCGGCGTGTACGGGATTACGGACAAGGCCCGCATCGCCGAAACCGCCGAACAGGTGGGGCTGGGGGATCAGAAAAACGTCCTGACCCGGGAACTTTCCGTCGGTTGGAGACAGCGACTCGCGCTGGGAATTGCCCTCGTTCACAACCCGCGCCTGTTGTTTCTCGATGAACCGACCAGCGGCGTCGACCCGACCGCGCGCCGCTCATTCTGGGACTTGATCTACAACCTGGCCGAACAGGGCGTGACGATTTTGGTCACCACCCACTACATGGACGAAGCCGAATACTGTCACCGCGTGGCAATGATGAAAGACGGCCACCTGCTGGCGCTGGATACCCCGCTGACACTGAAAGAGCGCTTCGTGCCGGGCAAAGTCTGGGAGTTGTACGCGACCCCGTTGCTCGACGGGCTGGCGGCGCTGGAACAAACTCCCGGCGTGCTGCGCGCCGGTTTATCGGGAGACCACTTACGGGTCATCGCCGAACCCGGCCTGGGCGAGGAAAAACTCAACGAGGTGCTGAAACAGGCCGGGGCGAGAGTCGAATCCATCCAACCCGGCGAACCCACGCTGGAGGATGTGTTCATTAATCTGGCAAAGAATTAAAAAGAAGGCTGTGCCAATTTTGATTACTATGACAGGGCAAGCTACCCCAGGCAAGTGATATTGTCATTTGCGCGCCACTGCGAACGGTTGATTGTGCGTGGATTTCCCCGTTGTGGGCCTTCACCACTGCCTTGACGATAGCCAGCCCCAGTCTGTTGCCTGGATACGCCGTGGCATTGCGGCCACGATGAAAACGCGGCAAATCTTCGGGCGGGTTGCCCATGCCGGTATTGGTAACGGTCAGGGTAACGTTGTCGGGGATGGTTTTGAGCGTCAGTGAGATGGTTCCAAGCGGCGGGGTAAATTTTAGGGCGTTTTCGAGCAGGTTTTCGAGGGCGCGCTGGAGTTGGCCTGCATTTCCCAAAACAGGGATTTTCCCTTCGGGAGGGTCAAGTGGAAGGTACGCTCGGCCTGTTCGGCGCGGGAGGCGAAGCGTTCGCCAGTTTCGGCAACGAGTTGGCGCAAGTCGAGCGACTCAAAAACGGTTTGGGCGGCTTCGATCCGCGAAAGGTCGAGCAGGCTGCGGGTCAGTTCGGCCAGGCGCTGATTCTGTTCGAGAGCCTGAGCCCGGCCTATAGCTCCGAGTTGGTGTAGTTACTGTTAATCACCAGGAGTATCACTGAACCCAGGGCCAGGCTGACGAGGACCAAAAAAGAATTTTGAGTGTTTTCAAGTGTGTTTCTCCCGACTAAAAATACAGACAAGGAAAGTTTCCTTGTCTGTATTTTTAGTCGGGCCAGATATCGGCCCGTTATAACGTGGCAACTGCCCCCAAGCCAACCCGCTATCTTTATCAAACCCCAACCGCTTCTGAACAACTTCTGAACATCTCCTTGCTATCCTGTGGATGGAAAGGAAAAAATATGAAGCTCAAACTTTTCGCTTTGACCCTGATTTTCGCCCTGCTGGTAGGCTGCGCGCCTGCCGCAATCGCCCCGGAAGCGGCTCCCGTGATCGAAACGGAACCTGTTTCTGAGCCGGTCTCCGCTGCTGCCGCATCCATTTCAAGCGGTGGATTCACCCTCACCAGTCCCGACCTGCCCGCCGATGGCCGCCTGCCGGTCGAATACACCTGCGATGGCGACGGCGCAACCCTGGCGCTCACCTGGAGCGGCGCACCTGCCGAAACGAACAGCTACGCCGTCGTCATGCACCACCTGCCCGGCCAAAACGAGCAGGCGCACTGGTACTGGGTGCTCTACAACCTTCCGGCCAGCACCACCAGCCTGCCCAAAAATGTGACCGGGGTGGGCACGCTCGGCAACAACATCAACAACGGGCTGGTCGAATACTCTCCGCCCTGCTCGCAAGGCCCCGGCGACAAGGAATATATCTACACCGTTTACGCGCTCTCTGCCCAGCCGCAAATCACCGTTGCGCCAGAGAACGTCGACCGCGAGACCCTGCTGGCCGCCATCCAAGAGTTCACCCTCGCCAGCGCCGAACTGCATGTGACCTATGCCCGCGCCGGGATGAGCGACACCGGCAGCAGCCAGGCTTCCGCCCCAGATAACGGTCAACCGGGCGGTGCGCCTCCCGCCGAAGCCCTCGCCGCCTGCACCGGGCTGGCAGAGCAGAACAGTTGCAGTTTCAGCGACCAAAACGGCGACCATACCGGCACGTGCAAAACCACCCCGGACAGCCAGTTGGCCTGCGCCCCTGACCGCAGCCCCAATGACGGGAACGCTAGCCAGCAAGGCGGCAACCAGCAGTCTGGGAACAATCAACCCGCTAATGGCGCACCCGCTTATAACATCGAGCAGGCCATCTCCGATAAAGCCCAGGGTATGACCATCTCCTATGACGCGCTGGCCTTCATGACCGGCGACCTGGGTGCGGACTCCTTTTTCCCGCCCGGAAAAGTGGCCGATTTCTGGGGTTTCCAGTACCTGCGCGACAACGACCCATCCGAAATGGGACACGCCGGTGACTTCCTGACCAGCGCCGCCATGAACACCCTCAATAACCTTACCGCCGAACAGCGCGCCGAACTGGTTGCCCTCGCATCCAGCCAGGTCAGCCAGATTAACGAGTACGGCTACAAGCGCTTCGTGCTGATCAAGGCCTTCGAGCGCCTGCTGAACAACAACCTGCCCACCGGGACGAGCGGCTTGAGCCTGGAAGCCATCAAAACCTACTCCGCCGACCTTTACCGGCTGGATGGTGAGATCAGCTTCGCCCGCGCTGAGATGATGGGCAAAATCCTGAACAACCTGAGCGCCGAACAGGAAGCCTATTTCGACGCCATGAAGGGCAAAGGGATGAAGGAATGGCCGACCGTCACTGAACCCGAGGATATTCGCGGCCTCGACCGGGACACCAAGGTGGCTGTGATGACCTACGCCGCCGACATGTACTCATGGTACGCCGGTTCCATCGAGGCTGACGTTTACTTTTGCCCCGAACGGCATGGCACCTACTTCGGCTCGTTCTACCTGAAGGACATCAAGGCGATGAACGACCCGACCTACTCCATCCCCACCAACCTGACCGGCGACCTGGGCGAAACCATGCTCCAAAAACTGACGCCTGACCAGGCGCAGCACATCACCGGGCTGGTGGACAGCCAGAAACCGGCGCTGAATGGGATTGTCGCGATGCGTGAGCAGATTTCCATCGAGCTGCGCAAATTCCTGGCGGGTGGCGCAGCAGACCAGGCCACCGTGCTCAACCTGATGGAACAGTATGGCGCTTACGATGGTGAAATCATCTACAATATGGCGGTGAGCTTCGCCCAGGTCAAGCACTCACTCAGCGCCGACCAGCAAGCCCAGCTCGATGCCATCCGCGCTGAACTGCTCGGCGACCAAGCGCACCCCGGCGGCGCGTACATGTACTCGCAGGCCATCCAGATGCCGGAGATCCCGAATACGGATTTCTTATTCAAATAAAACCGGTACACGGATTACGCGGAACACACGGGTGAACACGGATTTTTCATAGGTTTATCCGTGTGACTCTGTGAAATCCGTGTCATCCGTGTCCAAAAAAGGTTTTTATGCGACGAACGATCCTATTACTCACCGTCATCGCCTTGCTAACGGCCTGCGCCCCGGCAAGGACTCAAACTCATCAGCCAGAATCCACCCCAATGGTCAGCGAACAGGCCACAGCCGCGCCACAATCCACCCCCACCGAGCCGACTCTCGCCGATGCAACGAAAAAGCCCAAAGGTCAGAAAACGCCCGGGGCGGGGACATCCAACGAAAAAGGCAACCAGCCGCTCTCCGTCCCGACCTCCTCCAACCCGGCTTTTGCCGCCCTTGAAATCAGCGGTCAGCCAACCGACACGTCCATCACAATCAACGTTGTCCCGGCGGCGGAGATGCAAATTACCGTCACCTATGGCCCGGAAAACGGCGCAACGCAAACCATTTCGGTGACAGGAAAAGCCAACACGCCTCAGGAAATCCTACTTTCCAATCTGGCGCCCGATACCGCCTACTTCTATACCGTCAACGGCGGCGAAAAGCATACCTTCCACACCGCCCGCACCCCCGGCAGCGCCTTCACCTTCGAAATCCAGGGCGATTCGCACCCGGAACGCACCAAAAACCAGTTCGACCCGGCCCTGTATGTGCGCACCCTGACCGGCGCGGCGGGCGACGAACCCGATTTTTACCTCGCCATCGGCGATGATTTCAGCGTCGACACGCTCAAACAGGTCAACGCGCAGACCGTCACCGAACGTTACCTGGCCCAGCGCCAATGGCTCGGGCTGGTAGATGCGCCGGTTTTCCTGGTCAACGGCAACCACGAGCAGGCCGCGCTGGCAAACCTCGATGGCACCCCGAACAACGTTGCCGTCTGGGCGCAGACGGCCCGCAACGCCTACTATCCCCAGCCCGCGCCCGATGCCTTCTACAGCGGCAACCCCGAACCGGTCGAGCACATCGGTTTGCTGCGCAATTATTATGCCTTCACCTGGGGTGACGCGCTTTTTGTGGTCATCGACCCCTACTGGCACTCGCCACAGACGGTCGATAACCAGTTTGGCGCAGACCGCGACCAGAAAAAAGACCGTGACCTGTGGAACGTGACCCTCGGCGACGCGCAATATCGCTGGTTCCGGCAAACGCTCGAAACCAGCACCGCCAAACACAAGTTCGTCTTTGCCCACCACGTCAACGGCACCGGGCGCGGCGGCATTGAACTGGCTGACACCTTCGAGTGGGGCGACGCCAAAAACCTGGCCGCCCACCGCCCCAGCTGGGACAAAACCATCCACCAAATCATGGCCGAGAACGGCGTGACCATCTTTTTCCAGGGCCACGACCACATTTTCGTCAAACAGGAGCTCGATGGCGTCATCTACCAATCGCTCCCCGAACCCGCCAACCCCTTTTATAGCTGGGAGAATGACGACGCTTACAAAACCGGCGACAAATTCCCCAACTCGGGCCGCGTGCGCGTCAGCGTCACCCCCGATGGTGTGACCGTTGAATACGTTCGCTCGTATCTGGATAAACCTGATGAAGTGGCTTTTTCATACGTTGTTCGCTAAACCTTTAACCACGAAGGTCACGAAGTTGCACAAAGGAAAACCTTAAAAAACGTCGTGTTCCGTTGTGTCCTTCGTGGTTAATTCTTTTGGATAAATTATGCCGACTCTACCCTTTTACCGGATTCTAACCATCATCATTCTCCTCGCTTTGAACGTTTCCTGCGGGACTCAAACGCCCCCGGCCTTGCCCTCCGTTAAACCAACCGATGCGCCCGCCACGCCGCCTGTCCTGAGCCCCGTCGAAGGGTCTCCCGCCGCTCCAACGGATACCGTACCCGCACCGACTCAAAAACCCCCGCGTGGCACCAAAGCCCCCGGCGGGAACCAGGGCCAGGGCAGCGATGCCAGCCAAAGCCTGGATTTCGCCATCCCCGAACACGCGCTCGATGTCATCCTGGGCCGCCCCACCGACACATCGATCACTTTTTCACTGCTCTCGCCTGCTAACGACCAAACCCTCTTTATTGCATATGGCACCCAGGCAGGAAATTACACCTTCCAAACCGAGCAGATTGCGCTGCAAGCAGGCACTCCCCGCGAAATCACCCTGACAGGCCTGGCCCCTGACACACAGTACTACTACACGCTAGACATGGGCGGTCAAGAAGGCACCTTTCACACTGCCCGCGCCCCCGGCTCGACTTTCACCTTCACCATCCAGGCCGATTCGCACCTTGACTCGAACACCAGCGCCGAAGTCTACCTGCAAACCCTCGCCAACCAACGCGCCGACAATCCCGATTTCATCATCGACCTGGGCGACACCTTCATGACCGACAAATACAAGCCCTACACCGACGCCGCGCCGCAATACCTGGCGCAACGCTACTTCCTCGGCCAGTTGGGTAAACCGCTCTACCTCGTCTTGGGCAATCACGACGGTGAAGGCGCGCCAAAGGGCCAAGACGGACTGCAAATGTCAACATGGTCGGCAAACTTGCGAACAAAATACTTCCCCAACCCCTTGCCGAATGCTTTCTACAGCGGCAACGCCGGTCAAAGTTACTACACCTGGGCCTGGGGCGATGCCCTGTTCATCGTCATCGACCCTTACACCTTTACCCCGCCCCTGCATAACGACTCCAGCCTGTGGACCAACACCCTCGGCGCGGAACAATACCAGTGGCTCAAATCCACGCTGGAAACCAGCCACGCCAAATGGAAGTTCATTTTTATCCACCAACTGCTCAGCGGAACCGATAAAAACGGCCGCGGCGGCGTGGAAGTGGCTCCCTTCTACGAATGGGGTGGTCACAACCCCGATGGTTCCTACGCCTTCGATGAACAGCGTCCGAATTGGGGCGTTCCCATCCACCAATTACTACTCACCAACCACGTCACCGCCGTCTTTCACGGTCACAACCACCTGTTCGTTAAACAGGAGCTGGATGGCATCCTCTACCAGGAATGCCCCCAGCCTGGCAACGCCCGCCCCGGCAGCACCGACAGCGCCGCCGAATACGGTTACACCAGCGGCGACGTGCTCGGCGGCCCCGGCCATATCCGCGTCACGGTCAGCCCAAATGGGGTCACGGTGGAGTACATCCGCACCGAGGACGGGCAGGTGGATTACCGTTACACCATCCAACCCTAACTGCGCTACAATCAAACCATGAAAACCATCCTCGTCGCCGATGACAAGGCCAACGTTCGCAACCTGGTGCGCGAATACCTCGAAGCCGATGGTTTTCGCGTGGTGATCGCCGCCAACGGGCGCGAGGCGCTCTACGCCGCCCGCGCCGAAAAGCCGGATTTAATCCTGCTCGACATCATGATGCCCGAAATGAGCGGTTACGACTTCCTGAAAACCTACCGCAAGGAGCATGAAACGCCTGTGATCCTGCTGACCGCCAAACTCGACGAAACCGACAAAGTGCTCGGCCTCGAACTCGGCGCGGATGACTACGTCACCAAACCCTTTGGCATGAAGGAACTGGTCGCACGCATTCACGCTGTACTGCGCCGGGCTGGAGGAACTGTCAAAACGGCGGAGGTGCTGGCGATGGGGGAAATCCGCCTCGACAGGGAATCGCGCACGGTAAAAGTGACCGGACGCCCCGTAACCTTAACCCCGTCAGAGTTTGACTTACTCTCTCTGCTGATATCTACCCCCGGGCGGGTTTTCCCCCGCTCCGAGATACTGCTCAAACTGCAAGGCACCACCTTCGAAGGTGTCGAACGCACCATCGATGTGCACATCCGCAATTTGAGAACAAAAATCGAGAAAGACCCCTCCAACCCGGAATATATCGAGACCGTCTTTGGCGTTGGCTACCGTTTCCGCGCCCCATGAGTGCGTCGCACCATGTTAAGCGGACATTTTTTACCCGTTGCTAGCGCCGATTAAGCGGAATAAACCCACCCATCTGGTGCGACGCACCCAACCACGATGAAACTGACCTCCAAACTCACCCTCGCCTTCCTGCTCGTCAGCCTGATGGCTGTTGGGCTGGCCGCCACCTTTGTTGGTATCACAACATCAATTGGTTTCAACCAATACATTGTCGATCAACGTGAAGCGCAATTCGTTAGCGTGGCGACCGAGTATTACCGGGAAAATGGCAACTGGCGCGGCGTGGATGTGGCCCTGCGGCAACAAGGTTTGTTGCCGCCACCGGTCAAACCCGGCGAAGCGCCGCCCGACCCGCAGCCCTTTGCCCTGGTAGATAGCAGGCGAACGGTCATCATTTCGGGTGGCGAGTACCAGCCGGGAGAAAAAGTCAAAGAAGGGACACTGGCCAAAGGGATTGGCATCGAAATCGGCGGAGTGGTTGTCGGGACGGTGCTTGTCACAGGCCAAACCCCGGTGCGCAGCCCAATCGAGCAAAAATACATCGCCAGCGTGTACCAATCCCTGCTGGTGGCTGCCCTCGGCGGCGCGGCGCTGGCCCTGCTCCTGGGATTATTCCTGGCCCGCACGCTAACCCGCCCCCTGCGCGGCCTGACGGTGGCCACCCGCGCGATGGCAGAAGGCAAACTGGAGCAAGAAGTGCCGGTCACATCCAGGGACGAAATCGGCGACCTGGCCCAATCCTTCAACCAGATGAGCGCTGACCTGCACCGCTCCAACCAGGTGCGCAAACAAATGACCGCCGACATCGCCCACGACCTGCGCAACCCGCTGACCGTGATAGGCGGATACCTTGAGTCACTGCAAGATGGCAAGTTAAAGCCTACCCCTGAGCGTTTCGCCACCATGCAATCTGAAGTTCAACACTTGCAGCGCCTTGTTGACGACCTGCGGACACTCTCGCTCGCCGATGCGGGCGAACTGCATTTGCAGGTGCGGCCCACTGCGCCGCAGGAACTACTGGAGCGGATTAAGGCCCTCTACCAGTACCAGGCCGGGGAGCGAGGCATCCGCCTGGAGGTAGAAATCCAGGTTGGTTTAAGCAAATATTCTCTCGACCCGGAGCGGATGGAGCAGGTTTTGGGCAACCTGGTCAGCAATGCGCTGCGATATACACCCGAGGGCGGGAAAATTACGTTGATGGCAAAACAGGCAGCAGGGCAGTTAGAATTATTCGTTCAAGATAACGGCAGCGGTATCTCCCCCGAAATCCTGCCCTATATCTTTGAGCGCTCTTATCGCGGCGATCCATCCCGAAGCAGCGCTGAATCCGGCCTGGGTTTGGCCATCGCAAAATCGATTGTGGAGTTGCACGGCGGAAGAATTATTGTGTCCAGTCAACCCGATGAAGGAACCCTATTCAAAATTATTCTCCCCAAAACTGCTTTTGTGCAAAACGATTAGTGCTTTTGATGGAAAACTGTAAAGATAATATTACAAGCAGAATCGGCAACAACAAAGGAGATGCCCCATGCTCTGGATTACCCGCTCGCACGTCCATGTCGACCGCGTGGCCTGTCCCTGGCTAATCACCCGCTTCATCGACAGCGACGCCGAATTCCTGTTCGTCCCAGCCAGTCAGATTGAAAAAGTGGCCGCCGAAACCGACGCCATCCCCTTCGATGCGCCGGGCGTTGAACTCGGTCATCATGAAAATCGCTGCTCGTTCGAGTCCATCATCCTGAAATATGGGCTCAAGGAACCGGGCCTGTTGCGGCTGGCAAAAATCGTCCATGCCGCCGATGTCGCTGAGGATATCGACAGCGACCCCATCGCGCGCGGCCTGGAAGCCATCGCCAGCGGCTACAGCCTGCGCTACCCGAACGATCTGGAAAACCTGGAAGCGCAGTTTGAAGTCTATGACGCCCTCTACGCCTGGTGCCGCCTCGATGTTGCCAAAACCAAAGCCTGATTTTGACCCTGGCCGGAGATAAACCCGATGAACGCACAATGGCTGCCACCGGGGTGATAACCATTGCGCGTTCGGTCGGCGCAGCCGTTTTGCTCGTCTTAACCGGGGTTTTCCTGGGCCTTCGGCGTTGGTCAACCTGGTGGTTGTTGCCCTGGCTTTCGTTTGGATTCCACTGGCATTGGCGATCTTGATAAGCCCGGTTTCACTCAACCAGTCTCTTCCAGAACGCCCCCATCATATCCAACTCTTCCTCATTAAACTTGCTTATAAAATTGGCGCGCACACATTCGCTATGTTTTTGTGCAGCAAGCTGGAAACGTTCTGCGCCTGCTTCGGTCAGGATGGCATACGCGCCACGCCGATCCTCGGGAGCTTCTTCGCGGATGACCATCCCCGCCTTTTCCAGCCGTTCCACCACCCGGCTGACTCCGCTGCGGGTGAGGATGCTCTCAGCCGCCAAATCCTGAATCCGCATACGGTGTGTCTCGCTCCACCAAAGACGCAGCAGCACTTCAAATTCTACGTGGGTAAGGTGAGAATGTGCCTGCAAATCTTCTTCGATGATGCGGTTCAGTTTGGCGTAGGCCCCCAGAAAGCCGCCCCAGGCAGCCTGTTCACAACGGTTGAAGATTTCTGACATAAGATATCCATCTCCTCTTGACAAGTGCGTGCGCACGCACTTATAATCTCAAAATAAGTGATTATTCACATAAATTTTATCACAATTTTCAAGAGGCAATCTAAAACTTGAAAGAGCCTGCTCGGGCGTCACAGTCGGCGCGGTGGCAGTTAGCATGAAGGAGAAAGCATGAAAGATAAAATTGTTCTCATCACCGGTGCCACCAGCGGGATTGGTTTCCAGACCGCCCTGGCGCTTGCAAAAATGGGCGCACAGGTTGTCATCACAGGCCGTAGCCAGAAAACCGCTCAAGAGGCGGTGGCGAACATCCAAACCATGAGCGGGAACTCTCGTGTGGGCTATTTGCTGGTGGATTTGACCCAACAGGCGGAGATTCGGGCGCTGGCAGAAGCCTTCAAACAGAAATATCTGCACCTAGATGTGCTGATCAACAATGCGGGCCTGGCTGCATCGCAGCGTCAGATAACGGCCGATGGTGTCGAGGCTATGTTCGCCGTCAATGTTGTTGCCCCGTTCTTACTCACCCGCCTGCTGATGGATGTGCTCCAGGCTGCGCCCGCTGCACGGGTGGTGACATTAACCGGCGGTGACCTGCCAGCCCATGTGGCACTGGACAACCTGCAGGCCGAGCGCTCCTTCGAGGGTCTCAATTCCTATTCACAGAGCAAAGTAGCGATGATGGCAATGATGTACGAATATGCGGAACGGACAAAAGACTCGACAGTCACCCTGAATGTGTGCTATCCCGGCCAGGCCAGCACGAATATGACACGAAATGTAACCGCCGATATGCTACCGGGCTTCATGCGTTTTTTGTTTCCACTTTTCAAACTGGTCGTGCGTGACGATCGTGGAAAATCGGCGGCAAAGGCTTCGCGCTCGTCTGTATATCTCGCGTCATCGCCCGAAACGAAAGGGCTGAGTGGGAAATACTTTGATACGAATAGCAAACTCGCTACATGGCCCGCAGTTGTCTCAAACGCAGAGTTTCGTGCCGAACTATGGTCAAACCTGGAACAGCTAACAACAAAAGCCTAAACAACGATTGGGCGCAAAAATGGGAATAACCGGGAGGATTGGCTGTTACCCGGCCGCTGCCAGGGGAGCAACTGCCGGAATTGTGGCGAAAAAAATCGCGGCACAAAAAAGCGTCAGCGGGCTGGCCCATAACCTTTTCGACGTCTCCCGCCCAAGGCTGGGAGACGTCGAAGGAAAATCTACAAGACAGATTTGCGCAGGGTCGCGCTGCAAGAGACCCGCCCTTTTACAGAGGTCGCATCCGCTCACCCCAAGAAGTGGCGTATCACTCAAGAATTTTTCAGATACAACTCATCCGTTACGAAGAAAAACGCAACCAGCAAGTCTATCTGTCTTCACCGGGCTCGGTCACTTTCGGCGCGCCTCCCAGTTTTGGTGTTGACGGGTCGAGATACTGCTCTAAAAGCGACGGCGCTTCAGGGTGATCGACATGCAAGGCGTGATCATAATCGCCTGCAGGAGTGGGGGTTTCAAAGCGAATCGGACGCCGGACGCCGAACAACTCAAAAAAACGGGAGACCGCAACCAGCACGGTATAACGATATTCCTGCATCCGCAGTGACTGCCACTCAACGATGGAAGCCATTGCACCCTGCACCCGCGCCTTATCGCGCACAATCCGATGAATCTGCTTCGGGTCACGGTAACCGATCGGGGAAATTAACATCAGGTTCGCCGCAATGACGAGGACGCCAAACGAAATTAGCACCACCCAGCCGCCTTCAGCCCACTTGCCCACAATTTGCCCCACAAAAACCAAGGCCGCCAGGGCTGCCGAAATTGAAGCCGCCAAAGCGCCCCAGGTTCGCTTTTTGCCGGTGTAATGCTCCAGGATATGCCTGCGAATCGCCATCCCCATCACCGCAATTGGCATAAAGACGCCGACGCCATAAAAGGGCACAGCAACCGAGGTCTGGCCGCGCACCATGAGCATGATGATAATCGTAGCGATAAAACCAATCGTCACAGAGCGGGTGAAGGTACCCTGGGCGTTACGGTAAACGATAAACTCCGGCAGTTCACCAATCGCCACATCGCGCCATTCCGTGGCTTGCAAATCCTGGAAAGCGGTCATGGAAGCCGCCGAGAGCAACGCCACCGCCAGGATTTGATAAGCCCAGAACAAAACCTCGCCGCCAGGGAGTTGGGTAAAACCAATATAGGCCAGGTTGCCCACGAGAGTTCGCCCCAGTGTGCCATCAAAGACATTGAAACGGATGGCAAAGAAAGTTAGCATAAAAGTAGTTAATCCACCGTAGAACAAGAACGATGTTTGGACAAAACGCCCGATCCCGGCCTTGCCGCTGTAAAAATCCCACAACTTTTTGAGCTGGGGGAAACGCTTCTTGCCCCATTTGACCACCCCGGCATCCTCGTTGATGACGAACTGGATGCCGTTGGACATCGCTTCCAACCCGGTCAGCGCCACGAGACCCTTCATCGAGGCCGTTAGCAGGTGCATCAGCGCCTCGCCAAACGAAACCTGCCTGATTGTTTCCTCGACTTCGACGGCAGGAACATTGCTCAAATTGGCATAAACCAGCCCGGCAACCATCACCAGGGTCATTAAAACAAAAACCCCAAGCAGGGTAAAGACCACCTGCGCCGATTCACCGCGCCCACGAATGGTTAAATACCAGGTAATGGCCGCCAACACGGCACCAATGATGAAGTGCCAGAACCAACCCGTGCCATACTGGCCCAAAACCGAGAGCAACTGATCACCACCCGACAGCGCTGAGACCACAATGGTAAAAATGTAATCCTGAATCAGCACCACGGCTACCACCAGGCTCAAACCGGGGGTGAGATAACGCATCGAAGCAGTATAAGAGCCACCGCCTTCGTTGAAGATGCCCAGCGAATACATATACAGTACGCCGAAAACAATATTCGCAATACTGATAATGACAGCCGCGATATAGCCCCACTCCTGAACGCCATAGGGATGCAAGGCATGCATCATTTCGCCGGTAGCGTAAAAATAGGAAGTGAAATAATCCACGCCGAACAAAGCCAACGCTGCCAGCAAGCCAATTTGCCCGGCACCATGTACATGAGCATCCCCTTCTTTCTCACGAGGGGCAACTTTCCAGGCCAGGAAAGCGATAACGATAAGAAGTCCTATTGAAAAAAGCATATGCAATTCCTTTTTATTAGGCGATGAAAGCCATTTCGAGGGTTTTTAATTGGGCAAGAAGATGTCGCCGCGTAGATGAACTCAACCGGGTATCCTGACTCACCTTGGCCTGTTCGCCACGCGAGGCGCGGACGACAAAAGCCGGGATAAACATGATTCGCCCGGCCGGGATGATTTCGAAGCGGGTCTCCGCTATCTCAAGGTTCTGATCATCGAAATAAGACATCGAAACGCTCAAACCACGGTTGAGCATCCCTTTTTTGGCGCGAGATTTAATTTCGTTTATGATTTCACCCGTTTTGAAATGAGCCAACGCGCGCCCCTGATTAATCAATTGCCCAAGGATGCCGTAGCGTTTACGCTGGTACTCGTCACAAGCTACCATATAGGGTGCCAGTGAACTGGCGCGGTGCAACACCTGGACATAGTTCTGCATCGACTGGATGCGCGCATCCGCCTCTTTCCCTGACCCCACCAGCAAGCGTCCATCCAGGTCAAATGCCACCCACTGTGGCAGGTAAAACCGGCGTGCGGCCGGGACAAATGGCGTTTGCAACTCCCCGCGCCCAACTTCATCCGGTGTGTCACTCTCGGCAATTGCGTCGCTGGCCTGGGTGATGGCCGACTCGGGCGCGCCATCCCCTTCCGGGATACTCGGGATGGCATCATCCTTGTCAGGGCGATAAGTCACCGAACGCCCGGCCGGCAGGAGGACGGAAACCAGGTGAGTGGCCGTCGCATAACGCAGCAGGCTGGCACCGGCCGAAATGGCCTGGTCCGGGTTTTGCTCCAGAATGCGCAGACGCTGCAGGATTGCGCCGCGCAACCCATCTGGTAAAAAAACGGCCAGAAGGTTGACCACATTTTGTTCGCGCTGGGTTTCTGGAATTGTGACAATCGCTTCCTGTCCAACCTGGCGCATATGAAGGTTTAACCGATCCGGCAGCGTAAACCGAATATGATTGGTTCTTTCCACCAACCCACTGGCAATTTTTGCCGCCTGGCTCTCCAAAAAACGCTGGATGATAGGCGGCTGGCTTTCGAACAGGGCTTTCTGTAACTCATATTCCTGTAACAAATGGGTTGCGGGTCTGGGAATATTGCTCATGGGGTTGCCTCGATTTCCTTCAACCGATACCCTACGCCGGGCTCAGTAATAATATGGCGCGGCCGGAGTGGATTCGTCTCAATCTTTTTGCGCAGGTTACTGATATTGACCCTCAACAAGTGCGAATCTGCATCGGCACTCCCGCCCCAAACGGCCCGGATGAGTTGGGCATGCGTCAACACTTTCCCGGCATGCGTGACCAGAGCCCGCAAAATATCGTATTCGGTAGGGGTCAGGCCAACCTGACGCGAATCCACGACAACCACACGGCGCGATAAATCAATCAGTAAATCCCCACTCTCATAGACGGGCACGGTATCTGGCCGAGCACAATGCCGCAACGCAGCCCGCAAACGTGCCAGCAGCTCAGCCGCGCTAAACGGCTTGGTCAGGTAATCATCCGCGCCAGCATCCAGCGCAGCCACCTTGGTCGTTTCCTGGTCTCGAACCGAGACCACCACGATTGGGATCAGCGTCCATTCGCGCAGACGGCGGGTAACTTCCAGCCCATCCATGTCCGGCAAACCCAAATCCAGGATAACCAGGTCCGGGCGCTGGAAAGCGACCATCTCCAGGGCCTGGCCGCCATTTTCGGCTTCAAGGACATGGTAGCTACTCTCAAGCGAAACGCGTAAAAAACGCCTGATGGGGTATTCATCATCCACCACCAAGACGCGCAGGGATGTCGTAGTTTTCAAACATTACTTCCGGGAGAAAAGACTTCAGAAAGGACAAAAACCTGGAACCAAATCAAAGTGACCCCTACCAGGAATTGATGAGCCCTGGTTGAAATCGGCAAAAACAAGTCGCTACACACGACGCAAACGAGCGGTAGTCCCATCAAGATACGGCGCACACTTTTGGAGAACTTGAATTTAGCCATTGTCGCTTTGCTTCCTGTTCCTAACCAACGCCGCAGGTGTATCAAAGATGAGCATTTCAATATCAAAGCGCTGTCAAGAACGCGCTCATTCTAAGACCAACCCAATCAAGGGCTTCACAAGAATGCCTGCAGACGTGTCAAAAAAATGTCAATGCGCACCCCCAAAATAAATCAGCCCAACCACGCTACGAAACATGGATGGGCTCAGGAAAACGAGAGCGCCTCCTTTGAACACTGAAACGCTCAGGAGTTTCACTTGTCGAAAAAAATCCGCTGTGGTATCGTGAAACACAGTCAACGGAAAGATTGCCCTGGAGGCGTAACGGATGAAATCGATCTCTCTCGGAACCTGGTTTGGCCTGCAAATTGAGCTGCTCCCCGTGACCTTTTTGGGGAGCCTGTTTTTGTGGCTGGGATTAAGCGCGGCTGGATCCTATGGAATTGGGATGCCGTTCCCGGAAGCGCTCGCCCTGGGGCTGGCTGCCGTTTTACTGCACTGGATTTCGCTGCTGCTCCACCACCTGGGGCATTTCGGCGCTGCCCGGGCAGTTGGCTACCCCATGTCGGGTTTGCTGATTGGCGTCTTTGGCCTGCTAGCCCGTGACATCTACCCCGCGAATGAGCCAAGCCTGCCCCCGGCGGTTCACATCCAACGCGCCCTGGGCGGCCCGCTTGCCAGCGCCCTGCTCTCGGGCCTTTTCTACCTGCTGCTGCCCCTCTGGCCAGGGAACTGGTACTGGCTCGGGATGTTTATCCTGCTGGAGAATCTTTTTGTGTTTACTTTACAGGTTTTCCTGCCCTTGAGTTTCAACGATGGCGGAACCGTTTTTAAAAACCTGCGGCGATGAAATCCCGCCTACCCGCCCCTGGCTTCCTCTCCATCTTTCGCTGGTTTGCCGCGCTGCAACTGGTGATGTTCGCTCCCGCCCTGTTGCTGCGGACAGTCATCCTCCCGACCGAGCAGGGCGCTGACCCTCTCCAGCGGAATAAGCTACCGATGAATTTTTATTTTTCACTATCCTATAATCGGATAAACTTTCGAAGATAGCCTGCATTCTCAGAACAACAACCCACCACAAAAGAGGTCTGCTTCTGGTTTGAACAAATAGAAATACGCTTCATGGGTATAATCCGAAGTATGCTTCCGCGCCTGCTGGCCACCAAATTCCACATCCCGCCCCAACGGGTAGCACGGGTGGTGCGTCCGCGCCTGTTGGCGCAACTTCAGCAAGGCCTGGGCGAACATTGCAAATTGGCGCTAATCTCCGCTCCAGCGGGCTATGGCAAAACCACGCTTGTGGCCGAATGGCTTGCCAGTCTCCACGCTGAAATCAAAACCCCGCAACCCAGAATCTCCTGGCTTTCCCTAGACGAAACCGATAATGACCCGCTGCGCTTTGTACGCTATTTCCTGGCCGCCTTCCAGAAGGCTGACGAGTCGCTTGGGCTACAGGCACAAGGCAAGCTGGCGATGCCTAACTTGCCACCGCTCCCCAGTCTGCTCGATGACCTTCTTAACGACCTGGCTGAGAATGATGTTTCGCTCGTCCTGGTTCTTGATGACTACCACGTTATCAACAGACCAGAGATTCATGCCGCGCTGGAATACTTCATCGATCACCAACCCGCCTCCGTTCACCTGGTTCTGACCACGCGCGCCGACCCGCCCCTGCCGTTGGCGCGGCTGCGCGCCCGCCGTCAGATGACCGAACTCCGCGCCCGCGACCTGCGTTTCACCGCAGACGAGGCCCGCGCCTTTTTCGGGCTGGCCAACCTGGCCTTGGCCGAAAATGCTCTGCGCGCCCTGGATGAACGCACCGAGGGTTGGGCAGCCGGTTTGCAACTGGCCGCGCTCGCCTTACAGCACCAAACTGACCCAGCCGCCTTCATCGAAACTTTTCGCGGCAGCCATCGCTATGTGCTGGATTACCTGGCCGGGGAAGTCCTCCAGCAACAGGGCGATGAGATGCGCGCCTTCCTGACCCAGATTAGCCTCCTCGACCGGTTCAATGCCGAATTGTGCCAGGCACTCACCGGGCGGGAGGATGCCCAGGCGTTGATCGCCCGCCTGGAACAGTCGAACCTGTTCATCATTCCACTCGACGATGAACGCCGCTGGTATCGTTTTCACCATCTATTTGCCGATTACTTGCGCAGCCTGCTCGCAAAACCCGAACAGGCGCTTCTCTGTCAAAAAGCCGCTGCCTGGCACGCCGCCAATCACCTGACCGCCGAAGCCGTGCGCTATGCCCTGGCTTGCGGCGATTACAATTTTGCGGCCCAGGTCGTTGAAAATGCCCTGGGAGAAAATTCCACCTGGTCGGATGGCAACCTGTCGCAACTGGTTGCCTGGCTGGAGGCCTTGCCAGGCGAAGCCTTCCAGACCCGCCCACGGTTGGGACTGCACGCAGCGCGCGCTTTTTATGTTCAGGGGCGCTTTGAGCCAGCTGAAGCACACCTCGCGCAGGCCGAGCAAGCCTTGAAATCCCAGCCCGTGACCTTCGAAACTAAACAACTGCAGGCAATGGCCAACCTCCATCGCGGGGCGATTGCCGCCGTGCGCGGCGAATTCCAAACAGTGCTGGCATTGGTTCCCGCAGCGCAGGCTTGCATCCCGCCCGACAATCACCTGGCCCACGCCCGCGCTTTTTTCAGCCTGGGCCGGGCCTATGAACTCGCCAGGCAAACATCACTCGCCGTCGAAAATTACCTGCAATCCAGCCTCGAATCGCGTGCGGCAGGCGTGCTCTTTTTGGCGGTGAGCGGCCTGTGTTCGGCGGCCCAGGCGCAAATCCAACAAGGCTGTTTACGCCTGGCAGGAAATTCCTGCCGGGATGCCATCCAGTTGACTGGCGAGACACGCATTCCTCCGCTAGGGTTGGCCTGGGGTACCCTGGGCGCAGTGGCTTTGGAAAGAAACGACCTTCCAACAGCCGAGAAATACCTGCAAGATGGCATTACGCTCTCCCGGCAGGGTGGGCTGCGGGCCGATCTGGTCGTTCAGTTATTCTTGTGGGGGCGTTTGCGGGCTTACCAGGGTGATTTGGGCGGACTGCACAGCGCTATGGACGAGGCTCTGTCTATCATCCGTTCGGTTGGCGTCTCGCGGACGGAGCAATTTGCACTGGCCTACCGCGCCCACTACCAGCAGTTCCTGGGCCAGCAGGCAGCAGCGGCACGCTGGGCCAGCGAGTATCAGTCCAGGCGCGCTGAAGTGGCAGACGAGTTCGCCGATTTGACCCTGGCGCGCATCCTGCTGGCCTCCGGCGACCGGGAACAGGTGGCTGGACTCCTATACCCGATCCTGAAACAAGCCACCGCCTCCGGGCGGATGCAAATTGCGCTCGAGGCGCTGATCTTGCTTGGGTTGTATCACCACGCCCAGGGAGAGAATGTTGCCGCACAGGATTGTCTGAAAAAGGCGCTGGAACTGGCTGCCCCGGAAGGGTATTTTCGGGTCTTTTTGGATGAAGGCCAGCCGCTGCTCGAACTACTGCCCCCGATGCGGCGCTTTGCGCCCGGGCTGGTGGAAGCGCTCCTGAACGAAAAACCGGCCCCAGCCGAATCCCGCTCCACGCCCCTAAACCGGCTGCCAGCCCCCTTAAGCGAGCAGGAAATCCGGGTGCTAAAACTGGTGCTGGCAGGCAAATCCAACGCCGAGATTGCCGCGGAACTGGTAATCAGCGTTGGCACAGCCAAATGGCACGTCCACAACCTCCTGCAAAAACTGGGCGCAAGCAACCGCCCCCAGGCTATCGCCCGCGCCCGCGAGTTGGGCATGTAATTTTTCGCTCGGGCAAAATTAAGCCGCGCCAGCGGCTTTTTTGTTTAAACCTATCCACTTGACCTACCCAAGACCCTACCCGCGGATAGGGGACAAAACCCGACTGGAGCCTTAAACTCAGGCATGCAGATTAAACATTCCACAGGAGAGTTAAATGACCCAAGACAACAGTTCCGCGAAGGTTCACCCCGGAGAAGCAAAAATCCTGGCGCCCTTCCTGATCATCTCTTTTGGGCTGACCTGGGGGCTAGCCGCCTTGCTTTTCCTGGCCTACGATCAGGTGGTTGCCATTTTTGGCGAGGTCAGCATGAGCAATCCCCTGTTCATCCTGGCGGTTTACGCGCCGCTGATTGCCAGCACCATCATGGTCTGGAACAGGTTCGGATTCAAGAGCCTGGGAGCCTTTTTCCGCCGGGCAACCCTGGCCCGAACCTCCATCTGGTGGTGGGTCTTCATCATATTCGGCATTCCGCTGGCAATGTATAGCGGAGCAGCCCTGAAAGGCACCGCGGACAGCCCGTTTCCCTTTGCGCCCTGGTATATGGTGTTCCCGGCCCTGCTACAGGCCCTTCTGCTGGGCCCAGTAGAAGAGTTTGGCTGGTGCGGGATTGCCTTACCCGTTATGCAGCGAAAATATACGCCTTTTGTGGCTGGCCTGCTGCATGGCATCATCTGGATGACCTGGCATATCCCCGCTTTCCTGATCGGCGGGACGCCGCAAAGCGCCTGGGCTTTCTTGCCCTTTGCCGTCGGCGGGATTGCCTGCTCGCTGATTATTACAGCCCTGTTCAATGCCTCGCGTGGCAGCATCCTGCTCCCGGCCCTGGTCCATTTCCAGTTGAACAACCCCATCTGGCCCGACGCCCAGCCCTGGGATAATCTTTTGATCGTCCTGTGCGCAATCGTGATCGTCTGGCTCAATCGCAAGCAGATGTTCCAGCATGGGAACGGCGTCACGGGTATCCTGGCTTCCCAGGCCAATCAGAATCCCAGATAAAGCGGCCCGCTTTGCCCCGGTTGGATAGGAATCGCATGACCAAAGAATTTGGCTGGTATCTTTTACTTGGCTTACTGCTTGGGAGTATCTTTGGGCTCATCTTGAGCGCCTCCGAAACGCCGGATGCTGCCAACCTGGGGCTGGGCGTCCTGGCCGGTGTTTCGGCCGGTTTGTCGGTGTCATCATCCGGTTCAAGATAACGCGCCGGGAAACCAAACGCAGTTGGCAGGCGACAGCCAAAAGGAGTATTAATGAATCACAGTGACCGTTCCATGCTTTACCAAATTCGAGTCGAAGGGCATCTCCGCGCAGACTGGTTCGAGGGCCTGAACATCTCACCGACCCCGGCAGGCGAGACCGTGATCAGCGGCGCGTTCGACCAGGCGGCCCTGCACGGTGTCCTCGGCCGCATCCGCGACCTGGGACTGGTGCTGCTCTCAGTCCAACAAGAGCCCGGTGAAAAAGTGAGTGCCCACACAGATCTCACCTAAATTCCCAGCCGCTTCTGTTGGCAGACGCCTTCCGTATCACTACAATCTTGATTTGGATGGACAAACATGACCCCTCTCTCCCCGCGTCGTTACGACCTCGATTGGCTGCGCGTGCTCGGCGTCCTCCTGCTCGTACCTTTCCATACCGCGTTAATTTTCGTGCTTGACCCGCGTTCCGTCATGTATATCAAAGATACGATTAACAGCCCCTTGCTCGGCGGGAGTGCGGGCTTTGTCCACCTGTGGCACATGCCCCTGCTATTCACCGTCTCAGGCAGCGCCACCTATTTGGCGCTCGGCCTTCGCACAGCCAGGCAGTATCTGCGTGAACGCTTTCTGCGCTTGTTCATTCCACTCGTCTTTGGGGTTCTAACTTATATTCCCCTCACCACCTACATCCAGCACAGCGACTCAATTTCGCTGCCGGAAGCCTATCGTGGTTTCTTTCATCTCGATCTCGCCCAACTGGATGGAGTCAACGGCACCTTTACCCCGGCGCATCTGTGGTTCATCCTTTATCTATTTGTCTTTTCCCTGCTTGGTTTGCCGCTTTTCCTGGCCTTACGCTCAAAAGCGAGCAATCGGGCTGTCTCCGGAACAAAATGGCACATTCCCCTGATTCTAATGGGCCTTCCATTGACCCTGGTCGCCGCGCTGAACCTCCTGGGAGACAAAAATCCCCTCTACTATTTTCTCATTTTCATCTACGGGTTTCTGATTGCCAGCGATCCACGTCTTCAACAGGGTATTGACCGGTTGACCTGGGGCAGCCTGGCTTTTGGCATCTTCTCCGAAATCATCCGGGTTACCCTCCGCCGTGACTATGCAGCCTGGACGCTGCCATGGATGGCTTATGGATTGGTTTATGAAATGGGTCGCTGGATGTTAACGCTGGCCGTGCTTGGGCTTGGGCAGCGCTTCCTGAACCGTACCAACAAAGTGTTGCGGTATGCCAATGAAGCCGCCATGCCATTCTATTTGCTGCACATGACCTTCACGGTGCTGACCGGCTTTGGCGTGATTCGGATTGACGCGCCGATCGCGATCAAATATCCCCTGATTGTCTTGCTGGCAACCGGTTTGACGCTCCTGGCCTATGAAATCATCCGCCGCTGGAAGGTTTCCAGGTTGTTGTTTGGTATGAAAGACGCACGCTAGCCACACGCTGGCAGCGCCAAAAGGAGAAGGTTTATGTCGGCACTTAACAGACGAAAGGCAGGCAAGGCTGTGTGGATCGTGATCTCTTTTATCCTGGCAATCTGTCTTGGGTTTCTCGGCCTCCTGTTCTCCTGGAGTCCCGGCCAGCCGCAGCCCTTTCTCGACGAAAACGGGGCTATCCTGGCTGGCAGCCTATCAGAGAAAATCTACGTTCAAATTAACGGCGTGCAACAGGGCATGTTTATCAAAAGCAGGGACCTCCGCAACCCGGTGCTGCTTTTCGTGCATGGCGGCCCCGGAATGCCGGAATACTGGCTGACCCAGCGCTATCCAACCGGGCTCGAGAACCATTTTACGGTTGTCTGGTGGGAACAGCGCGGCGCGGGACTTTCTTACAACCCTGAGATTCCACCCGAAACCATGACGACCGGGCAATTCATCGCCGATACCCTGGAAGTGACCCGTTACCTGATCGAGCGCTTCGAGCAGGAGAAAATCTACCTGCTGGGGCATTCGTGGGGCAGTTACATCGCTATCCAGGCTGCGGCACGCGCACCGGAACTGTATCATGCCTACATCGGCATGGGGCAGATTACCTACCAACTCCAATCGGAGCAAATGGCTTATGAATATGCCCTGGCGCAGTATAAAACATTGGGCGACCAGCGCATGGTGCGCCGGTTGGAAGCCGCGCCACCGACACGGACGGTCCCGCTTCCGGCCGCTTACGAGGCGCTGCGCGATGAGTATATGCATGACCTGGGCCTGGGCACCACCCATGAGATGAAATCGGTCGTCACCGGTATTTTCCTGTCCTCCTGGCAGTTCCGGGAGTACACCCTGGCCGAGAAGGTCAATCTGTGGCGCGGCAAAATCTTTTCCCGCTCGCGCAATTTTGGCCTGTGGGAGAGCATGCTGTCCACCGATTTAACCCAACAGGTGGCTGAACTGAAAATTCCAGTCTATTTCTTGCATGGCCAATTCGATTACACCTGCGCTTACCCGCTGGCGCAGGCTTATTTTGACCAGTTGCAAGCGCCACGGAAAGGTTTTTACACCTTTGAACATGCAGCCCACTCGCCAATCTTTGAAGAGCCCGCCAAAGCGTTGCAAATCCTGCTGGAAGATGTCTTGAATGGGACAAACTCCCTGGCCGATCCACGCTAACTCATCCACCCTATCATCACGCCTACTGGAACCCGCGATGAACTTTTCGCCCATTTTTGCCCGCCGCTTGCCAGTCACTCACGCCCTGCTGCGCGACGCCAACCTTGTCACTCACCCCAACGTCGAACGGATTGTTTTACATGGTTCGCGCGGGTTGGCTGGCGGCGCCCGCCCAGATTCGGATATTGACCTGAGCCTGATTGTGGTCCTTCCTCTCGAACTGGAGGCAGCAGAACTGGAACCCTGGCTGCGTTCCGTTTTCGAAACCACCTTCAACGCCTGGCGGGCCCAGATCGAACCCGACCTGGCCGTGATTTTCGAGACACGTGCCTGCGCCCTGCACTGCTTCACCCAAAGCAACTGGCAGGACAATCTTTGCACCATCGGCGGTCTGGACTGTTTTGGGCTGTACAAAGTCCAAAAAGGTTTTAGCGGACTCGTCACCCAGGCCGGAATTCAGGTCAAACGGATGTATCCCTGCCTGGAAATCTGGCGGCGAACCTCGCCACAGCCCTATTCTCGGCCTGAAACCTCGGAAAGGATTTGAAAATGCGGATCGTTCTCTTTGGCGCAGGTTCCCAGGGCGATGTCCAACCCTGTGTTCGGCTGGGAAAGGGTTTGCAGCAGGCCGGGCTCCAGGTGCTCCTGGCCGCCCCGCAGAACTTTGCCGGATTGGCGCAGAGAGCGGGATTGGCCTTCCATCCGCTGCGCGGGGATGTGCAACAAATCATGGCGGGCGAAACCGGGCAACAATACATGCAGTCGGGTGGCGGGAATCCCATCCAATCCATCCGGGCGATGCGCAAGCTGCTCGGGCCAGTGGCCATCCAAATGGCGGAAGATACCCTGACAGCTTGCCGCCAGGCCGAAGCGCTGATCACCCCGGCCGTCTTTGCCCCGCTGGGGGCGACCGTGGCCGAGATTTGTAACCTCCCCCTCATCCTGATTGAGCCGACGCCGGTGCTGCCCACCGGGATTTTCCCGGCCCCCGGCTGGCCGCTCCAAACGAACCTGGGGAGGCGACTGAATCGCTTCTCCGGTTTCGCCATGCTGGAGGTGATCTGGCAGTGGTACCGGCCTTTTGTGAACGAGTTCCGCCAGCGCTTTGGGCTGCGACCCTTCGGCAGCGCGGATTTTTATCGCACCCTGACCTCGGTCCCGTTGTTGGGGGCCTACAGCCCGGCGGTCATTCCATCTCCCGTTGATTGGCCTGACAATGTCCACCTGACTGGCTACTGGTTCGAGGCTGCGCAAACTGCCTGGCAGCCTCCTGCAGACCTGCAGGCCTTTATCGAGGCGGGCAAGCCGCCGGTCTACATTGGTTTCGGCAGCATGGCGGGAAAGGAACCGCATCATTTTGCCGAAATCGTGCTCGAAGCCCTGGCGCGTAGCGGACAGCGCGGCCTGCTGGCCACCGGCTGGGGCGGGCTGAAGGCACTGGAGGTGCCAAAAAATATCTTTGTCTTGAAAGAAGCGCCGCACGGCTGGCTGTTCCCGCACATGTCGGTGGTTGTCCATCACGGCGGCGCAGGCACCACGGCGGAGGGCCTGCGCGCCGGGAAACCGACCGTGATCGTCCCGTTCATCGTCGATCAACTTTTCTGGGGCAAACGTGTCCAGAACCTTGGCGCCGGGCCAGCGCCGATCGAGGCCAAAAGGTTGACCGCTGCCCGTTTAACGGAAGCCATTGACCGGGCGGCCAGCGATCCGGCCATGCGCGGGCGGGCGGAGGCGCTCGGGAGCGCCATCCGCGCCGAAGATGGGGTGAATCGCGCAGTCGCAATCATTCGACAACACCTGGGAGCGTAAGATGACCAACTTGGGATACGAAGTCCTGCCTTTTCCAAAAATCCGCCGCCTGATGGAAGATGGCGGGCGGCTGGGCCGCGAGAAACACCTGATTCACGGCCTGTTCGAGATGGATGTGACCGAGGCGCGCCGCGCCATCCGTCAGTATCGCGCCCGCACCGGTGAAGGGCTTTCGTTCATGGCTTTTGTCATTGCTTGCGTGGGGCGCGCGGTGGAGCGGCACAAGCCGGTCCAGGCCTGCCGCGCCTGGGGTGAAAAACTCATCCTGTTTGACGAAGTGGATATCAACACCATGTTCGAGGTCGAGGTGGAGGGGCAGAAAATCATCCGCCCGCACATCCTGCGGGCGGTGAATAAAAAAAATCCGCGCGAAATCCATGCTGAAATTCGGGCTTTCCAGAGCAACCCGCAAGGGCGCGAAGCGAAGTTCGTCGAATGGTTTGTGCTATTGCCCGGCTTCCTGCGGCGCTGCTTTTTGCGGCTGCTGTTCCGAAATCCACACTGGCTAAAAGAGATGAACGGCACAGTAGCGCTGACCTCGGTCGGGATGTTTGGGACGGGCGGCGGCTGGGGTCTGCCGGTTTCCAACCACACACTCCAGATAACGCTGGGCGGAATTGCCAAACGCCCGACCCTGGTCCGTGGCCAACTGGAAAATCGCCAGATGCTGTGTGTGACCATCAGCTTCGATCACGACCTGGTGGATGGCGCTCCCGCCGCGCGTTTTGCCCAGACACTGAAAGAACTGATTGAAGGGCGGGTCGTGCTGGATGAATTGGCTGTATAAGTTGAAACCACGCCCGCGCGAAAGGAGATCAAAAGCGATGAACGATGTGGTTATGTATGACATCACGCCGCACGCGGCCGAAATATACGATCAAATTGAAACCCATCAGGAGGATGTTCGGCTGATTCTGGAAATGGTTCAAGGGCTGGGACATTTGCGCATCCTCGAACCATTTTGTGGAACCGGGCGAATCCTGGTACCGCTGGCCGTGGCCGGGCATGAGGTGGTTGGGTTGGATAAAGCCTCAGGGATGCTATCGCGTGCGGAAGCCCGGATCGGGAGCCTGGATCGGGCCATACAAAGCAGGATTTCGCTCTTTGAGACCGATGTTGTTCAGGGAGCCTGGCCTGCCCCATTCGATTTGGTGATCCTGGGCGGTAATTGCTTTTATGAACTATCCACGGCCGAAGAGCAAGAAAAATGTATTCTCAACGCCCTGGCTTCGTTAAAACCCGGCGGTTATGTCTACATCGATAATGATCACATGGAAGGGGATCTCGCCCCGGCATGGCAGGTGCTCGACAAACGTTCCGGATTTCCAACCGGAGTATGCGCTGACGGCACCTCGGTTGAAACATGGGTTGAGACCATCTGGTTCGATATTCCCAACCGTCTGGCCCAATTCCGCCGGACGACCAGGGTACTCCTTCCCGATGGAAGCAAGATAGAGAGAGAATACTTCCAACAGAAACATCCGGTGAGTGCCGCGGAAGTTCAATCCTGGCTGGAGAGAAGTGGTTTCATCATCGAGAAATTATATGGGAACCACCAGGCCAATCCTTATTCACGAGAAGCAAACAGGGCTATTTTTTGGGCGAGAAAGCCTTAACGAAAGCGCCCAACTGCAACGATGATGATTGCTGACGTGAGTTTGATATGAGCAATCTCAGGGAAAATACGATGACTAACATCACTATTCCTTTTGTGCTTTACCACAGGCCGGGCGTTTTGTCGGTGAATTACGCGCCCAATCAAAGTGCGGCAAAATCTGGTTTTGATCTGTTTGCGGGGAATGGTTTTGACGTTGATATATGCATCGGCTACCCAACCATGCGGGCTTATATCAGCGCCTACGAAGGCACAGGCTATGCCACTGCTTGCGCCTGGATCCAGGTGGTTACCCGGCGGGAATTTGCTGCCCTTGATGTGGCAAAACCAATAAATGTCGAAACGAGCTTGGACACTCACCCCACCCTGGCAGAATTGGGAGTCCCTTTTTTTGCCTTTGGCTTCCCGTCTGAAATTTTCGATGCCCCCTGCAACAACCTGAATGGTCTGGCCAAACTGGAGTGGGTCGCTGACACCTTCCTGGTGACCGTGCCGGGCCGGGCGAACAACGACACCATTTCCCGCGTGGCCGGTTTCCGCTGGGGATATAGCGAATACGATCTCGATGGGAAGCGCCTGGTGGAAATCAGTCCGCTGGTGGTTACGGGTCCAGCAACATGGAATCGTCACCTTCCCTTCTTACAAAACCAATTTAAAAGATGGAGATATGATGAATCTGAATGACTGTCAACGTGAAATGCGCTCTGCCTTCCTGGGCGGGTTTGCCGGGCAACTGGTATCTGGTGTGATTTGGCTGGTGGCGGCCGCACTCGCAACCTGGCTCTCGCCACGAGTGGGCATGGCGGCGCTCTTTTTTGGCAGTATGGGCATTTTCCCGCTGACCCAGGCGGTCGTGCGGCTGCTAGGCCGTCCCGGCAAAGTCAGCCCGGCGAATGGATTGTGGCAACTCGGCTCACAGGTTGCTTTTACCGTGCCGCTCAACTTCCTGCTGGTCGGAGCGGCCACACTCTACCGCGAGAACTGGTTTTTCCCGGCGGCGATGGTGGTGGTCGGTGCGCATTACCTGCCCTTCATCACCCTGTATGGCATGAAGATGTTCGGCATCCTGGCCGCGCTGCTGGTTGTACCTGGCGCTGGCCTGGCGCTGTACGGCTCAGATATTTTCAGCCTGGGTGGCTGGCTGACCGCTGTTCTGTTGATTGCTTTTGCCTTTTGGGGACGATACCTTGTCTTACAAGAGGAACGGCGATGAGTTCAAGCAATGCCACACTTGTAGGTATTGCATGTAAAGGTGTTGAAACTCAATCCATAACGGCTGCCTTCTGCGCCGAGGGCGCTCCAGGGATGAAGCATGAAGAATAAATTTATCCCTCTGATCTTGCTGATTGCGGGAATCCTGGTGATTTTCATCGGTCGTACCTGGCTGGCAACCAAGCTTGCCATGCCGCGCACTTTCGAAATATTCGATACGTTGACTGCGACCGGTGCGCTCATCGTTCTGTTGAAGGGTTACACAAACCTGAAGGGTCGGGATTGGGTTTTTGCCCTGGTTCTTGGGGCGGTGGTTGGAGTCGGGATGTTGTTTGCCACACTTTTTTCACCCTATCCAATATTGGGGGTTGTGAAAAGCAACCTGGGGCAGGCGCTGGCGCGTGCTGGATTGACAATCGTCGCAACCCTTGGCGGACTGGTCATAATGCATTTGGACGGGCCGGTGCAATTCCATACCGCCCTGGGACACTGGCAAAAATCAGGCCGGGAAATCCTGTTGGGCTTGGCTATCGGCCTGCCCCTGGCAGTTTTGAACGTGGTGGCCTTGCAGTTTACCCAGGGTCGTCCGATCCAATGGCAAAGTCCGCAGGCTGCTGCGCTGGACGCCCTCCAGCCTGGGATCGTTGAAGAATTCATCTATCGCTTTGCCTTGTGGGGCTTGCTGTGGCTGGTGTTGCGGAAGAGCCAACCGCAGCAGGCCGCCTGGCTGGCGGGTTTACTGGCGTTGTTAGTGCACAATTATGCTCATTTCGATGATCTATTTCTGCAAGCGCCCTGGGTCGCACTGGGAATGGGCGTTGCCCTGGCGCTCATTTGGGGCTTGCCGCCGTTGCTCCTGGCCCACTACCGCGGTCTTGAAGCGGCTATCGCTTTCCATTGGCTACAAGATTTTGCCCGCTTTCTGGCCGGTTTCTAATCCTGACGTCTCAAAGGAATGTACACTGATGAAAAAATACCAGGTATTGATCGAAACGGTTGCTGTGACGAGCATCACCCTGCTGGGGATGTTGCTCGTCCCGACTGCAAAAACCTTGTTTGCGCTTTTGCCAGTGGTTTACCTGCTCATCGAGCGCCGCCTGCGTCAGCGCACCTGGGGAGAGCTGGGTTTCAACGCCAGAACCTTCTGGAGCGATCTGCGCGCCAACTGGGTTTTGTTCGTCCTGTTGGGCTTTGTCATCCAGCCCGCCACTGCTTTATGGGCCAGGGCATTTTTCCCCGCCTACCTGGAACATGTCCAGGCACGCCTGCCCTTTGAAAGTGGCCTTTCTTGGGGAGTTTTATTGCCCCTGTTGGCATTCTCTCTAATTGGGGGGGAGATGACTTACCGGACACTGATTCAGGGCAGGCTGGCTGCCTTTATCGGCATCCCGGCAGCAGTGGGGGTGGCTTCGCTCCTGTTTGGGCTGGCGCACTTCGCCCCGGGACCGGGACTCATCGTTTTAACGGACATCGGCTTGATTATCGTCGATTCCATCCTGTATGGTCTCATATTTGCCCGCCGCAATAACCTGTGGGTGGTCTGGCTGGCACACTTGCTCGGAGATATTTTGGGCTTGATCGTGCTGGTCTCCGTTTGAAATTGCTTTATAATCAGCGCCCTGGCGGACGGGCAACCTAATCCCTGGCGCTGGCACCCGGGGTGGATGCGATATCCAAGGTTGGGCAATACGCTTTTCCAGGCCGAGCCAAAAGGCAGTAAATGGTTGCTTTACAAACCACAGATCAGATTATGTTTTCTTGCTCCAAAGTGATCACAACATTGCCTTTTTTATGCCCTTGCTCAACATAGCGATGTGCCTCGACGATCTGTTCGAATGGATAGACCCGGTCAATCACCGGCCTAAGCCGGCCGCCTTCGATCAGGCCTTTGAGCAAGAGCAAACATTCACGCTGCTCTCCGCCATCTGAATCTTTGTGGACGTTAAGGTAGACACCGCCTGGCGTAAGCGCTTTTTTGCCCAAGACAGGGGAAAGTTTGCCAACAGCGTCAAAAATCACATCATAGGCTAGATCATTTTGAGTGAAATCCTGGCGGGTGTAATCAATTACTTGATTCGCCCCCAGAGATCTCACCAACTCCAGGTTCGCGCCACTACAGACGCCGGTGACTTCGGCCCCAAAGTGGCGGCTGGCAAGTTGCACGGCATTGGTGCCCACCGCACCAGAAGCGCCGTAGATCAGGATTTTTTGGCCAGGTCGAATTTTCGCCTTTGTAAGACAGCGCCAGGCTGTCATTCCAGCGCCGGGAACCGCCGCGGCCTCCGAGTAGCTGAGATTATCCGGCTTGATGGCAATCACCCCATTTTCAGGCAAACATTTATATTCGGCATGCCCTCCGAAATCAACGGCAAAGGTGGAGGCGAAAACCAGGTCGCCGGACTTGAAGCGGGTCACTCCCCGGCCAACGGCTGCAACCTCCCCGGCCAATTCCATGCCCAGGACGGGCCTCCGGGGCTTGTTCCAGCCCAAGATCATCCGTCCTATCAACTTTTGCCAGCCGTGGACGGGCAGGTTGAGACTGCGCATGATCGTGTCGCCGATGGTGACGGTAGTGGCGTAGACTTTGACCAGCACTTCGTGGGCGCGCGGCGCAGGTTGGGGAACAGACTCCATCCGCAACACTTCTGGTGGACCATATTGAGTGTAAATAAAGGCTTTCATAAGATTTACTCCGAGAATCAATTACAACCATATTCCTTACGCTGTCAGCATGCGTTGGTTGCGCAATAACACAATTCCCACTGGTGCTTGAAACAAAACGATCTGTCAGGTATCAGGCCAGATGCTTTGGCCCTACTTCGGAAAATGTCTGACGAGAGAGATTTGGCAATCGTATTCGCGCAGATGGCCTGATATGTTCAGGAATCCCCCTTGATCGAAAACAAAGTTGTCGATCCACATGCTATACTTTTTATAGATGCACATTATCGTGGGGGTTTTATTGAAAACATTCCAGCTTGAAAAAGGAACAAAATGTCTCACCCTCTTTTTCGAAGATTAACATCGATTTTTCTGGCGGCTTTTGTATTAACTTCCTGCTCCCCGCTCACACCTCCTACCCCGCAAACAAAAACTGTTTTGCCCCAGCCAACTATTTTCAAAACAGCTTCGCCAACCGTCCCACTGCCAACAGCCCTGCCGACACAAGCGGTGCTGGCTGATGCCCAGGATTTATCGATTTGGGTAGAGGAGTTCGTCCACGCCTACGGAGGCAGCCTGACCATTAATGGAACCAGTATGGATTCAGGTCAGCTTTTGACAGCCATCAAGCTGCAACCCAATTCATTCTTGCAACATAAACAAATCGACGGAGCTGATGTTTTATTTTTGGTGGTTAATGCCGTACCCCTTGCCATGCTGGAGGAAAATCAATGGAAAGAGGTGACGATGGCGCGTTTGAGCGAACTCACCGGGGTCGTTTTTGAATTTGGCCGTTCGGGGCCACAAGATCACGCATACGAAAACAGATACACGCAGATTTTGAAAAAGGTGGCCGGTGAAGGTACTTATTTCACCTTTCCGAGTGAAATGGATACGTGCCGCATTTTTAATACCTTTACAACAGCCGATTGGCAAAAAATTATCACTGACTGGGATATGATCAAGGATCTTCTCGATCAGGGCAAAATTCCAGAGGGCTATCCTTATGAGTGGCAAGGTGTCTATAAAATCATCCATTACGCCCGGCAGCATGTAAAGAACCCCCAGTTTCGCGCTTCTCACCTGGTTGAACTGCGCATGCCGCCTTCTTATTGCTTATTAGCCGAATCGATTATCCGTGCCCAACAAGAACAAAATTTTAGCCACGACGAAATGCAGAAAATCCTTGAATTTGTTGTCCGGACGCGGGTGATTAAATTCCCCGAAGTTACCCGATGGGATGTCGAAGACGAGATGATCGCCGCCAACGTGGTAGCCAAAACCGGTGGTGGAAAAGAGGCAATTTTTTGGAATACGACCACAGGCTTAGAGCCGGCTGAGATAAGTGCTTTGATTGCCAGTTGGATCAAACACGACCGCCCAGATGCAAAAACCTACGTGGTGGAAGATCTTATCTTTGAAAATCAATATAACTGGGCTCAAATGTCGATTACCGACTTTGACATCTTCATCCATACTCTCCGTGAAACCGGAGCCCAAGTAGATGGGATCATTATTGAAAATAATTTTTGGGTCTTTGCCCCTCCTGAGATCGAGTACATTTCGCAAAAAATCGATGCCTTCAATGGGTTGGGGTTTGAGATCGGTGGAGCCGAAACAATGGTCATTACAGGCGACCAAACCATTAATGACCCAAATCGCAAAAAGACCACATCCGTAACGGATCTAAACCTGGCGCAGGCCAAACTTTACGGCGATTTGCTGCAGCTTTACCTTGAAAAGGGAATCAAAACTTTTGGTTTCGGTGGTATTGATGACTATAACGCCTGGACCAATGACACGGGACTCCCGGATGCCAACCCACTCCTGTTCGACGATGAATTTCACGCCAAACCAGCCTATTACACAATTGTTCAGGTACTCTACGAGGAACTCCCGTGAATAAATATCCCCTTTTACTGCTCTCCCTGGCATTCTCACTTGTCGCCTGCGCACCAACAGCTTTGACGCCAAGAACCACAGCGATTCAAACCACCTTACCCCAAGAGCCATCAGCCACCACACATCCACCCACTGAAACATCCACCCAAACACCTACCCCCACACCAACACCTGCGCCAGTCAAAATCACACTTGAAAACGCCGACGCCCTGGTTTCCAGCGATGTGATTGGGCTGGGAACGGTCAATTATACGGTTTGGTCAAAAGATGCAGAGAACCTGGTGATAGCGGGTAGTGTCGGAATCCGTACCTATCACCTGGCAACTGCAACAAATCACCTTGTTGTTCCCACCCGTTTCCATCCCCGGCTTTTTGCGTTATCTGGCGACCAGAAACTGGCCGTGACAGTCAACGAAAACCAGGTGTTGGTGATTCAACTTGAAACCGGCGAGGTAATCCAAACACTGGGAGATGGCTCTTTTGATATTTCCAGTGTGGCGATTTCCCCCGATAATTCCCAGGTCGCCGCGGGTGCGCAGGATGGCAAAATCAGGCTTTATAACAGAAGTGACGGTTCCTTGTCGCAAACCCTGACCATGTACGGGCGGGTTGTCAGCCTATCGTTTTCTCCCGATGGGGCGCGTATCTTGGCGGGCGGCGCCAGGGGGAATCAGGGCGATGCCCGCATTTGGCGGGTGAAGGATGGACAAATCCTGGCAGTTTTTGACAAACACCTGGATTGGGTTTCAAGCGTGGCTTTTTCTCCTGATGGCAACCTGGTAATCTCAGGGTCGGGCGGCGGAGCGGGTGACGATGCCATTCGAGCCTGGGAAAGCATCTCCGGAAAGCAAGTGTTTTCTATCCAGTCTGAGTCAGCTGTCAGTTCGTTGGCTTTCTCACCGGACGGGCAATTTATCCTGGCTGGGCTGTGGAAAAACGGCGTTGGCGTTTGGGATTTGGACGGGAAAGCGATACGCACCCTGGGGAGCAGTTTGCCAGGCGTTCGGAATATTTCCATTTCGGAGGACGGCAGACGGGTTTCTGCCGTGACAACCGCCACAACAGTTTCCATTTTAGATTTTTTCACTGGCGACGAACTTCAATCGATTCAAACCTTTGGCGCGCCAATTGATTCCCTGACCATGCTTGAAAACAATCGGCCAGTAGCTTCAACACAACCCTATATTTTTTGGTTAACCGATAAGGGTGAAATATTTCGCACTAACCCTTACGAGGGTGACCGCTTTTTGAGTGTTAGCGCTTCAGCAGATGGCAAGCGCTTGATTATGACTTCTTTTGGCAATCTCGAAGTCATCCAACCAGGGGATAAACATTTATTTCATTTGGGTAGTTCTCACCAACGGGCCGTTTTTTCGCCAGATGGGAAGCTTATGGCGGTCAGTACCCTGACTTATCCCGCAATCGGGGAAACGTCTGGCTACGTTGAGATTTTTGAAACCGAGACCTGGAAAAGCATCATCACCTGGCAAGTCTTTGCGTATACCGATGGGTTTCCCCATAACATGCAGGGTTTAGTCTTTTCCCCAGATGGCACCCGCATCATCACCGGACAACAGAATGGGGTGATTCAAGTTTGGCAGGTAGAAGATGGTGAGCTGCTACAAACTTTCAAGACTGATACCGCCGTTACCCACATCTCCATCTCACCAGATGGTTTATTAATAGCGACCAGTTCATTCTGGCCCACTTTTCCTAACCTTTGGCAGCTCGGTGACGGCAGTCTGGTTTGCCAGGGAACCCAGCGGACAGAACAGCGGGCAACTGCCTTTTCGCCAGATGGAAAACTTATGGTCTCCGGCTACGGAAATAACCTGATGCTCTGGGATGTGCAAAAGTGTGAACCTATTACGGAGTTAACCGGGCACAGCGAGCTGGTAACCAGTGTGTTTTTTGCACCTGACCAGACCTCGATTACATCGGCATCCTGGGATGGCACGATCCGCACCTGGACATTACCCAAATAACCAAGGAGACCCTCCATGAAAAACATCGCGCTTTGCCTTCTGCTTATTCTCATATTGCTCGCCGCTTGTTCACCATCCGAAGCATCTACCCCCACAGTACCAGCCGTCAAACCATCTCAAACGATGGCTCCCTCGGCGACCTCCATGCCAACATCCACCCCCACAACGACACCTGTCCCAACAGCGACTTTGCCGCCTGAAAATGCCTTCATGAAAGGTCTGGTCTATTTCCCGGCGGGTTGGGGTGGCGACCAGCGCCCAGAAACGGATTGGATCCTGGAGAATATCGTCGTCCCAACTGGGGCCAATTGGATCCGCTTGCATATTCCTTGCTTCCAAAATAGTATCCGTGACACTCGGGTTTATTGCAAGCCACAGGAAACACTCAGCGAATCTGCTTACCTGCATCTGGTAGAAACCGCCCATCGCTTCGGGCTTCGGGTGATGAGTGAACACTACCTGATCACCAATGACCCAGAAGGTCATTGGTCTGGAGACATTGGCGACAAGTACAACGAAGAACAGTGGTCCGAGTGGTTTGCCAGTTATAGCGAAACAATTTTGGATGCAGCACGCCTGGCCGAAAAAGCCGGCACAGATTATTTGATTATCGTTTCCGAATTGGATAGCACCCCCAAGCGGGAAAAAGAATGGCGTGAACTCATTGCCAAAGTTCGCGAGGTATACCACGGCAAAATCAGCATGGCTTTTGACGAAGAGTTTGCCTTACAAGATGTTCAATTTTGGGATGCTCTGGATGCGATTGCCGTTCACCCCTATTACCTGGACCTACCCACGGTGACCGACCCAACGGTCGAGCAGTTGACCCGCGAATTTATCCCCTATGTGAACCGCCTGGAAGCTCTCTCGAAAAAATGGAACCGGCCAGTCATCATTACTGAAATTGGGTTTTGGAGTGTCCACACCATGACTCAAAACTATAACAACCTGGATTCTTCCAACCAGATTGACTTGCAAGAACAGTCCGATCTATTTCAGGCCGTTTTTAATGCCTTTGAAGGCCGCGATTGGCTGGCGGGAATTTTTTGGTATGCATTCGAGGGTGGGTCGAACTATGCAGAACCCTGGAACATCCACAATGCTTATATCGGTAAACCAGCCGAAGATGTGATACGCTCTTTTTACGGGGCCGCGCCGCGTCCAACGCCCACCGCGGTGATTTTCCCAGAAAGCATTCTGCCAAACGTAGAAGTCATTTACGATGATCGCCTCAACCCTGCCTGGGCCAATTACCCGCCCGACGGCGACCCAACCAAAATTGACCTGGAGCAATCAGCCATTGCCGTGCAAGGAAACGCTATTGCCATCGGCCTGTATTACTTCTGGACGCTCGATTTTCGAAATGACGCTGTGGATTGGAACAATTACCAATGTCTTGAATTTGACCTTTACGTTGACCCCCAAAATACGCCTAAAGTTTACACCATTGGTGTAACCCTGCGCGACACTGCTTACCAATCTTCCCCATTTAAAGTGGAACTACTCCAAAGCCAATTCATCGAAGGCGGAAAAATCGAACCTGGTACCTGGCAACATGTTCGCATTCCCCTGGATGTTTTTGGGCCTTTACTCAGCCACTATGGAATTATCAGCATCGACCGGCCTGGGGCAAGCGCAGAGAACAAACCCGTGCAGATTTATGTAGATAACGTGATTTTAAGAGGAAAATAATGATTTCCCAAACTCGTATTTGCCAACTCGCTGCACTTTCAGGATAGCTTTTGTTCAATAACTAAATACATCTCCCTTAATCTTATTCCATATAACAAATGTCACCAATCCCCGCTGTGCCACATCTCTGTGATCATGTCTTTGGCCGTTTTTAAGTCGACACCAGTTAAGCGGCGGTAACGCCCAATCGCATCAATCATTCGCACCTGGCGAATGAAGGCGCGCACTTCTGCCAGGCCAATTTCGTATGCGTCCAGTTCTTTGCCGCAAGTTGGACATATCAGACTCTCTGTGCCAGGCTCAATCGTTAGCAAGGCATTTTTACAAACGGGGCAGGAAATCTCATCAACGGTCATTTATTCTCCATAGATCGATCCGGTCTTATTTCCTGATGGCCCAGCCTCCTACAACGGTGAATAAAGCTTTGTGCCCAGATTCTGCCATTCGGTTGGGGGAAACCGTCGGCAGAGATAACCCAAACGCATCTTCACCGGAAGGATGGTTTACTGGCAGGTACTTTCATCGCAACATCTGCATAAAGGCAGGATCAGTTTACACTTGATTTGAGCATTTTTGGTGTTCGGTGTTCACAAGAGAGCCGGGTAACAACGCGCTGTTACCCGGCTCTCTTTGCTTTTTACGAAACGAAAGGATTTGTTACATTCGAACAATAAGCGTTACTTGTTGCGCAGAGCATCAGCCGCCTTTTGTAACTCGGCCGCATTTCGCTGGATTTTCTTGATGGCCGCAATGGCGTCATCCACGCCCTTATGGTCGCAGCGAAAAACCGCCTCATCGAGCCAGACGGCTTCATGCTCGCAGGCACGAGTTGCCTCGGGCAAGTGCATGCTTTTGAAGTCGAAATACTGCGGGAAGGCGCTGGGCACGGCCAGTTTGGATTTTTGCGGCTGGAACAGGCTGTAATTATGCATGGCCTCGTAACCGGTCCAGCAGTCCACGCCTTCGGCATCCAGTGCGCCGCACAGGACATCATGCTCTACGCCAAATTCTTCAGGGTTGATAGCGAAAATATAGCGGTAGAACGAGCGGGTGGTGTGACGTTCGTCGCGTTTGAGCACGCGCACGCCGGGGATTTCGCTCAGGGCCTCATCCATGTAGGCGGCCATCGCTTCGCGCTGTTTGGCTTGTTCGGGGAAGCGTTCGATACCGACCAGCGCCAGCGCCGCGGCGATTTCGCTCAGGCGGAAGTTGCCGCCGACCTGGAATTCCTGCGAGTCATCCTCTTCGCCGCCACCCAGGGCATGCGGACGGCCACAATCGATAATGCTGGCGGCTTTGGAAGCCAGTTCGGGGGTTTTGCAGAGCAAGATGCCGCCCTCGCCAGTCGTCAGGGTTTTGGAGGATTGCAGCGAGAACGAGCCAAAATGCCCAATCGTCCCGGCCCCCATCCCGCGCCACTTCGCGCCGTGGGCGTGGGCGCAGTCTTCGATAACGATCAGGTTGTATTTTTCGGCCAGGGCCATAATAGCGTCCATATCGGCCATGTTCGAGCCGAGATGCACCGGGATGATGGCCTTGGTTTTGGGCGTGATGGCTTTTTCGGCAGCCCGGGCGTCGAGGCAGTAGGTGTTCGGGTCGACATCCACAATCACGGGGACAGCGCCGGCCGCCATCGGAGCCGAAGCGGTTGCCTGGAAGGTGTAAGCCGGGACGATGACTTCGTCGCCCCAGCCGATACCGGCGGCCCGTAAAGCGACTTCCATCGTCACGGTGCCGTTTGCCATCGGGACAGCATATCCGCCGCCCTGCATTTCGGCGAATTTTTGGGCCAGTTCGGCGGTTTTTGGGCCGGGGTACGGATACCCGCCCCAGCGCCCGCTCTTGATGACCTCGGTCACGGCGTCGATGTCGCGCTGGTCCCAGACCGGCCACTGCGGGTAAGGTTCGGTGCGGGTCTTTGGCCCGCCCAGGATGGCTAATTCAGACATGGTCAATTCTCCTTAATATTCAAAAAATGTGACTTGTCACCGGAAGTGCGTCGCACCAGACTTTTGGCGTAAATCTGCTCAAAAGGGGCTTGATTCAGCCGAGAAAATGCCCGTTTAACATGGTGCGACGCACTCTTAAGTCGTTACCTGAAAAACAATGGCAGGTATTGTTGGTTAGCTTCCAGCAGTTCGCGCAGCATTTGCCGGGCCTGCGGGAGGGTCAGGCGGCTGGAAAGCGGGTCGTTGAGCAACACTTGCAAGGCCAGGTCCCAACTGCCGATTAAAGCCGCTTCGACGGTCATCTCTTGCTGGCGGATGTGATGTTCGAGCACATTTTGCACCCCGGCAGGGACTTCGCCGTATGTTATGGCGCTTACGCCGGTTGGGTCAATCACGCCAAAGGTCTCAACGATGGCACTGTGGGGCAGATTGGCAATTTGCCCGGAATTTGGCAGATTCATAATGCCAACGTATTTCTCCCCGCTGACCACCGCACGGATGATTTTGTTGGCAGCCTCGGTCGATTCGGTGCGCATGAACTCAGCCAGGAGCCATTCGCCGCGTAAGGCTGCATCGATCAGGCTTTTGGCCTCGGCTTCAAGAGAGTAGCGGTCTTCAATACTGGTCAAGCGAATGTCATAATCCGCACCCCATCCAGTGGATTCAGTGATGAAGTGCGGGAAAAACTCAGCGATGTGCCGGTCACCCGCCGCTGGCAGCGCGCCATACAACTGGAACAGGGTCGATTTGACTTTAGCATGGTCGGCAAAGACCGAAGTGTCATCAGAATCGACGAGAATTTCACCGGCCAGGATTTCTTTCGCAATGCCGGGGATTTCATCCCAGACCCGCCCGCCTTCGACATACAGGTCAGTCATCCAAATCAGGTGGTTGATTCCTGCCACACGCGTCTGGATTTTCCCCGGTTCGATACCAAAAACCTTTGCCAGGTTTTCGCGCACGCCAATGTATTCGTGGCACAAACCCACCGTGCGGCTGGGTACGCTGCGGGTCAGGCACAAGGCACGGGTCAGGGTGGACATGGGGTTGGTGTAGTTCAGGAATAGGGCGTTGGGGCACAGTTCATTGACCTTTTGGGCGATTTCCACCACCACCGGGATATTGCGCAGCGCCCGCGCCAGCCCGCCGGGGCCGGTGGTATCGCCCACCGCCTGACGAACGCCATATTTGGCGGGGATTTCCAAATCGGGGCGCATGGACTCGAGTCGCCCGGTGGTAATCGTCAGGATGACGAAATCCGCATTACGCAGGGCATCCTCCAGCGAGAGCGTTTTTTCCAGCCGGAAGTTTAGCGGGTGATCAACCAGCATCTTTTGCCCCAACGCAAATACCAAATCCATTCGCTCCTGCAAAATATCGTGCAGGACGATGGTCGAACCTGTCAGTTCGGGCGTAGCAAAAATATCCCGCAGGAAGGTTGGGCCCCAGGTATAGGAACCACCGCCGATGATGGTGATTTTGGTCATAACAAACCTTTCAGCGCCTCCATCACCTTTGGCCCAATTTCGTTGCCGATGGAATTGGTTTCTTCGTAATGTTTGCCAGGATTTAAGGGATTCCAGGGATATTTGAAGTCCTCGGCGGGCAGGATGTACCCAAACCAGCCATTCGCCAGCCCGATGACGCCCGCCACCCGCGCACCGGCTTCCGTTAACTGGGCTTTGATTTCCAACCCGAGTTTGGGCAGCAACTCGCCCGGAACCGTCGCCAGCCACAGGTCACCAATTTTGAGTAGGTTGACCTCGCTGTTGACATTCCCTTTCCGGTCACGCACATCCGGCAGGAGTTTGCGCCAGAAAGCAAACTTATACAGCGGATTGGTCAGTTTGGCCTTGAACTGGGCCTTTTGGACGGAAATGGTTTCGACCGGCATGATTTCGGCCAGTTCGAGCGTTTCCAGCCCGGCATGCGCCAGGGCCATTCCCATTTCTTCGCATTCTTCGAAAGAATGCTCAACCACATCAGGGGTCATCATCCCGCCCAGTGAACCGGCAAAGAAAAGACAGGGTGCGCCGGTCCGGTTTTCGACCCGCGTGCGCAGGTAGCCGGGATAATCGCTGGTGATATGCGGGTTATGCTCCCAGAGCACTTCAGGGTGGCAGGGGAAATTAAACAGCGAGGCCAGCGGCTTGCCGGTCTCGTCTAAAAACTGCAAAACGGTCAATTCTTCATCCAGGATTTCGGGGTTGCGGGCATTTTTAGCCACCCCGCGCACAAAAACGGAACCACTTTTCAGCGCGGAGGCCGGTTTCAGGTCAGCGAGCGCCCCGAGGAGGGTATCCACCACCCTTTGGCGGAGTTCCGCCATATAGACTTCATCCACGCCGCGGGTGGTTTCATCGAGTCCCCACAGCCCAGCCGTATCGGGGCCGTGATGGGTGTGGGTGGCGGCCAGGATGATGTGGACATCGGGCCGGTTCACCTGGCGGATGATTTGCTCGACATCGGGGGCAAAGAGTCCAATCAAATCAACGGAACAAAGCATCAGGGTCGTTTGCCCGGCGGAAATGGCCAGGGCGCGGGCAAACAAATCGTCGTGGATAGATTCCGCGCGGCGGTTGTGTCCAAATCCGGCTAGGAAAACCGGGCGCTCGAGCGAGGGCGTAATCACCGTTTGGGCGTAGCCGACTTTCATGCGTTTACTCCTCTGCCGGTTGGGCCGCAGCCGCCTTTTTGGTCTCGAGCGCCGAGCGGATTTGATTCAAGTAATCGCCATGCAGCGGGTAGAGCCAGAGCAGGAAAATCGCCAGCAGGAAGCCAATGGAGGTCGGGACGGTCAGGAAAATGCGGAAGCCCAGGTCCACCGAGGCCGGTTGGGTTTCGAGCAGGGTATCGTAGCCGAAGGCGGGCATCAGTAGGCCAAAAACGGACGAGACCAGCAGGCCACTGAGGGTGATGAGGAAACCACTCATGCCGAAGTACATCCCGGCACGCTGGTGGCCGGTTTTGACTTCGTCCTCGTCGACTACTTCGGTCATAATCACATCCCCGATGAGGATGAGACCGCCCAAACCGATGCCCAGCACAATGGCAGCGGCATAGGTGAAGTTGATGTTGGGCGAAAAACCCATCGGGACGATGCCGAGAATCATGACGGCGTTGGCGAGCATCAGCGTGCGGCGGCTGTCGAGTTTGTTGGCGACCCAGTTGCGCCAGGGGTAAAGCGAGAACATGGCAACGACAAACGCGATGCCGAGAATGACGGTCGCCAGGCCTTCATCCACTTTCAGGCTGTACTTCAGGTAAAACAGGATGCCGGTCTGGAGCGAGCCGGTGGCAAAAAAGCGCATGGTCTGCGAACCGGCAGCGGTCAGGTAACTGCGATTGAGGAAAGTGGCCTTGAGCGCCGCCCCAAACGGGAAGGATGTGTCGGTTTTCAGGTCGGAGCGCTCGAACAGGAACGGCACGCTGACATAAATGGCAATCACCGAAATGACCGAGAGCAAAATCGCCATACCCGGCCAGCCCAGGATATCGGCCAGCAGCGGGGGCAGGGCTGCGCCGAGCACCAGCGCAATCGTCTGGAAAATGTTCATCTTGGCGGCCACATCTGTCCGCTCGCGGTAGGAACCGAACATTTCGGGCAGCAGGCCGTAGTAGCCGGTAGCCAGTGCGGTATAGATACCTTCCCAAGCGACAATCATCGCGCCAAAGTAGAGCAGCAGGCCAGCCGGGTTATCCTTGCCATCGAAGGGCGCAGTAAAAATCAGCGCAAAAGCAACCGCATAAGGCAGCCCGCCGAACAGCACGTAGGGGATGCGCCGCCCCCAGCGGGAACGCGTCCGGTCGGACAGGAATCCGAGCGCCGGGTTGTTCAGGGCATTATAGATGGTATAGAAAAACCAAAAGGTGGAGTACCAGGTGACAGGCAGGTTTTTGATATCCACGATATAAAAGGCGATGATGCCTGCAATCGCTTCGGCCAGGGTGGCGACGCCCAGGCTGGCCAGCGAGTACATGATGCGGGTTTTGCGGCTGGTTTGGAATTCGGCAGTGGTCATGCGAGCGTCACTTTCTGGATGATTTCATCCTCCCAGGTCACCTGGTCTGAGTTGGGGATGCGCCCTTCGCGCTCCATCACTTCGAAAACCTGGGTCATGCCCTGCTCCAGCGAGACCTGCGGGCGGAACTCAGGCACGTCGCGGAACAGCTTTTCGGACGAGTAATAAACGTGGTGGGCGAAAATCTCCTCGCAGATGCCAAAATCGGGGACGTTGAGCCGTTTTAGGGTCTCGAAGGGCACACCCACCAGTTGGGTTTCACGCCCCAGGATTTTGCCCGCCAAACGATGATACTCGGCCCAGGTGGTATAGCCGCGATTAACGGCGTTGTAAACCTGGCCGAGGGTCTGTTCCTTGCCAATCACACCGACAAAGGCCCTGGCGATATCATCGACATGCAGGTGCTGGTGCAAGGCGTTGCCGTCGCCGCAGACCAGGATGGGCTTGCCCTTGCGCACCCGGTCAATCCACTGGAAATCCCAGCAGACCTGGCGCACCATGCCCTGCACCGGCCCGTAGGTAGTGGAAGGTTTGATGATGACCACCGGGAACTTCTCGGTGTGCCAGGCGGCCAGGTAGACATCATCGGCTGCGGCCTTGTTGCGTCCGTAGTCGGTCAGCGGCCGCAGGGGATGGGTTTCATCGGCGGGGAAATAATCGTATTGGATGCCATAGGTGCAGACGGTGGAGGTCTGCACGAACCAGCCCACGCCCCGGAAAGCGCGCACCGATGAAGCGGCATCCTCGGCGCTGAATCCAATCATGTCAATCGCCGCGTCGAATTTCTCCGCCTGCATCAGGCTTTCGAAACGGGGGCGGTCGTTCCGGTCGATTTTGACCAGCCGCGCCTCCGGGTGAATTTGGCGGGACTCGCCCCGGTTGGCGCAGACCACCTCGTGGCCTTGTTCCAAAAGCAATTTGACAATGGGCTGGCTGATGTTGCCGCTACCGCCAACGATGCCGATTTTCATATCAAAACCTTTCTGTGCCTCCACCCGGCCAGGCGGAGGGGGCTAAATGGCGCAGTGCAGCGCACTGGTGTGCAGGACCTTGAGGGCTTCGCCGCGCTCAAAGGATTGACCCTGCGCGACCTGGCGGGACTTCATATCCATTGCGAGGACGAGTTCATCCAGGCCGGGCGGGTCGAACTGCGCCTCGTAACAGCGCAAAACGGCCTGTTTGATTTCCCAGGTGGCAGAAATATCTGCAATAAGATTGGGCTCGCGGGTGAAGTAGAAGGCGACCCCATGAAGGTCGTGGCCGCGATACGCCGCATCGACCGCCGGGTCGCTGGAGGCGATTTTGGTCAGCCCGGCAAACATGACCGATTCGGCGGCCGCCAGCCCGGTCTGGATGTGGTCGCGGTGGCCTTCGTAGGTTAGCCAGGGGTCGGGAGCAAAGACAAAATCGGGTTGGAGGCGGCGCAGGTGGGCCAGCAGGTCACGGCGCAGGTCAAAATAATTGTACTCCCCCGCATCCGGGTAGCCCAGCCAGACCTGTTCTTTCACGCCGACCAATTTCCCGGCGGTGAACTGGTCGCGCTTCAAGGCTTCAGCAGCCTCGGCGTCTGAAAGGCTGTCATCTACTACGCCCATCAAATCATTGGTGACGGTCAGGTAGATGATTTCTGCGCCGTTCTGGGCCAGTTGCGCCAAAATGCCCGCTGCGCCGATGTCGTTATCGTCGTAATGCGGCTGGATGCACAGAATCCGCTTGGCAGCAAACAGGTCAGGAGTGGGAAGGATGGTTTCGATGGTCATTTGATTTCAACAACTTTCCCGCTGCGGCTCGATGCGTAGGCCGCCTCGATAACTTTCATATTCGCCAGCCCTTCCAGCCCGCCCGGAACCGGGGTTTTGTTCTCGCGGATACAGGCCAGGAAATAAGCCATTTGCGCATCATACATCGACTGCGGGCAATGCTCCTTGCGTGGGAACTTGAAGCCGGATTTGACTTCATCAACCTTTTGCGCTTCCGCGTCTGGCAGCAGCAGCCGGGTCGGGAACAACTGCCCGAAGCCCTTCTCGCCGTAGAGTTGCGTCCCGGCCTCCGGGCCGTCACTGTAGGGCTGCCACCAGCCAGATTCGATGTACGAGGTTGCGCCGTTGCTCCATTCCACCAGGATGACGCCGGTATCGTCCACATCGAAATCTTTGTAATGTGTGCCGATTTTGGCGTAAACGCTGACCGGCTGCGGGTCGCCGAGCAGGTAACGGGCCGTATCGAGGGCATGGATGCCCATATCGGCCATTGCGCCGCCCCCTGCCAGGGCTTTTTGGGTGAACCAGCCGCCCGGCCCCCAATGGGTATGCACGCCATAGCCCTTGGTGCGGATGATTTTTCCCAGCCGCCCGGCCTGCGCCTTGAGCCAGTTCACCTCATCATCGAAGCGCCAGCAGTGCGCCACCATCAACTTCGCGCCGCTTTTCTGGCTGGCGGCCAGCATTTTCTCGGCCTCGGCGACCGTCATCGACATGGGTTTCTCGACAAGCACATGCACCCCGGCCTCCAACGCGGCGATGGCCTGTGGCGCATGCAAGAAGTTGGGCGTGCCAATCACCAGCGCGTCCACCCCGCCCGCCGCCAGCATCTGCTCGACAGTTTCATACTGCCGCTTGATGCGGAATTTCTTGACCAGTGTGGCGGCCTTGTCCGAAAACCTTTCGGCCACAGCGGCCAGTTCCGCGTCATTGTTTTTGGCAGCCCTGGCATGGATATTGATGATGTACCCGGCTCCGGCAAATCCGATTCTCATAAGTTCTCCTTTCGTGGCGCACAGTGCGTCGCACCATGTTAAACGGGACTTCTCCAGGCGGGAAATCGTCCCGTTTAACGGATTTTTACAGCGCTGTCGGGTGCGACGCACCCTCTGCTAGGGTATGCGCAAGCCCAAAGGCCAGACCATGTTTCTGGCAGTAGGAGGGCAGACTCTTGAGCGTTTGGTCCGTTATTTCGGCGGGAATCCGGTTGAGGGGCACGTGACAGGCCCTCAACGCGGACTCGTACCGCGCTGTAGCCTGCCCCTGCAACCCGGCCATGATCATAATCCCCGGCCCGACCAAATCACCGTGCGGCCAGCCGTGACCGATAAAATTCTCGGCGCAGTAGGCAAAATAATGCTCGCTGCCTTCCTCCGGGCGGGCGTGCCCGAGCTGGTTGCAGAGTTGCACCTCCAGCGCCAGGCAATCGTAGAGCGTTTTCAACCCCTCCCGGTCACCGCGCCCGGCGGCTTCGGCACAATCGAGCACACCGTTCAGGATGCTCTGGGCATTGTCATACACCCAGGGGATGAACTCCATCCCCGGCGGGTTTTTGCCCTGCTCGTGGGCAAATTTCCAGTCCCACGAACCGGTGGCAATCGACATGACATCCGTAATCCCGGCGGCGCGGAGGTGGGCCGGGGCCGCGGCAATCGCACCCAGGTCGAGAATCAGGTTTTCGGGGACTTTGGTCTCGATGTAGTAAACGCAGCCGTCGCGCCGAATGCCCGAAGCGGCGGTGATAAACGCATCGACAGACAGGGCGGTTGGAAGAACGGTCAGCGGCAGGTTCAGTTTCTGGGCCAGATACTTGGCAGCATCAGCGGTCAAGCCGCCGCCAACAGCGTAGACGATTTCCGGTTTTTGATTTCTGATGGACGCTTGAAGGGCATCCCAGACCTGGGTGGTCGCTTCGGTCACTTCGAGGGTCGCGGCAATGTTAAGCCCGCGCAAATGCCCTTTTACGGCATCCCAGGCCGGGGCGGAGGTGATAACCAGGGCCGGGCGCGGCTCCTCGATGGCTGAAAACGGCATCAGCCTGGTTTGGGGCAGGTTCCAAACCGTTTTCACAGCATCAGCCTTTCACGCCGCTGAAGACCACGCCCTGGGTAAAGATTTTCTGGCTGAAGAAGAATAACAGGATGGGCGGGACAATCATCAGCACCGAGACGGCCATGATCAGGTGCGTGTTGATGGTGTAGAGTGCGTCGAAGGTTTGCAGGCCAACGGCGAGGGTCCAGTTTTCGCGGCTGTGCAAGAAAATCAGCGGTTCGTAGAAGTCATTCCAGGCATAGAGAAAGTGGAAGATGCCCACCGAGACCAACGCCGGGCGGGCTTGTGGCAACAGGATATACACCAATGTTTGGAGCGGGTTGGCGCCATCGATTTTGGCGGCTTCGTCCATTTCGATGGGGATGGTCAGGAAAAACTGACGCAGCAAGAAGACATCGTAGGCATTGGCGAAAAATTGGGGCACAATCAGCGGCAGCAGGGTATTGACCCACCCAAGCTTGTTGAAAAAGATGTAGATTGGGATCAACCGCACTTGTGAGGGCAGCATGATGGTGGAAAGCAAGAGCAGGAACAGGACGTTGATCCAGGGGGCGCGAAAGCGGCTGAAACCGTAGGCCACCAGCGACGAGGAGAACAACATCCCGGCCATGCCGATAAAGGTCACCAACAGGGTGTTGCCAAAATAACGGAAGAAAGGCATGGCGGTCAGGGCTTCGGGGTAGTTTTCCCAGTGAATGTCGAGCCGGTAGCGTGGAGTTTGCTGCTTGAGGGTCAATTCCACGATATCTTCCGGGTGGTTGGGGTCGGCAAAACGCGCCATCCCCTCGGGGAGTTTCTTCAACATCACCAGGGTACGGGTGACGCCATTGACGGTGACATCATAAAGCGGGTACGACTCGCCGTTTAACAGGATGGTTTCGGGCCTGCGCGGGATGAGGGTATTGGCATCGCTGCGAATCTGACCGGGGCTTTTGAGCGAGGTCGAGATCATAAAGGCCAGCGGGATCATGATGACCACGGCACCAGCGGCCAGCAGAATGGTGGTAATGCCTTTGATGGCAAATTCATGTCCTTTGACTGTGCCAAACAGCCAGGAAAAGAAACCCTTAATTCGTTTCATGATCTGCCTCGCAACTGACCTTCGTAATAGACCCAGGCGTCAGAAGAACGGAAAATCAGGGCGGTGAGAATCAACACGATCATAAATAAAATCCAGGCCATGGTAGAGGCGTAACCCATCTCGAAATAACGGAAAGCGTTCTGGTACAGGTACAAGTTGTAAAAGAGCGTGGCGCGCTGTGGGCCGCCGGTACCGCTTGTGGCGACGTAGACTTCGGTGAAATACTGGAAGGTGCCGATCATGCCCAAAACCAGGTTATAGAACAGCACCGGGGTCATCATGGGCAAGGTCACGTTCCAAAAGCGTTGCCACGAGTTGGCGCCGTCGACCTTGGCGGCGTCGTATAAATCGGTAGGGATGCCTTGCAACCCGGCCAGGTAAATAATCATTGAGCCGCCTATGCCCCACAGGCCCATCAGCACCAGGGCCGGAACGGCCCAATCGGGGTCTTGCAGCCAGCCGGGCGGGTTTTGGATGCCAAGCACATTTTGCAAAAAAGGATTGAGAATCCCCATGCGCGGATTGAAAATTCGAATCCAGAGCAGGGTGACGGCCACGCCTGAGATGATGGAAGGCAGGAAATAGATGGTGCGCCAGACATTGACCCCGGGCACTTTTTGGTTGAGCAGGATGGCCAGCAGGAAGCTGAACAGCAGATTGAGCGGCAGGGCAATCGAGGCGAAGTAAATTGTCACCTGGAGAGATTTCCAGAAAAGCGGATCGCCCAGTTGGCGTTCATCACCGGTGCGTAAAAATTCGGGAATACCAGAGAAGACCCGGGCGTAATTGGCCAGCCCCACCCATTTTGGCGGGTCAACAATGTTGTACTCAGTAAACGAAAAGTACAACGAAGCCAGCATCGGCCCGATGGTGAAAACCAGGAAACCAATGATCCAGGGCGTGATGAAGGCGTAAGCGGCCAAGGCTTCACGTTGAGCCAGGCTCATGTGACGAAGCGAGGGGAGGCGCATGGAAACACTCCGGTTTTGAGACCACCGGCGGCGAGCTGCCGCCGGTGGTGGGTAGTGCGGGCCGTGTTGGGCCGTTCGCGCGGGTTACTTGTTTGCCCAGTACTCGTCGAGGATTTTTTGCAGGTCTTCGTTGGTGGTTTGCATCAGGGCGGGCACATCCAGTTCTGGCTCAGTGTAGAGCGTGGTGGCGGTGTTGTTAAGCAAGTCATTAACCTTGCCCCACTCAGGCACCCACGATTCATGGTGCAGCCCGTCCAGGTAGTCGATGGATTTGAAAATTACATCATAGTCAATGCCCGGATAGCGCTCATTTAAATAATCTTTGAAGGCTGCTTCGCTGGATTTGCGGGCAGGTAAACAACCGTAAATTTTGCAGACATCCACAATTTGCTCAGGCGCTACCAGCCACTTCATCACTTCCCAGGCAGCGTCTTTGTTTTTGGTGGTCTTGGGCATGGTGAACAGGTCGGCGTGCACGCGAGCGATGCGCTCACCCTTCTGGTTATAGAAGAGTGGGGCGATATCGTATTTGAAGGGTAGTTCGTTCAGGCCTTCGGACATGTACCAGGTGTGGCTGTACCAAATGGCAACGTGCCCGCCGCCAAACGGGTCGCCGCTGGCTGAATCAATGGCACCCTGACCGGCGGCATCGGGGATGAAATGGTCTTTGAAAACGGCATCATGCAGCCACTGCGCGCCGTAAACCCATTCTTCCGAGTTGTACAGGGCGGTTTTGTAGTCATCGCTGGTGGGGCGGCCGACGGTGGGAGCGCCATACATGGTGAACATGCCGCGGCCATCGGTCCAGGTATCGGCATAGCCCCACTGCTTGATGGTGGCAGGGTCAAAATCGGCGTCTAGCGGAGTCTTGTCGTTGGCATCCAGCGTCAGTTTCATGGCCGTTTCGCGCAGGGTGTCGATATTCCAGCTTTTATCGGCAAAATCGTGAGTTGGGTAAGCCAATCCGGCAGCATCGAAGGCGTCTTTATTGTAGAAGATAAAGGATGGGTAGAGACCGAGCGGCAGACCGGCATCGAGATCGGGGTACTTGTTGATTGTGGTCGCCGGGCCGTAGAAATCGCTTAAATCATAATTGTCTTTTTGGATGTACGGGGTAACATCTTCCCACTGGTCCTTGAACTTGGCAATCGTCGAAGTACCATGTGGGCCAACCAGCTGGGGCGCGTTGCCACCCGCCACCATCGCCAGGTAGCGCTCAGTGGCTTCCTCGTTGGGAACGATCATGAATTCCATTTCGATGGTGTCATGGGAATCGTTGAAACTTTTGGCGAGCGCCTCCTGCGCTGCCACCTGGTCTGGATCGGTGCCGGTGCCAAACCCGACAAAAATAGTGACTTTGGCTTTTTCGCCAGTTGCGGCAGGTTGCTCGCTACCCGCTGCCGGGTTTTCGGTGGCTGGCGCGCCACTGCCACAGGCTGCAAGCAGCATCGAGACGATCACCAACAACCCGGTAACATGGAACAGCTTGGATTTCATCTTGTCTCTCCTTTTCGTTTGAGTAGCGGCTGGGGCCGCTTTGACCATGAAATGAAGCGAACATCGTCACTCACATCCGCATGATTGGCGGATGACCAACTCGGTGGGGAGCAAAACTTCTGTCTCGCAGGGTTGCTTTCGAATGCACTTAACCAAAATGCGCACAGCGGTCCGGCCAACCTGTTCGATTGGCGCCCGGACCGTTGTCAATGGGGGTGAAATAAATCGCGAAATAGGGACATCATCGAACCCAACGACCGAAACATCCCTGGGCACGCTCAACCTGGCCTGGTTGAGCGCCGCGATCGCCCCGGCCGCGGCGTCGTCATCCCCGGCAAAGATGGCATCAAATTCCACGCCATCCAGCAGCAGGTTTTCGACGGTGCTGGCGGCTTCTTCTTCATCGAACCCGCCGCTGGCGATTAATTCCGGGTCGAAGGCGATGTTGTGGGCCTCCAGCGCCTCGCGATAACCGCGTTCGCGCCAGAGCGAGTCCTCATGATTTTCGGGGCCTTGCAGGTAAACAATCCGCCGTCGGTTATGCACTTCGATCAGGTGGCTGACCAGCATTTCGGCTCCAGATTTGTTTTCAACCGTCACAAACGGATAGGGACAATCGGGCAGGGGCGTCTGGTGCAGCAGCACCACCGGGAATTCGCGTTCGTAGTAGCGGCGCAAACCAGCCTCATTCATACTCCCGGCAAAAACAATCAACCCGTCTATGCTATGTTCGCCAAAACGGAATGTGGCCTGTTCATTTTGCCCGGAGTAGATCAGCAAGTCATAACCTGCCTCGCGCACACCGGCTTCGATTCCCTTAAGCATAGGTGGGAAAAACGCCCCGCTGATTTCTTGCAACAAAAGGCCGATCATATTGGTGCGGTTGGTTACCAGTTGGCGTGCAGCAGGATGGGGCGAGAATCCAAGTTGGGCGATGGCCTCGCGAACGCGCTGCTCTGTTTCGGGGGCCACGACGGCGGTCCCGTTGAGCACGCGACTGATGGTAGATGGCGAGACCCCGGCCAGTTTTGCAACTTCAATAATTGTGGCAGGACGGCGCTGTTTTGTTTGCATTATATGAAAAGGTTTTCTGAAAACGTTTTCATGATTTTATGAGCTTTCCGTCACGATGTCAAGGATTGGTGCTCAGCCATAACCTATCGCTTATGGCCCGTACAGGGTGTTGTTCAGAGCGAACTGGCTCTCCGAATACGAAATCAAACGCGAAATGAGGCGTAGTTACTTGCCTGCCAGCCTGGGATAACTCGAATAACATCCTGTTGATTAATTTTCAACCGCCATGCACACCGCACGCGACGAAAATCATTCATGCAGTCTGTCATATCAAATCTAAGTCTTAGCACAATTTTTTAAGATAAAGAAAATTCAAAAAGATAAGTCATACTACGACATAATGATCTATTCTTAAATCAAAGATGGGCTGCCCCAAAAAGCAGCCCATCTTTGATTTCAAACCCTTATTTGGCCAGGTTAATGGTTAGATTCGTAAAACTTCCTTCGCTAAAGACATCAAAAAAGAGACCAACCTGCCCTTCGGGATAAAGCGTATCCTGCACCCGGCCCAATTCAGCGCCATTCACGCTGAAAATCAAGTCGGGGCCGTTGCAGGTGGCGTTGAGTTGCATGTTCTCTGGCGAGAAGTTTTCCACAGCACCTTGTGCCAGGGTGGTGAGATGTTTGGCTTTCGGCAGGTAATCCCCAGCAATCACATTCCGCCGAATAAACCATTTACCATCCGGCTGGATGTAAAACTCATAACGCCCAACCGCTGTTGCGCGGCAGAACAAAGCCACCCCGCCGCCTTTGCTGGTGAGGGTGGCATCGGCGCTGATTTCTACGGGCAGGTCGTACAGGTCGGGCTGGTAGGTGAAAAGCGTCAGCATTTTGTCGTTGGGCGTGACCAGAATATCGCTATCTGTATGATGTTCTGTGATGACAAACCGGTTGTATGCCTTTCTCCACAAACACGGGTTGGGGTCGCGCCCCCACCAGCCACCGCCACACCCAGAAACGAAGTTGTTCATATCCCAGGCGAAAATCGTTTCGCCGGGCTTATAGGTTGAAGACAAAACAACCTGGTTGAGATGGGCAAGAACAGGCGGGGGGGTCAAACTTTGAGTGGCGGTGATGTGTACGGAGTGCAGCGCAAACTGCATTCCTTCAAAGGCGACAATATTGATCTGTCCCGCCCTTTCATCCACATGTTTATCATCAACAGAACTGATCGTTTCGCCGTTGACGGCCAGTGTCAATTCATGACCAATGCAGCGCGCCCGAATCTGGTTCTTGTCGAGAAGCAGATTTTCGATTCTGCCGTTCGCTTTCATTTGATCATCAGCAAAAATTGCCCAACTGCCATCCGGTCGCAGTTGAAATGCAGGTGGGTTAAGTCCATTCCTGCATTCCAAGCTAACGAAACCATCAGAGTTTAAAAATTGCACTTCAATCGTCGTATCTATATCTTTTGGTAAATGTCCGCCGGTCGAAATATTAAACCAAACATTTGGATCGGTAACGATCACCCCATCTTGAACTTTAACGCTTTTATCGGTAGTGAAAAGCGTCATAATTTTCTCAGGTGTGTTCAAGTTCTTCTCAAAAATGACATCCCCTGGGTGGATGGCTTGCGCCGAGCGGACAGAGTAATTGAGCAGAACATTGCTGCGAAAATCGCCGGGTGGATTCTCGGTAAAGAAAAATCCATAGCGCCCGGTTTGCCAGGTGTTGTCCTCCGCGTAAAGCACTTGCTCTCCATTGGCTTTGACCGAAATCTGGTTCCCGGCGCAGGTTAAGGCCAGGTTTATCAAACCATCCGCCTTGGGTGGGTAGTAGGTATCCAGAACGTAGCGCGTTAACTTTCCCTGTTCATCCCGCTGCCCAAGCACCAGGGCTACCCGCGCATGGCTGGGGTCGTCCTTCATGTAGAAGGTTTCGTACCAGCCATCTTCGCTGTAGCGGCAGATAATGCCACGCGCCAGGTTGATTGTTCCTCGTATATCCGAGGTGATTTCCACATTCGGATCGGGGTCAAAGTCGTTAATATATTGGTAGAGATGCGGACTGATTTGCCCAGGGCCGCCAACCAGCAGGGGCGAGCCCGGCACGCCCTGCACACCAAGGTCTACTTTTGTCCAGTATGTTTTCATATCATCCAGTTTGGCAAACTCGGTGTTGTAAATCATCCCGTCTGCGCCGGGGGTGGGGGCTGGCCCCGGCAGGTCGGTTTCGTTCCATTGGGCGCGGCGCGCGCTGAACTTGTCCACCGTGTTCCAATCATCGCCGATGGCAAATGCCCAGCCCAGGAATCCAACCTTTCCAGTGGGAAAAGTCGAATCATGCAAGGAAGCCATTTTTTCGCCGTCAATGTAGAAGGTCAGGCGGTCGCCTTTGCATTCGGCGCGCAAATCTACTTTTTGACCGAACCATTTCCCACCCGAGGCAATGATGTGGAAGTGGTATTTCCCGTTTTCATCGGGCTTGACCAGGCGGATTGTCCACACACCGCCATTTGGCTCGACCATGAACTGGTACCAACCCGCCTGGCTATAGCGGCAGACCAGACCCAGGCCGCCATGCCCCTCGAAAGGCGGGTTGCCGCTCATGGAAATGTCCACATCGGCGGTTCCCAGGTCTTTATTGTAGATGGCAAAGACGCGGGTGTTGGCTTCCTGCTCAAAGCGGTAAATGCCATTGATCGTCCAGGTTTTGTAGCCTTCGCTCACAAAATCCTTTTTATCCATTGAAAAGGCGAAGGTTTTCCAATCTGCCAGGGTTGGGTCGCTGTCATCGAACTCGGTTTCGTAAAGGGCCAGTTCGCCTTCGGGAATCAGGGTAGGACGCAGGGTGGCGACAGGAGTTGGCATTAGCGTAGGAGTGGCTGTCGAAGCAGGAAGCGGAGTCTGGGTGGCGGGTTCGAGTGCGGCCACCGGCGTGGAGGCAGCTTCGACGGCCCGTTCTGCCGGGCGGCGGACGGTCAGGTTGTCAAAAAGCGCTTCCGCCTTGCCCATCGACTCCAGCGTAAAGCCAATCTGCCCTTGCTGGAACGAAGCATCTTGGACTTCGCCAAGCGCCTCACCGTTGAGAACAAAACCCAGGCGATCCCCAATACAAGAAATCGACAGATGATTGAATCCGGAATGCAGATTGGTGCTGCCGCTAGTAAGCGGTTTGCCGCTGTGCTCAATTGCCCATGCGCCGCTATCGGTCAGGGTAAAAGCGTAATTTCCGGTTTCATTGCGACAGAGAACGCCCACCCGCGCCGGGCCCAGGATTTTTACATCCACTTCGATCAACGCATCGCTAAAAGTTTGTTCGCGCTGGATAAACGCGGCCATGCTCGAATCCCCGGCCAGGCGATACGCGCCATCCTGCGGATTGGCCTGGGATTTCTCATCCAGTTTGGCATCCCAGCCAGACAACTGGTCCGGGTGATCGAAGTCTTCAGCATAGATAACTTCACCCTTTTCGGGTTCTGGTTGTGAAACTGCAGCCTGCCCGCTTCCCCAGTCTTCCACCAGAATATTATCGAAAGTACCTGCCCCGGAGGTATCAGCGGCGTAACCAAAGTTGAGACTGCCGCTGGCAAACGCGCCATCCCGCGCTGAACCCAGTTCCACATCGTTGACCAACAGAGTTAGTTGGTTGCCGACACAACGGGCTGCCAGGCGGTTTTTATCGGCTTTGATTTGGTCTGACCAGCCTTCGGCTAGAACAGTTTCTCCATTGCGAATGCTCCAGCGCCCATCATTTGCGATGGTGAAGTAATAGCGCCCACTCGCGCCGGGCTGCATCCGGCAAGCCAGACCGGCTTCCACTCGGGTTTTGAGCAAGAATTCAACATCTACGGCTACCTGGACATCCGCAAAGTCAAAATCCTGGCTTTCAAGGAAGCCGCTGGGATATTCAAACCGGTATTTGCCGTTTTTCACATTTTTAAGCCACTCGTACTGCCCCGGCGCACCGACATGCCAGCCAGCAAAGGCGGCCTGGTTTTCAAAGTTGAGCGCATACAGCAGGCGATGACCCGGCGTGGCAGTGGGCACAGCCGATGCGCAACCGAACAAAATGGAGACGAATAAAACTCCCAGCAAGCAGGTCGCTGGGAGTGAAAAAGGTCGGTTGGGTTTCAAGATGGCCTCCTGTGAAGGAAAAAACATTGGCTTACGCCCCACTTGTGACAAAAACAACAAATAGTTTATGACTTTTTGACAAAATTGTCAAATATAAAGTACAAGCAAGCCGGTGACACACCAGCCTGCTTGTGCAATCATTCGAAAATGTTAGAAAATTCCAATAGGCCTAAAATCGATCCGATTTGTATCTGTCCGCATTCTCAGATCAATGCGCTGACCCGCCTGACTGCGCAGGAAAACCGGTTTTGGCTTGGCCTGCAAAGCCTTATGCCAGATACTATGGGTTCTAATCCTTTACATCTTTCAACCTCTTGTACAAACTAGAATACCCGGCGATAAATGCCACTTGTTGGATAAAGTCGAAAATTGGGTAAACCAAGCGTTGATCTAAACGCATTTTTTCCACATCATAAGTAAAAGGCTGCAACAACATAGTAAGAAACTTTTGCAAGACCGCAAGAAATATTCGCCATAAACTGGGAGGATGCATTACTTGGTAACGACCTGGTATCAGTATGCGTCGTTCAGAAATAAAGTTTAGGAATGCACTTCCAGCGCCATAATTATAAAATTGGCGTATCCGCTCTCGAAGCGTCCTTTTATGCTTATGATAAATAATCGCATTTTGACAAAACCTTAAACAGTATCCCCTTTTCATGACTTTATGACTAAGTTCTAAATCGGTGTACCCTAAAATGATGATGCCTTTTTTTGCAAAATATTCGTAGCGTTCACTAAATCCGGCCACTTCATCTAAGATATCCTTTTTCCAACAAGCGTTGGCGCTGATCAAATAAGCAATGTCACCGTTATTTAAGACTGGAGTTCGTAAACTTCCAAAAAAATCGCAATATTCCTCTATATAGTTTTGGGAGGAGAAAGATAGAGTTGTCCCCCCAACCCCTCCAACCATAGGATCATCAAAACAAATGCTAAATGCTTTTAGCCAGCCTGGATCAGCGACACAATCCGAGTCTGTAAAAGCAACCAGGTCACCCTGAGCTAATTGGATTCCGGTATTACGCGCAACAGCAACGCCCTGATGAACCTGTGTATAAAATTTTATATTAACTTCTGAACCAGTAAACAGGGAAGATATAAATTGTTTTGCACAGAAATTACTTGAACCGTCATTGACAACAATGATCTCATAACGGTCATTCGGGTAATCTAGTTGGAGCAAAGACTCAATACATTGCTCCAGGTAACCTTTCCGGGGATTATAAACAGGAACAACTACACTAATAAATTTCCACATAATACTTATTGCATTACCGCAAGTATTTTCCCCTTAAAGGCTTCATACTCTCTGGTAGTTTTCATACCAATTTGCACTGCAACATCATACGCAATCGTCATAAACTCAAGTGCCTGATTGAGATTGCGCTGGGCAAAGCAAGATTGAGCCATCAAAAAAGCACTTTTTGCACGTTCAGGTTTTAAACCCATTGTGGTAGATTGAGTATAGCAATCCTGAATTTTGGGAATTTGGCCTTCGGTATCGTTAAGAATTATGCTTAAATTTCCCAGCTCTATTGTGCTGCGAATTATCTCTACTGGACTTTGTACATCACTCTGGGTGGATATTTGAAGACTTTTCTCAAGATGTTGCCGCGATTGAACATATTCACCGCGTGCCCTAAATAATATTCCAAGATTCCGATGGACCTCAGCCAATCCTTGAATATGATTAATAGCCTGGCGAATTTCCAGACTCTGCATAAGCAAGTTCATTGCTTTATCAAATTCATGAAGCTCGATATAGACTAAGCCAAGATTGTTATAAGAATGTGCAATTCCAAATTTGGAATTGATTTTTTGCCTAAGCTCAAGCGCTTGTCCATAATACTGTAGAGCTGCGTGCGCATCACCTGTTTCAAAGCGTGATTTAGCCATAATGTCATAAGAATGAGCTATTGAGCTTCCAACATCCTGGCTTGGCAATTCACGGGATAGATCAATACATTGTTGTGCTGCTGAGTATGCATCAGTGTAATTCCCAATAACGAGCTCCGCCAAAGCCAACGTTGATAAACTCCTGCTATGTAAAACTTTATTTTCTAGCTGTTGTGATAAAGCCAACGTCTCTCGTGAAACTTCCAAGGCGTTTTGAAACTGTGCTAGCCGGGTATAGATGTAACATAAATTAATCTTTGCGTAACAAACAAAGTCTTTTTCTTCAGCCGAATCTATACCAATTACAGTTTCGATCGCCAATTTATTAAATTCTAGCGCCTTCACCCAATTATTCTGCAAACTATAAATAGAAGTTTTCCCCAAATAGGCATTAGCCAGAAGCAGATTTTGGGTAGTTTGGATTGTCTCATCTAAAATTTTATCTACAGTTTTGTAGTATCCCCAACGATTAAGCAACCGTCCATAGCGGCGAGCAATTTCACCAGCTTTCTCATATTCACGAGCCTCAAAAAAGTGTTGCCGGGCTTTGAGCTGATTCTCGATTTCAGACAAATCAGAAGGGTTATCAACCTGTGGCAATAGTAAGTAATATTCAGCCGCCTTTTGATGGCTGGTCTCGATTGTGTATTTCCCTTTGTTTACTCGATGAGCATTGATGTGTTGACGATCTATTGGGTGGAGAAAATAAGTTTCAGATCCTCTATGGTGGTAAACAAAGGAATTTCGCACCAAGACTTGCAGATTCTCCTGAACATTAACTCTTGGGAAGAATGAGTGCAAAAGATATTGAACTGCTTCCTTAGAGACTGGTTCATCATAAATCGCAAGGGCTTCCATAACTAAAAGCTGGTCTTTGGTGACAAGTTTATAGTGCTCAGCTACTAAATTTTCCAAGACTTCACGATTGAATAAATTTTCATTTGAAATGATATCGGCTATCGTTAATGTTTGATCACTATACAAAATACCAGAAATAATTTCCAGGGCCCGAGGAATCCCAAAGCATTTGTTTACAGTGGACCGGAGTATTTCTTCTGGCGCATCGATCAATCCGAGGTTTCCGTCAGGATCCAGCTCCCGCAACATGGATATACCATCTTCTTCAGGGATGCCTTGATCCAATTTCAATACTCGAACAGGTTGCACTTGATTCAATCGAACCAAGCGGCGACTTGATGCAATAATAGTTACCCCGTGGGGAGTTGAAAGACATAGTTCGATAAATGATCGGAAATCTGCATCTTCTATAAAGTCATCCGCCGTCAAAACATTTTCAAAGTTATCTATAACCAGGAGATAGCGCCCACTTGACAACTTGCTAAATAGAAATCGAATCTTATCTTCAATCGAAAATCTTGCATCTTGCATGTAAGATGTGAGTTGTTCTCTTTCTTGTGTATCCAGTATTTGATAAAAAGCGCTAATTAGTCTTTCCACGTCAACATGACCGCTGCTTTGGAAACTAAAATAAATTATTCCATTAGCACCAACATGCGAAAGCGATGTTGTTCCCTGCAGGCGATAGGCTCCCGTTTCAATTTCGGAGCAAAGCTTGGAAATTAATGCGGTTTTACCTATACCCCCTCTTCCAACAACGCAAATAAACTTTGCTTTTTCACTCCCAACCATTTGTTTGAGCCTGGCCAGCTCATCCACCCTGTCTTTATACGAATGATCAACATCAATAAAGCGCAAACCGATTATTTGCTGATTTTCACTTATTGTTTTCCCTTTATCTCTTTGGTCATTAAGAGATAGATCCTGACTACTGGCCTGGTTCAACAACCGCTTTTGTTTTATTTTTTCTATTTGTTTTTCTAGTTCGATTATTCTTATGCTAATCTCAAATTTTTTTTCAGCATCGGATGTCAACAAGAGCTCGCGCTGCAGATGGTTTATCTTGTCATACCAAAGTTGCAAATATTCGTCAGAATTCGAGGAATTTCCAGGCGTAGTCATGATTTTCCCTTGAAAAGCTTTTTCACCTTTTGCCAGACTCGTAGCAAAACGCTTTCTGTATCTGTTTCGAGTTCATACGAAATCAAAGTTGGAATGATCGGAATCACCACCTTAAGTTTCGCCGATGCCATTTTTCCTGGTTCGTCGAGTTTTCTTTTTATTTCCTGAATCGCACTTAATATTTTTTCTGACAGGCCATCATTTTTGGCAACATTCATTTGACCAACAGCATCTTTGACGCTTTGAAGTAAATCATTCGCTTCTGATTCTGGAATTTCAGTTGGTTGAATTTCATCAGAGATCAGTTGTGCATATTCATGTTCATGATTCTGAATGCTTGGAATTATCTCTTTTGCAATTCTTTGCTTAAGCTCAAATTTAGTCGCAGCGTTTGATGTGATTGTCAGCTCTTGACGAAAAACATCTAACTTTTGATATTCTAATTCCAGGAGGCTTTCCAGAGATGCCAGTCGAAGCGCGTTGATCTTGGGGGTTGGCATATTATTACTCCTTACAAAAGGGACCGCACGATAGAACAAATAAACATTTCGAAAAAATTAACACGCTTAATTTTACAGGAAATAGACCAAGTTAGCGTACTGATATTGAACAACATGCCAGCAAAGTGATGCTATCAGCAAAAATTCCTTTACTACGATCGGGGTACCAGATCGGCCAGGCACACTACAAATCGAAATACATATTTGGTTCGAGAGCCGCTAAATTCTTTAGCGGCTCTCGACATTAGTGACCTTTATTCTTTTTACCGACAAATTGGAATAAAAGCCAGGCTACAACAACCAGCGGTGCGCCAATAATGACATCATCCACTGGGCCAGGGATGGGATCTGGAAAGATAAAGTACAGCACTGCCAGGACAATGAGCCCCCAACCAGTTGAGCTGACCAGGCTGCCCCAGGGAATTTGTACGGCTGGTTTTACGTTTACATCCTTTAATAAGCGTGTCAGAATTATGCCAACCAGATCCAGACCAGCATAGGCTTCCTGTTGGGTCGGAACCACCTTCTCATGAGCAATCCGGTTGCGCAAGCGGCTAAAAGAACGCAAGCGCTCTGCTTCGTTATCGTTCAGGATGCGACCCGCGGTTTTTTCCTGCGTAATTTTGACAAGCATAGGAAAGTTAATTTCAGACTTATCAAGCACAAAACGGGCCGCATGTCGGGCAACCAGGTACTCACGCAGAACATTTTCAAGCGTTGAGTGAGCATCAATCACTGCTGTACGCAAATCATTAGGGGTCTTCGTGGCTTTATATTGTCGCAAATCACGATTAACGTATTGACTTGCCTGGTTTATCCAGTCGGTTGGTTTCATCATTGGCTCTCTGTTCGTGTTGAGAATTTTGTGATGATGGGCCATCCCCCACCGTTTGATATAAAAAGTATAGCATCCTTTTAAATTTAAGCCTTTCTGCTAATCATCACGGTTTCGATAGGCAAATATCACATAAGGAAAGACTCAGTATAAAAAGCGCCAATTCCTGAATAATTTCTGCGTTCAATTCCATTTGCTTGGATAAGATTGCACGAGGATTTTTGTGACAAAAGACACAAATCACAACCTTGCTGTATACTAATAACCAGTGGGGATCGAAGCGCAAACTCATCCCCTGCTGGCAAGATATGCATACTTTGGGGGAAGGACCTCATGGACAAGACCAAAACTCAAGACAAACACGTCGTGGCGACGATCCCATTTCACATCGAGTTCCTAACGATGGAAGCTCCCGATGGCGATACCGATACACCCATTGGGGATCGCCGTGCCTATGTTTCTGAAAAAGGCAGCAAACTGGTTTGGGAAAACAAAACTGCCTGGAAAAACCGGGCCGAAGCGCTGATCCAGGCCGCAGTCGGGCGCAGGTATTCTATTGCCCTCAAGGCCCACATTGAGCAGCTGCACTTTGGCAGCCTGACAGGCGTCATTGTGCTCACTTTTGCGTTCGGGATGACACTCAAAAAACTTCGTGACCAGTTTACGGACTTCGATGAAAGCCTTGGGCAGCTCTCACCCGAATTCTCCAACCTGCTGACCCGCGCCAGCCAGGAGCTGTTTGTAGCCCTGGGGATGCGCGAGCCGATCCTGGTCGATGCGAATGTCCTGACACCCACCCTGGTGAACCCGACCTCAGTGTACAGGCTGGCGGCCCCGGCCGGGCCAACCAAAACCCTCCTGCGTCTGCTGGTCTTGGCCCTGGGACTTAGCTATGTTCTTCTGCAGTTCCAGTTTGGGAAAAACATCCTGGCATACTTTTGGCCGGTCGCCGAGCTGCAACACCAGGTGATTTTGCTGCGAGGCAGCAATGGCAATATGGAGAACCAGGCATATGTAGAAATCGCCAACAACGGCTATGGCCCGGCCAGGAATGTGTATGTGCAGCTGGCTGCGCATGGCGCGCGGATTGTGAACTTGCAATCCAGCTCAGAAGAGCAGTTTGAACAGCTCGCCAGTGTTGACCCGCAGGGTGAAGTTCGCTGGCACCTCGAGCGCCTGGCCCCCGAAACGCGGCTGTCTATCTGGCTGGAAAGCGATACCGCTCTGCAGGCTGAAAGCCTGGCGGTTAGCGCGATTGGTGAAAATGGGAGCAGTCACCTGACAGGCGTCACTGAATTTGCCGGGGATCGGCAGCAGTGGGAGACCCGCCGAAGCGAGAATGCCCCCTTCGCGGCAATCCAGTCGTTTTACCAGGATCAGATTGCTTCCTTGCTGCCGGGGCTGCCAGGGGGCGACCTGATCAAAACCGGGCTGGAAAACCCAACGATCCAGGTGGCCCTGCTGGCATTGGGCGTGCTTGTTTTCTTCGTCTGGCTATATGCGCCATCTCCCGATACCTGGGCGTTTTTGGTGGGCGTCTGGGGCTTGTGGCTGATCCACTTCCGCCTGTTTGACCTGCCCGTGCGCGCCAGTTGGATCTTGCTTATTGCGGTGGCCTGCGTTTTGCTGCTTGCGCAAATGTTCTGGGGGCTCGAGAAGCTATCGTCTGTGCAGCTATGGATCAAGATCAGCACACAGCGGCCCGGCGAAAACCCACAGGATATGCTGACACGTTATCAACGCTGGCGTTTATTCATTGGGGCAGCCCTATTCCTGGCGGCATACCTGGTGATAAGCGGTTTTTACTTCCTGTGGGATGTCTATGCGGGCAGTGCCTGGGCCACCCTGTGCATTCCTGTTACGCTGAGCCTGGCCGTCTGGCAAGTTGCCAACCAGGATTGATATCCCAGGGCCAGGTTGTTCCTGGGCTGGTAGAAAGTACCCGTTTTGAAGCGCAGCTCCGCGCGGATTGCTGGCCACGGCGCTATTTGTTTAGCTAACCCGGGGAAAGGGCCAAAACCTCCCCTGAGCGCCACCCTGTCCACCTGACCAGTCCGAATCTTAGCCGATAGGCCAAAGCCAACTCCCCCCTTGGCGGGGGAGTTTTTGTATAGGGCTGGCTATACTGTGAAAAGTGATTTCTCTCCTCCTTTGCGCTGGGGATTGATTCCGGGCAAACCAGCCCCCGGCAAAGCCATCTTTCATTTTTTCGTCAGGACACCGACCATGAAAACGCTCACCCTCGCCGCCGCCCAGATCACCTGCCAGGATGGCCAAGTGCAAGAAAACCTGATCCGCGCCACCACAATGGCCGAAAGTGCCTACGCGCAAGGCGCGCAACTGGTCTTGTTCCCCGAATTCATGCCCCAGGGTTACCGGCTGACCCCGGACCTATGGGATGCCGCCGAACCTTTTAATGGTCTCACCACCCAGTGGCTGGCAGAAACATCCCGCCGTTTGGGAATTTACCTCGGCACGAGCTTCCTTGAAGCCAGGAGCGGGCATTTTTTCAACACCTTCACCCTGGCTGAACCTTCCGGAAAAATCATCGGTGCGGTGCGCAAGCGCAACCCCTCGATGTGGGAAGCCTATTTTTTCAAAGGCGAACGCGGCCAGCCCTATCTCGACACCGACCTGGGCCGAATCGGCGTCGGTATCTGCTTCGACAACCATACCCACGAACTCGCCAGCGCCATCCAGCAAAGCAACATTGACCTGATGTTAATGCCGCACTCCTACTGCACCCCCACTCAAACCACCCAAATGATTTCCCAGAGCGACATTGACCAGCTGAACAGCCGTCCGGGGCTGGTGGCGCGCCTGTACAACGAGTGGTTCGGCGTGCCAGTATTGATGTGCAACAAAAGCGGAACCTGGGATTCCCCGGTTCCCGACACCACCCTCGGCGTTCCCAAGAATTTCCGCTTTTCGGGCCGTTCGCTCCTGTTAGACGCCGACACAAGCCTGCGCGGCGAACTCAGCAACGAGGAGGCCGTGCTGGTGGGCACGGTCACGCTCGATCCGGCGCTCAAGAAACAGACTCGCCCGCCTAAGTACAGCCGCTACATCTACCCCGGTTCGGCAGGCCGTGAAATCATCCGCCTGATGGAGTGGCGCGGCAACCTGTCGTACACGTTTAGCAAAGTGCGCAAGGCCAAAGCTATCTCTTTTGCTAAATAGAAACTCGCAACCCAGGCAAGACCTGAAACAAATTCTCATCCTTCTGGCTGATCTTCAGCAATTCAAACCGTGTGAAGAATCCCAAGCGCAAAACAAAAAGCCTCTTCCGCTCACAAACCACGGGTTCTGGTTTCAGAACCCGTGGTTTGTGATTGCCCTTGCTTGCAGAGCAGAAGCCGTTGGCAGAAACGATCCGGCTGTCGTTTGCACAGAACACAGCCTCCCCTGGAGCTCTCCGCCAACGAAGAAGTCTTTATTGAGCATCCTTCCGCTTTTGGAAAAAGACGATCAAAAGCAGCATGCCAAGATTGAGACCAATCAGGACCGCCCAGCGGTCAACAAGCTTGCCTTCCAGGCTGGGGCGAAAATCATCGATAATCAGCTTAAGCATGACTTCAGCGCCTGAAATCGCCTTTTGGCGGTCCCTTTCCCAGGTGCTTTTTTGTTCTCCGTAGGTTTCCATCTCATCGGCGTAGCCCGAAAATTGAGACTTGGAATCATCCGCCAGGGTTTCGCCCTGCTCTTTCTGCTTGTCCAGGTAGGTTTCAAACTGGTCCTGGGCTAAGTCAGAATATTCTTTTTCCTGCTGGCTGCGCTGGTCGTAATAGGTGCTCATTTGTTCCTGGCTGGCAGCCATGTAACTGGGCAAATCAGGATAAGGCCCCACACCCAGCGGTGCGATCGGCGTGAAAGTTGCCACCGGGGTAAAAGTAGGCAGAGGCGTCAGGGTTGGATAAGGGGTCAGGGTCGGCAAGCCAGTTGGTTCAACCGGCTTTTGAGGCACATCCTGGGCCAGGGCCACTTTCGTTTTCTCGTCATAATAACTCTGTGAGTACAGGCCCGGAATCCCTGTGCAGCGCTCAAAAAGGTGGCTGCCCATGCAAGTACATTCATCCTTTTCTTCATCGGTCAGTTGATTGCGCTCGTCTTCCGGGAGCATCCAGCAGGCATCTTCTGCCAGAACCTCGCCCATTTTCGTGGCCCGCACAAAACCTTCGAAGGTCCAGCGAGCAGGGATGATGATCGAAATCACCTCGCCACCAGGAATTTGTTTGAGCGGCAGCAAGACCCCGGTGAACATAAACTGTGGCACCAGCACCGCGATAACCACAATCAGGGCGGCGTTCTGGTTGGGGACACCGGCTGAAACCATCAAGCCGGTCATATACCCGGCCAGGATCCCGAGAATCATCGTGACCAGCAGGCCGACATAGCCGCTCACCCCCGGGACGATGGGTTTGGTTAACAGGACGATGAAAAACAGCATGACACTGCCCTGATAAATTGCCAGTACCACCCCCACCCACAATTTGGAGAGAATATACGGGAAGATCTGTAAATTGACCGCCCGCTCACGTTTATAAATATCCGCTTCTTTGACAATTTCACGGACACTGCTCAGCGAGCCAACCAGGATGGCAATAATGGCCGACATGAACCACACAACCAGGATTTTGGCCGCCTTACCGGAGACCGGGTCAAATAAATCGTCGCCCCAGATAAAATTCATCAAACCCAACAGGGGCGCCAGGGCCAGCATCAGCCCGAGCGTCACCTTATCCTGGAAAATGATTTTGAGATTACGCGCCGACAAAATCTGGAACTGGCGCAAAGCCGAAACCTGGCGCTTCTTGGCCGGTTTCGGCGCGGAGGCTGGCTGCTCGACCGGCGGCTTCGCGGGCGCTTCTTTTTTGGCGCGGTAATCGAGGAAGCGCTGCGCCCAATCGGCCGGGCTGCCCCGCTCGGCATCGTTCAGGATGCGGTAGACATCATCGAATTCGATCTTCTTTTCCAACCGTTCACGGCCCAGGCGGTATTGGTCGAAATAATCCAGGGCGTCTTCTGGCGGGCCAAAGAAGGCCAGGTAACCACCCCGCGCCATGATAATCACCTTGTCGCACAAGATGACATTTTTGGTGGCATGGGTCACGATAAAAATGGTGCGGCCCTGGTCTGCCAACCGGCGCAGGAGTTTCATCATGTCGTATTCCGTGCCGGGATCGAGCCCGCTGGTGGGTTCATCCAGGAAAAACAAACGCGGCTTGGTGAGCAGTTCCACCCCAATGGAGACTCGTTTAAGCTGTCCGCCTGAAAGACGGGAGATCGGCAAGGCGCGCCGCTCACTCAGCCCCAACTCGGCCAGGGTTTCATCGACGGCGGCCTGGCGTTCAACGGAGGTTGTATCGGGGGGCATGCGGAGTTGGGCCGCATAGTCCAGCGCTTGTTCGGGGGTCAATTCGAGGTGGACAATGTCTTTTTGGGGTACATACCCAATATCGTTGCGGAACATATCGTAGTTGCGGTAAAAATCGACCCCGTTGACCAGCACCTGCCCGGAAGTTGCCCGGCGGAAGCCATTGAGCGCATCCAATAAAGTTGTTTTACCCGCCCCACTGGTCCCGACAATCGCCACGAACTCATCTGCGCCAATCGACAGGCTAATATCTTGCAGCAGGTTTGTCTTGGGACCGACCTGCTTGTTGAGTCCAACCGCCTCGATCGTGACCCCCGAATCCGAGGAACCCCTTAACTCGACCCCGGTAAACAGGAATTCGTAAGGACCAATTTTGATTTTGTCATTCGGCTTGATCAACGTCGGCTCGTCGATTGCCTGTCCATTCACATAGACGCCATTGGCCGAATGCAGGTCCGTCACCCGGAAGCGAGAACCCATCCTTTCGATGACGGCATGATACCGGCTAACGGTGGGATGCTCCAGGACGACCCCATTTTCGGGGTCGCGCCCAATCACAATGCGGTCATCCTGGTCGCCAAATTTCAGGGGGAAGTTGTGCCATTCCACGCCGATCTCGACCCCGGCCATGAACAGGGTCCCCATAGCGGCAGCTTTGTTCAGTTCCGGGGTGGGCGAGGCGTTCCCGACCGGAAGGGTTGCGCCAACTCCCCGCAGCTCAAAGAGAAAATCTTCAATCAGAAAACTTTCTCCCACCTGAACCGGGATCTTTTGATTCGGCGTAATCCGCTCGCCATTTTTGACAATTCCATTGCGGGACCCCGGATCGAGCAGGTAGACACGCTCCTGGTCAAGGCTGACAATGGCATGTTGCCGAGAAACGGTCTGCGAATTGAGGGGGAGACCGGCCTCCTCACCACGCCCAATCACCAGCCGGGGCGAATCGAGCCGGGTTTCCTGCCAGGGACCCTCGGCCTGACGCCAGGCCAATTTGTATTTAGCCTGGCTCTCGGATTCCAACTGAACCTGGAGACTATAACTGCCCAGGCTAATCACTTGCCCGCTCTCGAGGGTCACACGCTCACGCGGGAGCAGCGGGCTACCGTCCACCTGCGTCCCGTTCGCGGAACCCAAGTCCATCAGTGTAATCTGCCCCTGGTGAAGCTCCAATTGCGCATGCCGCCTGGAAACCAAAGCCTCTTTCAGCAAGATGTGGCAGTCCTCGACCCTGCCGAGAATATGTTCCCCGTCGACAAGGGTCATCACCCGTTCTGGCTGCTCTGGGTGAGTGATTTTAATGCGGTAATTCCAGGTTTTTTCCACGATGTTTTCCTCCAATCAAGGCTCAGAGCTAATAAAAGTTCAGATCCATAGATCAATTTGCTTTACTGGTTGGGCCGTTTCCTGAGAGGCCATCCAGGAATCCCGAAGCCAGCATATATGCGATGTAAGTTTCGATCAATCGGGCATCTACTGGCGGGCAGGTAATACCGCTGCCAGCGAGGGCTTGAAGGGTTGTCCCGCAATCGACCTGTTGCTCCACCTGTTCCGGCCTGTCGCTGGAAAAGAAGGGCAAGATGGGCAGCAGTTCGTTTTTCAGCCCCTGCTGGAACTGGTCAATCAGCGCAGACCGCCAGGTTCGATACGGAACTTCTTGCAGCGCAGAGCCAACGGAACCCGCCCAATTGACGACCTGGTTCAGCTGCGTGGCCTGCGGATTGGTCAGGTGGTAGACTTGGCCTAGGGCTTCCGGCTGCTGCGAGAGCTGGACAATCGCCCGGCTGACGTAATCGACCGGGACAATATTAAATTCCCGGTTACGGTCTGGATACAGCCCCAGTTGGAAACTGCCTTTGACCAGGCGGCTGGTTAAATCCTGGTGGTTGGTGACACCCGTCTGGCTGTGACCGCTGATCAATCCGGGGCGATAAATCGCGCCGGGCAGCCCGCGCTCCTGCGCCTGGCGGATCAGTTGTTCCGCCACCCATTTGGTCTGCATGTAACCGCCGCGCAAGTTTTGTGGTTCAGGCCAATCGCTTTCACGGATAACAGCTTGACGACTCTGTCCGGCCGCAAAAAAGACGGCAATGGTAGAAATGTAATGCACCGGCTTGATTTTCACCCGGCAAGCCAGGCGCAGGATTTCCTGCACGCCCAGAACATTCGCGCTTTTCAAGGCAGCATAGGGCTGCAACAGGTTCAGGACTGCCCCGTTCTGATAAATGACATCGATTTCAGCGGCGAGCTGCTCAAATTGAACCTCCGACAGCCCCAGGCGAGGCTGGGCCAGGTCACCGGGAATCGGTTTGATCCGCGACAGGAACCTGTCCTCCCACAAACCGTAATAAGACAGGTTATCGCGCAGGCGTTGCCCGGCTGCTTCCACCGTTTCGGCCCGCACCAGGCAGTAAACCTCCGCCGAGGTGTGCTGCAACAAGTCTGAGAGCAGGAAGGCCCCCAGGAAACCGGTTGCCCCGGTCAGTAACACCGCCCGGGCGGCTGAAGTCGGAGGCAGGGCATTTTCCTGCGGAGTAATCGCCGGGTCAAGCTGCGCTTCAGCGAACAGATCGACCTGTGTCTCCGCCTGATCCAGGATCCCGGCCCAGGTGGAGGTTTGCTCAGGAACCGGCTGGTCAGACTGGCGCTCGGCGGCAGTCACGATTTTCTCCAAAATGACCGCAGCCACCGCCTGCAGGGTGGAACTGCTCAAGACATCGCTGACCGCCAGGGATAAATTAAGCTGCTTGTCGATAGAAGCGATCAGTTCAATCGACATCAACGAATCCAGCCCAAGGTTGGCCAACGAACTGGCCGGGTCGATTTGAGCCTCGTCCGTCCCCAAGACCTCGGCCACACTCCGGACAAGGAACTTTTCCACCAGTGTCAATCTTTCTGCTGGGGCGGCGGCCATAATCTTGGCGGTCAGTTCGGCATCCACCTGGCTGGATTGATCCTGCCGGGCAAGCTCATTAAAGACACTGGTCTGGATGGCTGCCAGGTAACCGCCCAACTGATGCCAATCGACCGAGGCCACGCCCACCTGTTTCCCGTCCAACGCCAGGAGCAACTCCAGGATTTGCAGGGCAGCGCTGGTCGAGAGCGGTTTGATGCCGACCGCTTCCAGGTAACCGGCCATTTCGCGGTGACGCTCCATAAAACCGGCCCCGGATAAAATCCCCCAATTGAGGGTGAGCGCAGGCAAGCCTCGCGCCCGGCGATAATACGCCAGGGTGTCCAAAAAGGCATTGCCAGCGCTGTAATTGGCCTGCTTGGTCGTTCCAAGCAGGCTCGAAATCGACGAAAAGCAGATGAAATGCTCCAGGGGGAGCTGAAGCGTGGCTTGATGCAAATTCCACGCGCCCAGGATTTTGGGGTGAAAGGCGCGATTGAAACCAGCCTCGTCTAGATCGGCCAGCAATTGGTCATTCAAGACCATCGCGCTGTGAATCACCCCGGCCAGGGGTGCGGGACCCTTTTGCAGCTCGCGCACCACCCGTTCCACATCTGTTACCAGGGTGACATCCCCGCGCAGGTCCAGAACGGTGACGCCCTCGGCGCGCAATTGCTCAAGCGCCGCCTGCGCCGCCGCGTCGGGCGGGCCGCTGCGCGTCAGCAAAGCCAGGTGACGCGCGCCCTGGCGCGCCAGCCATCGGGCAACTTCCAGGCCAAAACCGCCGGCCCCACCGGTGATGAGATAGCTGGCATCGGGCCGGAAAAGTTGCCCGGCCTCAGCATTGCGCCCAACCGGAATCGAATCCACCTGGAACGAGAGCACGTTTTTGCCGACATGTTTCCCGGCCGCCATGTAGCGGAAAGCTTCCACCGCTTCGGTGATCGGGAAACTGGTGTGGGGCAAGGGGCGATAGACTTTTTGCTCAAATTTCTGCCGCAGGATTTCAAAGATTTCGACAAAAACGGCCGGGCGGTTTTCCATTAACTGGGCCAGGTCAATGATGAAGACTGAAATGTTGTTTCGCAGCGCCTCCAACCCGATTTTGCTGTTGCTGTAAACGTCAATCTTGCCAATTTCCAGGTAACGGCCAAAGGGAGCCAGGACGGCAAAGTTCTTGGGAATGAAATCCCCGGCCAGCGAGTTGAGGACGGCATCCACGCCGCGCCCGCCTGTTACGCGCATGATTTCATCGGCAAAATTGAGCGAGCGCGAGTCGAAGATGTGCTTCACACCCTGTTCACGGAGCAGGTTGCGTTTTTCGGGCGTCCCGGCGGTGGCAAAGACCTCCAGGCCAAGCTCTTGCGCAATCTGCAAGGCAGCCTGGCCGACACCGCCGGTGGCCGCATGAATAAGAACGCGCTCTCCCGGCTGCATCCGCGCCAGGGTTACCAGGGCGTAATAAGCCGTCAGGAAGACGGTCGGCAGGGTGGCGGCTGCTTCAAAGCTGAGATGAGCCGGGATTTTGAAGACCGCCCGCTGGTGAACGGTCAGGTGGGAGCGAAAGGCATAGGGTGCCATCCCGGCGACCGCATCGCCAGGTTTGAGACCAGTCACCTGCTCACCCACCGCCGTGACCAGACCGGCAAAATCGTCGCCCAGCCAGGTCAGGTCGATCGGGTTGCCCGGATACATCCCCAGCGCTTTCATCACATCGCGGAAATTAAGCCCACCCGCCTGCACACGCACTTCAATTTCCTGTGCGCCCGGAGGCTGGCGACGGGTTTCATTGAGACTCAGGTTGGCCAGGCTGCCAGGCTGGTTGATTTGAAGTCGATACGCCAACGGCTCGTCTCCAGCCGAGAGGGCGTTCCGTTGCAAAGGAGGCAAAGTCTCCGGGTTGATCTGGCGCAGGCGGTTGACATAGCGCTGACCCTGCCGGTAAGCCACCTCCAACTCGGAATCGGGTTGGGTGAGTTCCAGTAGCAAGGCTTCAATTTCGGATTCAGACGGCTGCGAATCGAGATCGATCAACTGCCATTTAAAGGTGGAATATTCGTTGTTCGCCACCCGCAGGAAACCCACCAGCGGCGCGTTCACCAACCCGGCACAGGTATCGGTTTCAAGCACCGGCTGGGTCTCGCGGCTCAGGAAAACCACCGCGGGCGAGCGGGTGAATTTTTCGGCGGCCAGGGCGTGGGTCAGGCGCAGCGCCTGGAGAACCCCGTTTTCCTGGGTCGCGGCCAGTTGAGCGGCGGAGAGAGACTGAATCGGAGGGGTATCCAGCCCCCAGGCCTGGACAATGGCGACCAGGGGAGCTTCATCGTCCCGAATGGCTGCGAGCAAACGGCCCAATTCGGCTTCATCTGCCGGGTTGATCAGGTAATGGCAAGCCTCCAGCGCGGTAAATTTTTCGCCAGCGCTGGCGGTGATCACCCGTCCCCCGGCCTGGGTCAACGCCCCGGCCAGGGCAGCGGCCACGCCGTACTGGTCAGCCAGGAGCAGATACGTGCCCGGTGCGGTTTTTGTCTCAGCGGCCGGAACAGCCTCAACCGCGGGAGCAACCGCCAGGAAGGTGGTCAGACTCTCCTCGTTTTCAAAAGGCGAATTGGTAAAACTCCCAACCTGGCGATACGCGCCCGCCTCCAAAAGCTGTTCCCAATGTTGGCGCGCCTGCAAAGCCAGTTCCAGTTGATTGGTCTCGGGATCGTGACGCCACCAATCGGGGAACATGCCAAAAATGGTGTTGTAAGCCACCAGTTGCCGGGTGACTTCCAGGAAGACCAGCAACCCGTCGGGGGCGAGACACTGCGCGATGTGCGCCAGGCTGTGCTGGAGATTGGGGGTGGCGTGCAAGGTGTTGGCGGCGAGCACCAGGTCATACCCATGCAGATCCAGCCCCTGGGCGGCTGGCGGTTGGGTCAGGTCAAACGTCCGATACTCGATAAAAGGATAAGCTGAAAACTGGTGCCGGGCTTCATGCAGGAATTTGGGGCTGATATCGGTAAAGGTGTACTCGGTTTGGCCCGCTGGTAAAACTGGCAGGATGGCGGCCGTTAACGCGCCGGTGCCTGCGCCCAATTCGAGCACGCGCAGCGGGCGTCCGGGCGGGAGTTGTTCAACCGCTGTGCGCACCGCAGCCTGGACAAGTTGGTATCCAACCGCCTGGTCGCCGCCGGAGCGGTAGAACGTGGTCAATAACCGGGATGACCCATCGGGGAAAAGCAGGCTCATCGGGTCGGCCCGGCCGCGCAAGATTTCGGGCAGTCGCGGGGCGATGGCCCGGAGCAGCGCCAACTCGGAAGCGGTTTGCGGGTATGTCTCGGCCAGTTCATCCAGCAGGGCTGGCAGGTTGGCCTGCTCCAGCGCTTGAACAACCTGCCAGAGATCCGGTTCAACCGCCCTAAGGAATCCGGCTTGCTCCAGCGCCGCCAGGTGGACACGCACCAGGGGGCGGTAGCGTTCGATCAGCCCGAGGCGGTGCAGCAGCGCATCCGTTGAGAACTGGTCAGCGAGGTGATAATCCCAACCCAACTCCAGCCAGGCATTCTGGATGGCTTGCCGCGTGACCGCCTCGAAACGTGGGAGAAACTCCTGGAAGTAAAGCCCCAGGTTGTGCGCCTGGTGCAGCGCAGGTCGAACGCGCTCCACTTCTGCCACAATCGCGGACACAGAGGCCAGTTGGGCCGATTCGGGGAGTGGGATACTTTTCAGGCGTTTGGCTTGCCAGTGAAATTGATAAAACTCTGCGCTGAAGGCTTTGCCAGAGGAGGCCGCGGGCTTGACCCGGTCAAAACGCCCGGACAGGATTTCAGCCAGGAGAACTCCGTTCGAGTCAAAAACTTTAAAATCGGCGGTGATGGCGTTCCAATCCTGGTTAACGACCGTGGCATCAACCCAGAAGTGCCCGGGCAGGGTTGCACTCAATAATTGAATCCGGCCAAAAGCGGCGGGCAGGTAGGAGACCCCGCTGCCGGGCTGCGCTTGGCTCACCAGGTCGGCTGCCGCGCTCAGGCTCTGGAAACACGCATCGAGCAGGACCGGATGGAAGTGATACTCAGTCGCCTGCTGGCTGACCGGGGCGCCGACCACAATCTCCGCCAGGGCCTGGCCGGGGGCGCTCCAGATATTTTGAATCTGCTGGAAATTAGGCCCAAACTGATAGCCCATCTCATGATAGGCCCGATAATAACGCTCCTTGTCTGCCAGGAAAGTCAACCGCTGCCGCAAGCCTGGGAGGTGAGTGATTGGATGCTCCACCGGGGCAAGTTTCCTGAGTTCGCCCTGGGCATGCAACTGCCAGTCTTTTTTCTCGTCCAATGCACTATAAATGGAAAAGGTTTTCCCGTTCTCGTCAAAAATAGTCTGGAGGGTGGGCAAATGGTCAATAGACAGGAATAGCGCCTTCTTGATTTGCAGCGATTCGACCACATAGGCTTCACCCGGGAAAAGGATGCGGGCAACCGCCAGGCCGATTTCACCGTAACCTGCCCCCGGGAAAACCAGGCTGTCCCAGATGCGATGGTCGCCGAGGTAATCCAACACGCGCGGGTCGAGTTGCTGCTCCCAGGTCGGCTGGGGGGCGGGCAGGCGCATGCCCAGGAGTGGATGCGCCAACGGCTCGAGGTCGTAGCGGCGGCGGGCATCCGAAGACAGCCAGTAGGTCTGGCGCTGCCAGGGATAACCCGGCAGGCGGACAAAACGCCCATCCGACTGATTGATGGCTGCCCAATTGAGCGGCAACCCGTAGAGATGCAACGCCGCCAAATTCTGGAACAGTTCCAGCGATTCGTCTGTGTCGCGCCGCAAGGAATGGAAGACCTGCCCGGTTTGCGCCTGTTCAGCGAGCAGGTCGTGAATGGAGTGTTGCAGCGCCGGGTGTGGCCCCAACTCGATGAAGGTGGTCTCGCCAGCCTGGATTAAGCCGGTGAGGGCCGGTGCAAAGCGCACCGGCTGGCGGACGTTATCCCACCAGTAAGCGGCATCCAGCGCTTGTCCCGGCAATGTCTCACCCGTGACAGTCGAGATAAAGGGGATCGTCCCCGGCTGGGGCTGGAGATCGGCCAGGACGGCCAGTAGTTCCTCCCGGATCGGCTCCATCTGGTAGGAATGGAAGGCATAATTAATCGGCAGGCGGCGCACAAACACGCCGGAGGCCTCCAACCGGGTCAGAATTTCATCCAGTGACTCGGTTGCGCCGGTCAGGGTGACCATTTTGGGGCTGTTCACCGCCCCGACCTGGACGAGCGCCTCGTGCCCCTCAATTGCGAGGGCAGCTTCGGAGGGACTCAACCCCACGGCGGCCATGCTGCCAGAACCGGCAGTTTGATTTTGCAAACGGCTGCGGTGATAGATAATTTTCACCGCGTCCGCCAGGCTGTAAATCCCGGCCACGTAGGCGGCCGCCACTTCCCCCACCGAGTGACCAATCACTTTCGCCGGACGCAGCCCCCAGGCCGACCAAAGTTCCGCCAGGGCCACTTGCAGGGCAAAAATAGCGGGCTGGGCAATGTCGGTCCGGTCAATCTGCGAGTCGGCTTCGGGGCGAGTCATTTCTGCCAGCAGCGACCAGCCGCTCAAAGGTTGGAAGAGTGCATCGATGGCTTGAATGGTTTGGAGGAACTGTGGCTCGCGCTCGAGCAATTGGCGACCCATGCCCCACCACTGCGCACCCTGCCCGGTAAAGACAAACACAGGCGGCTGCGGAGTCGCAACGGGCTGGCCGGTGAGCAGACCGGGTTGGTTGGCCGGGTGGTTTAAGTAATCGCGCAGCCGGGAACGAACTTCCCCCACGTCGCGCCCCGTGACCGTAAGCCGGTGATGGGAGTGTTCGCGGCGCGCCCCGGCAGTAGCGGCGATGTCACCCAACGAGTCGGTCGACCGGGCGAAAAAGGTCAGATAAGCCTCGGCCTGGGCTTGCAAGGCGCTTTCGTTGGCAGCCGAAAGTGGCAACAAATAGGGGCGTTCTGCCCGCATGGGGGACGCAGCGATGCGAGGGCCTGGTTCGGCTTGTTCCAGAACGATATGGGCATTGGTCCCGCCAAAACCAAAAGAATTGACGCCAACCACCGCTGGTAAACCCTCCGGCTGAGGCAGGGCGCGCAACTCCGTCACCACTTCCAGCCCCAAATCCACCAGCGGAATATTGGGGTTGGCCCGTTCAAAATTGAGATGGGGCGGAATCACCTGATGCTGGAGGATTAGGGCGGCCTTGATTAAACCAGCCATCCCCGAGGCGGTTTCGAGGTGTCCGATATTCGTTTTAACTGAACCGATCAGGCAGGGCTGCTCCGGCGACCGGTCAGCGCCCAAAACATGCCCCAGGGCCCGCGCTTCAATCGGGTCACCGACAGGAGTGCCGGTGCCGTGGGTTTCGATGTAGGCCACCCGGCTGGGGGCAATCCCCGCACCCTGGTAGGCTTCGCGGAGCATGGCTTCCTGGGCGGGCATGCCCGGCACGGTCAGCGAGGAGGTATGCCCATCCTGGTTGGAGGCCGCCCCTCGAATGACCGCGTAAACCCGGTCGCCATCTTCCTGCGCCTGGGAGAGGGGCTTGATGACCACTACGCCCACACCCTCGCCACGCACATAGCCGTTTGCCCGGTGATCAAACGCAAAACAGCGGCCATCCGGGGAGAGCATTGAGGCTTTGCTAAACCCAATCGAGACACCCGGATGGAAAAGCGCATTGACCCCACCGGCCAGCGCCAGGTCGCATTCACCGGCCCAGAGACTCTGGCAGGCCAGATACGTGGCGACCAGCGCCGAGGAACAGGCCGTATCAACCGCCACGCTGGGGCCCCGGAAATCAAACAAATAAGAGATGCGGTTGGCGGCAATACTCAGGGCGTTGCCCGTGCCGCTGTGAATGTCCAACAGGGAAGTATCGCCGCGCTGGATATCGACATAATCATGCGAGGAGACCCCAACAAAAACACTGGTGCGGCTACCACGCAAGGAGGCGGGAGGCAAACCAGCGTCCTCCAACGCATCCCAACTGGTTTCAAGCAACCAGCGCTGCTGCGGATCCATCCGCTGGGCTTCACGGGGTGAGATCCCAAAAAATTGGGCATCAAACCGGTCATGGTCACGGATAAAACCGCCCCACTTCGTCACCATGCGCCCCGGAACCTCGTGGTTGGGGTGCAGATACTTGCGCCAGTTCCACCTGTCCGGTGGGACTTCTGTAATCCCGGAACCCCGGTTGATCAACAATTGCCAGTAAGATTCCGCATCAGTCACTCCGCCGGGAAAGCGGCAGCCAAGACCCACAATTGCCAATGGTTGCTTAGTACTCATAAGTTAAAGTATCCGTTATCCTTTGGAAGTTTTCTCTGTCGCAAGCCTGGCAAAAACAATCGTGCATATGAACCAGGGCGCATTGAGTTAATTTGCGTTCCTAATAACCCCAAATTACTCTAAAAAGCCCATTTCTGAGATTTTAACACTTTTACGCGCCCCGCGCCTCTTTTAGGAAAAGCAATTTTCACAACCAACACCAGGAATTCTGTTTTACCGTATTTACATGATCCGGCTTCGACGGAGAATTCAAACGAACATCGCGTGCCACGAAAACAATGCTGGCTGTCAGAATCGATTTGCTGTAAGTCTTCTTCTGGTACGAGGCTTGGAGTGATAGGATAAAAGCGACATGCCCGCGAATGGGGAACCCCACACCAACAGGCATGTAAACTTTTTGTTGATTTTGTTTTTCGTTTTACTTTGAGCGGATCAGAAGCTCGCCCATTTTTGTTTTCGCAACCGCTTCGATCTTTCCTTCCAAAAGAGTACCCGTGACATTGTAGGGCATAGTTCCGACCGGTGTTTTCAATTCACCCTTGAAAGCCAATTTCCCATTCTCAATCGAACCACCGGCAAAAGGATTGTCATGCTTGAGAAGAGATAACACGCCACTCAGGGAATTTCCATCAACGTTCAGAGTGGCTTTTCCGGGCAATTCACCCATCGGGGTGGAAACGATTACCTCGTAGGTATCCTCCAGAGTGGTCGCTTCCTTTTTGGGTGTTGCCAGCGTGACAGGTGTGGCCGCTACCGAGGCAGCCGAGCTGGATGACTGTCCAATGCGGCGCACCGCTGGATCGATTCCCAAAAGACCAGCCAGGTTGCCACCAAAAATCTTGCGCTTGTCGTCGTCACTCAGCGGCAGGTAGCCATACTGCCATTGAAGCTCTTCGGGAATTTGGAAATCACGCAAGCCCAAGACCGCCGCGCCAATCTGCGCCCCATAACCGGCGCTATCCGTTCCCCAGATGATCCGGTCGGGGCCAGCAAAGCGGATGGCTTCGCCGAGGATTTTGGCAAACTTATACGGGGCGGTGATCGCCCACGGCACAAGCAGGCTCAGGCAGAGATAAACATTCGGATGCCCCATGGCGACCAGGTTCAAATCGTCGCTATAAGGGTAGCCCATGTGGAAGGCCACCAGTTTCAATTCGGGGAAATCGCGGGCCACATCGTCAAGCTGGATGGGCTGGCAATATTTGCTCTTCCCAGGTGGGCACCAACAGAAACCGGTATGAAGGTCAAGAACGATCCCCAGTTCCTCGGCGCGTTTGTAGAACGGCCAAAGATCAGGGTCATTGATATAGGTATCTTCCGGCGAGTAATACTTGAAGATTTTTGCGCCTTTTTCCACCCAATATTCCATTTCCCAAATGGCATTCTTCACACCGCGTTGCTTGATCGGGGACAGGTTTGGCTCAATGAGAAAGCGGTCGGGATGGGTTTGCACGGCCTTCCACGTGTCACCGTTTGTGAACCAGCGACTGGTGTAGCCGGTGGTATCCATCATTGATTCAGGCAAAAGGCAGGCAACATCCACGCCGTATTTGTCCATGGCGCGCAGGATATTTTCCGGGTCTGTGCTTTTCTGCATTTCCCACGGCTCAATATTCTTCATGTATTCGACGGGAGCGCCTTGCGTGAGCGGGCGCATAATGCCGTCAATGCTTCGCCACCACATTTGCACGCCGGGGAAATGGTTGATCGGCTCCATCTCGCCGATGATGTGACACTCGGGATCGATTTTGAAAAAAACATCGTTGGATGAGTTGTTTGACATTTTCATTGCTCCTATGCGCCTAACTCTGTGGAAAGCCCGCGCATTTATCCATGAATTTCTTTGCGCGTGGATCCAAGAGCCCATCGGTCTGCCAAAGTTCAGGATAATATTTTTCGAAGCCGGCAGTCAGGTTGACCGAGCAGCGAATCCAGCGCGACTCAAACAGGTTCATGTAACACTGCTGGCAGCGCGTACATTTCACAATGTCTTCGGAGCGTCCAGCCTTGACTTTAGCTGGCCAATACGGGTCGGCAATGGACTGGCGTCCCAAGGAAATGATATCGGTCTTGCCGCTTGATATGGCAGCCGCGGCTGTTTCGGGATGGATGAAACTGGGGGTAATGATCGGTAGTCCGCCGCTGGCATCCTTAAAGCCAGGTGCCCAGCGGGTAAAGTCATCTTCGCCATCCGGGGCAAAGGCCGCACCCGGGTTTTCGTAGGAACCCTGCGAGACATTGAAGTAGTTTGCACCCGCCTCGGCAAACAGCTTCACCAGCTTGCGGGCTTCTTCATGAGACAAGCCGCCCGGCATGAGTTCATCCCCAGAGAGACGGCAGCCCAGGACTTTATCGGGCCCCACCCTTTTGCGAATCCGCTCGATGATGTTCGTCACAACCCTCGCCCGGTTTTCCGTGCTGCCGCCATACATATCGCTGCGCTGGTTGGAGCGCGGCGAAAGGAACTGGTGCAGGAGATAGCCGTGCGGGGTATGCAATTCCACGCCGTCATAGCCCAGGCTGTAAGCAGCGCAAGCCTGTTCCACCATGAAGTCCTCGAGTTTTGCGATTTCGGCGATGGTCAACTCACGCGGGGTATGACCCTTAACAACATGGTAGAACTGAGGGGCATTTTTTTGGATGTAAGGAAACGCAATTTCCTTCAAACTCGCGTATTCTTCGTCGCTCAAGCCTTGCAACTTTTCCATGCCGCCAAGCTCGTCAATTAAACCGAGGCCCGCCCGTTTAATCTGCTTGGCCCAACCTTTGTTGAAGTTGCGCAAGTCCATCTCCATCGGGATCGCCGAGGGCGCGCCAGCCGCGATGTTTTCATGCTCCAGGTCTGGATGGCCTTGCCGCCCCCAGCCCGGAGAAAGCTGCATGAACACTTTCGTGCCCTTGTACGAATGAATCACATCGGCCAGTTGGCTCAACTGGCGATATTTGTTTTGGCTGTCGAGCAGCAAAGGATTCAGTGAATCGCTGCCGCGCCACGGGTATGGGTTGGCGACTACGCATTCGGTGATAATCAAGCCAAAGCCGCCCCTTGCGCGCGTTGCGTACCAGGCGTTGGTCTGCTCACTGGCGTAGCCTTCCGGTCCGGTGTAACCCATGTTCATGGGGGACATGGCAATCCGGTTCTTCAGTTCAACATTGCCAATTTGTATCGGCTCAAACAAAACGGTTGTCTCCAAATCGAATCTCCTTTATTGACACAATGTTATTTAATTGACATTTGTTCAATAAAAGAATATACTCTTTCCACCCTGGGCTGCCAATGTACAAAAGTAGCTTTCATGTCACTTAATTGACATTTCCCCGCTGGGTGTTTCCGAAAAGGAGCGAAATGTGGAACATAAAACCGATTTGAGAATTATCAAAACGCATAAGGCGCTGACAGAGGCCTTTATGCAAATGCTGAGTGAGAAAAAGTTTGAGGAGATCGCGGTAAACGAATTGTGCGAGCGCGCCATGGTGCGCAGGGCGACTTTCTATAAACACTTCGCCGACAAATATGAATTCTTTGCGTTTGTAGTTCGAGCCAAACAGATGGAGTTTGATGCTCAAATCCAACACCCCCCACAAAGCCTACGTTCACGATCTTTTTATCTTGATATCATCCGGCGCGCGCTGGATTTCCTGCATTCAAATGATAAATTGGCGCAAACTGTTCTGGATAGTAATCTGCTGCCCACGGTGATGGACATACTATCCAGGCAGATAATTTTAGATATTACACAAAAATTGAAGGAAGATGCCGAAAATGGAGTCCCCCTCCCGGCCTCACCACAGGTCATGGCTCAATTCTTTACTGGGGCATTGATATACACTATTACCTGGTGGGTCAGGCAAAAGAATGTGTCAGAAGCCAAACTGATGGAAGAAATTACGAACCTGCTCAATGATTTTTGACAGTTTGCCTTTTAAGAACTCT
>CAZLSP010000012.1:0-114885 GCA_964562145.1 uncultured Anaerolinea sp. | reverse complement strand
CCACCAGCCAGCTTGACCCAATTGGCACCCGCGAGGTCTTCTCCGTTATTCGTGAAATGAGTCGCAGGGGCATGACCGTCATCCTTGTGGAGCATAAAGTGGAATGGATTGCGGCTTTTGCCGACCGGGTGGTGGCCCTGCACGACGGCGGCATCCTGCTCGATGGCGCTCCTGGCGAGGTTTTGACTCACCCCGGCCTGCCTGCTAAAAACTTTGGGCTTTCGCGCTACACCCAGGCCGCTCGCGCCGCCGCTGAAAGCGGATTATGGCCCTCCGGCCGCCGCCTGCCCGTTACGTTGGACGAAGCGGTAGACGGGTTTTCTACCCGCCAGGCCTAGCCATAAACATCAGTTTCTCACCGGTGATGCATGAAAATCGAAATCAAAGACCTCCATCACACTTACCCCGGCGGTGTCGACGCCCTGCGCGGCATTTCGCTCACGGTTGAACCCGGCGAACAGCTCGCCATCGTTGGGCAAAACGGCGCGGGCAAGACCACCCTCGTCAAACATCTCAACGGCCTGCTTCAGCCCACCCGGGGCGACATCCTGGTTGGAGATTGGAATACCCGCCAGGTTTCGGTGGCAAAACTGGCAGCCCGGGTCGGGTACGTCTTCCAAAACCCCGATGAGCAATTATTCTGTAAAACTGTCGGCGAAGAAGTGGCCTTTGGCCCCAAAAACCTGGCTTTTGAAGCCCACCGGGCAGCCCAACTGGTAACAGATGCCCTTGCGCTGACCGAACTGGCCGAAAAGCGTGACACGAATCCTTACGACCTGTCGCCTACCTGGCGCAAGATGGTGGCCCTGGCTTCAATACTCTCGATGGATACCCCGGTTGTGATTTTTGATGAACCCACCACCGGACAGGATGCCGCTTCGGTGGCGCGTATTGCCAAAGTCATTGCCCACTTGCGCCAGCGTGGTAAAACCGTCATCACCATCACCCACGACATCGACTTTTGCGCTGAGAATTTTGAGCGCGTTGTTGCCCTCTCGCAGGGCCAGGTGCTGCTCGATGGCCCGGCCCGGGAGGTTCTCGGCCAGGAAGAGATTCTCGCCCAAACCTATGTCGACCCGCCGCAGTTAACCCGCCTCGGCAAGCGCCTGGGTTTTGCGCAAACAGTCCGCACCCAGCAGGAATTTTTGGAAGCCGCCCGGGGTCGGTAGGTGGGTGGTTCCCATGCGCGCTTGACAAAATTGACGTTCTTGGATATAACCGAATGAGTATTCAGTAATTGCGCCATTGGCGCAATTTTATTGGCCCGAAAACCGAATGATTATTCGGTAAAGGAGAGGAAATGTCCCGTCCCGATGTCAGCGAAGAACGCCGCCCCCAGATTGTTGAGGCCGCCATTCGCGTATTTATCCGCCAGGGTTATCGAAAAACCACCATGCCCGAAGTTGCCCGCGAGGCAAAGCTGAGTGTGGGCGGGGTGTACTGGTATTTCAAAGGCAAAGACCAGATTGTCGAGGCCATCCTTCACCAGCTTTTCCAGAACGACCTCGAGGCCCTCAACCGCTTGCTGGCTTCGGACGCCCCGGCGGGCCAACGGTTGCAAGATTTTGCCAACCGCTTTATTGAAACCTATGCCGCTTACGCCTGGCTGAACCCCATCGGCATCCAGTTTTACGCCGAAGCGGCCCACAATCGACAAGTGCGTGAGTTTATCCAGCGTTACCTGGGCCACTACCGCCAGGCGCTGGCAACGCTCATCGAGCAGGGCATCCAGCGCGGTGAGTTTCGGCCGGTAGACCCGGCCGATGTTGCCAACGCCATTGTAGGGATGGAAGAAGGGTTGTCGTTGTTGCTTGTGGCCGACCCGCAGGGCATTCAGTGGCAAAAATCATTCCAGGCTGGCATCGACCTGATGCTGGCCGGGCTCAAGGTGCGTTGATATGCGGCTTTTTACCGCTCAAACCGTTTTGATTGTGGGCGCGTCCGGCGGATTGGGCGCTGCCCTTGCCCGGGCGTTTGCCGCGCAAGGAGCCTCCTTGGCCCTGGTGGCGCGCCGCCCCCTGCCCGAATCCGTTCTCACCGTTTCGACCAGGGTTACCACCCACCAGGCCGACCTGACTGACTTTGCCAGCCTGGGCCAGCTCCGTGACGAAGTGCTGGCGATGCACCCTCGAATTGACGTGCTCATCAATGCCGCCGGGTACGATGTCCGTAAACCACTTTCTGAACATAGCCCGGACGATTTTCGCCGCACGCTGGAGGTTAACCTGCTGGGCGCCATGCTCTTAACCCAAACCTTCCTGCCGGTGATGCAAAACGGTGTCATCTTACACCTGGGCGGTTTTGCCGATGGCCGCCTGGCCTTCCCGTTTTACAGCGCCGATGCGGCCTCACGCGCCGGGTTGCGCGCCTTCACCGAATCCGTGAATCGTGAGTTGGCCCTGGCCGGTCGCCCGCTTGTGGTTTCGTTCTTTTCGCCCTCCCCGGCCGATACCGAGGCCGAGCGGCCCTTTCATCCGCTCTGGCGGCAAATGGGTACCGAGATTGTTGCGGTGGAGAAGGTGGCGGCCGAAGTGTTGCAGGCTGTCTCGCAGCGCGAGAAAGTTCACATCATGGGCGGTTTCTTAACCCGTTTCTTCGCTGCGTTAAATGCCATTTCGCCGCGCCTCGCCGATGGGTTGGTGATGCAAGGTTACGGGCAGAAAATGGCTCGTTTTTTCGGCGACAAAGGCCACAGCGAGTCGGCTGGTTCGAGCGGGAAAAGCTCCCCCTGGCGGAGTCTCGGCATCCTGCTGGTGGTGCTCTCGTTTGTCGCTTATGGTTTCTTGTTTGCAGTGCCTTTCTTGCCCATCCCGGCCTCCCAAAAGTTGCTGGTCTCGCCCTTTTTAGTGGGCCTGGGTGAAGTGACCTTTTGGGTGGGTGGCGTGCTGTTGGGCCGTGAAGTAATCGACCGTTTTAAGCATTTCCTGAACCCGTGTAACTGGTGCCAGCCATGAAAACATTGTTGTTTGCTCCCGAAACCATCAATATCGCTGAAACCACGCGCATGATCGAAATCGCCAAGGCTTGCCGTTCTGATTTCCGGTGTGTTTTTTTTGGATACAGTGACCGGTTTTCCGGGTTGATCGAGGCGGCCGGGTTTGAATTCCGGCGTATGACGCCCTGGTTAACGGACGAAAAGATTGAGCATCTCTGGAAAGTGGACCGAATGGAGTCTTTTGCCGACCCCTTCACCGAGGCCGAATTGCGTGAGCGTGTGCGCAGCGAATTGGCTTTGTATGAAGCGTTCAATCCGGTTGCGCTGGTGATGGGTTTTACCCTCAGCGCGGTGCTTTCGGCGCGAATTGCGCGCTTGCCGCTGGTGGATGTTATCCCTTTCCCCTTGTCGCGACCTTTTCTCGAGGCCAACCTGGGCAGCTGGCCCGATGCGTTTGACCTGCCTTTCCTGCGCTGGATTCCCAAGCGTTGGCTTGAGACTGCTTCGAACCGTTGGATGCTCAACACGGGCCTGTGGGTCGGGCCCTTTTCTCGGGTGGCGCAGTCTTACGGGCTGCCGCCCATCCGACGCCTGGTGGAGATTTACGAAGGAGATATCACACTTGTCACCGACCTGCCGGAACTGACCGGGGTTCAAAACTTGCCTGCAAACTGGCATTATGTCGGCCCGATTTTTGCCCGTCTCGACGCAGAAATCCCGGCTGAGATTTTGGCCCTGCCGCGTGAGCAGCCGCTGGTGTACTGTGCGATGGGTAGTTCGGCCAACCGTGATATTTTGAAAATTGTGCTGGAAAGTTTTGCCGGTGCGCCGTATTGCGTGATTGCGCCGGTGAAGTCTCACTTGCGCGCCGGGCATGTGCAAGTTCCAGAGAATGTGCACGTCTTTGACTGGCTCCCGGCCGATAAAGTGAACCCGCTGGCAGACCTGGCCGTGATTCATGGCGGGCAGGGAACGGTGCAAACGGCTTGCGCTTCGGGCACGCCGTTTGTGGGCATTGGGTTGCAGCCCGAACAGGAGAGCAATATCGACTTTGTTGCCCGGTTTGGCAGCGCCATTCGGGTGCGTAAAAGCCGCCTGTCGCGCAATTCCCTGCTCGCTGCGTTGGAGACCCTTTCAACCGATCCGGTTAAACGCCAGCGCGCCACCGAGCTCAGGCAGATTTTTTCCGCCTGGGATGGGGTTGCCAACTCCGCCCGGCTGATTCGGGAAACGTTTTTATAGGTTGTGTGGTGAAGGCTGATTGAGGAGTTAATATGATTGAAATTGTGGAAGCGATCCCCGAGTTGCACAGACAGCGCACCGGGCAGATTTATTACGAGGCCTTTCGGCGCAAACTACAGCCATTGGTCGGCCGCCCGCTGGAGACGATGCGCGTGCTAACGGCCGGTTTGAATCTGGGAATGGCGATAGGGGTCCAGGTCGATGGTACGCTGCTGGGGGTGGCTGGTTTGCACAGCCGCCAGGGAATTTTTTCGCGGGTTGGTTTCCAGGCCAGTATTCAGCATTTGGGTCTGTTGCGCGGGTTGTATGCCTGGGCGGTGCTCAACCTGTTTGGAACCGGTGCAGATTGCCCGCCTGAACACTTGCGGGTGGCCGCGCTGGCGGTGGATGGCGCGGCGCGCGGCCAGGGATTGGGGTCACGCCTGCTGGAAGCCGTTTTTGCGAAGGCGCGTCGTGAAGGATTTCGCGCTGTGCGCCTGGAAGTGGTTGATACCAACCACGGTGCGCGCCAGTTGTACGAGCGCCTGGGGTTTAAGGTGGTTGAGACGCATGTTTACCCGATTCGCCCCGGTTGGTTGGGGTTTTCGGGTGATCATGTGATGATTAAGTCTGTTTAGCGCGGGGCGGCCGGGGTAACCACCAACTCTTCGTAGCCCGATAATTCACATGCTTCGCGCCGGTAGCTGATGCCGGGAAAACACCCTAGCACAATCTCGGCGGTGGTGTAGATTTTACAACCCGAGACCAGGTGGCCGCCGACGGTGTAACCGTCCCCGTTGGAGATGGCGATGTGGATGTGCGACCCATGCGTCGAAACGGTTCCGGTGATTGAGACAATCTCAAAATGCCCTTCATATTGGGTGTAGAAATCGCGGTTGGCCAGGCGCAAGGTGGCGTGGGTCAGGCTGCCGACGGCGCATAAAATACATCCTGCTTCGATGTCATTTTCGGCAGCGAAGCGCTCGATCTCATCAAACAGGTCTTGCCCGGGTTTCAGGCGAAAAGTATGGGTTTGCATGGCGTCTCCTGTATAATCGCTAAAAATTTGGATCATTATAGGATATTTTCGATGGCTGAAACCCCTGAACCGCTCTTGACCGCCTGTGGCGGCAAAATTGACGACCCAAATCAGTACCCGCGCGCCCTTTTCAGGGGTCAGTGGGTCTATTTTTGCACCAAAGCTTGCCTGCGCGCCTTTGAGGGTGACCCGGAAGGCTTCATGGCGGGTGAGGTCGAGCATCCGCTGGATGGGGAATAAATGCAAAAGTTCTTGAAATTCGTGGCGAATTCCAAAAAAATTGCGGTATAATACCGTCCGCTGTAGACAATACAGCACGGGCAAGACATCGGGGCGTGGCGCAGCCCGGCTAGCGCGCTTGCATGGGGTGCAAGAGGCCCTGGGTTCAAATCCCAGCGCCCCGACAAAAAACAGACTGCTTTTGGGCAGTCTGTTTTGATTTAAGTCCAATGGAGGTTAGATAGATTGGAACAGGGCCTCGTACTGGCTGACGACGGTTTCCAGGTCAAAGGCCTGGGCCAGGGCACGGCTTTCTTGCTGGGCCTCTTTCAGCCGGGTCGGGGAAGACAGCAGCGATTTAAGCGCCAGCGTTAGCGCGGGCAAATCACCGGGGGGAAACAGGGCTCCGTTTTTGCCGGGGCGAACCAGCTCCACGTTGCCACCTGCTTCACTGAGCACCAGCGCCAATCCCATTGCCAGCCCTTGCACCCCCACCACCGAAAGCCCCTCTGAGCGGGAGGGTAGTGCCAGCAGGTCGCTTTCAGCCATTTTTTCTAACACTTGTTCGGGGCTGACCCAACCGGGGAAGGTAAAGCGGCCTGAGACGCCCGAAGCCGCCACCGACCTCCTGACGGTATCGAGCAGCGGGCCATCGCCCAGCATGGTACAGGTCCAGGGGAATTCGCGCAAGCGCAGCAAGGCTGCTACGAGGTGGTCGGGATTTTTTTGGGCCATAAAGCGACCCGCAAACAAGATGCGGGGTGTGCCGGTTTCGGTTTTGCGTGCGGGCAAGTCGGCCAGCGGCACCCCGTTATGTATGACCTGGATATGGGTCTGGTAATGTTTGAGGGCTAGCGCGCGGGTGAATTCACTGACTGCCACCACCCGCGCGGCGCTCGTCCATATTTGTGGGGTGAAGGGGTAAATGACCTTGAACCAGCGATCGGTCTTCTCGGGTACTGCGCCGGGGACATCGCCGAGATGGGCGGTTAGCACGTAGGGAATGCCGGTCATCCGCGAGAGTAAAAACGCTGCCGCCCCGGCCGGGACGGCAAAATGCGCATGGATCACGTCAGGCTTCCACTCGCGAATGATTTTGCGGCCGGTTTCCACCGCCGACCAATCGTAGCGCGCCATTTCGAAAAACCCGGCCCGGAAGGCTGCCTGCCGTCTGGATGGGATGCGCTGCACCCGCACGCCATCCAGGTCCTCATCAGTGGGCAGGCCCTCGAGATGAGCGGTCAGTACGCGCAGTTCGTGACCGCGGCGGGCCAGGCCAACCGCCAGGTCTTGTGCCACGCGGCCGCCGCCGCCGCCCACGGGCGGGAATTCGTGCGAGAGTACCAGGATTTTCAATTTACCCCACTTCCTCATCTACCACCTCGGCGGCGACGCTGGATACCCATAGCGCCCCCGGCAGGGTGATGAGCACGATCAGGAAACGGGAGAGCACTGCCAGCGCGGAGGCTTGTTCAAGCGACGCGCCGAAGGCCACAAACAGGGTGGTATAGGTTACTTCGCGCACGCCCAGCCCGTTGACCGAAATCGGCAGGACGGTCAGGAAGTAGGTGATGGTTTGGACGGCCATCACCTGCCAGTAGCTAACCTCCATTCCCAACTGGCGCGCCAGGGTGTAGGCGGCCAGCATAAAGACCAGGTTCGAGGGCCAGGCAACCAGGAAGGCCCACAGGAAGGCTTGCGGGCGGCTGGCCCATTCGCGCACAGCCCCGGCCAGTTTTGGAAAATAGCGTTCAAACAGCGCCCTGGGGTTGAAAGGCAGGGCCAGCCCAAGCAGGGTCGAAAGCTGGCTGCCAAACATCGTTAGCGGGACCGGCAGCAGGCAGGCCATCGCGGCCATGTTAAGCAAGCGGTCTAGCGCTACTGCGCCGATAGCCACTGATTTGCTTTTGGTGTACGGAAAAACAGCCACCATGCGCAGGCCATCCCCGCCAATGGTGGACGGCAGGAAGTTTGAAGCAAACAACCCGCTCCAGTTGATGCGGAAAGCCTGCCAGTACGAAATCTCGACGCCGTGGGTCCATAACAGGGTACACCAGCGCAGGGTGTTAAACGCCTGCGAGGCCAGGTACAAACCCATCGCCAGCAACACGGCCCACCCTGAGAGCCCCGCCAGTTGTGCCAGGAGAGTCTCCCAATCCAGGCGCAGCACCAGCCAGATGAACAGCCCCATTGCCAGCACGGTACCGCCCCAGCGCACCCACGCAACGATTGAGGCGCGTTTTTTGCTCATGGACAGACTCCCGGTGTGGCGCGCGGCTGGAAAACCTGGATGCGGCTGAATTCCGGCTCCAGCAAGGTTATCGGCTCGTAGTAACACAAAATATACGGCGAAACACGTTCATTCCAGACATTGTTTTCTTCGGCAAAGGCCTCATCTTCTTTGATGGTCAGGTTTTCTTTACCACTGACAATTAACGCAAAACGCTGCGACTGTAAATCGGCATAAAACTGGTTTAGCATACGCTGGTTGCCGCTCATTGCCGCTTCCATCAGGGTAACGCGCTCGTATTCGGGCACCAGCGGCACGTTAATTTGCCCAAAGGTGACAAAATGCCGCTCAGTGATGAACAACACCGGGCCATCGGCCGCCTCGGCCAGCGATTTTAACTGCCCGGCGTTGCTTTCGGCCCAACCTTTGTCAAATTGATAGAGAGGGGAAAGGGCGGGAACCAGGAACAGGACCGGGATGGCCAGGGCGACCGCTGCCACCGGCCAGCGCATCACGCCCCAGCCGCTGGAGCCGTCTTCGCTGGCAACTTTGTCGCCGATAAAATAAGCGGCCACCAGCCCCAGCAGCGCAGCGTAAGCATCCATGTTGTGCAGGTCGCCACCGCCGCCAATTTTGGTGCTGACAACCAGACTCCCTGCAAACAGGACCAGGAGCATGGCCCACAGCCCGGCCCAGCGCATGGGATGCAGGCGATGCCACTGACGGGTTGCCAAAAGCAGCACCAACAGCAGCGGCCCGCTGACAATCAGGATGGCCGGGACAATCCCGAGCGGGAAAAGTTCATTCGGCCACAGGCGGTACCAGAGCAAATCGGAATTGAAACTGGAGACAAATATTTCTGGGTTGCTGGCGTTGCCCGAAAGCGGAATGTAGGCCGCCTGGGCTGCCAGGGCTGCGAGCAGCCCGGCCAGTGTCCAAGCGAAGGGGGTGGCAAGATAACGCATGAAAGGCATAAGAAACCAGCGTGAATTCTGGTGTCTTTCAGCCTGCACAAATTGACTGGCGGGCGTTTCCAATAAGTAAATTGCCACCGCCAGCATGGCCGGGACCGGAAACCAGTTGACGCGGCTAAGGCCTGCCCATAGCGAGGCAAAGATTACCGCCAATAGCGAGCGCCACCGGTGCCGGGGTGAAACAAACAGCAGCGGCACGATGACCATCACTTCGAGATGGTAATAGACCCCCACGCGCAGCAAGAAAAGGAAAAACCATCCGGCAAAGAGCCAGCCGAGCGCTTTTTTAAGCGAAAGCGTGCGCCAGGCCAGTGAAAGCGCAGCGGCGGCGGTGAGCAAGACCCACAACAGGAATTGCCACAGGCGGTGCGCGGCCAGGTCGAGGCCGGGGAGCAGGAAGGCCAGGGATTGGAGAAAATACCGGGTGGGGTGCAGGGTGGATAGCGGAAAGCGCTCACCGTACAGGCTTTGCGAGAAATACAACGAAGCGTAAAAATAGCGGCTCGATTCAGACCAGCCAATAGAGAATGGATAGGTGGAAACCTGGTGAAAGCGAATAAAAAGCTCGTATGCCAGGCCCAAAATTACCAGCGCCGCGGCAAATCCGCTTTGCCAGGAGCTTTTTAAGGCCACTTTGAGCGCCCCGGCGGCCAGCAGCAGTAACCACCACACCAACCAGTAGAACAAAATGGTGGTTAATACCGGGTCCTGGGTCGATTTTTTGACCACTTCGCCGACGCGCAGCGTAAATTTCAGCCAGGGAATGAGCAGCAGGATCCCGGTAAAGACGGCTCCAGCCAGGATGCGCCAGAGGCGGCCTGAGAGTGAGTTCAGTTCAAGGCGCGCAACCAGGTTGTCGGCGTTTGACTTCCGAATCCAAAAAAACAGGAAAATGCACCCGGCCAGCACCCCCAGATAGAGCAACAGGGCCACTCCCCACACCGAACGGTACAGAATCACGCCAATTTCGTTCCAACGTGAGATGGACCAGGACAGGATGGCCAGGTTGGCGAGGAAGGTGAAGGCAAAGGTGGTTTGCCAGAAGGTTTTCGAGGAATTCATCCCTGGGTTTTATCCATTTTGGCCATAATGCCGGGCAGGGTGAACGCGCCGGGCAGGCTGGCAGTCATCATTAGCAGGCGGTGGAAAATGGCGACCGTGGTGCTGACTGACAGGTCTACGCCGCCCAGGGTGGAAAGCATGGTGGAGATGGTGAGCTCTTGCCAGCCGTATCCGTTAATGGAGATGGGCAGCAGGCCGACAAAGTAGGCCAGGCTGAACAGTCCCACCACGCGCCACAGTTCGAGCGTTCCGCCCAGGGCATGGATGAGCACCGAATTGGCGGCGAACATGCACAGCATATGCGCCAGCGCAAAAGCCAGCGAGAGCAGCAGGTAGTGGGGTTTTTTGAGCCACAGGGTGAGCGATTCGAGCGTGCGGCGCAAGAAGCCCCAGCCTTTTTGCCACAGCCCGGCCAATACGGCCGCGGACGAGGCCCCCGCGCCGGTAAGCTGCACCAGCCCGAGCGGCGACGCCATCGACATCCCGGCCATGTTTACCAGCCGGTCGGCGGCGATGGAAGCCAGGCATACGGCGCGATCATAGCCCAGCTGCATGGCCCCGGCCAGGCGCACCACATCCCCGCCGATGGTGGTGGGCAGGAAATTGGAAGCAAACAGGCCGGTAAAGGTCAGCGAAACAGTATCTTTGAAGGCAATGGGTACGCCGCCAGAGCGCAGCAAGGTGTGCCAGCGCAGCATGGTAAAAAAGCGCGAGCACAGGATCAGCGCCAACGCCGTCAACAAGTCGATGATGGAGATTTGCTGCAGGGCCGAAAGCACCTCCTGCCAGTGTTGGGCGACGAGCAGGAACAGCAAAACGGCCGAAAGCAGCGAGCCCGCGCCGCGCAGCAGCCATTGTCGGTTTTGTTTGAACCAGGTTTTGCCAGGGCTACTTGCCATGCTCCACTTTCCCGTCTCGCCAGACCTTGCGCACGGTGTAGGTCGCTTTTTGTTGCGACTCGTGATAGGTGCGCACCAACAGTTCGGCAATCAAGCCCATTAAAATGGACTGGAAACCCATCAGCGCCAGCAGTACCGAAATAATGAAGATGGGCGAGGTCAGGATATCGACCTGGATCAAGAATTTGCGCACAATCAGGAACAACATCCCGAGGAAACCCAGCCCAAACATGGCAATCCCGCCGCCGCCAAACAGGTAGATTGGTTTGGCCGAATAACGTGTCAGGAATTGCACCGCAATCAGGTCGAGTACCACTTTGATGGTGCGCTCCAGCCCGTATTTGCTTTTGCCAAACTTGCGCGCATGGTGGCGCACCGGCACTTCCAGGATTTTTGCGCCGACCGAATTGGCATAGACCGGGATAAAGCGGTGCATTTCGCCGTACAAGCGAAAGCCGGTAATCACCTCGCGCCGGTACGCTTTGAGCGTGCAGCCGTAATCGTGCAGGTGCACGCCGGTCACGTTAGAGATTAACCAATTGGCCATGTGCGAAGGCAGGTTGCGCGTCAGGGCATTGTCCTCGCGGTCTTTGCGCCAGCCGCTGACCACATCGTAACCCGACTCGAGCTTTTCCAAAATCATCGGGATATCGGCCGGGTCGTTTTGCAAGTCGGCATCCAGGAAAATAATCACGTCGCCGCGCGCATGGTCGATCCCCGCTGCAATGGCGGTTGTTTGCCCAAAGTTGCGGCGGAACTGCACCACAGCGATATGTTCTGCATCTTCAGCGGCCAGCTTTTCCAGCACCGCCGCCGAACCGTCTTTGCTGCCGTCATCGACGTAAATGACCTCCCACGAGCGTTGGAAGCCTTCCAGCGCCGTGCGGACCGCTTTGTGCAAGTGCGGCAGGCTTTCTTCTTCGTTATAGACAGGAATGACGATTGATAAGTCCATTATTTTCTCCGAAACACAATCATTGCTGAACCGGGTTGGCATGACTGCGGTTGTGTCAGCGCCACTTGCTCAAACCCGGTCAATTGTTCAGCCAGCGAGTCTTTGGGGTCGAGATTGCGTTGTTCTACCAGCATAAAATTTGCCTGCGCCAGCCATTGCTCGGCCAGTGACTGATTCCACCAGCCATAGCGGCGCACGGCGGCGTCATCCTGCGCAATGCGAAAGGAATAAACGCCGTGCAACTGGCCGGGCAGGATCTCAATTCCGGGCAAGTATAACAGCGTGACGGGCGAATATCCGGCCCAGTACAGTTTCGCCCCAGGCGGGATTATCCGCGCCAGCTCGGCGCCAACGGCCTCGTAACCGGGAATGACATCCGCCGGGCAGTCGTAGGCTTTATATTCCCCGGCCAGCAGCAACGAGGGAGAGAACAAAGTGCCGATGAGGGCTAAGAGCACAAACCCTACCCCCAACGCCGCGCTGTTTTTGCGGCCCGCCAGCAGTTTCCCAACTCCAAAGAGACCCAGCCCAAGCGCCACTGCGGCCAGCACCGGCAAGTAAGCCTGTGCGGCATCTGCAAGCGTTTGGAACTCCAGCCCAAACTTGTTAGCCAGCACCTGCCAGACCTGCGCCCCACCCCATCCCGGGACTGGCAGCGCAAGCACCCGTTTGTAGAAATTCTCTGGCAACAGGTCGCGCACCGTCCCCTCCGCCGAGTAAGCCATCCCACCCAGCAAAAAGAGCATGAGCAGCGCGCCGCCCCATTTGCGCCAGGCCGGGGGTGTCAGTTGCCAGGCTGGCAGGGTCAACGCCGCCAGCAGCAGCCCGCTCCCGCTGTAGAAGGTGGTATAGGTTGGGAAACAAAAAACGCAATACTCATTCCCCAGCGAGGCCCAGGCATGCAGGGCAAAAGACGACAGGAAAAAAACAGCCAGGAAGACTACGCTTTTTTCTTCTTTGAGTTTGCCTGGCAACGGCCAGAAAATGAACGCCAGCAGCGCCCCAAACAGGGCCGCAAAGTGATACCGAAAAGCCAGGAACAGGCTCGCCACCCGAAAGGCGAAGGGCGCATCCGGGTTCCAGGTGGCCTGGTTGGCGGGCGGGAAGAAACTTGCCAGGAAAGGCAGCGGCAGCCAGCGCGACCACAGGCGCAGGATATTGGGCCAGTAGGCCAGGTGGACCCCGCCAAACGAGACCAGCATCCCTGCCAGGAGCCAGAGCGTTAACCCACGCTGTTTTTGGGCAGCTGCCTGCCACAAAACATAGCCAGCCAGGAGCGGCAGGAGCAAGACCAGGTTGATGCGCACCATCACCACTGTTCCGGCCAGCAATCCGCCCACAAAGAGCTGCCAGGCTTTGCGGTCTTGCCCCAGGCTCAGGAACAGGGTCCAGGCCAGCAGGCAGGCCACCAGCCCCTGCGAGGCTGCCATGGCGGACATACGCGCGGCGGCCGGGTTGAGCGCCACTGCCCAGACCACCAGCATTGCCACCCAGCGATTGCCCAGGCGGCGGGCGGTCAGCCACAGCCCAAGTATCGTCAGCACGCTGAGCGCAAAAGCGAACATGCGTCCGGTCAGCAAGCCGGGTCGAAAGAGTAGCTGCACCCAGCCGGGGATAAGATACGAGAGCGGCATCTGGTTCATCCACAACCCGTTATCCTGGAAGGGGGTGTACTGGCCGGAGGCCAGCAGCAAGCCTTTGTAGAGATACAGGCCCTCATCCAGCACCGAAAGCTGAATGTGAACCAGGTTCCACATCAGTGCCGCATAGGCAGCCATGCTGGTTAACGCCAAAAGGTCCGCCAGGAGCGGCCATTGGCGCAAACGCAGCAGGGTTGTCTTCAGGAAATCCATGGGTTGGTGGGAAAAAATTCACCACAAAGTCACCAAGGCACTAAGAAAATCTTTGTGGCTTTGTGTCTTTGTGGTGAACAGGTTTGGGCAAGTTGAAAAGTCTGTTAGACGGGAATCAGGCTGCGGCGTGGGCCGCTCCCGCCGGGGGAAGGGCGGCAGCTATTTTTTGGAGAGCAGGTTTAGGTCCGATTCGACCATCATTTCGACCAGTTGTTTGAACGAAACCTGGGGTTTCCAGCCGAGTTCGGTGTTGGCGCGGGTGGGGTCAGAAATTAGCAGATCCACTTCGGCGGGGCGGTAGAAACGCGGGTCCTGGATGACGTAGTCCTGGTAGTTGAGGCCGACTGCGCCAAAGGCCAGCTCGCAAAATTCGCGCACCGAGTGGGTTTCGCCGGTGCCGATGACGAAGCTATCGGGGGTAGGATGCTGGAGCATCATCCACATCGCTTCTACATAATCCCCGGCAAAGCCCCAGTCGCGTTGGGCTTCGAGGTTGCCCAGGCGCAGTTCTTTGGCCAGGCCAAGTTTGATTTTGGCAACCGTGTGGGAGATTTTGCGGGTGACGAATTCGAGCCCGCGGCGCGGGCTTTCGTGGTTGAAGAGAATGCCGGAGGTGGCAAAAATGTCGAACGATTCGCGGTAATTGACCGTAATCCAGTGGCCGTAGATTTTGGCGACGCCGTAGGGCGAGCGCGGGTAGAACGGGGTGCTCTCGCGCTGGGGAACTTCGACCACTTTGCCGAACATTTCGCTCGATGAAGCCTGGTAGAACTTTATTTTGGGGTTGACCAGGCGAATGGCCTCGAGCAGGCGGGCAACACCCAGGCCGGTCACTTCGCCGGTCAGGATGGGCTGGCTCCACGAGGTGGGCACAAAGGATTGTGCTGCCAGGTTGTAAACTTCGTCGGGCTTGAATTCTTCGAGCAACGCTACCAGCGAAGACTGGTCATGCAGGTCGCCTTGCACAATGTTGATATCGTCCTGGATGTGCTGGATGCGTTCAAATGTCACAGTGCTCGAACGGCGCACCATGCCAACAACCTGGTATCCTTTTTTGAGCAACAGCTCGCATAAATACGAACCGTCCTGGCCGGTGATGCCGGTGATTAATGCGGTGGGCATTTATTTTCTCCTTGCGTAATTTTCAGACACTGAATTATAAAGGCGAATCGATGATTCGTAAAACGCGTAGGCTAGTTTTTGCGCGCGCGAATTTTCTCCCGGAGCCAGTCGCCGCCGACCAGCAGGATAGCGGAGCCAAGCGCCAGCATCAGGGTATTGCGAATGCCCAGGTTAAACCCGATTTTCAGGTAGCGGAAGCTGTACCAGTGGGTGAAAACCAGCAGGATGATGGCTTCAACGACCAGGATGCGCCCAAACCAGCGCGATTTTGGCGCGTAATAGGCCTGGGCTGCGCTGACGGCCAGGAAAATCATTGGGATGACGCGATAGCGGGGATTGTCCCACTGGTCGCCGCCGCCGCGCACGGCTGCGATGATGATCCACACCCAAACCAGGAGGGCCAACCACGCCATTTGCTTTTGTCGCTGCCCGGTGGGCATTTTCCAGGCTGCAAAGGGCGCATAGGCCACAAAAGGCAGCAGGGCATACCAGCCCAGGGCGCGCAGCGTTCCGAGCACCTGCCAGAAGGGCAGGCCGGGTTCGATAACCACCGCCGGGAGCACAGGCTGCAAGATGCCGTAAACGGTCACAAACGGCATCACCAGCCCGGCGGGCAGGGCCTCGAACATTAATTGGACAATGCCCGAGCTGCTTTCGAGCACATGCCGGTTCCATTTAGCGGTTTCGCGGGCCCAATCGCCAATTACACCCAACGGGCCGCTCCTGGCTGTGACCAGGTTGTCCCAACTGAGCGACAGGATGACCAGCCCGAGCACGAAAACCCCGGCGCCGATGGCAAGACCCTGCCAGGGGATTTTGTTCCCCTGGTTGCCAAAATAGACCCAGCCCGCGGCGGCCACCAGTGTCAACAGGGCGATTCCGGGTGAAAAAGCCAGCATCCCGGCCAGCGCCAGGGCCAGCCACGGCCAGGCGCTTTTGCCGTGCCCGGCTTGCCAGTTCACCAGGCCGTAAAAGGCCATCGCCACAAAAGTCATCAGGAAGGGTTCGCGCATCTGCGCTGCGCCCAGGAAGATGGCTTCGGGGAAGAATAAGAAGATCAGGGTGGCAAGCCAGGTCGTTTTCTCATCGAGAAAGCGGCTGGCAGCATGGTAAACAAAAATCCCGCCCAGGGCCCCGGCCAGCGCTGCCACCAACACCATCCATAGCGGCTGGTGACTGCCGAGCAAGCGATAAACGGCCGCGCTCAAGAAGAGCAGCCCGCCATACTGGTCGGATGGGTATTGGCCTGAGAATGCCGCCAAAAGCGAACGGTCCGATTTCGCCAGGCGCCACGCTTCGTGGTCGCGGTTGTAGGCGTCGTAAAACAGGTATCCGGCTTGCTGCGGTTTGCTGTCATAGCCAATCTGTGGCAGGGCCACGAAAGCCAGCGCCCCGAGCGCCAGGCGTAACAGGAAAGCCAGCAGGATTAAGAAGAATAAACGTCGATGCATGGTTTTTAGGGGGTCCGTGGTTTGGGGAGTTGCAGTATTCCCCAGGCGACGAGCACGACAACCAGGGTTTGCATGGGGGCCAGGAAACGAGCATTGTCGCCGTGTTCGGCCAGGGTTTGCAAAACCGAGGTTACCCACACGGCGCTGACAGCGAACCAGATGAACAGGGGCGGTTGCAGCCGGGCGCGGAGGTTGCTCCACAGCAGGGCCAGGCTGCCAGCCAGGAAAATCATATTCGCGCCGAACAGGGCCAGGCGTTCAAGCCACATCAGGCTACTTAGGGCAGAACGCACAAGCGGATTGGCGAGGGTGTTTGGCAGCCAGAAAACGCCCACGCGCCAGAACCACCACCAGCCCAGGGCCAGGTTTTGGGCATACAGGCCAGGGTTTTCGCGGATGAGCAGGTTGGAGATCTCGCCCATGCGCCGCCCAAGGGCATAGTAGTTGAGCTTTTCCTGTTCCATCAGGGTGGGGATGGCGTCCCAGATGGTGTTGACGCCCGAGCCTGATTCGGCCAGCCGTTGGGCGCGGAATTCAACGAAGGTGTCACGGATGGAGGCATATTCATCGGGGGCGCGCTCGAAGAAGCTGGTAGTGTGATTGACCAGGTGGTAGCCGCCCATCGAATCGAGCCCCAGGATTTTGAAACGCCCATAGATGAAGTTGACCCACAGGCCAAGCACCAGCACGGTGGGCAGCGCCAGCAAAACTGCGGCCGCCCAGCGGGTTTTCCAGGGAGTGCGCCACAGGAAAGCCAAAAACAAGGCTCCCCAAAATGCAACCGGGAAGAACAACGGGCGGGTGAGGGCCAGGGCGGCAGCGGCCAACCCTAATAAGGCAGTGATGCCCAGTTGTTTACCCGGCGGCGCGGTTTTATCGGTCCATAGCCAGGCCAGCCCGGCCAGCAGGCCAAACAGGAAAAAGGTGGCTAGGGCTTCGGTGAGCAGGGCGGCTTCAAAGAACAATTGGCCCAGGTTTAGGGTATGAAAAAGCGCCATCAGCCCGGCGAACCAGGCCCGGCGCGAAAGGGTCCAGGCGAGATAGAAAACCAGCAGGGTGGTGTACACCCCCAGCAACAATTGGATGGCGTACAGGGTCGCATCGCTGCGGGTAGCGAGGATAAAAAACGGATAGGCGGGGGTACGTGTGCCGTTGTAGCGTTCGAAACCGTTGTTGCCCAGTGAACGCGCCAGGTGGCGATAGGTGGGTGTGTCGTTACTCTCGGCCAGCGGGTAGTTAAACCACAGGCCAGCGCGAACCAACAGCGCCACCGTCAGCACGACGAGCAGCCAACGCCAGAGCGATGGATTACTTTTCACTGTCCAAAAACCCATCCAGGATGCGTTTTGCGCGTTCGTTCCAGGCGTATTTGGCGGCATCGGCGCGAGCCTGTTTGGCTAAAAAGGCGCGGCGCAGCGGGTCATCGAGCAAGGCGCGCAGCGCGCCTTCCCACATGCGCGGGTTGTCGGGCGGGCAGGCGACCGAATTGCTCTCGTTGAGCACTTCCTGGAAGACCGGCAGGTCGCTGGCGATGATGGCGCGGCCGCTAGCCAGGTATTCGAACATTTTCATGGGGCTGGAGACTTGCGCCGAGTTACCTACGCCGCTGGAGATGCCAATTTGACGGGCATAGGGCATCAGCAGCACATCGGCGGCGGCCTGGTATTGCGGCAGTTGGGTGTTTTGGATAAAGCCGGTGAAGGTGACGTTGGACAGGCGCATTTGTGCAGCCTTCGCCTTCCAGGTTTCAACATCTTCGGGGCGGCCACCCGCCCACAGGAAGTGGACTCCCCGTAGCCTGAATGCCAGGTCGAGGAACAGTTCCACGCCCCGGCCGGTGTACAGGTGCCCGGTGCAGGCTGCGGTGGGCACCTCGGGCAGGCCCAGGGCGCGGCGAGCCGCTACCGGGTCGGGCAGGTTGGTGAAACGCTCCAGGTCGACTCCGTTGGGGGCCAGGACGACATCTGCCGGGCGCAAAAAGGCTCCGTAGCGGTCATTCAGGGCCTGTTTGAGGGCCTTGGTGATGACGGTAATGCGTTTTTTGCCGTTGAAATCGCGGAAGTAGCGATACCAGAAAGGACCCACCTGGCCGGTAGGCAGGTCGTGCATTTCGAGCACAACCGGCAGCCCGTGCAGCAGTCCCAGCACAGCCGATTGCAGCGGCCAGACATAGAGCAGGTCGGGTTTGAGTTTTTTGGCGCGCCGGACGGCGGTGAGGAAGAATAATTTGCGTGATGGGCTGGGCAGGTATTCGATTTCGAAAGCTGTGCGCAGGCCGTAAATGGCCGCCAGGTTATGCCAGTCTTGAGGTGGATGTTCGCTGACTGGCACAATGAGTGTGACCGTGTGCCCGAGTTGGGCCAGGGCGTGAACGGCTTTCATGGCCTGGATGCTGTTGGCGGCGCTGGAGGGGATTTGGGAGGCAGAAATGGCAACGATTTTCATGTTTTTTGGCTTCTAATTTGGAAGTTTGGATTGACGTTGGATTTCGGCCAGTCCGCGCCAGGCTGTCAGGCCGATGGAGAGAATGAAATAGCCTGAGAAGATGGCCGCCAGAACCAGCATGGAATCGGTGGGCGGGACGAGGGTGAAAATCAGGATGAGTTCAATGATACCAATGAGCATGGCAATTAGCACAGGGTAACCTGGTTTGCCAAGTGCCAACATCAGCGGGCGATTCCACTGGAAGGTGCTGGCAAAACCGTATCCTACCAGCAAGGTGAGCAAAACCGGGTAAGCGGGGGCCGCCTGAGGCCCGTACAGGAAGGGCAGGATAAACCACCCGGTCAGCGCCAGCCCCAGGCCAACGCTCAGGACCAGTCCGCCGGTCATCAGGCTGACGCGGCGCAAGATACGGCGAGTGGCATCCCACTGCTTTTGGGCAATGGTCTGGGTGATTTCGGCATATGTCGGCCAGATGAGCGGGTCAAGCGGCAAGATGATGAAGTTGATGAGCATTTGCGCCAGCCGGTAGTACCCGACTTGTGTGCTGCTTAATAACCAGGCCACGTAGAGCGGGAAGTTGTCGCGCGTGAGCAGGTTGACGGTTCCGCTCAGGTTGGTGTTGAACAGGAAGGTCAGCATGGCGCGTTTTTCGGGCAGGATGCGCAGCGGGACCTTCCACCACTCGCGCCCCAGCAGGTTGGGCAATTCACGCTGGGCCAGCACGGCCAACCCGAGACCGTTGATGGTTTTGCCGACCACATAAGCGAGCACAATTTCTGTAATGCCGCGCTGGAAGATGAAAGCGAACAGGACAATGGCAGCGGTTGAAAGGCTTTGGAAAATGTTCAGGCGGGCAATCCAGTTGAAGCGCCGCGCGGCTTGCAAGACACCGGTGGATGTTTCGGTGACAAAGTTGGTGAGCAAGATCAGGCCGTAAAAGCGGAAAAGCCCACCAGTGAGGGCTTCCCCGGCAAAATCGGCGGCGAATGTGGTCACGGCCCAACCGGAGAGTGCCAGCAAAACCAGGTAAGCCAGCAGCGAGGTAAGGGTTTCGAGCAGCAGGGCGGCTTTAACAGCGGCGGCGCCCTGTTCTTTTTGGTTGTCGGCCAGGGCCGCATTAAGCCGTTGGACCACCACTTCGCTCATGCGAAAAGTCAGCAGGCGGTTGATATTGGAAGCAAAGGTGATGACGGTGGTGACAAGGCCCAGGTTGGTGATGCCAATCAACCGCACCGCAAGGATGCCTTGCAAAAAGCTGACCACGGCGCTGATGGCATTGCTGCTGAACAGGTAACTGCTATTTTTGACCACCCGGCGCAGGAGCGGGTCAGTTTGCCAGATGGTTTTGAGCTTGGAGTAAATGGACATGGCGATGAGAGAAAGTAGAAAGTAGCTGTACAGCTACTTTCTACTTTTCCATTAATCCGTTAATACTTCTTTGGCCCATTCGCGCTCGGCCAGGTACCATTCGAGCAGTTTATAGGTGCCGTCACGCATGTTGAATTGGGGTTTCCAGCCGAGCAGGTCGCGCGCTTTGGAGACATCGGCCCAGTTGGTGAACATGTCGGCCGGGTTGGGCGGGCCGTACTGTACGATGGCTTTTTTTCCGGCCAGTTCTTCGATCAGTTCGATTAATCCGTTGATGGTGATGACTTCGTGCCCGCCCAGGTTAATCACTTCGTACCCCACCGGCTTAAGCGCGGCGATGATGCCGCGCGCAATATCGTCGATGTACGTGAAGCCGCGCGACTGGGTTCCATCGCCATTGACGCGCACCGGGCGGCCTTCGCTAATCCACTGTACAAAACGGAACAGGGCCAGGTCGGGGCGTCCGGCGGGGCCATAAACGGTGAAGAAGCGCAGGATGGTAGAGTCGATGCCGTAGAGGTGGTGATAGCTGTGGGTCAGGACTTCGGCGCCTTTTTTGCTGGCCGCATACGGCTGGAGCGGTTCGCTGCTCGAAGCAGTTTCGGGGGTGGGGTAAGGCGGGTTCGACCCGTAAATGCTGGATGTGGAGGCCAGGATAAATTTGCAGCTGGCACTGTGGCGGGCTACCTCGAGCATGTTCAAGGTTCCGGTAACATTCGATTCCATGAACACCCAGGGGTTATCGACGCTGAAACGCACCCCGGCGCGAGCGGCCAGGTTGATGACGCCGTCGAACTTTTGACCGGCAAAACGGTCGATAACATCTTTGTGCGAAATATCGGCCCGGTGAAAGGTGAAACCGGGCATGTTTTCGAGTTTGCGCAGGCGATATTCCTTCATGCGCGGGTCGTAGGCGTCGTTCATGTTGTCGATGCCTGCCACGCTGTGGCCCATTTCAAGCAGCATTTCAGAAGTTCGTGCGCCAATAAACCCGGCAGCGCCGGTGACAAGGTAGTTTGACATATAAACTCCAGTGATCGGGTCCGTCATCCGTGATTCGTATTTTGTGCTGATCACGGATGACGGGTTGATTTCCCTAAAGACGAACGACTTTCGCGTTGTCTTTGCCCAGCTTCCCCAACGCATTGCGGCTGTCGAAGATAAATTGGGCTTTTTCGAGGATGATGTTGTAGTCGTAAGATTTGTGGTTGGTGATGATTAGGACTGCGTCGGCTGCGGCGACTTTGGCGATCAGGTCGGCGTCAGCGATGCTGTTCATCTCCCAGCCTTCGTGTTCGTGGTGAATATGCGGAATGTAGGGGTCGTGGTATTCAACCAGCGCGCCTTTTTTCTTCATCAGCGCAATCACGTCAAAAGCCGGTGATTCGCGCACATCATCAATATCGGGTTTGTAGGCTACGCCCAGCACCAGCACCTTGTTGCCCTTAAGGGTTTTGCCGCGGTCGTTGAGCGCGTCGAGCACGCGGTTGACGACGTAACGGGGCATGTTGGTGTTGATTTCGGAGGCTAGCTCGATGAATTTGGCGCTGTAATTCATCTCTTTCATCTTCCAGGAAAGATATAGCGGGTCAATCGGGATGCAGTGCCCGCCCAGGCCGGGGCCGGGGGTGAACTTCATGAACCCAAATGGCTTCGTGGCTGCGGCATCGATCACTTCCCAAACATCCACACCCAGGCGTTCGCACATCAGCGCCAGTTCATTGACCATGCCGATGTTAATCATGCGGAAGGTATTCTCGAGCAATTTGGCCATTTCGGCAGCTTCGGGCGAGGAGACCGGCACAACGGTTTCGATGGCGCCCGCGTACCACATGGTGGCTACTTCGGCGCAGGCTTTGGTCATGCCGCCCATCACCTTGGGGGTATTGTAGGTGGTCCAGTCTTCGCGGCCGGGGTCTACGCGCTCTGGCGAGAAGCAGATGAACAGGTCTTCACCCACCTTTAGCCCCGATTTCTCGGTCAGCATCGGGACCATCACCTCGCGGGTTGTGCCGGGGTAGGTGGTCGACTCGAGCACGACAACCATGCCCTTGTGGACATATTTGGCCAGCTGCTCGGTGGCCGAGAGGATAAAGGACATATCCGGGTCACCGGTCTGGCGCAGCGGGGTGGGGACGCAAATCGAAACGGCATCCATTTCGGCCAGGGCGGCGAAATCGGCGGTCATGTTCAACTTCCCGGCTTGGTGCAGGCGGTCAACGGTTTCGCTGGGGACATCTTGGATGTAGGAAATACCTTTGTTGAAGGTGTCCACTTTGCGTTGGTCGGGGTCAATCCCGAGAACGTTGAAGCCTTTTTCAGCGAAGACCACTGCCAGCGGCATGCCCACATAGCCCATGCCTAAAATGCCAATCTTGGCGGTCTTGTTTTCCAGTTTCGTGATCAGGGTTTCTTTGGTGCTCATTTTTTCTCCATTGAATAACGGGACATTGCGCCTGGTCTTTGGGCCAGGCGTTACCGGTTCCACAGCTTGGTTCTGGCCCCGGCTCCCGGACTAAAACAGCTTCATCTGTTTGGGTGGTTCGTGTTCTTCTGGCTGCTCGGGCGCGGGAGCGGCGGGCTGGGCGGCAGGTGGCGGAGGCGGGGCCGCTTTGGCCAGTTCGTTGCGCGCCACTTCCAGCAGTTGTGGCAGTTTTCCAAAATCGGCCAGGATGGCGGGTTTGAGTGCTGCCTGGTGCAGTGCCGCCGCCGGGTGGAACATGGCAATGACGAAGCGGTTGCCCACTTTACGCATTTGCCCATGAACCTGCGTAATTTTTACGCCGGGCATAAACTTGCCCATTGAAAAACGCCCCAACGTAATGATGATTTTTGGATCGATGGCTGCAATTTGCCGTTCCAGGTACAGGTTGCAGGCGGCCAGCTCATCGGGCATAGGGTCGCGATTGTTGGGCGGGCGGCACTTGACCACATTGCCGATCCACACATCGCTGCGCTTCAACCCGGCTTGCGCCAGCAACTCTTCCAGGAATTTCCCGGCCGCTCCCACAAAAGGGCGACCTTGCTCATTCTCGTTGAAGCCTGGTCCCTCACCGATTAACATAATTTCGGCATTGTCTGGCCCTTCGCCGGGCACCGACTTGTTGCGCGTTTTGTGCAGCACACACTGGGTGCAAACCGACACTTCACTGGCAATTTGGGCAAGGGTTTCAGCGCTCATTCGTCCTCCAAGAAACGTCAAAAGTCAGGCAGCCGATGCTTCGTTTTCAACCTTCGACATCAGTAAGGCATCTTCACCGTTGTCTTTGTAATAAGCGGGCCTGCGGCCAACAATCTCATAGCCAAAGGCTGTATACAGTTGAATGGCGGCCTGGTTCCCGGCGCGCACTTCCAGGTGATAAAGACGCGCACCTTCCGCGTAAGCGGCGTTCATCCCGGTTTGGAGCAATTCGCGCCCAATCCCGCGCCGTCGCGCTTCGGGGTGGGTGGCGAGGGTGGCAATATGGGCCTCATCCAGCACACGCCAGATGACCAGCGCGCCAACCACACGGCCGTCCAGTTCGGCTACCCAACAGCGCGAACCAGGGTTGGTAAGTTCGTGCGCAAAAGAGTCTTTGGGCCAGGGTTGGCTAAAGCTCAAATGGTCAAGCTCTTGCACGGCGGGCAGGTCGGCTGCCGTCATGGGGCGAATGTTCATGCGGGGAAAGTTCCGGGTGAAATTTCCGGGATGGGGTCGGCGATGTGCAGGTAGAGCGGGGCCAGGCTATCCAGCGGGTCCACTTCGTTGGCCTGCCAGCGGGCATAGGCCAGTTCGGCCAGGATGCCGGGGCGGCGTGTACCCAGGGCCGGGGAAACCAGCCGGATTTTGGGGTTGGTTTGCAGGAGGGTTCGTTCTGAGGCGCTTAAGTCGCCAGCGAGAACGGAATCGTGCTCCAGGGTGGCGGCCAGGGCCTCGGCGGTGGTAATGACCGCGCTCCCGGTAGCCTGCCAGCCGTGATGGTGCGTGTACCAGCCCAGGGCCAGGCGTCCGCGCCCGGCGGGCAGGAGACAGCCCAGGGGGAGCTGGGTTGGGGCCTGGGCCGCGGCCACCACGCCCAGGGTGTTGATTCCGATGATGGGCAGGGTGCGGGCCAGGGCCAATCCCTTCACAAAAGACAAACCGACCCGCAGCGAGGTAAATGAACCGGGGCCGATTGCCACCCCAATCGCTTTAATGGCTTCGATATCCAGCCCGCCGTGCGCCAGCATATCGGCGACCGCCGGGGCCAGTTCTACCGTGTGGCGGGCTTTGCTCGTCCACAGCGATTCGGCCAGCACCTGTGCGCCGTCGTACAACGCCAGGCCAATCTGTGGGGTGGAGGTATCTACGGCCAGCAGCATGGGCTATTTTTCGGGTTCCAGGGCTTGCAATAATTGCTGGCAGCGCGGACCGCTGGCGCTGAAGGAGAGCTTGCGGCGGGTGTCATCGAGATGTTCGAGCGTGACCCATAATTGCCCGGCGGGCAGGATCTCGCGGATGCGGTCGGCCCACTCGATGAGCAGCGGGCCCTGGGTGAGCATGGCATCCAGGTCGAGTTCTTCGGCTTCGGCGGCTGATTCGAGCCGGTAGGTGTCGAAGTGATAGAGCAAATCGCCATCGGCGCGGCGATAGACATTGACCAGCACAAAGGTCGGGCTGGAGACTTCATCGAACGAGCCCCAACCGGTGGCAACGCCCTGGGTGAAGGTGGTTTTGCCTGCTCCCAGGTCGCCTTTAAAACAGATCAGGTCGCCGGGCTTAAGCAGGGCGCCCAAACGCTGGCCGATCTGGCGGGTGGCTTCGGGGGAGGTGCTGATCATCTGGAGCATGACAGGGGGATTATACGTCAGGCGGGAGGGGAGGGCAAGGAAGAGCAAAGACTGGTAAGATTGGGGAAACGATGATGGAGCGCAGCTATGCAACTCTTCCAATTTGATGTTCAGACCGCTCTGGCGGCATTTTTGCCAAAACTGGGCCTGGCTATTTTGATTTTTATTGTCAGCCTGTACCTTTCGGGGCTGGTGAGCAAACTGGTGCGTAAAGCCATGGAACGCCGCCAGCCAGCGCATGGGGCCGGGAAATTGCTGGAGGACCTGACGCGCTGGGGGATTTTGGTCTTTGGGACCATTACAGCCCTGCAACAGTTTGCCGATGTGACCGCTTTCCTGGCCGGGTTGGGGATTTTAGGTTTTACGGTGGGGTTTGCCCTGCAAGATGTTATGAAAAACTTCGCGGCCGGGGTTTTACTGTTGTTGCAGCAGCCTTTCCGGGTGGGTGATAGCATTTCGGTGCAGGGTTTCGACGGCGCTGTGCTGGCGATTGACTTGCGCAGCACCGAACTGGTGACGGTCGATGGTCGCACGGTGATCTTGCCCAATGCCGACGTGTTGAACCATGCCATTGTCAATTACACCCGCAGTGTGCGCCGCCGCATCGATTTGCCGGTGAGTGTGGCATACGGCAGCGACCTGAACCTGGTGCGCGAAACCATCCTGGCGGCTGTGGCGGGTGTTCCCGGTGTGCTGCCAGACCCGGCCCCGGTGGCGATGTTCCAGTTATTTAGCGCCACGGCAATCGACCTGATCCTGTTTTTCTGGGTCGATACCAGCCAGGCCGGCATCCCTGATGCGCGCAATGCTGCCATTCAGGGAATAAAACAGGCGCTTGAAGCGCAGGGGATTGAGATTCCGTACCCGGCGCAAAAAATGGTTTTTGAAGAAAAAGTCAAACTGGTCAAGAAGAAATAAACAGGTATTCCTGAAATAGAAAGTGGGAAGTAGCAACTGGCTACTTCCCACTTTTTGGTTTCACTCTTTTGTGATGCCCAGCTTTTCGCCAATCAGCCGCGCAATATTGCGTGATGAGTTGGGGCGGGCAGCTCGGCGACAGGCCTCGGCCACCTTTTCGCGCTCGGCCGGATTATCCACCCAGCGCCGCAGGGTGGCTACCACCCGTTGCGGGGTGGGCGCCCAAACCCCTGTGCCGGTTTCGCGCACATAGGTAACGTTGCCATCTTCCTGGCCGGGCAATTTGGCATACAAAATGATGGGCAGGCTGGCGTTCAGTGATTCGGCAATGGTTCCCGGCCCGGCCTTGGTAATGAGCACATCGGCGGCGCGCATAAAATCGGGCAACTCGCGCGTAAACCCGTAAATATGGGCCGGGATGCGCCAGTCGTGTTCTTGCAGGCTTTTGCGCAACCGCTCGTTGCGCCCGGCCACGATCACCATGGCAACATCCAGGTCCGATTCGTCGATCGAGCGCGCAGTCTGCGCCAGCGGCCCCATGCCCTCGCCGCCGCCGACCAACACGGCGATGAATTTATCTTTGGGCCAGCCCAATTTTGCGCGCAGTTCAGCTTTATCGCCAACGGGGGTGCAATAACGGGCTGCAATTGGTTGTCCCACCACCATGACCTTTTCCGGTTCCATGCCGTACTCAATGGCGCGGAACCGGGCAATCTCGGTTGGAACACAAATCAGGTCGGCGCGGCTGTCAAACCACAGTGCATGCGTGGTGACCATATCGGTCACTACCGTCACAAATGGCGGGCGTTCCTTGCCCAGTGCTTTCAGGATAAACGAATTTGCCAGCGGATGGACCGTCACAATCAGGTCGCTTGGGTGACTGCTGACAATTTTGCGAGCAATACGGCTGACCGCTGGCCAGAGTGTGGCCGTAATGGCCCGCGCCTGGGCGCGTCCATCGCTGATGTGAAAACTCGCGCCCCATAAGTGCGGCGCTTTCACCATATAGGGGTACCAGGACGGCAGCCGGTTGAGCGGCATGGGGGTGTGTTGTTTAAAGAAATCTACCATCTCGGTAGAAATAGTGCCGCCAAACTCGGCTTCAACGGCTTCAACGATTGCTTCTGCGGCTGAGCGATGCCCGCCGCCGGTATCTGAAAACAGGAACAAAACGTGGGGTTTCTTATTTTGGCTGCTCATGGTCGCTTCTGGGAAGGATAATTTTTATTCGACGGGATAATTCGCGCCGGGTCAACATCACCCGGTGGCCGCAAGTGCGGCATTCCAGGCCAATATCAGCTCCCAGGCGGGTAATATTCCAATCATACCCGCCGCAGGGGTGCGGCTTGCGCATACGGACAATGTCGTTCAGTTGCAAATCAGGAAGCATGGTTTTCAGGTGAAGCAAAGCAAGGTGCTGGCATTATACCGTACCCGCCGCCCGCGATTAAATCAAACAGGATGGCCGCGCCCAGCTTTTTGCTGCCATCCTGTTCTTGATCTGCGCCTTGAGCGTGATGGGTCCCCGCTCGCGCCCTGTTCCCGTTATTTCAAGCGACGACGCCCCGTGGCGTTGGGTTGTACCCCGGGAATATCTCCCCGACAGCCGGGTTGTTCAGCCGCTTCTGGAGGATTTCCCCGAGCACATCGCGGTAATCGGTGGTGACGGCCAGGTCGCCGGGACCGACCAGTTGGTCAGCGGATAGGCCCGGCCACGGCCCATGCACCTGGCCGCCGTTGACGTGCCCGCCCAGCACCATCATCATGCTGCCGTGCCCGTGATCGGTGCCAAGCGAGCCGTTTTCGGCGGCGCGCCGCCCAAACTCGGACATGGTGACTACGGTCAGGTTGCCCAACTGGTCGCGCATCTCGGCGTGGAAGGCGGCCAGCCCGGCTGACAGGTCTTTCAACAAATTGGCCTGCAGGCCGCTCTGGGCAAAGTGCGTATCCCAGCCGCCCAGGTCGATGGCGGCCACCTCCAGCCCGACTTCGGCCTTCACCAGCAGCGCGGTCTGGCGCAGGGCGAGGCCAAAGTCAGTAATTGGATATTCGTAATTGGGAGTTGGGGATTGGGATGTCGAAGGGTCGATTTTTTGGAGCAGGTCGAGGAGTTGGAGCGTTTCCTGCCCCGAAAGGTCATCGGCGTAGAGGGTGTTGAGCGCGGTGCGCATCTGGGCCACGGCGCGCGGGTCGCTGCCGAGGTGGAAATCGGCGATCGAGCGCAGGGCCGAAACCGGCACCGAGCCGCTCAACGAACGCTGCGGCATCCGCCCCAGACCAATGGCGCGCAAAGGCGAGGAGTTGCCGGTGTCGAGCGTGGCCAGGTGGCGGCCAATCCAGCCGGAGGCCGGGCCGCGTTCATCGTCCACGCCGCGTTCCATTAATTCCATCGCTTTAAAGTGGCTGCGCGATTCATCCGGCGCGCCGCAGGCGTGGATGATGGCGAGTTGTTTTTCCTGCCACATCTCCAGCAGCGGGCGCATTTCGGGGTGCAGGCCAAAGAAACCGTCCAAGTCGAGGGCGCGTGCTTCTTTTTTGGCGCGATTGTCGTCGGGGCGGGGGATGCCCAGGCTGGGACGCAGGTTGTAGTAGGCGTTTTCGCCGTGCGGCACGACCATGTTGAGCACATCCGCTGCGCCGCGCAGGAAGATGACGACGAGCGTATCACCGCGCGGGGCGGTTTGGGGCGGGGCAAAGGCAAGACGGGGAAGCCAGGATTTTTCGGTAAGCATGGGATAAACCTTTTTTTGACGCCGATTTGACGGACGTGCACCTGTAAATTGAAAACCTTTAACCACGACGGCAACAAAGTAACACGACGGAAATGCTTAAGGGTTTCCTTTGTGTTCCGTCGTTGCCTTCGTGGTGAATGCATTTAACGCCACTGGAAAGCCGGGGAAGCCAGCAGGCCGCCCGCCAGGATGGGCAGCAGTTCGTCGTCGCTGGCCCCGGCTGCGCGCAGGGTGGTCAGCAGGGCCTCGCGCTCCCCGGTCGGGAGCGGAGCGCCGAGCAGCAGGGTGGAAAAAGCATCCAGCGGGTTGCCAGCGCCAGATGCGGCGAGCAGGGCGGGCAAATCGACTTCGGTTTTGTCCAGTTCGTTGCGCGCCAGGGCAAAGGCAAATTGCCAGCGCGGCAGCAGGTTGCCCTGCCAGGCCGCGGCGCGGTCGGGGTAGCCATCGGGGGTGGGCCAGTTGAACGGGACCTGGCCCATGCGCAGCAGGTAGTCCTGCACGGCGGGGCCACAGTCGCTTTCAGCGTTGAGCATCCTTAATGAAGCGGCGACAAAGTTGACAGGGCGGCGGTATTTCTCCCCGGCCAGGGGCAGGCCGTCGAGCAGCAGCACCCTCAAGGTGGCGCGAATGTCCCCGGAAGAGACATCAAAAGCATGCACCGCTTTTTGGATAATTTCAGCGGGCGGGTCGTCGGCCAGGAAGCGCCGGGCCAGTTTTTCGACGATAAATTGGGCGGCGGAGGGATGCCGCGCCAGGCGCTCGACGACGCTTTCGGCTTCGTCCTGCCCGCCGGGCGGGATGCGCACCCCGAGCACAAACTTCTCCCCGGAATCGTGCTGATCGTTATCGAAAGTGAACTCGCCGCGCCAGAAATGCTCCTTGACGCCCCAGCCGGTGAGACAGCGTGCCAGTTCCATCACGTCGGCCTGGCTGTAGCCGCCGTGGACACCCAGGCTGTGCAGTTCGAGCAGTTCGCGGGCATAGTTTTCGTTGGGCGCGCCCTTGTGGTTGGCCTGGTTGTCGAGGTAGGTCAGCATGGCCGGGGAGTGGGCCGAGGCCCACAGCAGATCGCGGAAGGAGCCGAGGGCATGCGCGCGGGCCACTTCGCGGTCATCGACGGTTTTCAGGGTGTAGCACTCGCCCTTGTCGGTGGCGATGTTGAAGTGGTCGTTCCAAAACTCGACCATGACCTCGTACAACTGGCGCTGGCTGTAAACCTGGCGCAGCAGCGTGCCCTGGCGCAACTGGCCGGGGACGGTTTCGAGGTCGAAATCGTCAAACAGCTTGTTGGAAAGGTCGAAAAGCTGCTGGCCGGTCATGGCGAGCGTATCGAGGTTGCGCAGGCGCAGGGTACAGGCAAAATCGTCGAGGCTGTCGGGGGCGAGTTGTTCCTCGACCCAGGCCAGCAGGCCGATTTCGGCCACGCGGGCGCGTTCGGCGGGGCGCGCGCCAAAGGTCAGGCGGTTGAGGGCGCGGAAGTCGGCCGGGCTAAGCGGCGGCCAGGCGGTCAGCGGCGGGTGCCCGGCCAGTTCGTAGAGCGGGCGGCAGGCGGCCAGGGCGCTGCTGGCGGCAACGAGACCGGTAAGTTTGAGGAAGTCGCGGCGGGAGAGGGGCATAGTTATTGGTAATTGGTAATTTGTGATTGGTTTTCAGCGGGAGGTCGAGTAGCCCCGCCAGGGGCGTATCGAGACGGGGATAGATGGGTAAAACACCATTTACCACGACGGTAACGATGGAACACGACGGAATTCTTTCGGGGTTCCTTCGTTACCGTTGTTACCGTTGTGGTTAAGGTTCTTGACGATAAGAATCCCAGACGGCCAGGGCGGGTTTGGGGGTTTGGCCGTCTTTTTCGAACAGGCCAACGTTGACGAAGAACCCGAGGGTATTAATATCGGCTTCTTTCATGCCCTGCTGGCGGAAGAATTTGGCGTACGAGTCGGCGTTTAGGTCGCTGAGCAGCAGGTAAACCCAAAAGTCGAGGCGCTCGCCAATTTGGGTGTGGATGGCGTTGAGGTAATCGACCTGGTCTTGCGGCGAGCCGGGGATGTGGCCGGTCTGGCGCGAGACGAACCCGCCCTCGGCCACGGCCAGGGGTTTGTCGGTGCGCGCGAGCAGCGGGGAGTAGTAATCGGCGGGGATGTCGGCTGCGCTGCGGTAGGCCACAAACGGGTAGGAGGAAATCACCCACAGGTCGAGCTGCGGCTCGAAGGCTTCCACCTGTTCCCATTTGATGCGGCGCTCCTGGCTGGGCGCGTCGCCGACCAGGTTGTTGAGTTGCTCCCACTGGAAGGTGACAAAGACCTGCGTCTCAGGTGACTCGGCTTTAATGGCGGCATAGGTCTCGCGGTACAGGCTGATGAAGTTCTCCACATCCCTGGGGTAGGCCTCCATGTAGGTGTTAATTTCGGAGGCCAGGCCCAGGTAACGTGGTTTGAACTCGCGCACCAAACGCAGGGTGTAGTTTTTGTAGGCGGCGCGCACATCCGGGTTGGCGAAGGAGGCTTCCCAGCCTGCGGGCAGCCCGGCAAATTCGCGGCGGTTGAGGCCGTTGAGCGGGTCGACCACGTAGATGTTTTCGAGGTTGTTGGCGGCCGCCAGGGTGCGGGCATTTTGGATGTCGGTAATTTTGGAGGATTCGACCTCGATACCGTTGACAAACTCGGCCCACGGGATGGGTTCCTGCACCAGCGCGACATCGGCGTGCTGGCCCATTACTTTGTAGTGGGCGAAGACCGCTTCGAGCGAGACCTCGGGCGGGGTTGGGAAAAAGCCGTAGGCGGTGCGGCCGCTCTCGAAAATGGATGCCTCGGGAGTGTAGGTCGGGTCGGGGAAGGGCGCAACAGCGCTCTGTCCGCAGGCGAGGCAGGCGAGTAGGATAATGGTGAGAGGGAGTGCGAGGCGTTTCATAGGGTTGGATAATTTTTCACCACGACGGCAACGAAGGAGCACCACGTAAATTCTTTTGGATTTCCGTTGCCTGCACTGGGCCGCAGGCACACGTGTGTAACGTTGTTGCCGTTGTGGTTATGGGGTTTGAGTGGCGGCAGGCTCAGCTATAACTGGAGCAGGCGTAACTTTTGGAACCCAGCGCAGCAGGGCAAACCCAGTCGCGCCGAGGGCGGTGACGGTGGTGAGCGGGAAGACCAGCAGCCAGCCGAGCAGCGGGAAGATGACGGCCAGTTCGAGGGCGATGGCGCCGCGCACAAAAGCTGCCGCCGGGCTGGCGGTGGATTGTTTAGCGAGGCGTTGGCCCATTTTGGCGGCGATGCCCGCCGAACCGAGGCTGGAGATGGACAGGGTCAGCACAATCAGGGTCCAGCCGAGGAATTTGGCCGGGCCAAAGGGCAAGACCAGCAGGATGACGGTGGGGATGACGACGGCGGCGGTCAGGATGCCGCCAAACCAGAAGCACTGCCAGGGAGTATTGTCGAGGCGCGCCTGGGCGCGTTCGACGGTGGCGGGGAACAAGAGCCACCAGGCGGTCAGCAGACCGGGGAAGGCGATGCCGAAGATGAGCAGGGTGCCAAAGATCGCAGAAATATCAGCCATAAGAGAGTCCTTTCGGGTGTGTTGTATGAAAGGAATACAGGAGTTTGTCGAAAAATGTTGCAGCCCCCAAACAAAACGGCCCGCGCATTTGCGCGGGCCGTTGAGCAGCTTATAAGTGAAAGTTCTCAGGGGACAAAGACTTCGCAAAAGCCGGCTGCGATGTCGCAGGTAGCCACTGGCTGGTCTTGCCACAAGACGCGGAACTGACTGCTGGAGGGGCTAGCCGTCCAAAAGACCAGGTCGCTGGAGGCGACAATGCTGCGGGTGCTCAGGTAGCGGTCTTTGCAGACGGGCGGGCTGAGATAGTTATTGGGGTTTTTCTGGATTTCGATGCGCATACAGCGGTCGTTATGCAAGGTGGGGTAAAACTCGGCCCATAGCGAGCCGCCAAAGCGATTTAGCACTGCGCCGTCTGCATCCAACCGCTCGAAGGCGATGGGCGAGATGGAGCGGTTGGTGTCGGCCGCGTTGTAGATGTAAAAACCGAAGGCATCCCAGTATAGCCATAGGCGTTTGTAGTTGACAAACTCCTGGGTGGTGGTGGGGCTGGGGACCAGGGTGGCCGTCCCAACGCCGGATGGGGTCCAGGTGGCGCTGGGCGGGGGGGTGTCGGTGGAAGTGGGCGCTGTCGTTTCGGTGGCGGTCGATGAAGCCGTTGCCGTGAATGCCGTTGTGGCCGAGGCTGTTCGGGTGGCGCTTGGCGCGAGGGTTACGGTAGCGGTGGAGGTGGCGGGCAGCGTTTGGGTGGGTGAGGCAATCACCAACGGGGTGACGCTGGCAGGGGGGAGGGTCGCTGTGGGAGCCAGAGTCAGGGTTGGGGTGGCGGGAAAGGCCATCGTCAGCAAACGGCCTGGGAACAGTTTTTCCGCCAGGAAGAAGCTGCCGGCCAGCAAGACCAGCACGGCCAGGAACAAAGGCCAGCGGCGTTTTTTGGGCGCCGGTTTGGCCGCTGCCGGGATCACTTTGCGGGTAACGGTGCGGGTTTTCCCGGCGACGACTGCGGCCGGGGCAGGCGGCAGCGGCAAAACGCGCTCGGCGGCGGGCTGGGCGCGCGAGATGGCTTTTTCGAGCGCATCGAGCAGGGCTTTGCCGCTCTGGTAACGGTCGCCGGGGCGTTTGTTAAGGGCTTTGAGCAGGACTTTTTCAGTTTCTACATTCAGTTGTGGGTTGATGCTGCGCGGCGGGGGCGGGGGATTTGTGATGTGCTGGAGTGCCACGCTGGTGGGTGAGCCGTCGTCGAAGGGGACGACACCGGTCAGCATTTCGTACAAGATGACGCCCAGCGAATACAGGTCGGATTGCGCGACGGCATCGGTGGAGCGGCGCGCTTGTTCGGGTGAGATGTAGTTGGGGGTGCCAAAGGCCTCGCCCGATGAGCCTTGTTGCAGGTCGAGCGCCAGGCCAAAATCGCTGAGCACCACACGCTTGTCTTTGGAGAGCAGCACATTGGAAGGTTTGATGTCGCGGTGGATGATGCCCTGGCTGTGGGCGTAATCGAGGGCGCTGGCGATGGCCCGGCCAATGCGCAGCACTTCCTCGGGCGGCAGCAGTTTGCCGCGCCGGGAGTGTGAGGCCAGCAGGTCGGCCAGGTCATGCCCATCGATATATTCCATGGCATAGTAGTACAGGCCGTCCTGGTCATCGGCATAATAAATCTGGATGATGTTTTCATGCCGCCAGCGGGCCACTGCGCGCGCTTCTTTTACAAAACGCTGGGCGTAGGCGGGTTTGCCGCGATAGCGCGCATCGATGACTTTGATGGCTACCGGGCGCTGGAGTTTAACATCCTCGCCGTAGTAGATTTGCGCCATGCCGCCACGTCCGATGACGCGTTTGATGACGTAGTTGGAGAGTTTGCGGCCAATCAGTGGGTCGGTGTGGGTGGGCATGCGGGTCTCAGGCGAGGAGTTGGGTTTCGCGGCTGGCTTTGGTAATGCGCTGCAGGTCAAAGATGAAGCCGTTGAAGCCTGTGGCAAACGAATCGAGGTAATCGCGGGTGATGTGATGCGCCAGGTCGTAACGTCCCAGGGCATACAGGGCGGCTACATGCGGGCGAAAGTCGCGCAGGGTAATGCGCAGAACGCCATTGGCATCGGTAATAATGCCCCAAACAAGTTGTTTTTGTTCGTTATCGTCTTTAGCGGTCACAAAACGCTTAAGCGTGCTGCTGGGAACCACTGCGCCGACATTCGAGAATACCTCGCGGCCCTTAAGCATGCTGTTGAGCATCTCAAAATGAGCCGGGAACTGGTCCAGCAGGCGCTGCAAAGCGGGCGGCAGGTGCGCCAGCAGCTTAATGGCTCCCACACTGGCCGTTTCGCCCTGAATGGCAATATCTTTCATACGGTTCAGGAAGACCCCGAACCCGGCCAGCGCGGCGAGATAAGTTCTCTGCGCCTGATCAAACTCTGCGTAAAGGGCGGAGCGGTCCCCGCTGTGGCCTTCGTACGCTTCGAGAGCCTGGATCGCCCGCTGGTGCAGGTTGAGCAAATCCAGCTCGCCCAGGGGCACTTCCATGCTGAGCGGGTACAGTCGCTCACGCGGCGAATGGCGGCTGGCATCCATTGGAATCAGCATCGAAGGGTTTTGACGGCGCGCTTCGGTCAGGCTGCGCGCAATTTCCACTGCCAGCGCGCGGGTGTTGTTATCTGAAGCCAGTTTTTGCAGTTCGGCCACCAGCCCGGGCGAGGGTTCGTAGCGGGCGGCATGGATGGCGCGATACAGCACCAGCAGGTCATTGACGGTTAATTGCAGGGCGCTGCTGCGCTGCTTAAAGAGCCGTCGCAGGCTGAGACAGGCGCGCAGGTTGACAGACTCTGTTTCCGCACCCGATTCCGGGGTGACGTGGGGCGCTTTGCGAATCTCGCTCTGGTCGCCGGGCGAGAGCGGGAAGGCCAGCGGGGTGTACAGGGCCTGGATGGCGGGTCGCGTGGCGGGCAGGGTGTTGAGATGCACCGCCCACGACAGGGCCTCGTTGGTCAAAATCTCGGCCAGGGCTGCGCCCAGGATGCCATCAAAAAAGATGTGTGACTGGTCGAAGACGAAGGTGCTGCCAGTCTGGAAGATGGTCAGGGCGTGGTCGCCAATGCCGCGCTCGGCCTGGCGCAGTTCGGTCAGCGGCAAACCGGCCGGGCGTTCATCGGCATTGATCAGGATTGGCGCAAAACGCAGTTGGTCGAGCGATTGCAGCAGGGCCGGGTTCAGTTTGCGGCGCAGGGCTGGCCAGGCTGCGCGCTTAACTCGCGCCAGCGGCATCAGCGTGGAAGGTGAACCGGCCGGGAGCGCCAGCAGGGCGGCGATTTGGCCGCGGACGGTGTCCCAGTCCAGCGGCCGGTCGGTACCGGGGCCGTAGACGGGCAGCAGGTAATAGTTCCCGCGCAAGATCAGGCCGATTTTTACCTGGTCAAAGTTGTAGGCAACGCGTGTTTCGCCATATTCGCCGGGCTGTAAATGCGCCAGGATCGACATCTGGCGCTGGTAAGGCGGCAGGTCTTTTTCGGCGGCTTGCATTTGGCGGTTCCAGGCGGCGCGGATTTCGAGCGGCAGGTCGCGCATGGCGTCTTGCAAAAAGTGATCGAACTTGATCCGGCGATAATCGGGGTAGTCGTAGCTGGCAGCCTCGGCCCCGCGCCGGTAGGGGCGCTGGATCTCCCATTCGCGGTAAAGCGAAGCATAGCGGGCGGCCTCGGGCAGGTTGTGGGTTAATCCGCGCAGAAGGTTGGTGGCCACACGTTCGCGCCATTCAATTTCCAGCAGGGCATCATACTGGTGGATGCAGGAAATGGCAGCCATCACCCAGGCTGTCAGCCGGTCGGTCTGGTTCAGGTGGATGCCGTGCTGGCGCAGCAGGGTGTCGAAGCCGTGGGTTTCATTGACATGCCGGGCTGTGTCTTCACGCAGGGCGTAATCGACATAAAACTGCCAGATGCCCTCCGGAAAGGCTGATTCAGGGTCCTTCCCGGCCAGCTTGAGCAGGTTCTGGTAGCCCCATAACACGGCAGCCGGTCCGGCGAAGACCGTGCCAAAGGCAACCGTGTCGATGATTTGTTCGACCCCGCTGAACAGGGCGGCGATATGCTGTTGGACTGTTTGTGGTGGGATGCGCTGCCCCGGCAGGCGCGATAAACCGCTCAAAATCATCCCTGGTACGTTCCCGGCCGGGATAATCTGGGCGGTGATATCCACCACCGCGTCAATCTCGGGCAGGGTCAGCCGGGAGAGTTCACGCACCGGCAGCGAACGGGCAATACCGCGCAGGCTGCGCGCAGTTTGGGTGGTGGCCTGTTGTAGATCCGTTGAAGAGCTCATAGGCACAGTTTGAATTTACCCCGGGCAAAAGAAAACAGATAAGTTATTATACAATACTTGGGATTCTGCCATTCTGCATTAAAATACTCCCCATGCTCAAAGCCTTGTTTAAAACCATGCGCCCGCGCCAATGGACGAAGAACGGTTTCGTCTTTTTTGCGTTGATCTTCGACAAGCAGTTGTTCCAGCTCGAAGCTTTTTTGCACACCCTGGCCGGGTTTGCCCTGTTCTGCCTGATTTCCAGCGTCGTTTACATCATTAACGACATCGCCGATCTTGAAGCCGACCGCCAGCACCCTGAAAAAAAGAAGCGCCCGCTGCCTTCGGGGAAACTACCCGTAGGTGTTGCCTGGGCTGCCGCGCTCGGGCTGGTGTTGGTGGTTTTACCCTTGGGCTACTTGCTAGCCCCGGCCTTTGCCGGAGTGCTGGCAAGCTACCTGCTGCTTAACCTGGCCTACTCCAAATGGCTCAAACATATCCCGATTGTGGATGTGTTGGTGATTGCCGCCGGGTTTGTGCTGCGCGTTCACAGCGGCGTGACCCTCATCGATGTCGAGCGTTTTTCACCCTGGCTGTATGTTGTCACCACCCTCGGCTCGCTCTACCTGGGGTTGGGCAAACGCCGCGCCGAGTTGAACCTGCTCTCACAGGGTGCGGGCTCGCACCGCAAGGTGCTCGAAGGTTATACCATTCCCCTGCTCGACCAGTATGTGACCATCGTCTCAGCTGCCACTATCCTGGCTTATTCACTATATACCTTCTCTGCGCCCAACCTGCCTGAAAACCACGCCATGATGTTGACCATTCCATTTATGGTCTATATCATCTTTCGTTACCTGTATCTTATCCAGGTTACCCACCATGCCGGTGCGCCCGAAGAAGTGCTGTTAACCGACCGCCCGGTACAGATTGCTATCCTCATGTTTGGCCTGACCGTGCTGGCTGTGTTTTATCTTTCATGACCCGTATTTCCGCCCCCGGAAAGATTATCCTGTTCGGCGAACATGCCGTTGTCTATCGCCGACCGGCGCTGGCTGTGCCGGTCAGGCAAGTTTGCGCAACGGTGGAAGTGTCTGATTCTGCGGCCCCGGGGGTTTGGATCGATGCCCCGGACATTGCCCTGCATGCAAGCCTGTCTGAACTGGCCCCCACGCACCCGCTGCGAACCGTTATCGAGAGCGTTTTCAGCAGCCTCGAACTTCCCAACCCGCCCACGCTCAAAATTTATATCAGTTCCACCATTCCGGTGGCTTCTGGCCTGGGCTCAGGCGCGGCGGTCAGCGTGGCCCTGATTCGCGCGCTTTCTGCTCATCTTTTGCAACCCCTCGCAGATGAGCAGGTCAGCGCCCTGGCGTATGAGACCGAAAAACTGCATCATGGCACACCCTCCGGCATCGATAATACGGTGATTACTTACGCCCAACCGGTCTACTTTGTGCGTGGTGAGCCGATACGCACTTTTCGCGTTGCTCGCCCTTTTACGCTGGTGATTGCCGATACCGGCATCTCCGCGCCCACCAGGGAGTCGGTGGGCGATGTGCGCAAATTGTGGGAAGCTGATCCCGGCCAATGGGAGTCGGTTTTCGACCAGGTTGGCGAGATTGTTGTTGCGGCCAGGTCTGCCATTGAAGGCGGAACCTGGCCGGCGTTGGGTCCATTGATGGACGCCAATCATGCGCTATTGCAACAGATGACCGTCTCTAGCCCGGAATTGGACCGCCTGGTCTTGGCGGCGAAGCGCTCCGGGGCGTTGGGCGCCAAATTATCGGGAGGCGGCCGGGGTGGGAATATGATTGCCCTGGTAGAGCCCCAAAGCGCCGAATCGGTTGCTTCCGCGTTGTGGGCGGCCGGGGCGCGTCACACCATCATCACGACAGTATAGGAGCAGCGATGAGCGAATTACAGGTTGGCCTGCGGGCCGAAACATCGTTGGTGGTGAGCGATGCCGATACAGCCGCCCGCTGGGGCAGTGGCCTGGTGCCGGTGTATAGCACGCCTGCGCTGGTGGGGCAAATGGAACATACCGCTGTGGTGGCGCTGACGGGTCAGCTTGCCGCCGGGCAGACGACGGTGGGCGGGCGCATCGAAGTGCGCCACCTGGCGCCTACCCCGGTAGGCATGACGGTGCGGGTTGTGGCCGAACTGGTTGAGGTAGAAGGCCGCCGCCTGGGCTTCAAGATTGAAGCCTGGGACGATGTTGAAAAGATTGGTGAGGCCAGCCACGACCGTTTTGTAATTGATGAGGCGAAATTCATGGCCCGTGTGCGCTCGAAGGCCCGTTGAGTTCAAATAAAACGCTAATATGCACCGCCTGCGGGCGGTGCTATAATTTTTCCATCATGGATAAATTGTTGACTCGTCCTCCCTGCTAAGCCGCTCCTAAAGCGCTGCGCAGTTTGTCCCAGGCCCGCCGGGCCTGTTTTGCGTTTCCCCTAACTCGTAAAAAACCGACTCCTGATGACCTTGACGGTGCCTGACGCAGCCGTCTGTTTGCGTTTGCCCGAGGTCCGCCCCGCTCCATTCTGTTTGTTTTCGTTTCAACCCAAAAACAGAATGGAGGTTTCACATGGAAACATTACGGGGCAAAATGTCCCTTGAATTGAATAGGGCTGACTTGTGCCAGCGTGTGGCTGCTTACCAGCAGGTTTGGCTCGACCTGGGAACCGGGGATGGGCGCTTTGTGCGCTATATGGCCGAACATCACCCGGAATATTTTGTGATGGGCCTGGATGCCTGTCGAGAAAACCTGCGGACTGTCTCAGCTCTCAGGCAGCCTAATATGCTGTTTGTGATTGCCCGGGCGCAGGCTTTGCCACCCGAACTATATGGAATGGCGAACCAGATTACGATTAACTTTCCCTGGGGTAGCCTGTTGGAGAGTTTGTTGGCCGGGGACCCGGCGCTGATGGGCGGGTTGGCGGCGGCTGCGCGCCCGGACGCAGCGATTGAGATCCGTTTAAATGGTGGGGCGCTGGCGGAGGCTGGTTTTGGCCTGGAAGCCGGGGTGGCGCAGGTTGGGGCGAGCTTGCGGCGCTGGGGCTGGCGGGTTTGGCCCCCGGCCTGGTTGGACGCCGGGGCGCTGCGTGGTTTTAACAGTACCTGGGCCAAACGCCTGGCCTTCGGGCGTGACCCACGTGCAGTTTCACTGCGGGTACTCCATCAGGGAGTGGCACGGTAGGTGTTTTGAATTTGAGTGGCAAAATCATGGATGCTGCAGCGCAATGCGGGCGGTTCGAGCACTTCAACCGCCCCGCCGTAAGCTAGCAGGCGCGCGCGGGCTGCTTCGAGCGATTCGAAGGTTAGAGTAAGGGTTTGCCACCCGTCTTTTTCTATGCCAGGCGGGCGGGTTAGGGTGGCCGGGCGGTTTTCGGCCAGGATTCCGGCCAGGGTGGGGCTGACCCGCACGGTGACCGGGTATTGCGGGCGGCTGGTTTCAAATTCGTCGCACCAGGCTTTCCAAAAGTGCGGCAGGTCAAAGTCGTTGGGGTAGACGAAAGTTTCTTCCCTCAGGCTGGCTTGCCGTACTTTTGAGATTCTTAGCACGCGCAGGTGGTTTTGGCGCGCTCCTACCAGGTACCAGATGCTGGTTTTGGCGACCAGCCCGTAAGGGGCCAGGATCATATCCACATCGGCGCCGAAATCGGAGTGGTAAGTAAGGTTCAGTGTTTGGTTGTTCCACAGGGCAGATTGGATGGTTTTCAGGTGCGGTGTCGGTTCCTCGGGCTGGAACCATCCAGCCGCGTCGAGGAAGATTTTTTGGCGGGCGGTAGCTTCTTCGGCGCGGCGGCTGCCCGGGAGCGCGGCTGAGAGTTTGAGCAGCGCCATCCGCAGTTCATCGCCCACGCCTAACTGGTCTAACGCGGCTGGGATGCTGAGCATGAACAGGGCGCGCACTTCAGCCGGGTTGAGACCGGTCAGGTTGGTGCGGTAGTTTTCGACCAGGGCAATGCCGCCGCCAGGGCCGCGTTCGGTGTACACCGGTATCCCCGCGGCAGAAAGGGCGGTCACGTCGCGGTAGATGGTGCGCTCGGTGACTTCCAGTTCGGCGGCCAGGGCCTGGGCGGTTAGTGTGCCGCGGGTTTGCAGGAGCATGAGCAGGGAGAGTAGTCGGTCGGCGCGCATGGCGAATGGAGAAGCGGAATTTGTCACGGAAATACGGATTTTGTTCCATTTTAGCATGTTTACCTGACAATAGATGTCAGGTATTGTGCGTAAAATGTGTTTATTCTTGCAAGAATGTGTTGCGACTGATAGCCTGGCTCTAGAAAATGATAAGGAGAAAAAATGAGTGAACTGGATGTGAAAATTGTCAAACTGGAACCGCTGCGTGTGATTTGTTTCAATGGGTATGGGGAAGGGCCAGAAGGTGTGGCGCTGGATAAGTTGTTTGCCTGGGCGCGAGCGCATGCTGTTAGCGGGCGTGTCTTTGGGTATAACAATCCGAACCCGGCAGCGGGCAGCCCGAATTATGGCTATGATGCCTGGATGGTGGTGGGTGAGGGGGTTGAGCCCCAGGGGGAGGCGCGCATGATCGATTTCCCTGGCGGGTTGTATGCTGTGACGCGCTGTGTGGTGACGAAGCCGTGGGAGGATATTCCTGCTACCTGGCAGAAGTTGGTGCGCTGGCGCGAGGAGAGTCGTTATCGCGAGGCTTCCCACCAGTGGCTGGAGGAGCATATTGCGCCGCCCGGCGAGGCGGGGGGTGAGAATTTTACGCTCGACCTGTTCTTGCCGGTCAAAGAATAGCCACCGGATGCATAAAACAGGGAGGAACCACCTGGTTCCTCCCTGTTTTGATTCTTAAAAAAATTCTTTCTATGCAAAAAAGTGACAATTGTCCATTGACTCTGATTGTTAACTATGCTTTAATGTAACCGGTTACTGTAACCGGTTACACACGGATCAATGTTGTATGACGCGCCGCTCTTCTTCCGTAACAATCCGAGATGTCGCCAAACACGCAGCTGTTTCCGTGGCGACGGTGAGTCGTTTTATTAATCAAAACGCTCCGGTTTCACAAGAGGTGGCCGAACGCATCCAGCAGGTTATGCTGGACCTGAACTACAAACCGCACGCGGTGGCGCGTCACCTGGCAACCCGACGTACTCGCACCATTGGGCTGGTGTTGCATAACATGCACACCGATTTTTTTGCCCCGTTGTTGAGTGGTATCGAAGAAGTCGTGAGCGAATTCCAGCATAATTTGCTGGTGGCAACCTACAAAGCCTCTACCCGGCAAGACACCCAGCCCCCGATTGGCCCGCACAATACCGACGGAATGCTGGTTTTTGCAGACAGCCTGAATGAAGAGCAGTTGACGGACTTGTGTCGTGTCCGTTTCCCGGTGGTGCTGATCCATCGCACACCGCCCCCGCACCTTAAGATTCCATTTGTAACGGTTGAGAATAAATCAGCCACGCGTAAGATTATCGACCACCTGATTGAACAGCATCACCGCCGCAACATCCTTTTTATGCGCGGACCTCGTGAGCAGGAAGATTCGCTCTGGCGTGAGCAAGGTTACCGCGATGCCCTTTCGGCGCATGATATTCCCTTCCGGCCTGAGTTAATCTTGAGCGGTGAATTTGACCGACAGATTGCTTATAACCGGTTAAAGGAATATATCGGCCGCAATCACATCGAGTTTGATGCGATTTTTACTGGTGATGATGAGGCGGCTGTAGGCGCCCTTTCGGCTCTCAAAGAGGCCGGAGTGGTGATCCCCGAAGATGTTGCGGTGGTTGGTTTTGACGATTCGCGTTTATCTCCTTTTCTGAGCCCGCCCCTTACCACTGTCCGCGCCCCAACGGAAGAAGTTGGCCGTACTGCTGCGCGATTGTTGTTTAACCTGCTTCAGGATATGCCTGCCGAGTCTGCGACTTTATTGCCCACTGAAATTATCCTTCGCAACTCGTGCGGATGCGCACTGGAAGCGTCTGTTCGCTGAACTTGATTGGAGGTGATTGCGCTACTCAGTTCTCCATAATTTCCCAAACCACAGATCCGTCTATTACTTTCTCAAACCCTTAAAGAGGAGAAACTCACCATGAAAAAGATTTTGTCTGTTCTAAGCCTGCTCATCGTTGCTTCGATGTTGCTTGCTGCCTGTGGTGGCGGCGCCGCCCCGGCCACTGAAGCCCCCGCCGAACCGGCTGCTACCGAAGCCCCCGCCGAACCGGCTGCTACCGAAGCCCCCGCCGAACCGGCCGCTACCGAAAAGACCCAGATCCGCTGGTTCGTTGGTCTCGGTACTGGTACCAATCCTGAACAGGTCGCTATCCAGGAAGAAGTTGTGGCTGATTTCAACGCCTCCCAGGATCAGATCGAACTCGTTCTCGAAATCGTGCCCTACGACAGCGCTCGTGACACCCTCGCCACCCAGATCGCCTCTGGCGCTGGCCCCGACATCGTTGGCCCCGTGGGTTGGGGTGGTTCCAACGCCTTCTATGGCCAGTGGCTCGATGTTGCTCCCTACATGCAGGAAACTGGTTTCGATGCCAGCGTCTTCGATCCCGCTCTGGTGAAGTTCTACCAGACCGAAGAAGGCCAGGTTGGTCTGCCCTTCGCCGTGTTCCCCGGCGCTGTGTACTTCATCCCTGCCATGTTTGACGAAGCCGGCCTCGCTTATCCTCCCCAGAAGTACGGCGAAAAGTACGTGCTCGATGGACAGGAAGTGGACTGGAACTGGGACACCCTCACCGAAGTTGCCAAGCGCCTGACCGTTGACAAGAACGGCCTCAATGCGACTGAAGAAGGCTTCGACCGCACCCAGATCGTCCAGGTTGGTTACTCCGCCCAGTGGCAGCACCCGAACTCGGTTGCTACCTTCTACTCCGGCGCTGAGAAAATCTTCGAAGGCGACGCCAAGGGCTCCTACAAGTCCACCCTCCCCGATGGCTGGAAGGCTGCCTGGAAGTGGTACTACGATGGTATGTACGGTCCTCAGCCTTACATGGCTACCGGCCCGCTCGCTGGCGCTCCTGAATTCGGCAATGGCAACATCTTCAATGCCGGCAAGGCCGCCATGGCTCTGACCCAGACCTGGTACACCTGCTGTTTGGCCGATTTCGCCAAGGCCGGCAATGAATTCCAGCTCGGCGTCCAGCCGATGGGTGCTGATGGCGTTGTCCACGGCCGCATCGATGCTGACACCTTCCGCATCTGGAAGGGCACTGCCCACCCCAAGGAAGCCTTCGAAGTCCTGGCTTACCTCATCACCACCGGTGGCGACAAACTCCTGCCCGCTTACGGCGCCATGCCCGCTATCGCTTCCAAGACCGAAGCCTTCTTTGAGAAGAAAGCCGCTGACTATCCGTTCGTGACCGACGCCTCCTGGGATGTCTTCGTCCAGGGCCTCGCTTACCCGGATGCCCCGAGCGCCGAACAGTACCAGCCCAACTGGAACGAAGCCTTCGCCCGCCAGCAGACCTTCATGGATCTCATGAACAACACTGAGGGCCTCGACTTCGATGCTGAATTCCAGAAGTTGGTTGACGACCTCAACACCATCTACAATAAGTAAAAGTAAGTGAAATACTTTGGGCGGGTCAGTCTTACAGGCTGGCCCGCCCAATTGAATAGAACTACGCAATCAATTTTTCTTAATACAAATCCACGTTTTTTTGCTATTATAGAATTTAATAAAACCTTTCTAAGGAGCGTTGTATGGAACAGCTTACCGAGATTCGAAAAGCTTTACCAACGCGTGGCTCGTTTCGCAAGATGACCCCACTTGCGCGGCGGGAGATGTGGATGGGGCTGGGATTTCTTGCCCCATGGATCATTGGGTTCCTGGCCTTCACCTTCATCCCCATGATTGCGACCCTGGTCTTCAGTTTCCTCGACCTGAAGATCACGGACGGGATCATGAAAGCCCCCGAGTTTATTGGGTTTGGAAACTATGCCCAGCTTTTCCGGGACGGGCAAGTGTGGAATAGTGGCGGCGGCGGTACCCCGGGTTCAATCTGGATCACCATCCGTTTTGGCCTGATTGCGCTGCCGGTGGGGATTTTCCTGCCGCTTTTCCTGGCGCTCCTGATGAACAACAAGAACCTCAAGGGGCAAATGTTCTTCCGCTCCCTGTTCTATATGCCCTACATTGTCCCCTTTGTGGCAAGCGTCTTCCTGTGGGGCGGTATGCTCAATCCCGAAACAGGTTGGATCAATCGCGCCCTGCTGGCGTTGGGGATGCCCAAAGAATCGGTTCCGTTGTGGGCCAACGACATCAACTGGGTGTATCCTAGCTATGTGATTATGGGTATCTGGGGTGTTGGCAACGCCATGTTGATCATGCTGGCGGGCTTGCAAGGCGTGCCGACCGAGTTGTATGACGCCGCCAAGGTGGATGGTGCCAATGGCTGGCAGGCTTTTTGGAATGTGACCTTCCCGATGATTTCCCCGGTTATTTTCTACAACCTGGTGCTCAGCATTGTGGGTTTGTTCCAGTATTTCCTTGTGCCGCTGGTGGTTAACAACGGCACCGGGCGACCTGGCGGCGCGACCCTGTTTTACAACCTTTACCTTTACAAAACCTTTTTCACCTTCCAGGATATGGGATATGGCTCAACCCTGGCCTGGTTCTTGTTCCTGGTGATCCTGGTTGTAACGATTTCGCTGTTTGCAACCGCAAAATACTGGGTTTACTATGCTGGTGAGGCCCGCTCGTAAGCGGAGGTGACCGATGAAAACAAATCTAAAAAACGCGCTAAATACTACTTTTATCACCGCCCTGGTGCTGGCCTTGCTGATTCTTTACCTCTCGCCGTTTGCCTTCATGGTCTTCACCTCGCTCAAAACCCAGGACCAAATTTCGATTGTCGGTGCCCCCGTCTGGCCTGCCCAACCGGCCACATTTGATTACAACGGTAAAGCCGTTGAGATGTTCACTGTCCCGGCCAATACCTGCGATGGTGGCGACGCCAACGATACATCGAACCTGGAACTGGCGCTGGTCAAAAAAGGCCGCCAGGAAAGCACCTTTGTCGATCCCTCTAACCTGGGGCGCGGCGAATTCATTTGTAAAGTATCGTGGCGCGCACTGGAACGCCCGTGGCAGTTTGCCCCTACCTGGTCGAACTATACCGAAGTGTGGAACACCATCGATTATCCGCGCCTGTTGTGGAACACCTTTATGTATGCGGTGCTCTCCAATGTGGGTGTGTTGATTTCGTGCACGCTGGTGGCTTACGGCTTCTCGCGTTTCCGTTTCCCCGGCCGCGACCTGATGTTCGTCATCCTGATCTCCACCATCTTCTTGCCCGCCGCGGTGACAGTTATCCCGACTTATACCTTCTTCCAGAGAATTGGGTGGGTAGGCACCTGGCTGCCGCTGATTGTGCCAACGTTCTTTGCCAATGCTTATGACACCTTCTTATTGCGCCAGTATTTCATGACCCTGCCGCGTGAGTTGGATGAAGCCGCCATGATCGACGGCGCTGGCCCCTTCCGCGTTTTGTGGTCGGTCATCTTGCCGCAGGCTTACCCGGCGCTGATGGCGGTGACCGTCTTCCACATCGTCTACGCCTGGAACGATTACTTTGGCCCGCTGATTTACCTTTCCACCAACCGTGAGAACTGGCCCATTTCGGTGGCGCTCTCAACCTTCAACGGGATTTATGGACAGAAGCCGCAATTGATTCAGGCGGGCGCGCTGATGGCGCTTATTGCTCCCCTGCTGCTCTTCTTTGCCGCGCAACGCTTCTTCGTTCAGGGTATCGTGATCACCGGCGTCGAAAAGTAGTCAACGTACATTCCTAACACCACAAAAACCGTTTTCTTGATGCTTCGAGCCTGAAAGTGCCCGTAACCACCAAGGAAGCGGTTTTATTTCGAGAAAGGATTAAACAAAATATGCTGAAAGTTGCAGTGATTGGTGGCGGTTCAACCTACACCCCCGAGCTAATCAATGGCTTCCTGGCTCGTCTCGAGCAGTTCCCGGTCGATGAGTTGTGGCTGATGGATATCGATGAAGAGCGGCTCAAGGTAGTGGGCGGGTTTGCCCAACGAATGGTCGAATTTAAAGGCAACCCGTTTAAGGTTGTCTTGACCACCAATCAGCGTGATGCGGTCAAAGACGCCACCTACGTAACGACTCAGTTGCGTGTGGGCCACATGGAAGCCCGTCGCAACGATGAGTACCTTGGGTTGCGGCATGGGCTGATTGGGCAGGAAACAACCGGTGTGGGTGGCATGGGCAAGGCCCTGCGCACCATTCCGGTAATTCTCAGTATTGCCCGTGACATGCAGGAGCTTTCCAAACCGGGCGCCATGCTGGTCAACTTTACCAACCCGGCTGGCCTGGTCACCCAGGCTCTCAGCCAGTATGCCCCGCAGACCCCCTCGGTGGGCGTGTGCAATGTGCCGATCACAGCCAGGATGATGATTATCGGCGGCCTCGAAAAGGCCATGGGGCGCAAGATCGATCCGGCCCAGACCGATTTGAAGACCCTCGGCCTGAACCACCTCTCGTGGCATCGCGGTTTCACCGTCGAAGGGGAGGATGTTTGGCCGCAGGTCGTTAGCGAGTTTGTCAAAGAGTTGAAGGCGCAGGAACATCCTGAATGGGATCCGCGCATGGTCGAAATGACCCAGATGCTGCCAAATTACTACCTGCAGTATTTTTATTACACCGAAAAGAAACTAGCCGCGCAAAAGAATTGGCCGCCATCCCGCGCCGAAGAAGTTATTGAAGTTGAGAAGGGTTTGCTCGAACAATACGCCGACCCGACCCTGAAAGAACCCCCGGCCGACCTGATGAAACGCGGCGGCGCATATTACTCGACCGTGGCCACGCAGTTGCTCAATGCGCACTACAATGACCTCGGTGAGACACACGTGGTCAACATCAAAAACGGCGGCGCAGTTAAAGAATGGCCCGCCGAATGGGTGTTGGAAATGCCCGCCACGGTGCGCAAGAGCGGCATTACCCCCATCCCAACCGAACCGTTGCCCCCGGCGCAATTTGGCCTGGTCGCGGCCATTAAAGCCTATGAGCTTTTGACCGTGGAAGCCGCGGTGCATGGTGACCGCGACGCGGCTTACCAGGCCTTGATGGTGCATCCGCTTGGCCCCAAAGGCGACAAGATTCAGGCTGTGCTCGAGGATATGCTCGAAACGCACAAGCCACACCTGCCTCAGTTTTGGAAATAATCCCATAAGGGGCGCACAATTTCGTGCGCCCCTTTGCAACTTTTAGGACCTAAACTTTATGCCTTATTATCTTGGTGCCGATCTGGGTGGGACCAAAACACATATGCTGATTACCGACGAAACGGGTCGGGTTCTTGGGTTTGGCGAAGCCGGGCCGGGGAATCACCAGACCGTCGGGTTTGATGGAATGTTGAACACGCTCCAAACCGGTCTCGAGGCAGCCCTGCGCTCGGCCGGGCTGGGCGTGGAGCAGATTTCGGGCGCAGGTTTTGGAATTGCCGGGTACGATTGGCCTTCTGAAAAGCCGCAAATGGCCGAAACTGTGGAAAAACTGGGCCTGCGCGCGCCGTACCATATGGTTAATGACGCCATTCCGGGCCTGGTGGCCGGGGCCGAGGAAGGCTGGGGCGTCGGCCTGGTTTCTGGAACAGGTTGCAACTGTCGCGGCTGGGATCGTGACCACAAACGTGAGGGCCGTGTGACCGGCTACGGTGTGATGATGGGCGAATCGGCTGGGAGCTCGGAGCTGATTTTCCGCACTATGCAGGTTATTGGTTATGCCTGGACCCGGCGCGGTCCCGCAACGGCCCTGGCCGAGGCCTTTATTGCGCACGCCGGGGCTCGCGACCTTGAAGATTTGCTCGAAGGTTACACCGAAAATCGTTATGAGATTGGCGCCGCGGCTGCCCCGCTGGTTTTTAACGTGGCAGAAAAGGGAGATGTTGTTGCGCGTGAGCTGATTCATTGGGCGGGTTGCGAGCTGGGCGAGATGGCCTGCGCAGTCATTCGCCAACTGGGATTTGAAGAACTGGCTTTCGATGTAGTCATGGCTGGCAGCATGTTTGAGGGCGGGCCGCTGCTCATTGAACCCATGCGGGCCACAATTCTCAACCTGGCCCCCGGGGCGCGGCTGGTGCGGTTGAATGTGCCGCCGGTGGTCGGAGCGGTTCTGATTGGTATGGAACAGGGGGGCTTGCGTCCGACGGCCGAAATTCGCAAAACGCTGGGCGAAACTGCGCGCTTGGCTCGCAACGGCAGCCGGGTGGTGGTCAATGGCTAAGGTGAAGCGTTTTATTGTGGCCGCGCTTGTGTTGGCGCTGGCAGCCTGCGCTGCGCCCGTCCCGCCGCCGACCGCCCTGCCGACCGAAACGCCCATGCCCACCCCTACCCCTGTCGCCAGTGTTTTCCGCGTTGTTGGTTATGTAACCGACGCTGTGATCGTAGAAACCGTCCCTTTCGACTTGCTGACCCACATCAACTATGCCTTCCTGGTTCCCAATGACGATGGCACCTTCCAGCCGCTGGCCAACCGCTGGAAAATTAAAAAACTCATCGAACAGGCTCATCAGCACCAGGTAAAGGTCGTAATATCGGTGGGCGGCTGGGGCTGGGATGCGCAGTTCGAGCAGGTGGCCGCGGACCCGCAAAAACGGGCAGTTTTCATCGCCGAATTAACCCGCCTTGTCGAAGAAATCGGTTTCGACGGCGCCGACCTGGACTGGGAATATCCTGACCCTGGCGCGTCAGCCCAAAACTTCCTGGCCCTGGTCACCGAGCTGCGCGCCGCCCTGCCGCCCGGGAAGTTGCTGACCGCGGCAGTCATCTCATACGGTGACGAAACCGCCCTCGGCATTCCTGCCGAAGTTTTCCCGCTTATGGATTACATCAATGTCATGGCTTATGACGGCTCAGACCATGCCAGCATGGCGCAATTTGAAAAAGGACTGGCTTACTGGCTGGGGCGCGGCCTGCCGCCCGAAAAGCTCGTCATGGGCGTGCCGTTCTACTCGCACCCCGATTCTGTGATTTACAAAAAACTGGTCGCTTTTGACCCTGCCGCCGCCCAAAACGATCGCTTTGTTTATAATGGCGTCGAGCAGGTTTACAATGGAATACCCACCATCGAGGAAAAAACACACATTGCGTTGGAACAAGCCTCTGGCATAATGATCTGGACGATTGAACAAGACGCCCCCGGAGACGCCTCGCTGTTGGCCGCGATAAACCGGGCTGTTTCTGCATCCAAACCCTGACCGCTAACCCCACCCCAGGAGATTTCATATGACCCTTCGCCTGATTGTCAACTCTGACGACTACGGCCGCAGCGCCGACATTTCGCGTGGAATTCGTGATTCGCACACCCGTGGGCTGGTCACATCCACTACCACCATGATGAACATGCCCACCGCCGCCGCCGATATCAAGATTGCCTTGCGCGAGACACCCACCCTCGGGCTGGGCGTACACCTTGTGCTGACGGCCGGGCGTCCGCTTCTCCCGGCTGAACAGGTTCCCTCGTTGACCCGCCCCGATGGCAGCTTCCTCAAGCTCGAATCGCTGGTCACCAAGGCCCCCACACTCGACCCGTCTGAAGCCAAAGCCGAGTGGCGCGCCCAAATTGAGGCCTTCATTGCGGCTGCCGGGCAAAAACCCACCCACCTCGATTCTCATCACCATTCCTCTTATTTTTCGCCCGGTTTGTTGCGTTCCATGCTTGAACTGGCCCGCGAATATGATGTTGCCATTCGCCTGCCTGTGGCCCAGGACGATGACAAGACCATGGCGGGCCTGCCCGAAGCCCTGATGGGCCCAATTGCCGAGTATGCCCCCAAACTGCTGGCTGAGTTCAAACCGCGCTGCCCAGATGCCTTCTTTGCCTCGTTTTACGATGAAGGCGCCAGCCGCGAAGAACTGCTCAAGATTCTCAATGCCCTGCCCGCAGCTGGCACGTTTGAGATCATGTGTCACCCCGGCTATGTGGATGAGGCTTTTGCCCGCGAATCGGGGTACGCCTTCCAGCGCCACACCGAAATTGAAGTGCTGACTGACCCGGCCATGCGGGCCGAGGTCGACAAGCGTGGTATCCAGTTAATTAGTTTCGCGCAGTTGTAGCGCGCCAGGTCCTTTTAAAACAACTTGCCACTTTCTAAGCTCTAGAAAGTGGCAAGTTGTGTTTTAACCGTTATGCGGGGAATTAATGCGTTTCGGTCACTTTGCTGATGGTGCGCGGTTTTTCGGTATCGTAGCCTTTAATCATCGTCAGGTGGCAGGCAAACAACTGCCCGGCGATGATGTTGACGATCGGCGTGACCCATTCAGGCATCCCGGCGGGCAGGCGAATGGGGGATTGGGCCAGGGCCAGGGCTTCTTCGCGGTCTGAGATAACCACCAGTTCGGCCGAATGGTTTTTGCGCAAGCGGGTCAGCATTTCGAGCATCGAGTCGAACACTTGCCCGCTGGGGATGATGGCCATCACCGGGAAACCACCTTCCACCAGGGCAATCGGCCCATGTTGGAAATCTGCCGAAGAGTATGGTTCGGCCACAACATAGGTCAGTTCTTTCAGCTTGAGCGCCCATTCGAAAGCGGTGGCGTAGTTGAAGCCGCGCCCCAACACAACACACTGGCTCATATAGCGGAAGCGCTGTGTCATACGCTCAATTTCGCTATCCAGCTTGAGCACATCGGCTACCCAACCGGGAACTTTTTCCAGGTCTTGCCAGGCGGTTTCATCGTTGCGCAAAGCGGCTGAGATCATGGCCAGCGCCAGCAGTTCGGTGGTGTAGGTTTTGGTGGCTGCCACGGCCTTTTCAGGGCCAGCCTGGATGTCGAAGAGCAGGTCGGCTGCCTGGGCCAGCGGGGAATCGGGTTCGTTGGTGATGGCCAGGGTCAGGCAGCCCTGTTTGCGGCCTTCTGCCAGCACGCTGACGATGTCGGGTGACTTTCCGGACTGCGAGACCCCGATGACCAGGGCGTCTTCAAGGCGCGGCGGCTGACCGTAAAAGGTAAACAGCGACGGGGTAGCCAGGGCAAAGGGAATCTGGTTATAAGCGCCCCAAATGTAATTGGCGTAGCGTCCGGCGTTGTCTGACGTGCCGCGCGCGGCCAGGAAAACATACTTAATGTTGCGGGCGCGAATCGCCTCGGCAATTTTAACGGCGGTTTCGCGCTGGTTTTTGAGCAGGTTGCTCAGGCGTTGTGGCTGTTCAAATATTTCTGCGTGCAGGGTCATTGGATTTCCTCAGTTGGGTAAATTTTCTTGATTCTACCCTGTGCTTCAGGGTTGAACCAGTTTGGTGAACATATCCACCACCATGGGGTCGAAGAGAATGCCCTTGTTCTCCTGGATGTAGCGCAGGGCCACTTCGGGCGGGTCGGGCTGGCGGTAGGGGCGTTGCGAGATGAGGGCATCCCATACATCGGCGACGGCAAAGATGCGTGCCGATATGTGGATTTCTTGTCCCTTGAGCCCGCGCGGGTAGCCGGAGCCGTTCCAGCGCTCGTGATGCCCGTAGGGAATCTCCAGGGCCGGGCGCAGGAAGGGAATGGGGAAGAGCAGGTTGTAGGCTGTTTCGGGGTGTTTTTTGACGACTGCCCATTCTTCTAGGGTCAGGGGCCCGGCTTTGTGCAGAATGCTATCGGGGATGCCCATTTTGCCGATGTCGTGCAGCAGCGATCCACGCCGCATGTGGACGATTTGGTGTTTGGGGACGCCAATCATTTCAGCCAGGCGCATGGTCAAACTGGTGACGCGCTGGGTGTGGCCCTCGGTTTCCTGGTCGCGCAGTTCAAGCGCCTTAGACCAGCCTTCCAGCGTCAGGTCGTAGGCCAGCGAAAGCTCGGCATTGGAACGCTGCAATCCCTGGAAGAGTGAAAGGTTGTCGATGGCAATGGCGGCCTGGTTGCACAGGCTGTAGGCAATCTGCCACCAGTCATCGTCGGGTTTTAGCTCGCTGTTGTGGAAGATTTCGAGGATGCCGCGCACCATCCCTTTGGCGGTCAGTGGCATGGCGATGTAGGTTTTGAACCCCGACTTTTCAAAGTCGCGGCATTTGGGAAAATCTTTCAGGTAGGTCTGAAAATCTTCGACCAGGATCATTTTTTGGTCCAGCACCGCCGGGCCACAAATATCATCGTAAGCGGCGAACTCGTGATGCTCTGAATACGCATTCACGCCTTTGCGCGCCAGGATTTCGAGGGTAAAACGGTTGACATCATAGCGCAGCACTTCCACCGCATCCACCTTGAGCAGGTTGGCGGCGTGGCGGATGATTTCACCCATGATGACGCGAATATCCGTTCCGCCCAAGATGGCCTGGTCAATTTCGCGCAGGGTGGAGGTGCGTTCCAGCGAATTGAGCAGTTTGTTTTCGGCTTCTTTTTGGGCGGTGATATCGATACTGATGCCGACAGACCCGGTGACTTCTTGTCCCAGTTGAATTGGGGCAATCACTTCGGTGACAAAGGCCTGTTTGCCATTCCCGTACACATATGAAGCCAGGCTGTGCACGACTTCACCTTTCAGGGCCAGTTGGTTATTGGATACCCAGGTTTTCCAAATATTTTCTGGTACGCCCATTTCCCACGGCATCTTGCCAATTGCGTCACCCCAAAATTCCTTTGAGACGGCATTCTGCAAGATGAACTGCCCGCTGTTGTCGGTGGCCCAAAAGTCAAAGGGGATGTTTTCGATTACGGCCATCAACAACGCCTGGCTTTGTTTAAGCGCGCTGATTGATTCTTCGAGCTGCATCTCGGCAATCCGGCGCTCGGTTACATCAATATTGATGCCCACAAAACCCGAAACCTGCTCGCCAAGCAGGATGGGGGTCATGGTTCCATTCAAGTAGCGTGGTTGCCCGTTTACATAAATCTGTTTTTGCTCACGCACCACTTCGCCTTGCAGGGCGCGCAGGTTTTTCTCGCGCCAATCTTTTTGGGTTGGCCCGTCAATTTCTTGCACATCCTTGGGTTGTTTTCCCACCGTATCGCCCCAATATTCCACCGAGATTGGGTTTTGAAGGATACAGACCCCCTCGTTGTCTGAAACCCAAATTTCATAGGGGATGGCATTAATCACGGTTTCGAGCAAGGCCTGGTTTTTGCGCAGGTTGTTGAGCACCACGGTGCGCTCAATTTCCACCTGTACCCGGCTGGCAAAAATTTGCACCAGTCCGCGCGCAAACGACGGGTCGGGGATGGGACGCCGATACAAAACCACGATGATCCCCGTGGCTGTTCCATCCGAATCCCATAACGGCATGCCAATATAACCATCGGCGCCCAGGGTTTTTAGGTCTTCATCTTCGGGGAACAGCTCGATGACGCCGCTTTCGTAGCAGCACAGCTTTTGGTTGACGACATTGCCACACGGCGCGCCTTTAAGCGCATACTCGAAGTTCTCGCTGATTGCCCCCTGCATGCAAACCGAGATCGTGCGGATTTTTTCGATGCCGGGTAAGTACTCCCCGATAAAGGCGATATCTGCCTGCAATACTTTGGCTAGCTCAACCGCCGCTTCTTCAAAGAAAGCCTGGCCAAAGGCCATCGAAACACCTTTTTCGATAGCCTGCATGGCTTGTTCGAGCCGTTTGCGTTCTGAAATATCGCGAATAAAGACCTGGAAGGCCGGCTGGCCCTTAAAGAACAGCGGCGTAGAGCTAATCTCAACCGCCAGCGAGTCCCCGTTCATTTGCAGGATGGTTTCCTCGGCCGGGGGTACGGGCTTCCCCGTAATGCTCATCAGGCGAATGCGTTCCAGAACCATCGCGCGCGAATCAGGGTGGACTAAGTCGAGCACCGGTTTCCCCAGCACCATATCGGGGCTGCTGGCGCCCAGCATATGCAGGCAGGCCGGGTTGGCATAAACCAGCAGCCCATTTTGATGGATTGCGATTCCATCGGGCGAAAGCTCTACCAGCAAGCGATATCGTTGGTCGCTTTCGATTTGTACATTGCGCTGTTCGGTAATGCTATCGATGAACTTGCCCATGGCCTTGTTGGAGCCATACAGCCCGTAGATTCCAAAACACCACAGAATCAGGTGCAAAAACAGGTCCAGGCGAAATGAAACCGGGCCCAAACGCCCAAATGGCAAGAAGTCATTCCAGCTCAGGAGAAGGCTCGAAAGATTGAGAACGGTCCAGATAATGCCCACAAAAATAAAGACCCGCTGCATTCTTTGACGGGCAACCTGGTCAATCTGATTGCTTCCCATGACATTCATCCTTGGTTTTTGATCTTAGCCGATAAGAAAGGGCTCTACCGTTTTTAACGTGATGCATGGGTAGGGGCGAACCGCCCAGGGCATAAAAATATGTTTTTTGCAAGGCATCCATGCGTAAAAAGGCGATTTTTTGCGCATGACGGTTCACCCTTACAGGAATTCACACAAAAAACGGTAGCGCCGATAAAAAGTTATGGTTGTGCACTCTGCCAGCGAGCATAAACTGCGTGCGAAAGTAGCCGCCCCCGGGAAGTTTCCTGCGAGACCAACTCCCCCAAACCTGTTTCGCCCTTAAAGGGGCGCATCATCTCGTCCAGGCTTTGTTGTAAATGAATGGCCGATGCGCGCACGGCGTAAAGCGTGATGGCTACAAAGAGCGGCTGCTTGCTCAGCGAGGCCTGGCAGGCCTCCAGCAGGGTGGGCAGTGATTCATACACTTCCCAAACCTCACCCTTGGGGCCGCGCCCAAACTTGGGCGGGTCGAGAATAATGCCGTCGTATTGTGCCCCGCGCCGTCCCTCACGCTGGACAAACTTCAGGGCATCGTCCACGATCCAGCGCATGGGCTTATCATCCAGCCGTGAAAGCGCCTGGTTGTCGCGCGCCCACGTGACCGATTTTTTGGAAGCATCGACATGGGTTACCGCTGCCCCGGCGCGTGCGGCCGCCAGGCTGGCCAGACCGGTGTACCCAAACAGGTTGAGCACCTTTACTGGTCGCCGGGCCTGGCCGATCAGGTTTTCGTACCAGTCCCAATGCGCCGCCGTTTCTGGGAAAATGCCCAGGTGGCGGCCGGGCGTGGTCATCACCCAGCAGCGCAGACCTTTGTATTGCATCTCCCAGCGTTCGGGGACTTTCTTTTTGAATTCCCAGTGCCCGCCGCTTTCTTCGCTGGTTGGGTGGAAAATGCCATGCACATCGCGCCAGGCGCTTTCGGGCAGGCCGGGCTGCCACATGGCCTGGGCCTCGGGGCGCACAAAGCGATAAGGGCCAAAGCGCTCCAATTTCAGGCCATTGCCGCTATCAAGCAGTTCATAATCTTTCCAATCGGTAGAAACAAGCAGGGGGATATTCATCGCACAATCCTGGGTAAAAATTTTGTAAAGCAGGTAGTTGAAGCTATTTTTCCCGCCCACCCGGGTACGGTGGGGAAAAGTGGCGCAAAAAATGCCAAAAGTGGGGCAAAAAGACGCCGAAATCCTTGCAAAGCCATGTTGAAGTGGGAGAAAAGTACTACATCCACTTGAATTCCACCCAAAATGGTTGTAAAATAAGGGTGCAAGTGGGAGAAAGTGGGACGAAGTGGAGCGCCGGGCATCATGTCCGGCGTTCCGCGCATTAATGGAGATGTTAGAACGTATGTTCTTAGGTCAGTACCAGCACTCACTCGATGAAAAGGGACGCCTCACCATTCCGGCGGCGTTTCGTGACGCCTTGTCGACGGGTGCCTTCATCTCCCAGGGTTTTGATCGCAATCTGATGGTGATGACCGCGGCTTATTTCCAGCAAGTGTATGAGCGCATTAACGCCATGAGCATCACCGACCCGGCTGCCCGTTTGTTGCGTCGTCTAATCCTGTCTTCCGCTTACCAGGTAGAAGTAGACAAAGCTGGCCGCATCCTGCTTCCGCAGATTTTGCGCCAGTTTCCGGGGCTCAATGGCGAAGCGATGGTGATTGGGCAGGGCGAGTATTTTGAAATTTGGACGCCGTCTGAATGGGGCCGCCAAATGCAAACCCTGCAAGACGCCGAAGCCAACGCTCAACGCTTCCAGGCGCTTGACCTGGGAACTTGATGCAATGAGCGCACCGCACCTGCCAGTACTTTACAAAGAAATTATACACGCTTTGCAGCCCAAAGCCGCCGGTCTCTATGTGGATGGCACGCTGGGAGCGGGCGGTCACAGCGCTGGAATCCTTGAAACCAGCGCCCCCAGTGGCGAACTGCTGGGGCTTGACTTAGACCCGCAGGCACTGGCGATTGCCCGCGAACGGCTGGCCCCCTTTGGCAGCCGGGCGCACATTGTGCAGGCCTCGTATGTCGATATGGTTGCAGAAGCGGCCCGCCTGGGCTGGAAACAGGTGGATGGGGTGGTGCTCGACCTGGGCGTCTCCTCCATGCAGTTGGATACGCCGGAACGGGGTTTTTCCTTCCTTCAGGATGGCCCGCTCGATATGCGTTTCACCCCTAACGCCTCGCTGTCGGCCGCCGACCTGGTGAACACCATCCCCGAGAACGACCTGGCTGACCTTATTTTCCGTTATGGTGAGGAACGCCTCTCGCGGCGGATTGCACGGGTCATCGTAGCCAACCGGCCCCTGACCACCACCCGTGCCCTGGCCGACCTGGTGCTAAAGGCTATCGGCAAAAAGGAACGTATCCACCCGGCCACCCGTACCTTCCAGGCCTTGCGCATCGCGGTCAACGGGGAGTTGGAATCGATCGAAACGGTGCTTCCGCTGGCGGTGAGCCTGCTTCGCAGCGGTGGCAGATTAGCGGTCATCTCCTTCCATTCGCTGGAAGACCGCATCGTCAAAGAATATTTCCGTCGAGAAAGCACCGATTGCCTGTGCCCGCCACGCCAACCTATCTGCACCTGTGGGCACAAAGCTATTCTTAAAGAACTTAACCGTAAGCCCATTGAAGCTGGCGAGGAAGAAAAGACCAGCAATTCCCGCGCTCGCAGCGCCAAATTGAGAGTGATAGAGAAATTACCATGACACTCCTCTCCAAACTGATGAACCCCACCGCTCGCCCGCGCGCCGCGCGCAAACCGAGCATGCTCAACTACAGCGCCATTGCCGAAATGGCCGGGAATTTGCGCTTCTCCAGCGATGTTCCGGTGCGTTTCCAGCGTGAGTGGCTGGTGCTGTTCTCGGCGGGTGTGGTCTTCCTGGCCCTGATTGCCGGTCTTTACCTGAATGTGACCGCCCGCGCCGCCATTTCGGGGCGTGAAATTCAGAACCTGGAAGCCCAAATCTCGGCCAACCAGCGCGTCAATGCCGACCTGAAGACCCAGATCGCCATCCTGCTTTCCAATAATACGCTGCACAAGCGTGCCACCGAAGCCGGTTTTGAGACGGTCAACTCTGAAAACCTGGAATACATGGTTGTCCCAGGTTATTTCCCGTCGCAGGGGGTGAAGCTGGTGACCCCTGCAAATAATGCCGATGTCTTATCGGTCTCGCCCGAGTTTTCCGAGTCGCTCTTCGATTGGGTTGCGCGGCAGATGAAAAATGCCGCCACCCCGCTGGGGCAGGTTCCGTAATGAAACGACAGTTCCAGGTTCGCTCCACCATTCTCGCAAGCCTCTTTGCCTTGCTGGCAGTCGTCATCATCTTCCAGATGATTCGCATCCAGGCCAGCCCGGAGGCGGCTGTATTCCTCAAGCAGGGAGATCGCTATGCCGGGAAGTTTGAAACCTTCTTCCCGGAACGCGGCCAAATCTATGACCGCAACGGTCACCTGCTGGCCGGGAACCAGAGTGTGTATGAGATTGGTGTCAGCCTGGCCGATATCAAAAATCCTGAGACGATTGCGCTGACCCTGAGCGTAGTGCTGAACCTGAACTACGACTCCGTTTATAACAGCATCACCAACCCGCCGGATGGCATCCTGTACCTGGTGGTTGATGACTACGTCCCGGCTGCCAAGGCCCGCGAACTGCAAGATATGAAGCGCAAGCTGTCGGCCGAATATCAACAGGCGGGTGACCCCAGCCTGGCCGGGCTCGATTTCAAAGCGCACCTGATGCGCTCTTATCCCGAAAAGACCCTGGCTTCCAACGTGATTGGTTTTGTCACGCTGGAGAACCGTGGCTACTTTGGCGTGGAAGAAAAATATAACGACTTGCTGGCGGGGGTTCCGGTGACGGTCTGGGTCCCTGAAGACCCCAACCGCGCCACCGAACTGCCCAAAGTTCCCAAAGGCACCGACCTGATCCTGACCATCGATCGTGAGATCCAGGCCATGGTTGAGTCCGAATTGCTTAAGGGCATGGAAGATACCGGCTCGGAAGCCGGGACGATTGTGGTGATGGATCCGCGCACTGGCGCGATTCTGGCGATGGCCTCCACCCCGCAAATGGACCTGAACGACTTTTCGAATTACAGCAACATTTACAAGAATGCCAGCGAATTCAATCGCGCTGTGTCGATGCAGTACGAACCCGGCTCGGTTTTCAAGGTGCTAACCATGGCCGCCGCCATCGATACCGGTTCGGTGGCCCCCGGAACAACCTATCTCGACACCGGTTTCTTCGAAATCGGCGGCGCGTATGTTTACAACTGGGACCAGGGTGCCTGGGGCCCGCAAGATATGATCGGCTGCCTCGAGCACTCGCTCAACGTTTGTATGGCGCGCCTGGCTGTGACGATGGGCGACCAGGCCTTTTACACCTACATGCAGCGTTTTGGCGTCGGGCATCCGACCGGCATTGACCTGGCCTTTGAAGCCAATGGCCGCCTGAAGGTTCCCGGCGACCAGGACTGGTACCAGGTGGACCTTGGGACCAATTCTTTTGGCCAGGGTGTGGCAGTGACCCCGATCCAGATGATGACCGCCGCTTCGGCGCTGGCCAATGACGGCAAAATCGTTTATCCGCATGTGTTGTATGGAATGGTGAGCAATAACCACCAGTACAACACCCCCACCCAAACCTTGGGCACGCCCATCTCCCCGCAGACAGCACGGACTGTGAGCGAAATGCTGGCTTCGGCTCTCGAGAATGGCAATTCGCAGGCGTTGGTGCCCGGGTATCGCCTGGCTGGCAAGACCGGCACGGCGCAGATTCCCGGCCCGGATGGCTTTTATGCCCCAGACCAGATTAATGCCTCGTATATTGGCTGGGGGCCGGTGGATGAACCCAAATTTATGATTTACGTCTGGTTCGAAAAGCCAGATTCTGCCGATTGGGCGGCTTATGTGGCGGCCCCGGTCTTTCGCAGCGTCGCCGAAAAGCTGGTCGTGCTGTTGGGCATCCCGCCTGACGATGTTCGCCAGCAGCTGGCAGGACAATGAGGCCTTGTGCTGACCCTTGCCGATGTGATTGAAGCCCTCACTCATTCCCGCCCGGAGATGCAGCCCATCTTTATCACCGAGGCGGCGATTGATTCGCGGTTGGTTATTCCGGGCGGGTTGTTTGTTGCCATTCCCGGCGAACGCGTGGACGGGCATGACTTTGTTGAGCAAGCCTTCCAGCGTGGGGCAGTCGTGGCGTTAATCCAGCATTCGGTGGCGGGCACGCACCCGGTGATTGACTTACGTGATGGAACCGTGCCGGGTGGACTGGCGAAAGCCCAGGCTCCGCTTTGCCTGTATGTCGACGATACAATCGCTGCCCTGCAACAACTGGCCACTTTCTGGCGCAAAAAGCTCAACGTGCGTGTGATTGGGGTGACGGGCAGCATTGGGAAATCGACTACGAAGGAAGCCATTGCCCAGGTGCTCAGTCAGCGCTATACCACGCTCAAGAGTGCTGCGAACCTTAATAACGAAATCGGTCTGCCGCTGAACGTGCTTAAGTTGACGCCCGGCCACCAGCGCGCCGTCCTGGAGATGGGTTTTTACGTCCCCGGCGAGATTAAGCAATTGTGCGATATCGCCCGCCCCCAGGTGGGGGTGGTCACCAATATCGGTACGGTACACGCTGAAAGGGCCGGGTCACAGGCGGTCATCGCCCAGGGTAAAGGCGAATTGGTCGAGGCGCTGCCCGAGGCCCCTGACGGGATCGCCATCCTGAATTATGACGACCCGTGGGTGCGCCCGATGAAAATTCGCACCCAGGCCAGGGTTTTCTACTATGGCCTGACCCGCGAAGCTGACCTATGGGCCGACGAAGTCGACGGGATGGGTCTGGAAGGCATTCGCTTTCGGTTGCATTATCGCCGCGAGTCGCTTTACTTGCGTGTGCCGATGATAGGCCGCCACTCTGTAGAGACGGCCCTGCGCGCGGCAGCGGTGGGCCTGGTAGAAGGGTTAACCTGGGATGAAATTGTTCGCGGCTTGCAAGAAAGCCAGGCCCAGTTGCGCCTTTCCGCAGTCCGCACCGAAAATGGGGCGCTCATCATCGATGATACGTACAACGCCGCGCCGGAGTCGACCCTGGCAGCCCTGAACCTGCTGGATGAAATGGGCGGGCGCAAGATTGCGGTGTTGGGTGACATGCTGGAATTGGGCCAGTACGAGCGTGATGGTCACGAAAAAGTGGGCATGCGCGCCGCACAGGTGGCCGATGTGCTGGTAACATTGGGCCTTCGCGCCCACATGATCGCAGAGGCCGCCCGCAAAGCCGGGATGAAGAAGTCCGCCATTATTGAGTATGAAGATGGCGACAAGGTCATCGACTGGATGAAGATGAACCTGAAACCGGACGATTCTGCACTGGTGAAAGGTTCGCATGGCTTGCGGATGGACCGAATCGTGGCCGCGTTGGAGGCTACGTCGTGAAATATACAACCCTTGCAATCAGCCTGGCTGGCCTGAGCTTTATGATGACGGTAATTTGGGGCAGCCCGCTGTTGCGCATTTTACGGCACTTTAAAATTGGAAAGCTCATCCGGGTCGAAGAACCTGGCAAGCACATGGTCAAAATGGGCACGCCCACTATGGGCGGCGTGATGATTATTGTCCCGGTCCTGTTTTTGACTGCCCTGTTGAACGCGGCCGAGTTGATTGGCTTCAAAGTCACCGGTCAATCGGTTTTTGTGCCGCTGGTCACCATGCTGGCCTATGGCATCCTTGGCGCGGTGGATGACTGGGAAGGGATTCGTGGCAAGCGCAAAGGCGAAGGCATGACCATTCGTGTCAAATTCCTGAGCCAGTGGCTTATCGCGGGGCTGGTGGCCTGGGCGCTGAAGTATGTTCTCGATGTGCCGGGAATGTACATCCCTGGCGTGCCCGGTGAGATTGAGATGGGTTGGTGGTATGTGCCAATGGCGGCCTTCATCATTGTCGCCATGTCGAATGCCATCAACTTCACCGATGGCCTGGACGGCCTGGCAGGCCTGATTTCGGCCACCATTTTTGCGGCGTATGGCGCGATTGCGCTGATCCAGGAACAGGTTTTCCTGGCGCAGTTTTCCTTCACCCTGGTCGGCGCGTTGTTTGGGTTTTTGTGGTTCAACGTTCACCCGGCGCAGTTGTTCATGGGTGACACCGGATCGCTGGCTTTGGGCGCCACGGTGGCGGTGGTGGCGCTAATGACGGGCCAGTGGGTGATCCTGCCCCTGATAGCGGTCATCCCGGTCAGCGAGACCTTGAGCGTTACCATCCAGATCCTGTATTTTCGAGCTACCAAGGGCAGGCGCTTCTTCAAAATGGCGCCCATTCACCTGCATTTTGAACTTCTCGGCTGGAGCGAAACCCAGATTGTGCAGCGGTTTTGGCTCATCGGCTTGTTGGCGGCGCTGATCGGCGTCGGGTTTGCACTGGTCTAACCAAGGACGGTTTTGTGGCATCGGTCAACTGGAAAGGCAAACGGATTGTCGTTGTAGGCGCGGCCCGGCAAGGGCTGGCGCTGGCGCGTTACCTTGCCCGTCACGGCGCGAAGGTGCTGCTTAATGACCGCCGCGGCCCCGACCAGATGCAGAACGAAATCAGCATGCTGGCCTCCACCGGCGTGGAATGGGTCCTGGGGGATCATCCCCTCAGCCTGTTTGACCCGCGCCCTGACCTTTTGTGCATCTCGGGCGGGATTCCGCTGACCAACCCGCTGGTGCAGTTTGCCCAACAAAACAACATCCCGGTCTCCAACGACACCCAGGTGTTTATGGAATCGGCTCCCTGCCGGACCCTGGGCATCACCGGTTCGGCGGGCAAGACCACAACCACCACCCTGGTGGGGCGCATGGCCCAGGCGGGCAGCGCAGGCCGCTACGGCCGCACCTGGATCGGCGGCAATATTGGTGACCCGCTCATCAACTACCTCGATGAGATGCAGCCCTCCGACCTGGCGATTCTCGAGATTTCCAGCTTCCAGTCTGAGCTGATGCACACCTCGCCGAATGTGGCCGCCATCCTGAACATTACGCCCAACCACCTCGACCGTCACGGCACGATGGAAAGTTACACTGCCGCGAAAGCACAGGTGCTCAACCATCAGCACGCAGATGACCTGGCTGTTTTAGGGCGCGATGACCCTGGCGCCTGGGGCCTGGCCGGGAATGTTCGTGGCCGTTTATTATCCTTTGGGTTTAGCCCCCTGCCCACCGGGCAAGATGGCACATACCTTGAAAACGACAAGTTCTTCCTGCGCCATGGCGCGGAGACCCTGCGCCTGCCGGTGGAAGAGCACATCGAATTGCGCGGTGAGCATAACCGCCTGAACGTTATGGCAGCCTGCACCATTGCCCATGCGGCCGGGCTCTCCCCCGAGGCCATGCTGGCCGGGGTGAGCGGTTTCAAGGGCGTATCGCACCGCATCGAATTTGTCCGCACCTGGCGCGGGGCGCAGTGGTACAACGACTCGATTGCCACCGCTCCCGAGCGGACCCTGGCGGCCATTCGCTCTTTTGGCGGCCCCATGATCCTGCTGCTTGGCGGGCGCGATAAAGACCTGCCCTGGGATGAGTTGGGCAAACTGGTGCGTCAGCGTGTGGACCATGTGGTGATTTTTGGCGAAGCCGCCGAAAAAATCCAGGCAGCGATCGGGCCGCGTGTACCCGGTTCCAAACCGTACAGCCTGACCCGTGTGGAAAAATGCCAGGATGCGGTCCTGGCAGCTTCGCGGCTGGCCCAGCCCGGATTTGTGGTTTTGTTCTCACCTGGCGGCACCAGCTACGACGAGTTCAAAGATTTCGAAGAACGCGGAGAAAAATTCAGACAATGGGTACTCGAATTTTCCGAGACACTGCGGTAGGAATCAACCCCTCACCGGTATCTGGCAGCCCCTCGGTCCGCAAAGTGGGTGGCAGGATCGACTTTTCGTTGCTGCTGATCATGATCGCATTTATCGTCTTCGGGCTGATCATGGTCTTTTCGGCATCCTGGGACTTCTCGCTGGCGATTTATGATGAACCGATGCGCATGTTCAACCGTCAGATTTTGTGGCTGGCGATTGGGCTGGTGATTGCCGTGGTCCTGTCGCGCATTGATTATCACGCCTGGCGCAACCTGGCCGTTCCGGTCATGCTCGGCACCATCGGCCTGCTGGGCATGGTGCTCTTCATCAACGAAGTCCGCCTGGGCGCAGTGCGCACCCTGTTGGGCGGTTCCATCCAGCCTTCCGAACTGGCCAAGGTGGTGACGATTATCTACCTGGCGGTGTGGATGCATTCCAAACGCGAACAACTGCACGACATCCAGTGGGGCCTGATTCCGCTGGCCCTGATTCTGGGGATTGTCGGCGGTTTGATCTACATCCAGCCCGACCTGTCGGCAACGGCCACGGTCTTCTTGCTGGGCGGCCTGTTGTTTTTCCTGGCGGGTGGCGACCTGCGGCAGATTGTTTTCCTGTTGATCGTGGCGGTAATTGTCGGTGTGCTGGTGGTGCAAGTCAGCAGCACCGGCCAGGAGCGCGTAGCGGCTTACCTGGACGGCATCAAAGACCCAACCCAGGCCTCCTACCATGTTCGCCGCTCGTTTGAGGCAATTGTCAAGGGCGGCTGGTTTGGGGTTGGCATTGGCCGGGCCAATACCAAGCTGACGGGGCTTCCGGTGCCTCCCACAGACAGCATTTTTGCCGTAATTGCCGAGGAACTTGGCATGCTCGGCGGCGCGGCTACCGTGGCTCTGTACGTTTTGTTTATCTGGCGCGGGCTGCGGATTGCCGAAAAAGCCCCCGATATGCTCGGCAGCTTGCTGGCCTCTGGCCTGACCTTTTGGATTGCCACGGAGGCGATTATCAACATGTTGGTGATGGTGGGCCTGATGCCCTTCGCCGGGAATGCCCTGCCCTTCATCAGCGCTGGTGGCTCTAACCTGGTGGCCTCGCTGGCCGCGGTCGGAATCATGATGAATATTTCCCGGCAAATTGAGCCGGGTTCGGAAAAAGAAGAATGGCGAGGTTTTAGTGCGACTCTTGATTTGCGCGGGCGGAACCGGCGGCGGGGTTTATCCCGCGTTGACCGTTCATGATGCCCTGAAGACCATTCACCCACAGGTTGAAACTTTGTGGGTGGGCGGTGAAGGAGGCATGGAAGCCAGGCTCGTAGAACGAGCCGGTATTCCGTTTAAGGCCATCCCCGCGGCGCAGATTCATGGCATTTCGTGGACGCGCATTCCGGGCAACCTGCTCGCCATCCTGCGTGGGATGCGCGAGGCGCGCAAGATTTTGAACGAGTTCAAGCCAGACGTGCTGTTTTTTACCGGCGGCTACGTGGCGGTTCCCATGGCGCTGGCCGGGCGGCACCTGCCCACCCTGTTGTATGTGCCCGATATCGAACCGGGGCTGGCGCTCAAAACCCTGGCCCGCTTTGCCGACCGAATCACCGTCACCACAGATGATTCGAGCCAGTACTTCAAGCCCGGAAGCGGGACGGTGGTTACCGGCTACCCGATCCGCTTTGAACTTTTACACTGGAGAAAACCCGTAGCGCAGCAGCGCCTGGGAATTCGGGGCGACCTGCCGGTGCTGCTCGTATTTGGCGGCAGCAAAGGCGCGCGTTCCATCAATATGGCGCTGCTCGAGAGCCTGACGGCCCTGCTCGACCATGTTGAAATTGTGCACATCAGCGGCGAGTTGGACTGGCATGCGGTACAGGCGGCGGCCGGGAAGTTGAACAAAGAACAGGCCTCCCGCTATCATCCTTATCCGTATTTATACGAGGATATGGGCGCGGCCCTGGCCTCTGCCGATTTGGTGGTATCCCGCGCCGGGGCGTCGGTGCTGGGCGAGTTGCCGCTCTTTGGGCTGCCCGCCATCCTGGTTCCGTACCCGTATGCGTGGCGCTACCAAAAAGTCAACGCCGATTATCTTGCCAATCGCGGCGCTGCGATTGTGATGGAAGATGCTCGTCTCAAGAGCGGTCTTTTGCTGACCATCGAAAAGCTGCTCCAAACTCCCGAAAAACTGGCCCAGATGCGCGAAGCGATGAGTGCCCTGCATACCCCCGATGCTTCCCGCAAAATAGCCAGCCAACTCTGCGATCTTGCCGGAGTAAAACATGATTAGTCTTAATTTTACATTTTGGTTGCTGGTGGTCATTTTTGGCCTGATTGGAATCTTTCGCGGGTGGGCCAAGGAATTGCTGGTCTCCTTTAGCGTCATCCTTTCGCTGGCTTTCAACCGCCTGCTGGAACGGTACGTGCCGGTAGTGAATACCCTGCCGCTGGATGGAACGGCCCTGTTTTGGATCCGCATCATCATCATCCTGACCCTGGTCTTCTTTGGCTACCAGACGGTGGCGTTGCCGCGTTTTGCTTCCAAGGCGGCGCGTGAGAAACTGCAAGACAGCCTGCTCGGTTTTGTGTTGGGCGCGCTCAATGGTTACCTGGTGGTCGGCTCAGTCTGGTTCTATATGGCCCAGGCCAATTACCCCTTTGAGTATATTACCCCCCCTGCGCCAGGCACCCCCATGGGCGATGCGGCCATCGGTTTTGTGCAATACCTTGCGCCGCGTATGTTGGGCGAACCGGCCATCTACTTTGCCGTGATGTTGGCGTTCATTTTTGTGCTGGTGGTGTTTATCTAATGACACAGGTTCATTTCATTGGGATTGGAGGCAGCGGACTCTCCGCCATTGCCCGGCTCTTGCTCGAGCAGGGTTACGTGGTGACGGGCTCTGATCGCACACTCTCCCCCCTGGCCCTGGAACTGCAAAAAGCGGGCGCAACCGTTTTTGTGGGGCATGCCCCGCAAAACGTGGCCGGGGCCGATTGGGTGGTGCGCTCCTCTGCCGTTCCCGATGACAACCCCGAAGTGGCTGCCGCGCTAACCGCCGGAATCCCCGTTTACAAACGCGCCGATTTCCTGGGTCGGCTCATGGCCCCACCCGAAAAGATGGGCATTGCCATTGCCGGGACGCATGGCAAAACCACCACCACTGCTATGCTGGCATGGATCTTCTATGCCCTTGGCGCGGACCCGTCCTTTATCGTGGGCGGCGTGTTGCAAAACCTGGGCGTAAACGCCCGCGCGGGCAAAGGCCCGGCATTTATCATCGAAGCCGATGAGTATGACCGCATGTTTCTCGGGTTGCAGCCGCGCTACGCCGTGGTGACCAATATTGAGCATGACCACCCCGATTGCTATCCCACCCCGGCCGATTTTCACGCCGCTTTTTACCAGTTTGCGAGCCTGATCCCTGAAAATGGGGCCCTGGTGGCCTGTGGGGAAGATATGGGCGCTACTGAACTGATGGCTGAAGTGCGTCGTTCGGGTCGCCGTGTGGTGGGCTATCGCATTGCCGAAAATGCCCGCACAGAGGCAGGTGAGTGGGTGCTGGCCCAAAATGTGATGGCTAATACCCTGGGTGGTTTTACCTTCAACTGCATCACTCGCATTGATGGCCGTCCCAACTATATTTCGGGCATCCAGATGCGTGTGCCGGGCCTGCACAACGTCCGTAACGGATTGGCCGCCCTGGCAGTTGCCGGGCTGGCCGGGTTGAATTTGAAGGACGCCGCCAAAGCCCTGGGTGAGTTTACCGGCACAGGTCGGCGCTTTGAGCTCAAGGGCGAAGCCAACGGCGTCATCGTCATCGACGATTATGCTCATCACCCGACTGAAATTCGCGCCACCTTAGATGCCGCCCGCGCCCGCTATCCTTCGCGCCGCATTTGGGCAGTCTGGCAGCCGCATACTTACTCGCGCACGCAAACCCTGTTTGATGAGTTTGTTCTCTCATTTGGTGAAGCGGACGAGGTGATTGTCAGCGAAGTGTACGCTGCTCGCGAGCCGCAGCAAGGTTTTTCGGCTGAAAAGCTGGTCAAAGCCATGCACCATCGGGCTGTACGCTTTATCGCAACCTTGCCCGAAATTAGCAATACTCTTGTAACCAATCTCAAACCCGGTGATGTTTTAATCGTACTTTCCGCCGGGGATGCCGACCAGGTCAGCGCCGAGGTGCTGGCTCGATTGAAAACAGCGAGGTGACCCATGACTGAAAAGAAGAAACAAACCTACCAGTCCACAACGCTTGCATTGCCGCCGCTCAAAATGGTGCTGGGAAATGTCCCTGAACCCGACCCCAACGAACAGGGTGCTAAAGGTTCAAAATCGGGCGGTGACACCCGCTCGGTGGTGGAAAAGCTGATCACTCATATGAAGGAAAAGTAACCCGATGGACTTGCTGGCCGATATGCGCGCATTTTTTAGGGATAAGGTGCAAGAGAACGTGGAGCTTGCGCCGTATACCTCTGCGCGTATTGGCGGCCCGGCCGATGTGCTCGTCACCATCCGCAGCGCCAATGAACTGGCCCGCGCCGTGCAAATTTGTTGGGAACATGGTCACAAGTTCCTGCTGATGGGCGGCGGGTCCAACCTGCTGGTGAGCGACAAAGGCGTCCGCGGGGTGGTGATTCTTAATAAGGCCAAAGCTGTGGAGTTTCGTGAGAACCCGGCCACCCGCGTCTGGGCTGAATCGGGCGTGGTTCTGTCCAATCTCTCGCATCGCGCCGCGGCCCTGGGCTATAGCGGGCTGGAATGGGCTACAACCGTTCCGGGAACGCTCGGCGGGGCTGTATATGGCAACGCCGGGGCCTTTGGCGGCGATGTTGCAGGGGATTTGATCCAGGCTGAAGTGTTGACCCTGGATGGCCGCGAGTGGTGGCCGGTGGAAAAGATGGGTTATGGCTACCGCACCAGTGCTTTCAAGCAGGGACTGGTTGAAGGTATCATTCTTTCGGCGGAGTTAAAGTTAAAAATTGGCCGTGTCGAAGAGATACAGGCTAAAATGGAACAATTAACCGCGCGCCGAAAATCGACCCAGCCGCCCGGAGCGAGCATGGGTTCGATGTTCAAGAATCCTACCGGCGATTTTGCCGGACGACTGATTGAAGCGGCCGGGTTAAAGGGAACACGCGTGGGCAATGCTGAAATCAGCAGCACGCATGCTAATTTCTTTATAAATCATGGTGATACCCGTGCTGCCGATATTTATGCCCTGGTAAAACTGGCGCGCAGCACGGTGGAAGAGAAATTCGGTGTCAAGCTTGAGATGGAAGTTGAATTGATAGGTGACTGGGAATGACGACAATGCCGAATCGTAAACTGACTGTGGCGGTCCTGTTCGGTGGCCGCTCCGGCGAACATGAGGTCTCGCTCATGTCTGCCCGGTCGGTGTTGTCTGTGCTTGACCGTATGCGCTACAACGTCATCGAAGTGGGTATTACCCATGACGGCGCGTGGCTGACCGGTGAAAACGCCCTGGCCGCATTTGAGCAGGGCAACCTGGCCGACTTATTGCCCGCCAGCCTGCATCCGGACCCGTCGAAGGCCGGGCTGTTTGTTATTCGCGCCAGCGGTGAGCGTGAAGTGCTCGAGAAACTGGCCGATGTTGATGTCTATTTCCCTGTTTTGCATGGCACCTATGGCGAAGATGGCACACTTCAGGGCCTGTTCGAGATGGCTGATGTGGCTTATGTTGGCGCGGGGGTCGTTGGCTCAGCCGTGGGGATGGACAAAGGCGTTTTCAAAGAAGTGATGCGCTCGCAGGGCATCCCGGTGGTCGAATCGGTGGTGGCCCTGCGCTCCGAAATTGAAACCGACCTGTCGGCTGTCATTCGCCGCGCCGAAGCCGTCAGCGCTTATCCGCTGTTCATCAAACCGGCCAACCTGGGCTCCTCGGTTGGCGTTACCAAATGCCGCTCACGCTCCGATATTGCCGAAGGGCTTATGGAAGCTGCCCAGTATGACCGGCGCGTGCTGATCGAACGCGGCGTGCCAGACCCGCGCGAAATTGAAATCTCTGTGCTCGGCAACGATGACCCGCGGGCTTCCGTCCCCGGCGAAATTGTGCCTGGCGCCGATTTTTACTCTTACGATGCCAAATACGTGCTGGATAGCTCCGAGTTGCTCATCCCGGCCCCGCTCAACATCACGCAGGCCGAGCAGGTCAAAGACATTGCGGTGCGCGCTTTTCGCGCTGTCGATGCCTGCGGCATGGCCCGCGTCGATTTCCTGCTCAGCAGCAGCGGGGAAATCTTCCTCAACGAAATCAACACCATCCCGGGCTTTACCAGGATCAGCATGTACCCCAAACTTTGGGAGGCCAGCGGCCTGCCCTATGCCGAACTTGTCAACCGACTCATTGAACTGGCTCTCGAACGCAAGGCAGACCGTGATCGCACCGTTCGCCAGTATCGGAGGGATGCATGAGTCCTGACCGCACCACCATCACCCGCGCCGAAGCTATTCGCCGCCGCAAAGAAGAAGAGCAGCAGCGCCGGGAAAAACTGACCCACAAGCGTGCGGTGACCCCTAAACCGGCGCCTGCCCCCAAACCGGCGGCACGTCCCCGGGCCGATCACGCGCCCCGCAGCCTGCCTTCCGTTACCCCGCGCTTGCGCCGCCGCTATGACGTGGCCGTGACCAACAGCGCCTATGGCCGTGGCAGCAGCAGCGCCCGCCAGGGCCAGGCCCCGTCGATTTCGTTGCCGCGCATTCAGTTTGGTCCGCGCTGGTTTTCCACCCTGCTGGTGATGGCGTGTGTCTTTTCAATCTACTTTTTCTTTACCGATCCCACCTTCCTGGTGCGTGATGTGACCATCCAGGGCAACAGCCGCATTGGAAGCGCTGATATTAATGCCGTTTTAGGAATAGCGAACCAATCATCTGCTCTCCTCAACCCGGCACAAATCGAATACAATATTCTTGCGGCCTTTCCCGATATTTCTGCCGCTTCGGTGCAGGTCAACCTGCCCGCCGAAGTGCTGGTTACAGTTCAGGAGCGGCAGCCGTTGGCAGCCTGGCAGCAAGATGGTCAAATGGTCTGGTTGGACGCCCAGGGGTATGCTTTCCCGCCCCGCGGTGTTTTAGAAGGCCTGGTTACTGTTTCGGCCAATGGCGCTCCGCCCGCGCCACAAGAAGTAGACCCGACCCAACTCGTTGGGGCGCGGCCCTTCTTGGGGCATGACCTGGCCGCAGCAATTGCCATTTTGTCGCCCAACCTGCCGGAAGGCGCAACCTTGATCTATGACCCCAAATATGGCCTGGGCTGGATCGACCCGCGTGGCTGGCAAGTTTATTTTGGCCACAGCGATGGTGATATGAGCATCAAATTCCAGGTCTACCAATCGATGGTGGATTACCTGACACAACGTAACGTTCAGCCTACGCTGATTAGCGTAGAATACCCGGACGCGCCGTTCTACAGAGTGGAACAGTAGTGTATGGATAATATTGTCGTAGGAATTGACGTTGGCACCACCAAAATTTGCACGCTCGTGGCGCGCGTGGAAGAAGATGACCGTCTGCGCATCATGGGCGTGGGCATTGAGCCGTCTGAAGGCATCCGTAAGGGTGTCATTGTCGATTTAACGGCCGCCTCCCAATCGATTGCGCGTTCGGTGGCGCAGGCCGAACTGACTTCGGGTTTGAAGATCGATTCGGCGCTGGTCAGCCTGGCCGGTGCGCATGTCTCCTCCGTGAACAGCCGCGGCGTGGTGGCTGTTTCGGGCCACACCGTAGAAGAGACAGATGTGGAACGCGCCATGGATGCCGCTCGCACTGTAGCCATCCCCAACAGCCGCGAAATTATCCACGTGATCCAGCGTGGATTTAGCCTGGATGGTGAAGACGGCATCCAGCAGCCGATGGGCATGCACGGGTATCGCCTTGAGGTGGAAGCACATGTCATCACCGCCTCCTCGGCTACGGTGGAGAATATCCGCCAGGCGGTGGCCGCGGCCGGGGTCGATGTGGCCCAGTTCGTGTTGAATCCGCTCGCTTCCGCCGAAGTTGTATTAACGGATACCGAACGCAACATGGGCGCGGTGGTCTGCGATATTGGCGGCGGCACCACCGATATGGCAATTTATGTCAACGGCGATGTCTGGCATACCATGGTGCTGGCGGTAGGTGGCAACCATATTACCCAAGATATTGCTCACGGCTTGCGCCTGCCCATTAACCAGGCGGAAGAAGTGAAAAAGCAATTTGGCTTTGCCCTGCAATCTGAAATTGGCCTGGATGAGACTTTTAGCATTCAGCCCTTTGGAGAGCAGCAGCCTATTCGCATGAGCCGCCGCGACCTGGCACACATTATCGAAGCTCGCGTGGCTGAAATGTTCGACCTGACCCTGCAGGAAATCAAACGCTCAGGGTACGATGGCTTGCTCCCGGCCGGGATGGTGCTGACCGGTGGAACCAGCCTGCTTCCGGGCATGCGCCAATTGGCCTCAAAGGTGCTCGGAATGCCCGTTCGCACCGCCCAACCCGAAAAATTGCTTGGCCTGGCCGATAAGTTGAACTCCCCGGCCTATTCCACAAGTGTGGGGCTGCTCACCTGGGCAGCGGCTTTGCAGGCCCTTCCAATGGACACTGGCTCACGGAAGGGGCGCAAACAGCAGAAAGGAGAAGGACAGAATTGGAATACTCTCAAAGGTCTGCTCAAGCGCTTGCTTCCGTAAAACGACCAACTTTTATCTCCCGGCGCTCAGGAACGCCACTACTCAAGTCTTTATTTCAGGAGGAGAAATATGGAACCCAATAAAAACGCAGAAGCCTTTGCCCGCATTAAGGTTGTAGGCGTTGGCGGCGGCGGTACTAATGCTGTCAACCGTATGATTCAGGAGGGCATCCAGGGTGTCGAATTTGTGGCAGTGAACACAGATGCCCAGGCGCTCCTCCTGTCGAAGGCCCCCATCAAGGTCCAGATTGGCGATAAGCTGACGCGCGGCCTGGGGGCGGGTGGCAATCCCGAGGTCGGCCGAAAATCGGCTGAGGAAACCGCTGACGACCTGTATACCGTGCTCAAAGGCTCGGATATGGTCTTCGTTACCGCCGGTCTTGGCGGCGGCACCGGCACCGGTGCGGCCCCCATTGTGGCCCAAATTGCCAAGGAATGCGGCGCGCTGACCATTGGTGTGGTCACCCGCCCCTTCACCTTTGAAGGCGCGCGCCGTATGCAGTCGGCCGAAGCCGGCATGGATGCCCTCAAAGACCATGCCGATACCCTCATCGTCATCCCCAACGACCGCCTGCTCCAGATTGTGGATAAGAAAGCCAGCCTGCAAGATGCCTTCCGCATGGCCGATGATGTTTTGCGCCAGGGCATCCAGGGTATCTCCGAGCTGATTACCGTGCCCGGCCTCATCAACCTCGACTTCGCTGATGTCAAGGCGATTATGTCTGAAGGCGGCGCGGCGCTTATGGCGGTGGGTCATGCCGCGGGTGAAGATCGCGCCCGCCTGGCCGCTGAACAGGCCATCTCGAGCCAACTGCTCGACATCACCATCGATGGCGCGCGCGGCGTGCTCTTCAATGTCACCGGTGGCCCCAACATGACCCTCTTCGAGGTCAACCAGGCTGCCGCCATCATCCGCGAAACCGCCCACCCCGATGTGAACATGATCTTCGGTGCGGTCATCGACCCGAACATGGGCGACGAGATCCGCATTACGGTCATTGCCACCGGGTTCGAGCGCGCCGGTATCCCGCGCCGCATTGTGGAGCGCCCAATGCAGAACAACCGCTCCGATGTGCGCCAGGAGCCGCAGCGCCCGGTCGTGCAGCAGAGTATCCCGGTTGAGCGCCCGGCTGAATCCGTCAGCGTGAATGCCGCCCCGGTGCAGCCTCAGCAGGCCCCGGTGGTGAAACCGCCTGAATTCAAACCGCAGACCTCGTACCAGGAAGACCTCGACATCCCCACCTTCCTGCGCAATCGCCGCTAAATTACACAGCCGGGCAAGAGTTTATCTTGCCCGGCTTTTTTAGGTTTCCATGGACAAACTGAACGCTGACGATATTTTGCGGGCCGAGTACGACTACATTGCCCAGACCATCTTCCAGGCCAACGAGGACCGCTCGCGGGCCACATCTTTTTACCTGCTGACCTTTAGCTCCTTTATCGCCGCAATTGTCTCTTACCAGTTGGACCTGGGCGTGGAAGTGACCTGGGTCGACTGGGGTTTTGCGGCCCTGTTCTTTACCCTGGCGACGATGGGGGTTTTGACGGTGTTGCAGCTGGTGCGCTTGCGCATGGCCTGGTACGAAAGCGTGCAGGCCATGAACCAGATCAAAGATTATTACCTGGCCCGCCATGCCGACCTGGAACAGGCTTTTGCCTGGCGCTCAGGTACAGCCCGAAAGTTCAAGTGGAACAGTGTTGGGTTCCTGCTGGTGGCGCAGGTGGCCATCCTGGGCGGCGCAGCGCTGGGGGCGTCAGTCTTTTTTGCCTTGCGCGCCCTGGTAGGGAGTAGCTGGCTTTTGCCATCCTTCCTGGCGGGTTTTTTCTTCCTGCTCTGGCAGGTGGACGTATATCGCAGCGCGCTGAAGTAAAAGCGCTGTTCTGGTAGGTTCCCTGGCCCCATTTTCACCCGTGAAAATGGGGCCAGGGTGGTTTTTGGGTCACAGGGACAATTCCTACCGGCATCCGGTATACTATTCGTATGAAAAGCATCCAGTTTCGCACCATCTTTACCGTGTTGGGGGTGGTCAGCGCCCTGTGCCTGGCCTCGCCTTTGCTGGTTGGGGTTGTCTCGGCCTCGCTGACTTATGCAGGCAAGTGCTATGGCTTCACCGACGGCGTTTCTGATTGTTCGTGGTGGGAATATGCCCAGAATGAAATGTTCTGGGGCTCAACCCTGGCCATTACCCCGGCCATCTTCCTGGGGGTCAGTTGGATGATTGCGCTGGGTTTCTGGTTTGCCCTGCGCCTGCGCCCCGGCCAGGTCACTTTGCCCGTCTGGCAGGCCATCCTCATCCCGGTCCTGGCCTGCTCACTGGGGGCTTGTCTGATCTATCTCATCCCCGCCCTGTTTGGATTACGCCGATGAAAATTCTAACCGTCGATGTAGGCACCGGCACGCAGGATGTCTTCCTGTACGATTCCCGCCTGGATATGGAAAACGGCTTCAAGCTGGTATTGCCTTCTCCCACCATGCGTATTCACCAGCGCATCAAAGAAGCCACGCGGTTGCGCGCCTCGCTGCTGCTTACCGGTAAAACGATGGGGGGCGGCCCTTCGGCCTGGGCTGCCGAAGCTCATGCCCGGGCGGGTCTGCCGATCTTTGCCACCCCCGAGGCGGCCCGCACCTTCAACGATGAGCTTGCCAAGGTCGAGCGTATGGGGATCAAGATTGTCTCAGAAGACGAGGCCAGGGCGCTTGCGCCGACCCTGACCCATATCGAAATGCTGGATTTTGATTTTCCACTCCTGGCGGAGACCTTTGCCCGTTTTGGTGTTCCGCTCACCGACCTGGGTGCCGTTTGTGTGGCTGTTTTTGACCACGGCAATGCCCCGGCGGGGATCTCCGACCGTCAATTCCGCTTTGACTATCTCGATGAGCGCATTGCCCAAGAAAATTCGCTCTCTGCCTTTGCCTTTCTTTCCACCGATATTCCCCCCATCATGACCCGCCTGAAAGCGGTGGCCGATTCGGCGCGTGGGGTGGACGCCCCGCTGCTGGTGATGGATACTGCCCCGGCGGCGATCCTCGGGGCCACGCTCGACCCGGCCGTGGCGGTTCGCCCGCGTAAACTGGTTGCCAACATTGGTAATTTCCATTGCCTGGCTTTCCGGCTCAATGCGGGCGGCATCGAAGGGGTTTTTGAACATCACACCGGGGAGGTGGATGCCCAAAAACTGGAGAACTTGCTCTTGCGCCTGGCCGATGGGAGTTTGCTGCACGAAGATGTCTTTGACGATATGGGGCATGGCGCGCTGGTGTACGACAAAAGCGCGCTTCAATTTGGCGTGGGCGCGTGGGATGTGGCGATCACAGGCCCGCGTCGCGCGCTGCTGGCTGCCCCGGCGCGCCTGCGCCCATATTTTGCCGTCCCATTTGGCGATATGATGCTGGCGGGCAACTTTGGCATGCTGGCCGCCGCCGCTGACCTGTTGCCCAACCTGACCGACTCGCTGCGCGCCTCGTTGTTTGGCGCATCGAAAGGCATCACCCCCTGGGATGCGTAAAGAATCGTTTAACAAAAGACGCCGCTGGAGTTCCCACTCTCCAGCGGCATCTTTTTCTTATGCGGGTTACTTAAGCGGCAGGCTGGCAAACAGGTTCCCCAGTTTTTCCAGCGCGGCCTGGATGTTCTCCAGGGAGTTGGCAAAGACGATGCGCAGGTAGCCTTCACCGTACTGGCCGAAGGATGTTCCGGGCAGCAGGGCTACGTTGGCTTTTTCCAGGATCAGGTTGGCCATTTCGTCAGACGACAGCCCAAAGGCTTTGATATTGGGAAAGGCATAAAAAGCGCCCTGCGGTTTGCGACAGGTGACCCCTGGCATGCGGTTAAGACTGGATACGATGGCATCGCGCCGTTCCTGGTAAGCCGCCACCATACGGTCGACGTTGTCTTGCGGGCCGCGAATTGCTTCTAGCCCGGCGAACTGGGTGAAGTGCGCTGTGCAGCCCACCGAATGGGTCAGCAACAGGCCGACCCGGTTGGCCAGCGAGGCAGGCATAATGCCATACCCCAGTCGCCAGCCAGTCATCGAATAGGTTTTGGAGAAACCGTCGATGATGATGGTACGTTCGGCCATGCCGGGCAGGGTATAGATGCTCGGGGCGCTCAATCCGTCAAAAACGATGCGCGCATAGATTTCGTCTGACATCACCCAGCAATTGTGGCGTTGGGCGGCCGCGGCGATGTGTTGCAGGTCTTCCAACGGCATCACGCCGCCTGTGGGGTTGCAGGGCGAATTCAGGATAATCATGCAGGTGCGGTCGCTGATTAAACGGTCGAAGGCTTCCAGGTCGAAGGAGAAATCTTTTTCTTCCAGCAGCGGCACGGGAACCGGGATGCCGCCTGCGACACGGATCATGGCCTCGTAAGTGGGGAATCCGGGGTCAGGATATAACACCTCGTCCCCGGCTTGGATCACCGCCAGGGTTGGGAAGAACAGGTTGGGTTTGGCGCCGGGTGTGATGACCACTTGCGCCGGGTCGATGGCGGCCCCGCGCTGTCGCCCCGCATCTGCCGCGATGAGTTCGCGCAGTTCCGCGATACCGACGGGCGGGTTGTAGCGCGTGCGGCCCGCGTTAATGGCCTGGATGCCCGCCTGGCGCACATGCTCAGGGGTGGGAAAATCGGGTTCGCCGATCTCAAGGTGGATGATGCTTCTTCCAGCGGCTTCCAGGGCCTGGGCGCGCGCCAGCACCTGGTAGGCGCCTTCGGGTTTGAGATGGGTAACGCGGTCTGCGAACATGGCTTGCCTCCGTGATCCTGCGGAATGGGCTCCGGGTTGGAGCTGGCTGAATTATACGGGCAATTGCGGTCATAGCCCAATGGTAGGATGGCTCGCAGGATGGGTTGCAAAAGATGGTACACTGATTTAAATCCGCGCGGTGACTCCCAATTTAATTTGTTTCATAACCGCCCCTGGCATATTGCTTTTCCTATCTAAGCCAAAGTTTTAGAAGTAGAAAGGAGGCACGTATGGCTGGTTCTTCTTTTCGCTGGCAGGTGTTGCTCAATGAGATTTACGGGGAGGCGCAGGCGCGCGGGTTGGGTGCAACCCTGCAAACCCGGCTGGCAGGATTCCAACTATCCTGGCCAGGGCGAACGTTGGCCGAACAGCCGCTTACCGCCCGGGATGTGATGCTGATTACCTACGGAGACCAGTTGCGTCTCGAAGGTCAGCCCACCCTGCAAACCCTGGCAGATTTTTGTGAACGTCACCTGGCGGGCCTGGTGACCTGCCTGCATATCCTGCCGTTTTACCCGTATTCGTCAGATGATGGCTTTTCGGTCATCGATTTTCGTCAGGTTGACCCGGCCCTGGGGGGCTGGGCGGAGATTGCCCGGCTTAACCGTCACTTTCGCCTGATGTTCGACGGGGTTATCAACCACATCTCTGCCCAAAGTGCGTGGTTCCGGGCCTTCCTGCGCGACGAAGACCCTTACCGTGATTACTTTATTGTGATGGATGGGGATCCTGACCTTTCGGCGGTTGTTCGTCCGCGCGCCCTGCCGCTTTTAACCCGTTTCGGCGACCCTCCACACGAAAAACGGGTCTGGACTACTTTTAGCGCTGACCAGGTAGACCTGAACTATCGCAATCCGCAGGTCTTGCTCGAAATCATCGACCTGTTGTTGTTTTATGTCTCGCATGGCGCGGAATTTATTCGCCTGGATGCGATTGCGTATTTGTGGAAGGAACCCGGCACAACCTGCATCCACCTGCCGCAAACGCATCGCATCATCCAGCTTTTTCGCGCTATCCTGGACGAGGTTGCGCCGCACGTCAAGCTGATTACCGAAACCAACGTTCCCCACCTCGACAACATTTCCTATTTTGGCAGCGGCTCCAACGAAGCCCAACTGGTTTATAACTTTGCCTTGCCTCCGCTTGTGCTGCATACCCTCCAGAGCGGCGATGCCCGCGCCCTCTCGCGTTGGGCTGCCAGCCTGGGGCTGCCTTCTCGCCAGGTCACTTTTTTCAACTTCCTGGCCTCGCACGATGGCATTGGCCTGAACCCGGTGCGCGGTATCTTATCGGATGCTGAGATTGACGCCCTGGTGCGCTGCGCCGAGGCGCACGGCGGGCTGGTCTCGTACAAACACAATCCCGATGGCTCACAGAGCCCCTACGAGCTGAATATCAATTATTTTGACGCGCTCTCCAACCCGGCCGGGGACGAGCCGCCTGAATTGCAGGTGCAGCGCTTTATGGCGGCTCAGGCGATCATGCTGGCCTTGCCGGGCCTGCCGGGGCTTTACTTTCATAGCCTGTTTGGTTCGCGGGGCTGGCGGCAGGGGGTACAAGAGACAGGCCATCCCCGCAGTATCAACCGCCAGAAATTTCTCCTGCCCGGTTTTGAGCGTGACCTGCGCGATTCGACCAGCCTGCGGCACGCAGTTTTTCACCATACCCGGCAATTGCTGCGCACACGCGGCAGTTCTGCGGCCTTCGACCCCTACGGGACCCACGAATGCCTCGATCTCGGGGGTGCGATTTGGGCCCTGCTGCGTAACGCGCCGCAACCGGCTGAATCTGTGTTGTGCTTGCAAAATGTCACCGCGCAGCCACAAACCATTTCGCTGCACGAGGCCGCCTTGCCGGGCCAGGTCGATTTGTTGAGCGGCGACCGATTTGCCCCGCGCCAGGGGGTGCATTTTTCACCTTACCAAACCCGTTGGCTGGTGCAACGTTAAAACCCTGTATTGGTAGAAAATCAAAAAGGAAAAGGATCCATGACATTGAACCCTATGCCGAAAAAACACAAGATTGGCTTTATTTCCACTCGTTTCGCCGGTACCGACGGTGTCTCGTTGGAGACGGCCAAATGGGCGGCGGTGCTCGAAGGCCTCGGCCATGAGTGTTTTTACTTCTCCGGCCAGTCCGACCGGCCTGCTGATCACAGCCACGTCGTCCCGGAAGCCTTTTATCGCCATCCTGAAATCGAATCTATTAACCAGATTGCTTTTTCAGGTGACTGGCATGTGGCCGCCAAAGCCCGCGCCCAGCATCCCGAACTGGCCTCCATTTACAAAGACCACTTCTCAATTTACGTCCGCCCTTCCAATCTCTCGCGCCAGGTTCAGGAGCTGAAAGAGTATTTCAAAGAGGCCCTGTACAAATTTGCACGCGATTTCGAACTGGAATTGTTGATTGTTGAGAACGCTCTTTCCATCCCGGTCAACCTCCCGCTTGGGCTGGCAATCACCGAGTTTATTGCCGAAACGGGTTACCCGACCATCGCCCATCACCACGATTTCCAATGGGAGCGCCAGCGTTTTATGGCCAATTGCGTACACGATTATCTTGCCGCGGCCTTCCCGCCCAACCTGCCATCCATCCGGCATGTGGTCATCAACTCGGTTGCCGGGTCGCAGTTGGCCTCGCGCATTGGGGTTTCTTCAACCCTTATTCCCAATGTGATGGATTTTGACAACCCTCCGCCCGCGCCGGATGAGTATGCGCTGACCGCCCGCCAGGCCCTGGGCGTTGCCGCTGACGAATACCTGTTCCTGCAGCCCACGCGCATTATCCAGCGCAAAGGCATTGAACATGCCATTGAACTGACCCGCCGGGTGGGACTTAAGGCCAAACTGGTTATCTCGCATGCCGCCGGAGACGAGGGGACCGATTACGAGCAGCGGGTGCGCGAGTTTGCCAAATTACTGGATGTCACCATCAATTTCGAGTCCAGCATCGTGCAAGAGACGCGCGGCCTGACCCCCGATGGCCGCCGGGTTTATTCGCTGGCCGATATCTACCCCCAGGCCGACCTGGTGACCTATCCCTCGAGCATTGAAGGCTTTGGTAACGCCTTTTTAGAAGCCATCTACTATCGCCGCCCGATTGTGCTCAACAACTACTCTATTTACGAGATCGATATCAAGCCCAAGGGCTTTTTCCTGATCGAGTTCAATGGCTTTATCGATGGCCGCACCCTCGACCGGGTTCGGCGCTGGCTGGTTTCTCCCGACGAAGTTCAGGAAGCCGCTGAACAAAATTACCAGATTGCCAAACGGTTCTACTCGTTTACAGTGCTGGAACGCCACCTGTCGCTGTTGCTCGCCGACTGTATGGGCGAGTGGAGCCGTTGACAGGTTTCAAGGAGTACAAGATGAAGGTTGCTTTGTTACATTATTCCGCCCCGCCCGTTGTAGGTGGCGTAGAAAGCGTGTTGGCTCACCAGGCGCGCCTGATGGCTGCTGCCGGGCACAGGGTGCAAATCCTGGCGGCGCGAGGCGAGGCCTGGGACGCTGAAATCGAATTTAACCGCCTCCCGCTGGTCGATTCGCGCCATCCCGATATCTTGCTTGCCAAATCGGCGCTGGATGCAGGCGAGATTCCACACGGGTTTGAGAGTTTGGTGAGTGAGTTATTGCTCCAACTGCAAGCCGCCACCCGTGATGTCAGCGTTTTAATTGCCCACAATGTGTGTTCACTCAATAAAAACCTGGCACTTACCGCTGCTTTGCGTCGTCTTTGTGAGCAGCCGGGCGCGCCTCGCCTGGTTTTGTGGCATCACGACCTGGCCTGGACGACGCCGCGTTATCGCCACGAATTGCACGATGGTTTCCCCTGGGATTTGCTGCGTAGCGATTGGCCGTGTGCCACCCAGGTGGTGGTATCTGCTTTGCGTCAAAAGGAACTCTCGCACCTGTTAAAAATCCCCCCGGAGCGTGTGCACATCGTCCCGAACGGCATGGAAGTCCCCACCTTCCTAAAACTGGAGCCTGAAACAACCGCCTGGATGTCGCGCCTGGACCTGCTCGCCGCCGCGCCGCTGTTGCTGCTGCCCGTGCGTATTACCCCGCGCAAAAACATCGAACTGGCCCTGAACATTCTCGCACACCTGCGCCAGGACTTCCCACAAGCGGTCTTGCTGGTGACAGGGCCGCTTGGCGCGCATAACCCGGCCAATGAAGAGTATTTTGCACGCCTCCTGCGCCTGCGCGCCGAGCTGGGGCTTAACCAGGCTGCACATTTCCTGGCAGAACTGACCGATGCCTACCTGCCTGATGTCATGATTGCCGATTTTTACCGCCTGGCTGACGCGCTGCTGTTGCCCAGCCGTGAAGAAGGTTTCGGCATCCCACTCATCGAAGCCGCCCTCAGCCAGCGTCCGGTCTTCTGCACCGACCTGGCGCCCTTACAGGCGCTTGGCCTCGCCGATGTCCAATATTTTTCCCCCGATGCCAACCCCCAGGCTGTTGCAGGCCTGATTTCGCAATCCCTACACAACAATCCAACCTTTCGACTCGCGGTACGAATTCGCCAAAATTACACCTGGGAGCAAATTTACAGGCAAAAGATAGAGCCTATTTTGCAAGGTGTGCTTCACTGAATAGGAGAAAGCCCGCATGAGACCCCAAAAGTTCACATCTTTTCGCACCGTACTGGTGCCGGTTGTTCATGGCTTTAAAAGCCCTGCCGCCCTAGACGTAGCTCGCGCCCTCGATGCGCAGGTTATTGTCGTTGGGTTGGTGATTGTGCCACCCGGCGAATCACTGAGCCTGGGAGCCTCCTCCGCCCGGCAGGTGCGCAAACGCATCAGTTCCCTGAATGATGGGGTGCGTATTCGCAGCCGCGCGCGCGTGCTCGTGTCGCATACTCCCTGGAATGACTTGTGCGCCCTGATTGAAGACGACGAGCCCGACCTGCTGCTCTTGGATTGGGATGAGCATTTCCAGGCGCTTGGCATTACCCCTGCCGAAGTGCTTGTCAACCCTCCCTGTAATGTGGCCGTGGTGCGCGGCCCCTTCCCTAAAAGCCCCCTGAACATCCTCGTCCCCATGCGCGGCGGTCCGCATGCCGAGCTGGCCTTGCGCATGGCCTTGAGTTTTACCGAAAGCCAGATTACGGCGTTACACCTGAAATCTCCAGACGACAAACAAGCTCGCGCCGACGCGCCTTTTTTTGGTCTACAGCGTGTCCTTTCGCAGCTTCCAGAAGTTGAAAAACAGGTGCGGACCACCCGCCAGCCCGCGCAAACCATTATTGAACAATCGGCCGGTTATGGACTGACCATTATGGGGGCTACTGCCCAGCCGATGGACAGTTCCGTTTCCCTGGGCGCGGTTTCCGACCAGGTGCTTAAGAACGCCCCCGGGGCTTTTCTCGCCGTTAAAAGTCGCCGTCCCATGCCCCAGCACCCCGTTCCAGATGAAACGACCGGGAACCGGGCCATCTCCATCCTGGTTGACAAGTGGTTCGCCGAAAACACCTTTCACGCCGACGAGTTTGCTGACCTGAAGCAAATGCTGGCGCTCAAAGAGAAACAACAGCTTACCATCAGCCTGGCGCTACCATCGCTCAATGAAGAAGAAACGGTTGCAAAGGTCATCCAAACGGTAAAAAGCGCGCTGATGGATCGAGTACCGCTGCTGGACGAAATTGTCCTGATCGACTCAAATTCCACCGACCGTACCCGCGAAATTGCCTCCGGGTTGGGAATCCCCGTATACATCCACCAGGAACTGCTGCCAGACTATGGCCCGCGCCTCGGAAAAGGCGAAGGCCTATGGAAAAGCCTGCTGGTGACACATGGTGACATAGTGGTGTGGATCGACACGGACATTGTCAACATTCATCCGCGTTTTGTGTATGGAATTCTTGGGCCTTTGCTTTTGTCCCGTCGCATCCAGTTTGTCAAAGGCTTTTACCGGCGGCCACTAAAAACCGGCGTTACGCTCGAGGCCGGGAGCGGTGGGCGGGTGACCGAACTGACCGCCCGGCCCCTGTTTAATCTGTTTTACCCCGAACTCTCAGGGGTGATCCAGCCGCTCTCTGGCGAATACGCTGCCCGCCGGTCTTTTCTCGAGCAGGTGCCTTTTTTCTCCACTTATGGGGTTGAAACCGGTCTGTTAATCGACGCGTTTGAAATGTACGGTCTCTCGGCCATTGCCCAGGTGGACCTGTTGGAACGGATCCACCATAACCAGTCGCTGGAGGCGCTTAGCAAGATGTCATTTGTGATTGTGCAAGCCTTCCTGCGCAAGATTGAAAAACGTTATGGTCATAAGATGGTCGACGATGTCAATAAGTCGATGAAGCTAATTCGTCATGGCAAACGCGGCTATTCGCTCGAAGTTGAAGAAATCATCGAACACGAACGCCCGCCCATGCTCGAAATCCCCGAATACCAGCGTCGCCTGGCTGAAATTGGGTGATTATGGACGGAAGTTGCCTGGCGTCTGATCCGTAGTGGAAGCCTGATTGACAAAATCATTAAAATTGTTGCTACCAGGTTAATAAAAACAACCCTTCGATGCGTCGAAGGGTTGTTTTTGTCTATTCTGGCCTGGTTGGCCAGGCAAGCATAACGTTATTCTGGTAAGTTGTTTTGAGGGGCAGCTGGGGTATCCCCGTTTGCGCCGAATACGTAGGAACCGATGCCGCGCAGGTACCAGGTGCTATTGGCTGCACGGAAAACTGCATACTCAACCTGACCGTCACCGTTATAGTCAGATGCAACGGGAAGGTCACCGCTGGCCCCGTACACAACCTGGCCAACACTGAGGACATCCCAGGTGCTGTTCGATGGGCGGAAGACCGCCAGGTCTACGGTGCCGTCACCATTGTAATCGGCCGGGACTGGGATATCGCCTGCCTGACCATGCATGGTGATGGCTACGCCACGCACATACCAGGTTGTGTTCGATGGGCGGTAGATGGCAATGTCTTCGCTGCCGTCGCCATTGTAGTCAGCAGGCAGCGGAATGTCGCCGTTCTTGCCGTAGGCATACTGCCCTACGCTGCGAATATACCAGGTGCCATTGGAGGGGCGGAAGATTGCAATTTCGTCTTTGCCGTCCCCATTGTAGTCAGCCGGGACAGGCACATCACCGTTATTGCCGTAGACATATTGGCCCATGCCGCGTATATACCAGGTGCTGTTGGAGGGGCGGAAGACTGCAATATCATCTTTCCCATCCCCATTGTAGTCAGCTGGAACAGGTATATCGCCGTTCTTGCCATAGACAAACTGCCCCATGCCGCGCACATACCAGGTGCCGTTGGACGGGCGGAAGACTGCGATCTCAGTGCTGCCGTCACCATTGAAATCACCCAGCAGGTTAATGTATTTGTTGACAATATATGTTTCGCCAGTATTGAAATCGCCGTTGCCAATGCCAGAACCGCCAAGTGGGTTGTTTGACCCATCCAGAATAGTGTCGCCATCTACCAGGTTTAGGCGCAGGGTGCCGGTGCCAGTACCGGTACTGACTGTAACAGTGTAAGTGGCACCAGAGCCGCTAACGGACGTGATGGTAGCGCCAGTCAAACCGGTCGTGGTCAGTGAAAAATCACCCAAGGTCTTGGTGTTAATGTTCTTCACAGATTCTGAGAAGGTGACGGTAAATAGGACGCTGGTATTGCTAGTAGTAGGTGCTCCGGCGCGGAGGATCGATACGACAGTTGGAGCAGTAACATCTAACACTTCGTATGCGCCAATATCACAGGTTTCGTGTTGAGGGCGCGTGATGCCGCGTTGGTCGGTCAGTGGGCAGTTCAGATTGGTGCCTGAGTCGATGGCGATGGAGCCGTCAAGCAAGGCGTGAGTGTCTGTGAGACCGCCGTTATTAGTAAGGGGCCCAAGATTAGGGTCGCCCGAAAGATAGGCCATGTTGCCGCAGCTCATATCTTCGATCAGGTTGTTGCTATTTCCCCCAAAAGTGCCGCCGGCAGAGCAGTCGAAGCCAGCCGAATTCGCCACGATCGTGTTGGTAAGGTACATCATGCCGCCAACAGGGTTGGCAAGGCCGCCAGATAAAGAACCAGAGTTATCGGAAATGGTGGTGTTATAGAGGGTTGTATCGGCTGCACCGTACCCGCTCAGGCCGCCGCCCTGGCTATCTATGCCGAGAACAGTATTTCCTGAGAATGTGCTATTGGTAATGGTTGCACTGCCATCTACGTTAACCAAGCCGCCGCCAAAATCATAGGCCTGGTTGCCTGTAAATGTGCTGGAGCTGATTAACAAAGCGCCGGTTGAGTAAATACCACCGCCTGAACCATTTGTGCCAGAAGAAGCTTGGTTGGAGCTGATGGTGCTGTTGTTGATGGCTAAGAAACCTGCGTTCAAAATACCGCCGCCATGTTGCGGAAACGTATTACAGGCTCCGTCACAAACGCCATTACTGATGGTCATGCTGTTGAGTGTAAGAATGCCTGTATCCGAAACTTCAAGAACACGATGGTTGGCTGTATTGGGTGTTGGGTCAGCCTGAAGTTTGGTGGATGCAGGGCCATCACCAAAAATGGTGATTTCAGTGGATACAACTGGCAGTTGGCTGTCCAGGTCAATCCAGGCGACATTGTTGAAGAGGATGGTGTTCGCGCCCGCTGCCAGGTTGGAGCTGTTGATAGCTTCGCGCAGGGAGCAGTGCCCAACACCACAAACGCCATCGTCGATATCGTCTTGTCCGGTGACGTAGTAGCTTGAACCGGTTTGGGCCAGATCGTACTCGTAAGCGCCGATGTCGCAGGTAGCACCCACGAGGCGGATTGCGCCACGCTGGTCGGTGCCTGGGCAAGAACTGAAGTCGCCAAAGTCAATAGCAATCGAGCCTTCCAGCAGGGCATGGGTTAGCGTTGGTCCTTTGTTATCAGCCAGAGGGCCCAGGTTGGGATCGCCCGAGCGGAAGGCCATGTTTCCACAGCTTTTATCTTCGATCAAGTTATTAAAGTTTGCAAGAAAGGTTCCGCCGTCAGAGCAATCGGGGCCGGTAGAGTTGGCGATCAAGGTGTTGAATAGATTCATCGTGCCACCAGCCGGGTTGGCCAGGCCGCCTGATATGCCACCCAGGTTATTGGTGATGGTGGTGCTGGAGATGTTGGTTAGGGCGATGCCATAGCCACTTATGCCGCCACCACCGCCAAATTCATAAGTCACCTGGTTGCCCGAGAATGTGCTGTTGAGTATGTACGCGTAGCCATCCACATTTACCAGGCCGCCGCCCCAGTCTACAGCGCTGTTGTTAGCAAAGGTGCTGCCGATGACAGAAAGGTTTCCGGTGCTGTAAACGCCGCCACCCGATCCAACCGTACCGCTGGCCCTGTTATCGTAAAAGGCGCTATTGGTAATGGATAGGGACCCAACATTGTAGATGCCTGCGCCGTGAATAAGACTGGTTTCACAACTGCCGTTACAAACCCCATACTGGATGGTGACGCCGGTGAGGGTCAGGTCACCCGCCACGCCTACTTCCATGACGCGATAGTTGGCTGTGGCCGGGGTCGCGGCCGCCTGCAGGATGGTGTTGATTGGATTGTTGCCGGTAATGGTTACCAGGGAGGTAATGGCCGGGAGCTGGCTGCCTGCCAGGGTAATGGTGTAATTGCCAGCGAAGGTGATGGTGTCAGCGCCGGAACCAGATGCGCAGTCACCGCTGGTCGTATCGGTATCTGTATTGGCATTGGTAATGGCTTCGCGCAGGGTGCAAAGGCCATCGCCAGCAGTCAAGTCATCATTGGCTGTGTTCACAACGATGAGCCCGGCTGCCGAAACCGGCTGGACAGCCAGCGCGGCAGTGAACAGGAGCGCCAGGGTGATCATAAGACCCATCATGCGCTGAATGGAAAGTTGTTTCATGATAATTCTCCTTGGGTTAAGAATGTGGTTAGTTTATGAGGGTTGTTGGATCGAAGAAGGGATTGGAATTGGCTAGCCTCCTGTTGAGCGGCGACATTTTGTATTTCAGATGAATGGGAAGCAGTTTGATAACATATCCAGCACTTGCGCCAGGTCGTCCTGGTTGGTGGCCGGGTATTGCCGGGAAGTGACAACAGTCATGCACATATCGGTTGCATTCAGGCTTAGAAAGGGTGGGTTTTTACCGGGCTGAAAGGTCCCCATCAGCCCCTCCACCTGGTTCGGCGAGAATTGGGCCGCATCGACCAACACAACATCGGGTTGGAAACCGGCCAGGGCAACCCGACCCGGTTTCGGAATAACACTCACTACATCAAAGTTGGCATGTGCCCTCAGGGTTTCGCCTAGACCGGCAATGAAAACCGAATCCCCATAAAGCAAGATGGTGCGATGTTTGGCAGACATGTTTGCATCTTATGATATTCCCCAAAATTCGTCATTCATCTTAGGTACAGTGCAAGTACAGTCTAATAAAATTGAAAGCTGCCTTGCGGGCAGCTTTCAATTTAGGGTGAGATGTTGTAGGGATTATCCCAGGCCTTTGCGTTTGGCATATTCCATTGCCTCGCGGCGGCTTTTTAAGTGCAGTCGCGCCAGGATTTCTCCCATGTGATATTTTACGGTGCGTTCGGTCAGGAATAGTTGCTCTCCGATTTCTTTATACATCAGGCCTTGTACCAGCAGGCGCAGCACTTCCTGTTGGCGTTCGGTTAATTCAACCATTGGCGTTTCGGATGTTGTTTCTTTGCTTGAAAATTCGGACAGGATTTTGTGTGCCATTTCGGCTGAAAGTTCGGCCTCGTCGCGTGAGATTTCAGCCAGTGACGACATAAATACGTCGGCACTCATCCCTTTTAGCAGGTATCCCGATGCACCCGCTCGCAGGGCTTCAAACAGGTGTTCTTCTTCAATCGATGTGGTGAGTATGACGATTTTGATTTCAGGAAGTTCAGCTTTGATCAGGCGCGTGGCTTCCAGCCCATTCATGCCGGGCATGTTGATATCCATTAAGATCATGCCTGGTTTAAGATCATGCGCCAGGTTGCGGGCTTCAATCCCATCTTTTGCGGCTCCAATGATGTGAGCCCCACGAACAGTGAGCATATTACGGAGGCCATCAATAAACAATGGGTGGTCATCCACAATTAAGATTCGATCTGGGGGCAGGTTTTCCTCTGCCAATTTACGGGGCAAGCGGACCACTACGCGTACCCCGGCCCCAGGCTGGGTGTCTATTAAGATGGACCCGCCAACTTCCTCGACACGTTCACGCATAATGTTGAGCCCAAAATGACCCCTCATGCGCCGCTCGGGGCCGGAATAGGTTGAGTGGAGGCCTTTGCCTTTGTCTTCAATTGTGGCCTGTACATAATCTGCTTCGACCAGGATGCTTACCCTGGCCTGTTTTTGCCCCGAGTGGCGGCGCGCATTGCTGAGAGCCTCGCGAATGATGTAGATTAAGTGGGTTTCTACCTGGGCACTGGCCAGGATCTCGGGCAGGTGTTGGGGAATGTTCAATTCCACCTGGAACAGGTAAGCTTGGTTTAAATGTGCACAATACTGGCTTAAGGCCGAAAAGAATTCTTGTTGTATCTCTGGGGTGGCGTTTTTTAATCCCTGAATATAGGCGCGAATATCGCGGTGTGCCTCTTGAGCCACTTCGGCCAGCCGGGAGAGCATTTGTTGTGCATTTTCTTTATCCCCGTGTCGAACCAGGTCTTGGGCTGCATTGGATTGCATATTGATGTAGCCAAAAGTTTGTCCGATGCCGTCATGCAGGGTTCGGGCCAGGCGTTCGCGTTCTTCGAAGGAGGCCATAGCGCGTTGTTGTTCCAGCAATTGTAAATTTGTTGCTTGAAGTTTCTTTTCTGCATTTTTTCTTTCGGTGATATCTCGGATGAAGGTAATAATCAGTTTGTTGTTACCGGTTTGCATATGGCTGAGTTTGATATCAACTGGAATTTCATGCCCGTCTTTATGCAAAGCTACCAACTCTAATTCGGCCATTCCCATTGGGCGGTTGTGTTCGTTTTGCATAAACTGTTTTCGCTGAGCAGCATGGTTATCGCGTAGGCGCATTGGAACCAGGAGATCGATCGCCTTTCCCAGGAATTCTGCTTGGGAATATCCTAGCAAGCGAGAGGCCTCTTCGTTAGAGAAAACAATTTGTCCATCAACATTGACGCCCATCACGGCATCAGGCGCGGAGGTGACCAACTGCCGAAAACGTTCTTCGCTGGCTCGGAGCGCATTTTCAGCTTCTATTCGTTGTGTCATGTCGCGAATGATAAACAGAATGTGCATTTCATTGCCAAATTGCACAATTTCACCAGAGCAAAGCCCATAAATGGTCTCTCCGGTGCGGGTCAAAAGCTTAAATTGATGGTTTTGGATGCGCTGGTTTGCGTGCAGGGTTGCCAAAAAATGGTCTCGATCTGCCGGGTTTGCCCACATATTCATTGATATGGCTGGATTTTCGAGAGCATCCTGGCGAGAATATCCAAGGATGCGGGAAAACCCTTCATTAACTTCAATCAGTTTCCACTCTCGCAGGCGCGCCAACAGGATAGCATCTGGGCTGGCGTGAAAGGCCTTGTAGAACTTCTCTTCACTGGCTTTCAAGGCATCCTGCGCCTGGATGCGCTCACTTAATTCGGCCTGTAAACGGTTATAAAGCTGGGCATCATCCAGCGCCAGGGCCAAGATTTGAGCGAGTTGTTGCGCAGCTTTTTCATCCGTTGCGTTAAAGGACTTGGTTTTTTCGTTCCGCGAGACGTTGATTGTCCCGATAATTTGATCGCGCATGAAAACTGGAATAATCATGATGGCATGAATAGGATAGCCTTCATACAATGGACGACGTTTTTCCCAACTGGCATAGTCGTTGATGATTGTGATTTTTCCGCTATCCACAGCTTGCCAGCTCAGCCAGCCGCTTTCGCCGCGGCGGCATGTGTCACCCACCTGCAGCGGCTGACCCTGGGTTGCGGCATAGGTGACCAGGGTATCTCCATTTTCAATTAAATCTATGCTGATGTCGGTCACATTTAAGAAGTCTCGTAAGGAAATAATCAGTGCTTGCAGGATGTCGTTGATATCGTGCCGATTGATCATATTCAGGGTCATGTGCTGCAAGGCTTCCAAAACCTTGTTTTGGTTGCGCAGGTTTTGTTCGCTTTCACGTAGTTCGGCGGTACGTTCGGCAACTTGTTGATCGAGGTGGGTGATGGTTTCGCGCAGTGTGGCCGCCATGCGATTAAAGGCGCTGGTGAGGAAGGCAATATCATCCTCGTATTGAATCTCGACGGCGACGTTCAAATTACCCGAATCCATTTGTTGGACACCGGCCAACAGGTTTTCTAGGGGCCGGGTGATATCTGACTGTACCAACAACGGAATAATGATCAGGATGATGAGACTGGTGACGACAATTAACCAAGCTAGCGGGAGCAGGAATTCGTTCACGTGTATTCTAAAATCACGAAACAGGTTTTGGGTGATGCCGTCGGGTGTAGTGCGTGAAACGGTTGCCAGGTTGGGGGTTGTTCCTGCGTAAATGGGTTTCCCAAGACCGGGCGAAATCCCCCGCAGCAGGGGGTTGGAAGTAAATTGACTATCTGCTTCAAAGGAGAGATGCTCTGGCAGGTCAACATAGGTGAGGTCTATTGCGCCATCCCGGTAGAGCACCGCCTGGAAGGTGTAAATTTCATCGGGATGGTAAACCGATGGCAGGCGGTACCAGGTAATAACGAGACGGTCGTCTTCTTGTCGCCCATAGACTTTCCCATTTTGCAGGGTATCCATGTCAGTCATGAACGCGAAAATGGTTGGGACGTTAAAACAGCATCCTTGGATATCGCGATGGGTAAACTCTTGCCCCAGGCTGATTGTTCCCCAGCTATTTACAAACACATCTGTATAGGTTTCTCCGAAATATGGAAAAGTAAACTGGAAAACATGGGGATAAGGGGGCGCCCATGGCGTGGCTTTCAATATTTCCCCTAACTTTTCGTCGAAGAAGTAGTTGACCACGGTCACATCATAGCCACCATCCTGGTGAGGGGTAAATCTGAGGGTCTGCTCTTCTTCTAGAAGTGGATCGTAATGCTGCGCAAGCGAGGGAATAAATACCCAACCCGCCGATCCCATGGAGGCCAGCAGGAAGGTGAGTGTAATGACAGATACTTTTGCGCGTATCGAGGCCCCCCCGGGGATAAAACGGATGTAGCGCGAAATAAATAACCAAAGAATGATGAGGATGCTGATGGAAAGCGTGACATTATAAAATGTTTCAGGAACCCAATAATTAGTACGGAGGAGATTAATGCTCCCCAGGAAAAACAAGGATAGGTAAATGATGGCAAATTCCCTGGCTCCTCGCGCGCCTGGGTCCTGTGGGCGCATAAATTTTGTTAGCCAGGAGACGGGTCGTGTTTCGGCGGCAATGCATTGGCGCATGAAAGCAACCGGCACCCAGAGCAAGATAATTCCCAGGATGTAGTCGGGTTCACTGGGGCGATAATTAACCTGATTCGAAGATACGAACTTGAAAGAGCGCTCGAGCGCGATAAAGGTCTCTGCCAGGGTGTAAACCAGGCTGATCAAAAGCGCCAGCCGGGTTTCGATTTTGTGTTTTGGGTAAGAGGCCGGGAAGTGGTATGCAAACTGCAATAAAAATACGAGCGCTAATCCCAAAACAATGTTTTCGGCATAGATGGCATATACACGGGGTGCTGAGAGTGTAATTGAATCGACCAGGAGCAACCCGACAAAGCATGTTATAGAAACAAAAAAGCCGGCCAGCAGACGCGTTTGCTTGTTCCAGACCCCTCGTTTTTGGAAAACGACGATCAGGTATGTGGAGATCAGGCCTGACAAAATGACCTGGGTGAGGTAGCTAATAGCGGCAGGGGTGAAATAAATGGAGGACATCTCTTAAGACCTGGTTAAGAAAACTTGAATGAGTTCCTGCAATCGACTGGCTGGCTTGTATGCAATTGTATGATCTTTACTTGAAACCATACAGGGCATTTCATGCGCCAGCCGGAATTGCATATATTAAATGGTCTTCTCAGTTTACCGAATCTAAATCGACAACGTAAGACCTGCGGGGCGACTTTTGCGATTTGCCCGGCCCGAGCAGTTGAATCGATAAAACAGACCTGCTGAAAACAGGGTTTTCTCAGCAGGTCTGTTGGGCTTCACCGAGGTCGGTGATAACGAATGGATTACCCCAGCATTCCCTTGGGGCGATATTGCAGCGCTTCGGCCACATGCGAAGTCTGGATTTGTTCGCTACCGGCCAGGTCCGCAATGGTGCGGGCCAGTTTAAGGGTGCGGTGATAAGCTCGTGCCGAGAGATTGAGCTGGCTCATGGCTGCGCGTACCAGGTTGTCGCTGGTTTCATCCAACTTGCAGAACTGGCGCACTTCGGCCACACGCATATCCGCATTGCAGACGATGCCTGCCTGGGCAACATGCTTGAACCGTTCCAACTGGCGCTGGCGCGCGGCTTGCACACGCTCGCGGATCGCCGCCGAAGGTTCCCCCAGACGGTCACTGGAGAGCTTATCGTAGTCGACGCGCGGCACTTCAATGTGGATGTCGATACGGTCGAGCATGGGGCCAGAAATACGCTTCTGGTATTTCGTGACGGCTGCCGGGGCGCAGCTGCACGGCTTGATCGGGTCGCCATGCCAGCCACAGGCGCAAGGATTCATGGCGGCGATGAGCTGGAAGTTGGCGCTAAAAGTCAGCGAACCGCTGGCGCGGCTGATGGTGACAATCTTGTCTTCCATCGGCTGGCGCATGACCTCGATGGCGCGGCTGCTGAATTCGGGGAACTCGTCCAGGAACAGGACTCCGCGATGGGCGAGGGAGATTTCACCGGGGTGGGGGATGTTGCCGCCGCCTACCAGCCCGGCGTGGCTGATCGTGTGGTGCGGCGAGCGGAACGGTCTCTGGCGGATGAGGGGTGTCCCGGCGGGTAGTTGGTCGGCCACCGAGTAGATTTTTGTCACTTCGAGCGCTTCTTCGATGCTCATTTCGGGCAAGATGCCGGGCAGGGCGCGCGCCAGCAAGGTTTTACCGGCCCCCGGGCTGCCACTCATCAAGACGTTATGGCTTCCGGCGGCGGCTACTTCCAGGGCGCGTTTAACATGTTCCTGGCCTTTGACTTCGGCAAAATCGGTGGGGATGTAGAGCGGGGTGATTTCTTCGCTGCTGGGCTGGTAAGGCTCGATTAAATGGCGGCCTGCCAGGTGCTGGTAAAGTTCCGCCAGCGATTTAACCGGGATCACTTCCAGGCCGGGGATCAGGGCGGCTTCAGCGGCATCCACTTCGGGGACGAACATCCGCTTAAAACCCTGCGCGCGTGCCGCCGCGGCCATGGGCAACACACCACGCGCATGCCGCACCAGTCCATCGAGTGAAAGTTCTCCCACCACCAGCGTATCTTGAACGCTTTCCTGGGGCAGGTGGCCGCCCAGCAAGATGACCCCCAGGGCAATGGGCAGGTCATAGGCGGGGCCCTCTTTGCGCACAGTCGCCGGAGCCAGGTTGACGACAATGCGGTGGCGTGGGAAGTGCAGGCCGGCATTTTTAATGGCGGTTTGCACTCTTTCGCGGCTTTCTTGCACAGCGGCATCGGGCAAACCGACGATGGTCATGCCGGGCAGGCCGTTGGTGTAATCCACTTCGACCTCGACGATGACCCCGTCGAGACCGACAACTGCGCAGGAAATAATGCGTGAAAGCATGTAAATATTTTACATGAAGATGAAAACCGGGGGCCGGGTTTGCAAAAATGATGTTTGGTCGCGCCGTGGGGTTTAATTGACTTTTAACGAAGTGTTGGGGGTTCGTTAATGTAGATATGTTAACCTGTCATGGATGGAAAAATGTTAAATTTCATGTAAACTAATTAAGGAAGAAGAATGGTATGGATGCAAGAACGCTGCTGCTCGATTCGTTGAACGCTCGTTGGGATAAGTATCGTGAAATTATTAAGGTTTGCCGCCGAGAGTTTTCGGATGAAGCGGTGCATGACCTGCGTGTGGCTGCGCGGCGCTTGTTAGCCCTGGTGGACCTGTTGCGTACCCTTGCGCCTCACCCGCGGCTGCAAAAGATTCGCGCGGCGCTTAAGCGGCAGCTGGATGAATTTGATGACCTGCGTGATACCCAGGTGATGCTGGCCGAGATTTCGGAGAATATCGACAGCCTGCCAGACCTGCAACCTTTTCAGGTTTCACTTAAAAAGCGCGAGCGACGCCTGTTGCGTGATGCCGCTGAAGTTGTGGATGGGTTAAAACTGGGTGGTTTGGCGCGGCGCATCGAGAAGGTGCGCGCCGGTCTAACGGAACAAGCTGCCAGCCCGGTCTTTGACGGAAACACACTGCGGGCGGTGGATGATGCTTATGCAACCGTCTTGCAGCGCTACGGGTGGATCGATCCACAGCAGCCGCCCACCATTCACCATACCCGTGTCGCTTTTAAAAAATTTCGTTATATGGTCGAGGTCGTGCATCCCCTGCTGCCTGGTTTCCCGGCTGCCAACTTGAAGCGCATGCATGATTACCAGACATCAATGGGCGAGATTCAGGATGTGGAGGTTTTCCTCAACGCCCTGGCCGATTTCTCCGATTCGGCCGCCCCCGAGGCGGTGCTCCATTTTTACCAGCGTCGCCATGCTGAACTGATTGCTATCTTTTTTGAAGATAAAGGCGAGGTAGCCTCCTTTTGGCGGCCTGACCCGCTCCAACAATTTCCCTGGGAACCCCTGCATGAATCTTTACCTGATACGCCACGCCATCGCCGAGGAACCGGGCGACGCGCCCGACGAACTGCGCCCGCTGACCGAGAAGGGGCGCAAGAAGATGCGCAAGATCGCCCGCGCATTGAGCACGCTGGAGATACGCCCCAACCTGGTCTTGACCAGCCCGCTGGTGCGGGCGCGTGAGACTGCCGAAATCCTGGCAGATGCCCTGCGCCTGATTGATGATAAGATTGTTGAAACCGAGTTTTTAATGCCTGGTGGCGACCCGCAACAATTAATTGAAAAGATCAATTCTGAATTTCCAGGGTTAGAAACCATTGTGCTGGTGGGGCATGAGCCCGCGCTCAGCAGCCTGGCCTCGGTATTGTTGACTGGTATGCCCGATGTGGAACTGGTCTTTAAAAAAGGCGGTGTATGCGCGCTGGCAGTGAGTGACCTGCATTATGGGCGCTGCGCCGCGCTGGAATGGTTCCTGGCTCCCGCGCAACTGGTCCTTATGTCTTAATCTTTCACAGGTGCTTTCATGACGCTTCCTCCGAACGACCCTTCCCTGACCCTCAACGACGCCTCGCTGTTCTTAAACCGCGAGTTAAGCATGCTGGAGTTCCAGCGCCGCGTGCTGGAGGAAGCCCAGGATGACACGAACCCGCTCTTGGAACGGGTCAAGTTCCTGGCGATTTTTGGCTCAAACATGGATGAGTTTTTCATGGTGCGGGTGTCTGGTATCCGCAAACAGGTGGAAGCCCACATCCTGGATGTTTCGGTCGATGGGATGACCCCGCGCGAGGAACTGGCCGCCATTCGCAAGCTTTCCAACGAGTTGTATTCAGAAGCGCACCAGTGCTGGCAGAAAAAGCTGATCCCCAAGCTGGAGAAGAATGGCATCCACGTGCTCGATTATGCCCGGCTGACCGAGAGCCAGCGCGAGCGCATGGACACTTATTTTCGCGAGGTGGTTTACCCGGTGCTGACGCCGCTGGCTTTAGACCCTGGCCACCCCTTCCCGCACATTTCCAACCTGAGCCTGAACCTGGCAATTGTCATTCGCGACCCGGGTGGGAATGAGAAGTTTGCGCGCCTGAAAGTGCCCGATACGCTCTCGCGGCTGTTGCCCATCAAGCGCTCCTCGGGCGGGGTGCGCAAAGATGGCACCATACCGCGCCAACATTACTTTGTCTGGCTAGAACAGGTCATTATTGCCAACCTGGGAATGCTTTTCCCCGGCATGGAAGTGGTGGCGGCCCATCCATTTCGCATCATCCGCGATGCCGATGTGGAGATTCAGGAACTCGAGGCAGACGACCTGCTTGAGACCATGCAGGCCAGCATTCGGCGGCGTAAGTTTGGGTCGGTGGTGCAGGTAGCCATCTATGAGAATATGCCCGCCAGCATCCGCGATTTACTGATCGATAACCTGGAAATCCGCCCGACTGACCTGTACGTGCAGAGTAACCCCTTGGGATTGGTCAGCCTGTGGCAGGTTTACAACAACGTTGAGTTGCACGACCTGAAATATACTTCTTACAAGCCGGTGACGCCACAACAATTTCGGAATGTCTCCATGAGCGGGGATATTTTCGAGGCGATACGCCAGGAAAACATCCTGTTGCATCATCCTTACAACTCTTTCATCCCCGTCGTCGATTTTTTGAACGCAGCCGCCCGTGACCCCAACGTGCTGGCAATTAAGCAGACACTCTATCGCGTGGGCCAAAATTCACCGGTGGTGGCGGCCTTGCTCGAAGCCTCGGAACGTGGCAAACAGGTGGCCGTGTTGGTGGAGCTGAAAGCGCGCTTCGATGAGGAGAGCAATATCGGCTGGGCGCGAACGCTGGAACAGGCAGGGGTGCATGTGGTGTATGGCCTGGTGGGGTTGAAAACGCACAGCAAAATTGCTATGGTCATTCGCAAAGAAGGTGAGGGCATTCGGCGTTACCTGCACCTGGCGACTGGCAACTACAATCCATCGACGGCGCGAGTTTATGAAGATATTGGCATGTTCACCTGCGATGAAGCCATGGGCGCAGATGCCACCGACCTGTTCAACTACCTGACCGGTTATTCGACTAAACAGGATTACAACAAATTGCTGGTGGCTCCTGTTAACCTGCGCCAACGGCTGGAACTTTTGATTGCCCGCGAGATGGAACATGCCAAGGCCGGGCGCAAGGCGCACCTGATTTTTAAGGCCAATTCGGTCGTCGATTCCTCGATGATTAGCCTGCTCTATGAGGCTTCGCAAGCCGGGGTGAAGGTTGATTTACTGGTGCGCGGGATGTGCTGCCTGCGGCCGGGAATTAAAGGCGTTAGTGAGAATATCCGCGTCATCAGCATTGTTGGACGTTACCTTGAGCATAGCCGCATTTATTATTTCCAAAACGATGGCAAGGAAGAAATCTATCTCGGTTCTGCCGACCTGATGCCGCGTAATCTCGACCACCGCGTGGAAGTGGTTTTCCCGCTCGAACGGCCAGAGCACATCCGCTATATTCGAGAGGACGTTTTGCGTTATTACCTGAAAGATAATATGCGCGCCCGCGTAATGCAGGCCGATGGCAAATACACCCGCCTGAAAGCCTCCGATGAAAAGGTCGATGTGCAGGAATGGTTGATGCACTATAAGCACCAGCGATAACAAAAAAATCCCCGTCATACGGCGGGGATTTTTTGTTACAGGAACAGATTGGCGAGGATTCCGGTGATGATGGCTCCAACCCATAGGGTTCCGACGACAACAGCAATCACGCGCCAGCGGGCAATGGTCAGGGCGCCGCTAAAGGCTCCAATGGAGGTGCCTGCGCCAGTAATGAGGAACGCCAGGGCCGCACCCGGGCTCATCCCAGCTTCCATGAAAGCGCTAACCAGTGGCAGGGAAGATTCTGTGTTGATGTAAAAGGGCAGGCCCAGGGTGGCCGCCAGTGGTACGCTGTAGAACTGACCGGTGCCAAATAAACGGGTGACCCATTCGGCCGGAACCAGGCCATTGAGCAAATATCCAATAAAGGCAAACCCAAAGAACATCGCCAGCAGTTTGCTACCGGCTCGCCAGGTTTCAAAAGTCACCTGTCGCAAGGTAGGCCTGGGACGCGCTGCAGGTGCGGGCGCGAGCACTGGCAGCGTCAGCGGGTCGGGAGCGAGGCGAGCCTGGTTCTCCAGCAGGCCTCGTGTTTCCAGGAAAGCTGCGACAGCCCCGCCCAGCAGCCCCAAAAAGATGGAAGATGCAAAGAAGGCCAGGGCAAACGGCCAGCCAAACAGCCCGGCGCTGTAAAACAGTTCCTGTGGGGATGTAAGTGGCGAGGCCACCATAAAAGCTACGATCGGCGCCCAGGGCATCACGGAGGCCATCATCCCCAACACGACTGCCGTCGTTCCGCATGAGCACAACGGGGTACCCACAGCCGTGGCAGTGGCTAGCATCACGCCTCCGCGGCGGTTACGGCGCAGGTAAGCACCGACGGCCTCCTGGTTTACGTACAATTTTAGCGCCACGCTGATGGCAATACTGGCCAGCAAAAAAGGCCAGTTGTGAGCAAAGGTTTCAACAACTTTCAACAGGGTGGTTTGGAGTAAATTGAGCCACATGATTATCTCTCTCGAATTGAAAAAAATGGTCGAATGATTTCAAACTGGCGCAGGACGGTACCTGCGCCAGGGCTTTGCCTTAGCAGCAACCGCCGCCGCCACAACAGCCGCCTTGTCCTTCTTCGCCGCAACAGCCGGGGTCGTGGGAATAAGCGTTTTTCATCGGTTTCACCTCCTTTCCATATCGATACATTTCTATAACATAGATAGTTGTCTATGTGTATAGGCAAAAAAAGAGCCTTATTCAGAAAGGGTTTTCAGCAGCACCTGTGTGGTGTCATCTTCAGGCGCAAATTTGAGCATCAGCTGGCCGCAGCACAGCGCCACCCGTTTTTGGTTGAGCGAATAAAAAGTCTGTTTGCCCTCGTGGCGCACCTCCACCAGACCGGCCTCGCGCAAAATAGCCAGGTGGTGCGATACAGTAGGCTGGGTGACGCCGCCCAGGTTTTCCACAATCTCATTTACCGAGCGCCGCTCACAGCAGCACAGGTTCATGATTTTCTGGCGGGTATCATCTGAAATCGCTTTGGCAAATGCAACAACATCGATTGCGGTCATATCAACGACTTTCTATATGTATTATATCGATACTTGTCTATGTGTCAAGCCCAATTTTTTGATCCAGGCGGAAAATAAAACGGATGCAAGTTTTCCAACTTACATCCGTTCCCGGTTACTTCATTTCGGCCGGTGTGGCCTTTTTACGCACCCGCGGCGTTTTGGCCGTTTCCTTTTTTTCTGTCGCGGCCTTTTTCTTGGCGACCCGTTTCTTTTTGACTTCAACCTTGGGCTCTTCGGCCTTGACAGGTGGGAACAACTCATCGAACTTGGCTTGCATCGACTCGACGCCCGCCCCATTCAATGTTTCAAAGACCACTTTCCATTTCTGATCCCTGTCTTCTACGAAGCGCCAATCCAGGAAAACGTGACACTGGTATGCGCCCAGGATGAAGAACATCCCTTTTTCCCATATTTCGGCGCAGGAGCGGATGTATTCCTGGTGGGTGGTGTAGTCGCGGAAAATGGCGTACCCGCTTTTGGGCAGGTCCAACCCTTCAGCCAGTGATTTTTGCATCATCTGGCTGCTGGCCTTATCCATGTATCCGACCGAGCTCTTCACCCAGCCACTGGCATGGGCATACTTGTTGTGATAAACCACCAGCCCGCGTTCCGATATCCGCTTTTCCGTTCCGTGTCCGCTTGCGAATCCGTTTGAAAACGCAAAGACATCCTCGTTGACATGGCCTTCCGGCGCAAAGAAATCATAAAGCAGGAAGTTATCCACCTCGGCAAAGACATAGCGCTTGTGCAAGACCGGGAAAATCTTCCACTCGTGACCGCGGATCAGGCCTTCGTTGGGCCATTCCTCCCATTTGGGGCGGCGGAATTCCATGCCGTACTTTTCGCGGTAGCCTTCAATTTGTCCGTGACCCAGCATCGGCAGGCCAGGCATGGTCGCCATCATTGTTGCCACACCAAAGTACTTATCGCCATCACCAAACTGTTCAATGGCGGTCTTTTCATCGGGATTGTTCATGAAGTTGACATAACGCTTCATAATTTGCGGGTCAAACTCGAGTGTATTTTTCATCACCGAGCGGTATTTGGCGTTATCTTCATCGCGCATCATGTGCATGAAAGCCGAGTTATAAACACGGTGCATGCCCAGAGTGCGCACAAAATACCCTTCCATCATCCAGAAGGCTTCGGCCAGCAGCAAAGTATCCGGAACTTCCACGGCCACCCGGTCTACCACCTCGCGCCAGAACTCCTCGGGGATGGCGGCGTCAAACTGCTCGCGGGTCATCCCGTGTTCAGAGCGGCTGGGGATGGCGCCACCCGAACCGGGTTCGGGGAACCACAGGCGCTGGATGTGCTTCTTGGCCAGGGTCATGGCCGCATCGAAGCGGATGATGGGGAAGTTGCGCGCCACATGCAAAATCGTCTGGATTACCGCCTCACGCACCTCGGCCTTGAGATAATCGAGTTGTGCGGTATCGTTCCACGGCATCGAGGTGCCGTCGTTACCATGATATACATAGCGCACCTCGCCATTCCACTTGTCGATGCGCTTGAAGACCACCGCTGCATCCGACTTTGAATAGTAATGATCTTCCAGGATGACCGCCACACGCCCATCATCCGATAAGTTTTCGCTCTCAAAGCTATATCCCGGGTAGGGGGGGTAAGGCAACGACAGGAACCAGTCGGGGTGTTCGTTGACCCATTGCGAATCAATGCCCATATGGTTGGGAACCATATCCGCCGACAGGCGAATCCCTCGTTGCCAGGCGCGCCAGCGCAGGTTTTCGAGCGCGCCCCAGCCGCCCAGGTCCCCGGCAATATCATAAGAATAGAGCGAATAGGCCGACGCCACTGCATCGTGATCGCCCATGCGTTGTTTAATGCGCTGGCTGGCCTTGCTGCGTTCCCACAGCCCAATCAGCCACAGGCCGGTAATCCCGCGCGCCGACAGTTTATCCAGTTCATCATCCGGGATGGCGTCGAGGGTGCGGATGTCGCGCTGGTATTGACGGCTCAACTGCTCCAGCCAGACATACGAGTTCTTGGCAATCAAAATGCAGCGCGGCATCCAGTCTTTGTCGGGGCTAAAGCGTTCATATTCCGTATAGGCTCCGCCAAAACTGATGACCGGGGCCTCGCCCGCAAAACCACCCGCAAAACTGCCGCGAATAGCCTCTTCTTTGACAAAATCGACAGCGCGCAGCAGCCGCTGGACAAACGCCTCGCCAAGCATAACACCCCATTTTTGCAACAGGAACTGGAGCTGGCCTTCCAGCGAATAGGGGGATGCCAGCGCCGGGGCGCGCAACACGCTGATGAGGGTCTCGTGCGAACCTTTCCCACCGAAGCCGGGTTCGCCGCTAAAGAAATCTGACAGCCCGCTGACCAGCGCCTCGTAAGACGTGCCGCGTTTGAGCGGCTCATCGTCGAAAAGTTCTTTGTAAGCAAATGCAGCCGGGTTCAGGTTGGTGACGTGCAAGATGAGCATTTCTTCAAGCGTCACCTGGCGATGGTTGCGGCCTTCCGTGCTTCCATTCAGATAATCTGTTCCCGAAATCTGGTTTTGGTAAACCGCCACAGGAGGAAATTCGTCGATAAAACGCAGTTGCGCTTTCTCAAAAGATTCGACGCCCATATGGCGCATCAGCCATTCGAAGGCACGCGTCAACACCCCGGGGTTTTGCAGCTCGTACTGGCGGATGATAATATGCAGGATCTCGTCGATCAGCCCCATAGCGTTGATCTCGCTGGCCGGGACAGGTGCGGCCCGTACCGCCGACATTTGCTCGGCAAAGCGGCGTGCGGCAGAAAAATCAGCCAGAACCACGCGTCCATCGGTGGAAAACAGCGAGGCGTCAAAGCGGTAAAGGTCTCTTGCTTTTCGCGAAACGTGGAATTCAAAGGGCAGTGAAATCCGCATGGCAGGCTCCTTGTGGGGTCAAATCTTGCCTTTAACTATACCGCAACCAGACCCGAATGGGGGAAGAATCGTACAATGATTTCGAGTATACTTATGCAACGATGTTTGTGGGTAACTTAACCTGGCCCATCCTGGCTTTATATGCGCTTGAAGGCCTGCTGTATCTCTTCGTTCTCTTTATGGCGTTGCGCCGGCGGAAAGATGCAGAATCACCGGCGTTCTGGCTGGCAGGGTATGCCTTTGTGGGGCTATCGGTGCTGGTGGTTCAATTCCTGGCGATGACCCGCTGGGTGTCTGGCATCGATTCCAACCTCCTTTTGCCGCTGGACCAGTACGCGACCCTGGTTCTGGCGGTGATTTTATATCAGGGCCTGCGCACCTTCCTGGGCCAAGAGCGCAACCCGCTGGCCATGCTGGGCAGTTTTTTGCTGGTGGCCGGGTTGGTCGTATTGCAAAACCTGCTATTCATCTTCCTGGCCTGGCTGGGTTTTACGGCAGGGTCGTTGTGGCTTTTGGTGCGCACGCTGGGGCAAACCCGCCAGCATTTGCACCGTAATCGCATGATCTTCTGGCTGCCAGTTTTGGCGCTGGCGATTGCCAATGACATCATTATTTATTATCGCCAGGGATTAGATGGGGATTATTTCCGGTTGGGCGCAACGGTGACAATGGCTTATGTCGTCTTGCGTCACCACATACCCGATACGCGCGACATCCTGCGGCAATTCCTGATTTATTTCACCACCACGTTGTTAACGATGCTGGTTTATATCGCCGGGTTCCTGCTGGCCGATTCGTTATTGGGCCAAACGCCGGGTTACGAACCGATTTTTGCCGGGGCCGGGCTGGCGGTGGTGATCTCGCTTATTTTCGCGCCCATGTTTGGGGCCATTCGCAACGGGTTTAATCGCTTGTTCAAGGTCGAAAAATACGACCCATCGCAGACCCTGCGCGAATATTCGCTTTCAACCAGCAATATTTTGGAATTGGATAAGCTCGCCACGGTAGCCGTGGGACTGATTACCGAAGCATTAAACGTCAAAAAAGGTTATCTCTTCCTGGTCGACCCTGAAATTGGGGAGGACGGAAAAAACATCTTCCGGCTGACAGCAGTGCGCGGTAGCGGTACGGGCCAGCCTCCGAGGGGCGGTCTCTCCGAAGACAGCCCGGTGGTGCATCATTTTCGTGACGAACGCCAGCCTTTGTTGCAATATGACATCGATTTTGCCCCACAATTCATGGAAGCGCCCCTGACCGAGCGCAAGTGGATGAGCAGCCTGGGCCTCGATGTCTATGCTCCTATTTTCGCCAAAGGCGATTGGATTGGCCTGTTGGCTTTGGGGCCCAAGCCCAACCGGCGCTATACCGATGAAGACCTGGATATGCTGGCTACCATCGCCAGCCAGACGGGTGTTGCCCTGGAAAACGCGCGCCTGGTGGAGAACCTGAAGCGCCTGAATGTGCAAGTGCGTGAAGCCTACACTTATCTCGACAAGGCCAACCACGACCTGGCCAAGCTGGAACTGACCAAGTCTAACTTTATCAGCATCGCCTCGCATGAGCTGCGTACCCCGCTGACGGTGGCGCGCGGCTATGCCGAAATGCTGATGGAAGACCCGGCCTTGCCCGAAACGATGCAATCGCTGGTGAAAGGTATCTACAAAAGCACCATCCGTCTGCACGAGGTGATGGATTCCATGTTCGACGTGGCCCAGATGGACACGCGTTCGCTGGAATTGCAAAAGCAGGATGTCTTTATTACCGAATTGGTGCGTGCCGCCGCGCAAGACCTGTCGAAATTTGTGACTGAACGTGAGCAGGAACTCAGCCTGGACCTGCCGCAGTTGCCCTCGATTAAAGCTGATCCCAATACCCTGCGCAAGCTGTTCTATCACCTGATCATCAACGCCATCAAATTCACACCCAACAAAGGCAAAATCACCATCACGGGCAAACAAGTCCCGGCCAATAACCGTGACCTGCCCGAGGGCGGTGTGGAGATTGTCGTCACGGATACCGGCGTGGGCGTAGATAAAGATTACCAGGAAGTTATCTTTACCAAGTTCTACCAGCCCGGCGAGTTGATTAACCGCCATTCAACCGGCAAGACCAAATTTAAGGGGTCGGGTGTGGGCCTGGGGCTGGCGCTCTCGCGCGGCATCGTTGATGCGCACGGCGGCCGGATTTGGGTGGAGAGCGATGGTTTCGATGACCAGGCCTGCCCGGGCAGCCAGTTTCATGTGGTGCTGCCGCTGCGCTCGCAAGGCGAGAGCAAAACGGTTCGCATGGGCAGTGCGGTCAAACTTAAATTATAAAACCCGTCTACAAGACGGGTTTTATTGTACCCTCGCACGGACTCGAACCGTGCTCTTTGGCTCCGGAGGCCAACGCTCTGTCCACTGAGCTACGAGGGCGCGCAGGGGATTTTACCATAACGAAAACAAACCCCAAAGGCTTTGGACCTTTGGGGTTTTGGTTTTAAGCCTGAACGTTGGGGGCCAGGCGGGCCAGCTCTTCGCGGTAGCGTTGGATGATGGCTGTGTTGCCGTCTTCATCTCCAAGTTTGGCAAGTTGTTGTTTTTTGTGGGCCAGTTCCCCGATCACCTGATAGAAGCGACTGGTGGCGCGGTATTTTCCGCCCAGCAGCGCTGACATGCGCGCGAAGCTTTGCATCAGGCCCGATGACGCTGTGCGATACTGGGCCGCACTGATGATGCCCAACTGCACTTCTTCACGCAGGTGATTGATGATATTGCGGCTTTCCATCCAATTGGCGACCAGGATGATGAAGAGCATGAAAAAGACCCCGGTCCAGTCGAGGAAGGAGCCCAGGAAACAGGTCAGGTCACCCAGGACGGGGATGGCTGCCAGGGTGTTATGCACCGAGTGGGTGAACATTGCCAGGCCCCAGCCCAGGACAATGGTCACAATCCCTACCAGCCAGGAGCGGTTCATACGCGCCAGGGCAAAGCCAATGCCGGTGAAGGCCGTATAGACCGGGTGCTGCCAGCCGACCAGGATGACGCGGATGAAGACCAGCAGGAGCAGGCCATTCCAGCCATCCGAAGCATACCCGCGCCAAATGTAGAGCACATTCTCGGTGGCGGCGAAGCCCAGCGCGGCGATACCGGCGTAAACGATTCCATCCAGGATGGAGTCGAATTCTTTGCGAAAGAACAGGAAGACCAGCAGGACGGCCAAACCCTTGAGACCTTCCTCTACAAACGGTGCGCTGATGGAGCCCGTGGAAATATCGCTCAGTTCGGGGGAGCCGGTAAGGGCAAAAACGCTGATGCCAAACAGGGTGTTGAGCACGTATGAGCCGCCCGCGGCCACAATCATGCCCCAGGCAAAAACACCAATCAGCAGCGGAACAGGTTCCTTCTCATAGCGGTCCAGGGAATAAAGAATGTATGCGAACAGGAACATAGGGACAAAGCCAAAAAACAGTGCAGCCAGGAATGCCATATTACCTCCCGATAGACAGAATACATACATTTTAGTGAATTTAATCGGAAAAGCAAGCGTACTTTAGCACCAGCCGCCAGAATTAAAAACGCCAGGTTGGGATTCCTGGCGTTGGGATCAGATGGTTTGTGGTGTCTTTAGCGACAGATGAGAACCGGGATGGTTGATTCGCGCAGCATGTAGTTGACCGAGCTGCCGATGGTCATTTCTTTCAGGATGGCTCCGCTATAGCCGCCCATCAGCACCAGGTTGGCGTTTCTCTCTATCGCGACGGTTTTTAGGGCCTCAGTGCCGCCTTTTTGGGTGACGAATTCGGCCTGGACCTCGTGCAGTTCGAGATATTGGCGGGCGTAATCCTGAACGGCTTCGGTGGTGCCGTCGGTGGCGGTGAAAACGGTCAGCTGGGTGTGCCACTCTTCGGCCAGGTAGGCGGCTACGAACAGGGCCTCCTTCGATTTGGCGCTGCCGTCAAAGGCCAGGACGGCCCGTTCCAGCGACGAGGAGACATCGGGCAAGGCCAGGATAGGGCGCGGGGAGCGAGAGATGATTGCCCGAACCGGTGAGGCCAGCCCCGAAAGCCCGGCGGAAGGCGGGTAGATCACTCGCATCACGACCAGGTCGGTGAGCACGGCCCTTTCCATAATCTTGCGGGCAGGTTCGCCGCTTTCGACGGCAAAGGTGCCTTGCAGCCCGGCATTGGCGCACAGCTCTTCGAATTTTTTCTGAACCGAGAGCGCGCGTTTGCCGGTAATTTTCTCAGGAGTTGAGACGATGTGCAAGCCATGCAGGTGCGAGCCTTCGCGACGCGCGATGATAATGGCTTGCTCCAGCGCCAGCCAGCCCTCGTGCTGTCCGCTGATTGGAACGAGGATATCTTCAAACAAGTGGCCGGTATAGCGATCCATCAGGCGCGATTGTCGCCAGCTGCCAGTTTCCAGGTCCCCGGCGCTTTCCTGAACGACCAGGTCGGCGGCAATTTCGGGGCGAATCGACCAGCCCAATTCTTTTTCGATACTGGCGCGGTGTTCCGAAACCCACAGGTACAGGTCGGTTTCGGTGCGGTCGGGGAACCAGCGCAGCATGCCGCGCTCGCGGAAAATCTCAACCATGGGCAGGTAGACTTCATCGTACCAATGGCCGAGGGCCTCCTCGTAGGGGATGTCACGCTGGAAGTCGAGCCCCATGTAATAACGATGAACCTGGATGTGTTCGCGCAAAAATTCGTATTGCCCTGGGATGGTTGTGCTCAAGTCGATGCCCGGGCGGATGCTCAAAATATCGGTTTCTTCGAGGAATTCGGCATATTCGGCTTTGACGATCAGATCGTCTGGCTTCATATCGGGGGTCAGCGCAATGTTGCTTTGCAACTCAATTACGTGCGCTTCAATGGTTTGCCAGCCTTCCTGGCGGGCGACCGAGACGCGGTGATTGCCATCCAGCACGAAATAAACATCGCTGACTTTATAGACCTCGATGGGCGGCATGGAAGTATCAGAATTGATGGCGGCTTTGACTTTAGCCCAGCGGTCTTCGTCGCTGTTGTGGCGTGGCATAAAGGTGCGGGTAAAGTCGGTGTAACGCCCCACGCTGCCAACAATGGCATTTAATGGAATATTGTGGCGGCCGCGTTCGGAACGGGCCTGGAGTTTTAGCTTGCGGGCTACTTCTTCATAGGAAAGCAGTTCGTTAGAACGCCCGGTGACGCGCGAAAGCACCTCTTCAATGGCTGCGCGCTGGTGTGCCGAGCGGAAATCTTGAACTGCCTGTCGGTAAACTGGGTTTTCTTCGTTAATCATCATAGCGATATCCAAAAAGACGGGGGCACATTTTACCCGCTTTTAAGGGGTATTCGCCTTTCATTTCTTTAGAGTCAGCCGCCACCACAGGGTGCGCCAGAGCAGCATGCCAAGCCCGGCAGAGCCGCTCAGGACTACACCAAAAACGGGAATGACAACGCTGTTGAGCAAAAGGGCGCGCAGCAGGGCTGCCAGCGGCCCGGCCAGGACCATGCCCAGGAACGGTCGCCACAACTGGCGTGGGTTGGCGGTCACTTCCGGCTGGAACAGGCCCAGGAAAGGGGCTACCAGGAACCAGCCAAAGACCAGCGGCCCAAAGGTGGTGAACATGCGCGGGACCAGGGCCAGGTCGGTTTCGCCGTGAGTGGCAAATCCGATTATGGTTACCAGGGCAATTGCCAGCAGGTCGCCAGCAATCAGGGTTAGGGTGGCGCGGCGCATGGGTTAGAGACGCACCGGCTGGCCGCTCTTGGCCGATTGAAGCAGGGCCAGGATGGCGGCAATGTTGGCGCGGCTGTCGGCCAGGCTCATGCGTGGGGTTTTTGCATGGAGGATGCAGTCGGCCATATCTTCCACCTCGCCAATATACAATTCGGTGGGCGGGATTTTGATGTTTTCTACTTTGTCGCCACCACGATAAAGACGGATATGCTCATCGAGACCGGGTTTGAAAGGCGAGGGGACGGTGAGCGTACCTTCATCCCCGACCAGTTCGAGGTGGGTGCGATAGGGGCTGCGGAATCCGCTGTCAAACTGGGCATAGACACCGTTGGAGAATTTCATCTGCCCGTAGAATGAGTCGTCGATTCCGGTTTGCCCTGTCACCTGTTGACCAAAAACTTCAACCGGTTCGGCCCCGGCCACCAGACGCGCGTAGCTGATGGGGTAACAGCCCACATCCCAAATGCTGCCGCCGCCCATCTCGGGGTTCAGGCGGATGTTGATGTCGGTGGTCATTTTGAAGGTGAACGAGCCGCGAATGAGCTGCAACCGGCCAATTTTGCCGTTTTCGACCAGTTCCAGCACCTTTAGCGTCTGCGGATGGTGGCGGTACATGAAGGCTTCGGCCAGCACGCGGTTATTTTTCTGCGCAGCCGCCGCCATTGCGTCGACTTCGGACAGGGTGAGCGCAATCGGTTTTTCACACAATACGTGTTTACCGGCCTCGAGCGCCTTGATGGTCCATTCGGCGTGCAGGTGATTGGGGAGCGGGTTGTAGATGATGTCGATGTTGGGGTCGGCCAGCAGGGCTTCGTAAGAACCATGCGCTACGGGAATATTCCATTCGCGCGCATAGGAGTCGGCTGAGGCCTGGGAGCGGCTGGCTACCGCGGCGAGGCGGTTGCGGGGTGAGGCCCGTAGTGGGGTGATCAGGGCACGGTTGATTTTTGCGGTGGAGAGCAATCCCCAGTTAAGCGGTTTTTGGGTCATGGTCTGTTCCTTGAAAGTTGGGTTACCAATAATGATGAACCAGCTCGCGGATGCGAGCGGCATAAATCGCCTGGATTTTGTTCATGAGCGCCGGGTCGAGCGCTGGCAGCCCGGCGGCTTTGATGTTGTCTTCGGCCTGGGCCGGGTTTTTGGCGCCAGGGATGGTGCAGGTGACGGCAGGGTGCATCAAAATCCAGCGCAGGGCCAGTTGGGGCATGCTCCAGCCTGCGGGCAGCAGGGCGCGCAGTTCTTCAACCGCCTGCAGGCCGGTTTCGTAATCGACACCGGAGAAAGTTTCACCACGGTCAAAGGCCTCGCCGTGTCGATTAAATGCGCGGTGGTCGTCGGCGGCAAAGCTGGATTGGGCCGTCAGCTTGCCGGTTAGCATTCCGCTGGCCAGCGGCACGCGCGCCAGGATGCCGACCTTGCGGCGTATAGCTTCCTGGAAGAATAATTCGGCCGGGCGCTGGCGGAAGATGTTGAAGATGATTTGCACGCTTTGCACGTTGGGATATTCGATGGCTTTGAGCGCCTCTTCCACTTTTTCAACGCTTACGCCATAAAAGCGCAGTTTACCGGCCTGCACGAGGTCATCGAGCACGCCAAAGGTTTCGGGCATGTAATACACTTCACTGGGCGGGCAATGCAGTTGTAGCAGGTCAATGGCTTCTGTATCGAGGTTTTTCAGGCTGCGTTCTACAAAAGCGGTCAGGTTGGCGCGGTTATACCCACCCGCAATATGCGGGTTGAGGCGCCGCCCGGCTTTGGTGGCAACGTAAATGGTTTCACGGCGTTCCTTGCGCAACTGCGCCACCAGGCGCTCGCTGCGCCCATCGCCGTATACATCGGCCGTGTCGATGAAGTTGACGCCCAGGTCAATTGAGCGGTGCAGGGCGGCCAGGGATTCTTGATCATCTACGCTGCCCCAGGAGCCGCCAATCGCCCAGGCGCCAAAAGAAACAGTTGAAACTTTGAAGCCAGTGCGGCCTAATTCACGGTATTCCATCAGTGCTCCTTGGTCAAAAAATTACATTAAACGCAAATATAGCACGAATTCAGCGCCCCGAATGGGTTATTAATCCAATGTTTGCACAAAAAACTCCCGCAGTACGCGGGAGTTTTTTCATTAGTTTTCCGTTTGCCAGATGTTGCCTGACCCGGCAATGCTCTGAACGACGCTTGGCCTGCCCCGGTAGCCAATCTCGCCGCTGCCCAAGATGCTGGCCTCGAGCTTTTCGGTCACCCAGACCTGGATGTTTCCCGAGCCGTTGATGCTGACCCTGGCGGTCTCGCTTTCCAGTTGGGCGGCTTGCATATCCCCGGCCCCGGTAATTGTCAGGGTTTGCTGGATGGTTTTCCCGTTGAGCGTGACCTTTCCCGAGCCGTTAATCTGGCTGGAAATCTGCCGCGCTTCAACCGAACGAGCCACAACATCCCCGGAGCCGAAGACATCCAAACGGGCATTGTCCACCCGTAGCGTGCCAAAGTTGAAGGTTCCCGAGCCGTTGATGGTCGCATCCAGGTTTTTGGCGGTCACGTCGGCCAGGGAGATATCGCCAGAGCCGTTGATATTGAGCACCAGGGTGGCGCTATGCACCTGTTTTGCTTCGATTGCGGCCGAACCATTGACCGTTAATGCGCTCAGGTTCTTAACATTAAGGGTGTAAACAATCTCTTTAGACGGCATCAGGTTGGTCAGCGGCTCGGCGACATAAATGCTGAGGACGCCGCCTTCCACTTTTGTAAGGATGTAAGGCATCAGGTTATCGTCTGCGCTGATTTCGAGGGCTTCGCTGTCGCCCTGGGTCAGCACCATCCGACCCGGAACGGAGAGCTCAACCCGGTCAAAATCGACTACAGAGCGGCTTTCACGGATGATATTTCCCGACCCGGTGACAAAGTTCAATCCGCAGGCGTTCAACAGGAGCGCCATTGTAGAGACCAACGGGAGTAATAAACGGTTCATGACAGGTTTCCTTTCAAATAAACAGGCGTTTTAGGATGCAATTGTGGGTTTGTCGCGGCGCACAAAGGCCAGCGCGGCGAGCAAGATCCCGGTAAAGATGAGCATGGCCGGGGCGGCAAAGCGCAGGATGCTCAGGTTGAACAGGCTAAAGAAAGATGTAATGAAGAAGCCCACCCCGGCCAGGCTGAACAGGAGGACAGCGGCGAAAATAGCACCCGAAGAGCGGTTGGCGAAACCTACCACCAGCAGCCCCAATCCCACAGCAACCAGTTCCACCGGCCAGACCAGCGCCCATGCTCCCCACAACCCGGTCAGGTTGCAGAACGCCAGCACGAGCCCGTTGACGCCGATGATGATGGCCGGGATGGCCAGCCCCGCGACGCGCATAAAGATGGCAGCCAGCCCCAGGCCGAGGGCTACGGCCAACACTTCCAACGGCCAGGCTACCGACCAAACATCCCAACGATGGAAGATGCTGGCAAAAAGCAGGATGCCGCCTGTAACCAGCACGGGAACGCCGGGGATGAAGAAAGCGCCAAATCCGCGCCGGGCAAGCCCAAACAGACCGGGGGCTGTCAGGACAATGCCGATGACGATGACGATGATCGGCCACAGCCGCCAGGCTTCGAGTTGCAGGAACATATTCCCAAACAGGCTGAGGATGCCAACCGCAATCAGGCCAGCTCCAAACACGATAGAGAAAAAGCTTTCAGGTTTCATTTTGACCTCCGAATTGGTATTGAGTAACAGGTGCGTTGAACCAGGCCGCCAGGTATGCGCCTGCGGACAGGGAAAAAACGTTGTCGGTTGAAGATTTAGCGGAACAGAGAAGCGATAACGGAGATGGAACAGGTCAGGCAGGCCATCAGTACCGCCAGGATGGACAGCAGCGCCCCTCCCAGGCGTCCCCAGGCGCGAGTTTCGTAGCCCGGGCGCAGCGCCAACTGGCGCGGCAGGTAGATGGCGAACCCTACAATCAGCGGCTCAAACATCCACAGGAAGGCCCAGTCGCCCCAGCGGCCGGTGAGGGCCGTGTAAGCCAGCAAAAAGGCATTGCTGAAGACGATGATGCTGGGCAACAACATCCAGGGGGTTTGCGTTCCCCAGCCAATGAAAGCCAGCAGGGCTGAAACCAGGAAGATTTCGAAGGCCCAACCATAGGCAAAGACATTAACCTGGGTCAGGGTACTGAGCATGGCGGCCAGCAGGTTGACGCCCGTGAATAAAGCCAGGCTGATGAACACGGCGGTGGTACTGCTAATGGGGCGTGGGATAAAGCGCTTAAGCGGCCCAATATAAGTGGCCGGGTTGCCCATTTCGGTCATGCGCGGGCGCGGAATATCCCGATCGGTATCCCCATCGGCAAAGCCAGGGTCGGTAATCTGTCGGCGGGCCGGGCCAGAGAAGACTGCCTGCGGGGAAATCCCGCCGGGCGGCGGCACAACCGGCCGCGGGTCTTCTGAAAGGTTGCCATCTAGAATACGCTGGATGGCTGTAAGCATCTCGGCCGCGCTCTGGAAGCGATCGTTGGGGTCCTTAGCCAGCGCCTTCAAGATAATCTGCTCCAGGTCGCGGGGGATTTTCGGGTCCACCTGGCTGGGGAGCGGCAGCGGGTCGTTCAGGTGCTTCATCAAAATCGCCAGCGGCGTATCGGCATCGAAGGGGGTGTAGCCGGTGAGCATCTCGTAGAAGACAATGCCAAGCGAGTAGATGTCACTGCGCTCGTCGCAAGTCCCCTTGAAGCCTTGCTCGGGAGCCATGTAGTTCAGCGTGCCCATCAGCGCGCCCGAGACGGTGTATTGCGTGCTGCCAACAATCTGCGCAATGCCAAAGTCGGTGAGTACAGCCTGCCCACGCCGGGTCAACATGATATTGGCGGGCTTGATGTCGCGGTGAATGATGCCTTCTTTGTGAGCGTATCCCAGCCCGCCGAGCACCTCGCTAACAATGCGCAAGATTTCGGGGATGGGCATTCGTTCGCCCTGGATGCGGAAATTGTTCAGCCGGGCGCGTAAAGTATCACCCTCTAGCAACTCCATCACCATATAGTACATTTCATCTTGCACGTCAAAGTCAAACACCTGCACGATGTTGGGATGGCGCAGGCCAGAAACTGCGTGGGCTTCGCGTTTGAAGCGTGCCAGGAATTCATCATGCTCCACCAGGTCTGAGCGCAGAACTTTTACTGCTACATGGCGGTCGAGTTGCGGATGGTAGGCTTTGTAAACCTGGGCCATGCCGCCGCGCCCCAGCGCTTCGAGCACACGATATTTTCCGAGAGTTTGGCCTTCGAGAGTTTGCGGTGACACGTTATTGCTCCGAACTTTCTGTTTCAATCTGCCCAAATGTTATCACCCACCTCAATTTTCTTCCTATCGGTTGGCTAACAGCAGGCTATGGAAGAGTAAAGAGCGAGATATTATCTCGCTCTTATTGGGTCATTAGCTTATATCCCAGCCCGCGAATCGTCAGCAATAACAGCGGGTCATTAGGATCAATCTCAATTTTTGTGCGCAAACGCCGCACCAGGTTTTCAATCTGGTAGTCAAAAATCCCCGATTCATATTCAGACCATACTGCGCGGCCAATTTCATCCTTCGAGCAGACTTTGCCCCGATTTTCATAAAGATGTGCCAGCAGCGCAAATTCTTTCGGCGAAAGCTGTACCAGGCGGCGGTTCAGGCGCACTTCCCCGGCCGCCAGGTTGACATCCAACTCAGGGAACGGTGTTTCACGGGTGGTTGTATCTGGGTCGCAAAAGGTAAACTCCACCTCGCCAATCGCCACTTTATCGCCATCGCGTAGTTGCCGGCTGCCCATTACGCGTTCATCGTTCAAAAACGTGCCGTTGGTGCTGTCCATATCCTCCAAAAACGTTTTGCGCCCCTCCCGGCGGATGTGGGCATGCTCGCGCGATGCGCGTTTGCTCACAATAACAATCTCGTTCTCCACTGCCCGCCCCATGCGGGTAATAGCATTTTCGAGAAAGTGTTCTTTGCCTAACTGGTCTTTAAGATAAGGCGTATTCTGGCTTGGCATGGCGGCACTCCTGCAAAAGTCTCTCCAATAGTATAGCAAAGAATTTCTGGCATAATTAAGCTACTTAATAGTAGCGCGCAACCCGATAAAGGATTTTATGAAGATAACCATCCTCTCTTATGGCTCACGGGGTGACGTCCAGCCCTTTTTGGCGCTTTCCAAAGGATTGCAAAAGGCGGGCCATCAGGTTTGCCTGGCTGCTCCGCAGCGCTTCGAAGGTTTTATCGAGCAGCATGCGATACCTTTTGCGCCGTTCGCCGGAGACCCGGCCGAAATTAGCGCCCTCATCAACCATGCCGGGAGCAACGTTTACCGCATGATTTCGTCCATGCGCGACTATTTGCTCACAATTGCGCCCCAGGTTGTCGACCAGATGATCCAGGCAGCCACAGGTGCAGACCTATTGATTCACTCTTTTCTCTTCACCACTGGCGGTCACACCCTGGCCCGCCGCCTCCAAATCCCCGACATCTCCATTCAAACCTTCCCCACTTTTGCCCCCACCGGCGATTATCCCAATGTCGCTTTCCCGCCTTTAGGCCGGGTGGGCAACTATTTTTCCCACTGGTTTGCCAGCCAGGTTTTTTGGTGGGGTGGGAATAGCGGATTTAGAGGGATTCAGCGCCGCATGCCTGCTGCCTTTCCCCGTACCTTGCGCTGGCCCTTTAGCGAAAAACACCCCACGCCGCTGCTGTATGCCATTAGCCCCAGCGTGATCCCGCCCTCCGCCGACTGGCCCCAGCCTGTTCACCTGACCGGTTATTTCTTCCTCGACGAGGATGATTACCAACCCACAGGGGAACTGCTCCGGTTTTTGCAAGCAGGTACACCCCCGGTTTGTGTTTCATTTGGCAGTATGGTTCATCGTGAAGCCGAACGAATTGGGCGCCTCCTCCTTGAGGCCTTTGCGCGCACTCACCAACGGGCAATCATCCTGACGGGGTGGGGTGGCTGGCAGCCTGATTCTGCCCCCGAAAACATCTTCTATAGCGAATCGATCCCGCATTCTTGGCTATTCCCGCGCTGCAAAATCGTGGTTCATCACGGCGGGGCTGGCACAACTGCGGCTGGCTTACGCGCCGGAATCCCAAACCTGGTTGTCCCTCATGCCGCAGATCAGCCCTTTTGGGGCCATAGGGTACACACCCTGGGGGCGGGTCCGCGTCCCATCCCAGTGCAAAAGTTGACAGTGGAACGATTTTTAGCGGCCCTGGCTCAAGCCGAGCTCCCCGCAGTATTGGCAGCGGCACAGGCAATTGGGCGCTTAATTCACTCAGAAGATGGGGTTGGGGCAGCGATTCGGCTGATAGAACAAGAAAAAGCCCTTTTTTCTTAAAGAAAGCGAATCTTTAACCTTAAAAAGTCAAAATTCCCCTCGAATCTCCTTGACTCTTTTTACCGGATGCATATAATACCGCTTCGCTGTCATGAACGGCAACAAACAAAGCGAGCTTGTGAACGAATTCGCAAATTGGTTGAAAAAAGCCCTTGACAGAAAACAGCGAATGCATATAATTCGCTCTCGCCCCAAAAAACGGGGCGAAAAACAAGAGAGTTGTCAGACAAAAAAGTTTCAAAAAGATTGCAAATTGGTCTGGCAAAACCCTTGACAAAAAAACCGGCTTGAATATAATAGACAAGCCAGTCAGCAAGACAGATTTCGTCAATCCCGACAAATCATTTACAACCTAAAGAGACGTCTCCGTCAGAGACGCAAGGCTTTTGTCTCGCAGTCTGACGCGCCGGTGTAGCAAGTAAAGCATCGGTAAATTTGTCTCTCGGTGAGCCTTGACAGGCCGACCACATACGGGTAGAATACCCGCCCGCTTGGTTGACAGTACCTTAACAACTGAAAAGTGATAGGAAATACGACAGACCCTGTCGTTCTTTATATCCGTAACTTACACTCGAAAGAGTGATATTTTTTGCGGAGAGTTTGATCCTGGCTCAGGATGAACGCTGGCGGCGTGCTTAATACATGC